>JANQJS010000043.1 GCA_028281535.1 Sedimentisphaerales bacterium | reverse complement strand
CGCTGTCTCTTCTACACAAATTCTCTGATAAATCGGAGGATTTGTGAACTTATTAAATGAATTTTGATCGGATTGCTTTCTTAACAATGAAGTAGGATTCAGGCATGATAGTCACAAATTCTGATGGCTGGGCTACAGACGTTTTTGGTCAAGCAAAATTAGGAGACCCAAGAAGAACTGTCAGATTGGTAAAATTAGCCAGCGGACTCGCCCAAAATGCCGGAAAATCCCTTGTGAAATCATCTGTCACGCCAGCAGATATGGAAGCGGCGTACCGATTTATACGCAATTCATCGATCTCCAGCGAGGATATTGCCGAAGCAGGGTTTCTTAGTACGGCAGCAAAAGTTAGAAACGATGATACTCTACTGGCTTTGGAAGATACCACATCGTTAAACTTCTCTCACAAGAGTGTTCGGGATGAACTTGGCCATATAACCAATGGGAAACGGGCAAGAGGCTTTCAGGTGCACTCCGTATTATTATTTTCCCCCAAGAAATCAGACATTATTGGTTTAATTGAGCAACGGTGCTGGAGTCGTGATCTTGATACTTTTGGAAAGAAGTATCACCACCTCAAAATTCCTTACGAACAAAAAGAAAGCTTTAAGTGGCAAACGGCGTCGATGCAGATGGGCACACGGCTGGGTGAAAAAATAAAGCATGTGATCTCTGTGTGTGATCGAGAAGCCGATATTATTGAGTACCTGGACTACAAACAACAGCATGATGAACGATTTATTGTCCGATGTGCTCACAGTCGATGTATCGAGGAAGGAGAAGACACACTCTTTGCTTTTGGTGAGGCACTCCGTTGCGCCGGAAAACGTACAATCCATGTGCCGCAAAAAGGAGGCCGAAAGGCACGAACAGTGATTTGTGAAATAAAGTTTGCCCCAGTCACGATAAAAATACCGGTGAATAAGCGTGGTGAATCTATACCGCTTTATTATGTCAATTGCATAGGATCAGGAAAAAATGATAAAAGTTTAACGTGGCATTTGCTGACATCTGAACCAGTAAAAACAAAAGCTCAGGCAGAACAAATCATCACGTACTACGAAAAGCGCTGGTTGATTGAAGATTACCATAAATCATGGAAATCTGGGGGAACTCAGGTCGAAGACCTTCGTATGCAATCGCGTGAAAACTTGGAACGCATGATCACAGTGTTGGCTTTCGTGGCGGTCAGAATACAGCAGTTACGTTACATTGGCGTTCAGCGAGAGCTAGCTGAGAAGACCAGTTGTGAAGTGGTGTTTCAGCCATTGGAGTGGAAATTACTTTGGCAGGTTCGAGAGCAAAAACGAATACCTCGACGCCCACCCAGTTTATATTGGGCCTATATTCATTTAGCGAAGCTCGCCGGTTGGCAAGATAGCAAAAGAAATGGTCGAGCAGGATGGGTGACTTTATGGGAAGGGTGGTTCAAATTGCAAAATATTATTGAGGGGTATCAATTGGCAAAGTCTCTTGACCATGACTTGTGATCAAGAGACAGCGC
>JANQJS010000004.1 GCA_028281535.1 Sedimentisphaerales bacterium | reverse complement strand
GAGGCCCATTTTCAGCCCTCGTTTAGAGCCCCTTTTTTGAAGCCCATTTTCAAGTACTTTTGGAGTAATATTTATTAGCATTTTTGTTTGGAATTGTGGGTGAATGGTTGTATGTTTGAGGATGGAAACATTTACATCAAATTTAAAATACTTAGTAGAGGTAAGAAATACTAAAAATTCAGTAACTACTCATGATTTTATCACGTTTGACAGTATGATTCTTTTTCTAGCTAAGTGCATAGTGAACAAAGAAGTAGCTACTATAAATGTTTATGAAGTTAATAAGCACGTAACTATAATTAAATAGCTACTCAATAAACCCTCCCAGGATACTTAACTCCTTCCTTATAGCAAACCGTATCATAATAGATTTTGACTATAGTCCCTTGGTCATCCACCAAGTCAATTTCATAGATATTACACATACAGTTACGATATACAGAGTCACTAATATAAGTAACGCAATCCATTTGGATACTTCCCAGATATATTTCATCGCTCGTATAATATTTTCCACCATCGTCAACGGGTTTAGCGGACACACAGAAACCGAGCAGGCTAACGATATATATCGTCAGCTTACCCACCTTCCTGGTATTGTGGCATATCTTGCACCATATCGGCAAGCAGTTTAGCGTTATTAAACACCATGCCTTGTATTTTTCTTATTCTGAACATTTGCCAGACGACCAGAGCGGTCAAAGCTAATATAAAAGTTTTTTGTTCCATGATATTAAAACTGTTGAATTCTATAACTAAAATTAATCACTAGTTCTCCGTCTCCTAGCGTAGGGTCACCGGTATTGACTTGAAATTCCACGGCACGGTTTAGCACGTTGGTAGCCGTGGTTTGCGGAACGCTGACTGGTTCAATGTCGATTACATCGTTAGCGGCAGCGAGTATGGCATTGGCGCTGGACAGTTGGCTACCTCCGTTGTAGATGATATCGGCGGTTGTGTTTGTTGCGTAGGCGGTGGTTCCAAACACGAGGTAGAATGTAATGGGCGAAGTAATTTGCACCATTGCGTTAGCGCCGGGAGCGGCTACAAGTTGGATCGGTGTTGTGTTTCCAGCCAGGATTTGCGCGCTGGTAATTGTTTGGCTGAATGTTATTTCGTCTCCGGCTACTGTCAGAAGGCTATCTACGTGTCTTTTTTGGGTAAGTGATTGATCGTTTAGGTTGGTATATAGGTAGACCTGATCGTATTGGATACCTTTTCTGACGGTGGCATAATCCACGAATTGAAAGGCGTTAACTCCTTGGGATATCGTCAGTTGTCCTCCTGTGTTAGCGGCTGTGGTTCCTACGGTTAGTTGAAGCGAGCCGGGTAGGGTGCTAATGCTACTAACGTCTGTTGGTGATTGGGTAGCTATGACGAAATTTTTATCGGCTCCAAATTCTTGAAAGGTAATGGCGGCGCGGTCGTTGGCGGCATCTTGGTTGCGTATGCTGATGGTTGTTGCGCCGGTGGATTCTATGATATTGTTGGCGGTGACGGTTCCTGTTCCGGACAGTGGCCAGAATGCACCTCCGGGTGTGGCATATTCCCAGGTTGTTGTACCGTTATTCCATTGGAGGACTTGGCCGTCCTGACCGGCACCGGGCGAAGCAGTAGCAACTGGCACGGTATTTGCTAGGAGCTGTTGTAATTCACCGTTGGTGGTGTTGAGTCCGATGATTCGGTCGGCGTTAGATCCGTCTGGTATGGTAGCGTTTAGTCCTGATCCTATACGGAGTCTGGGGAGGAATGCGGTATTGCTTACGGCGGTTGGGATGGTAAAATTTTGCAGGGCGATAGCGGTTACAAAGTTACCGGCCCCGTTGGGTACATCTACTGTTGATCCTCCTATGAGTACGCTTCCGTTGGATGCTGCTTCGAAGGACAGGTTATTTCCTCCGATGATTACGGCGTTGTTTATGGATTCAATCACTCCGGCTTCAAAGGAGTTCATGGTACCGCCTATGCCCACGCAATTGGTTATAGTAGATGTTTGTACGGCAGCGTCATTGGATATAAAGGTATAGTTACTACCTATGGCTACGTTATCGGTAATAGTGACTGTTGGCGAAGCCTGTACGGCATTAAGGGTATGGTTAAATCCCAGGACAATATTTTCATTAATGACACCGGCTCCTGTTATGTTATTACTATTCCCATTTAGAAAGAGGTTATTAAGGTCGGTAGCTGTGACGGTGTTGAGTGTTCCGAACTGTAGATTGCTATTGGCAGCGTTGTACAGGAGGTTGGGTTGTCCCTGGTTTGTTCCGGCAACATTTTGCAATATTTCATTAGGGTTTGAGGGAATTACGGCCCCCCCTCCCCCTTGGTTTTGCACCCACAGGTGTAGCAGTGTGTCGTTTACTGCTATGGTGGGTGTCGAAACGTTGAATGGACCTGAGAAATTGTAAGGAAAGTTAAGTGTATCTACTCTAGCTTTGATACTATCCGCAGACAATTGTTTCACATACAGATTTCGTTGTCCAAATGCAGCACAACTCAACAGCAAAAATAACGCTGTCAGTATAAGTTTATGAATTAATTTCATTTTCAAGTGTTTTTAAGGACTCGTTAACATCCTTTAGCTTCGTTTTCAAAACTTCGGCAGCATTTAAAGCACCATTGTATTGAATGGTTTTAACCAGCTTTTCGTGTGCCTTGTTTTGATTGATACCCAGTTCTTTAGCGACAAGATCACGCTTCCGATGCCAGTCTGATATTGAATAATTTAAACCCAAATCAGCAATGTGTTGCTGGCACGGTTTAACCCAGTCTTTTGTAGTTTTTTTAGTTTCTGTACTCATAATTATTTTCGTTTTTTCTTGGCTTTAACAATGCGACCTCCTTTGGCGTATCGGTAACCTTTTTTTAGTTTACCTTTGCCTTTTGTACCGGTTCTTTTGCTTACTCTTCGTGGCATAGCTTCTTATCTTTAAAGTTAAATATATTACAGTTAAAATTCCAATAATTATCTGAATAATAGCTTCAATTACTGGAAATAGGTTTAAGTCAATATGAAATATAAAAATACCTAGAAATCCAATAATAAATGCTTTGATATCGTCCCACATTATATATCAATCAGGTCCAATCTATAACCTACTACAGTGGTTTGCAAAGTACTTTCTCCGGGTGCTTGCGCGACATTATGTTGAACTATTCGGGTCCATACTTGTTGCAGGTAAAGGGAGCGTAGTAAAATAGCTGTAGGACTATTTCCGTCACTCACCTGATTACCCATTTCTAACTGAAATATGTCGGATAGTTCAGGCATTACAATGTTAATTCTTAGTTGCGCGCCTACACCATCATTGGCACTTACTTTTGCGAAGATATCAAGATAATAAATAGCGTTATCATCAGCAAGTAAGGAAGGTAGTATATCCGTGGTGCTACCCGCAATGTTATTACTGACAAACCCACTTACAGGCGTTACTTGCTGAATACGTTTATTCGCAACCGGGACAACTAAGTTAGGCGTATTATTTAATGGTATCATGTTACGTTATTAACAATTGTTGATGGAATATTTAGTAGCCTGTTGTTATAAGCTTGTTGCCGGGTTTTGTCGTGAGAATACCATGCTCCTGGATTGTTGCCGGTGACCTGCATTCGTTTAGCTACGGTCATGGCTCCGGCCATGAATGAAGGGAATTTAAGGTAGGCTTTTTGACCACCACCGGTCCCGCTTAATCCTTTTCCCTCTGTCAGGTATGTGATACCTACCGGTCTATAGGAGGGGTTATCTACCCAGAAGTCTCTAAGGGAGGTCCAACCGTAGGGAAAGCTATCTTTGGCGGGGTGCATGCCAGCTCCGTATACCCCCTCGAAGCCTTTCTTAAAATGCCCTGTTTCCATCCGGAATATTTTCTCTACAGACCGCGCGATAGGAACGCCGAACTTCTTCGCTACAGCTTTAAAAACAAACTCTTTGTCATTCAAATTTTTACCCTTCATAAGTCGTAAAATTATAATCCCACCGATCAGGATAATAGCAATAAATTTTTCATTTTTACTCATTTTCCTACGGGTTTATCTTTGATACCTTGCCATAGTTGGTCAAACTCTCTTTTGCTCAAATTTTGTTTCAGCACCATCAACAAGTTCTTATTATATAGGTTCGAATAAGTCTTAGCTAATTGAGACACCTGAGATAACGTTTTAATTTTATCGTGGAACACGCTAAAGATAGACGCTTCATCATCATTCCAGAGTCCCCAGCTATCCTTTATTTGCTTTGCTAAAGTCTCCAAATAAGAACGGGGCAAAACCGAATAAGGGGGCGTTCCAAGAGAGAAAGACGGGCTAAATACCTCAGCAACACGTGCTTCTTTTACGGCCTCTTCAGCCTCCTCTTTGATTTTTTGTGGTGATTTTTCCCACCATGCTTTAGGGATAATTCTACCAACCAATTTGTTGACTAAGATTAGCCCTACAATAGCAAAAATTGCATAAGTTATGATAGTTCTATCAATCACCATATTTCCTTTCGTTTAACTTTTTTATGACGAATTCATATATAACAATTGAACCCGCTATGATGGCAATCCACGTTGTTAGTTCTGATCGGTTCATTTGTTTAATTTTTGACTACTTCCTGTTATTTTATCTTTCAAATAGTTCTTACGTAAACGCTGTCTTTTTGACAAAGATAATATAGGGGCTCTCATTATTTGCGTAGGGTTAAAGCCCCTCTTTAACATCATGTATGCAGCCCCCAAGTCTGCGTATTTTTCTGTACCGTATTTACTATGAGCGAATTCATGAAACAGTATAAAGTATAAAATTGGTAATGATGCATTTTTTAATGAGGGATCGCATATGATTTCTTTACGTCCCCAAAAGATCGTACATTTATTTGGGTTGGGAGCAAATCTAAATTTAAAGTGAGACGGAAAAGGTTTGTTATGACGTTCCCTTTTTGGCAAGCGTGGTAATTCAAAGTCATTGGGTTTAGGCAATTCATAAAAGCTACCCGCATCAACGTAATATTTCCCCGGAGGGAGGTTGAACACTTGCACTCGTGGTAGTCTGGACTCTGTTTCATAAAATAGTTTACCTCTAAAGTCTCTAATGATAACAGGTTTGTTCATATCTCGAATACGAAAACCCGTTTTTTTATGTAATATTAACTCCCTCAACCCCCTCTTCGACCGATTAGAAATATGAGTGCTACGGCAGCCACGCCTATGATCATCATCGTTGTCGGTTTCAAGACAAATTTACCTGCTCGTCTTGCGGCCTCATCGCCGGCGGCATCTTTGATATTTGCTTCAACTTTTTGAGTCTTGTCAACAATCAAATCTTCTAATTTAGTTGTTTTTTGACCACTTGCTTTCTTTCTTTTTAGTGATGAAATAAAACCGATTACAGCGGGTACAACGGTTTCAAATAACACGTTTTCCTTTTGTATTTCGTCCCCATCCGCGTAGTCAAGACCGATGTAGTTATTAGCATTTTTCTTAACAATTCGATTGTAAAATGTCAATGTCAAATCTTTCAAGCCTGATGGCGGTCTGACACCGGCAGTACGTAGTGACGAAGACATAACAGGCTGCAAGGGAGATACGAGTTTTTCAAGCGCTTTCACCTTCAAATCAGAAGCAGAAGGAGGCAGTTTAAACCCTTGTGAAATATCTTGTCCTATAAATTTTTTAGACAATCTGCTTGTCACTTTTTGAGCGCCATCGGCAACAATTTCGCCTATGGGCGGTAGCGCTTGTCCCTGCTCTTTTCGGTTTTTCATATTTTTGAAAAAAGCAATGATGGCTGATATGATGGCGGTAACGGTCACCGGCTCTACATTGTCAGATACTTCATAAGAGTTTCTTTTGACAATACGTTTGAAGAACATGGGCGCTAAGTCACGGAGTTTACGAGGTGGGTTAGCCACACCGGCACGTCGTAGTGCTTTCTGCATGGGCTTGCGGAAGGGAGCCAGTGGCGCAAAGGTTGCAGCGCGTATTCCCCGACCTACGGCGGTTTGTCCTTTTCGGGCCTCTACCCTGGTAGCTTTTCGGATCAATCTTCGACCGCGTCTACCTCCCTTTTTAGCTGCCCTGGCTCTTAGCTGTTCCCCTCTTACTTTTTGACGCGCTGCCCTGGCAAACCTACGTAGTTTCTTACCACGCAACCCCTTTTTTCGGCCTGCTTTTTTAGCAGCTCTCTGCGCTCGTCTGCGTCTACGTCTTTTTTTTCCAAATAGGTTGTCCTCTTCAAAATCCATTACCTCCGGATCAGAGGACATAATTGACATATTTTCCATGTGCTATTTATAATTTTTAATTTCTTTATCCTTGTCACTTCCGTCTCCGGAAAATACACCAATGGCGGTTACTACTAACCCGTAGGCTATCTCAATATTATCCACCAGTTTGATAGCGATTTGTTCTAATGCATTAGCTTGTTCTCTATCGATTAAATCGCTGAAAGTTACAAGTAATGTGAGGACAAGGGCTATCAAACCGAGTGTAGTAGTTTTCCAATTGTTTTTAGCTGATTTCAAACCTTTGATCAAATTTAAAATCTTAAACATCAGTATCTCAATTTAAATTGATAAATAATTGATTCCGCTTCAAACCTAATAAACGAAACAAGCCCGGTAAATTGGTCGATTTGCATAGGCATATCTATTTGAATAAAGTCAGGCTGTTTGTCATCAACAGCCCGGGAAGCAAGCGGATTAATAGAGTCGCTCTTATTAACACCTATGTTATCAATACCGAGCAATGAAATAGGCGCATTATATTGGCTGTTTGTTTCGGTGATTAGTTTGAAATGTTCAATAGAAAGCTTGCCCTTTAGACCGGCCGGTGTATGAAGGTGCCATGCCGTTGCTGCGGTGATAGAACCCATAGCAGCAAAGGGATTTGACACCACCATGAATACGAAGAAATTAGGGCTAACCGTAGAGTCAGTATACATGTGGTAGATGTCACCTAATAACATCTGGTTGTATACGTTCCCTTGTGTGTTGAATTGCAAGAAGCCTTCTTGTTTTCCAAATACAAAAGTACCTATATATTCCGATGATCCCTCTACGGGCACTACTTGTTGTGCTAATCGGTACCCACCTTGACGGTCAAATTCCCCAAAAAGCATGTACGCATAACGCACCTGCATAGCCAACGGCAACAAGTTTTTGTTAATGATATTCCCGTCAACATCGGTTACAAACCGGGTAATTTTCACGGTCATATCAGCCAAACGCGGATCGCGGTTGACACGCGGCATTGCTGACTTAGGGTAAGTGGCTCTTTGTTCTAATATACTATGTCTCATAATAATATAATAATAGAGGGTGAAATGTCAAATCTCACCCTCAAATCCGGCAATGGCAAAACGTAAAAATCATTCGGAGAAAAACCAACCTAAACCATGCCTAAACGATTGAACACCGGTACGAAGATTTGCCAGCTAAATGCGGTGACATCATAATCAATATACGTACCCAGACCCTGGTGTTTCGTGAAACCCTTTTTGAGGGGGACATCTATAATACCATTCTGGAATTGCTCGGGTAATTTGAACGAATTCGGATTGACTGAGTCATTAGAAAACTTACCAAAAAGTGAGATAGTATATATCTCAATAGGATTGGCAAATTGCTTAGTCAAAGTGGTGTCTACGATATACCTTATCATATTAGTTCGGAACGTATCAGAACCAATCGACTCAAGCAATGTTCCGTATTCAACTTGGTTACACCTGATACGAACCAATCCCACATAATTGGTAGCTGCCACAGTGGCAAAAGCGGGAATGATTAAATCCCCGTCCACGAGCCCTGCGGTAGCTGTTGCATCCAGGTCAACACCGTTAACTACGAGCTGATCTTTACCAACAATCAGTGGCCTGCCATATTGCCAAACCGATAACGGTAAGTTACGCTTTAGCGTCGCAAATCCGGAAGCAAAATCGGTGTTAGCGAAGATAAATGCAGCCAATCTTGTTTGCAAGGTGGCATTCAATGCGGCGGGTAAGATGGAGATGTAGACACCGGCGGCTTCTGTGAAATACAGCAAAGCTATATCCAGGTCAAATTGTGCCTTAAAATTGGGGTTACCGGCACTACGAGAAAAGGTGGTTTGATCCGAGTCAACGGCGGGCATTGCGCCGGTGACACTATCACTCCCTTCATTCAATTCTCTGAGTAACTCCCTTTCTGCTCTCATTCTATTCATAAGTAGTTAAATTTAAGGGTAAAGGGTAAATTACTCAGGATACGCATAGTCAAAATCTTCCTCAAAAGAGTCCAGTTTCAGAGCTTTTTTAAGAAACATATCATAGGCGATATTAGCAATAAGCACGGCAATAACGACCGGCATTATTTGTTTCATTGTCATAACTATAATTTTAGTTGTTACACATCTTTAAGAGGTAAGTTAGGAAAAATCCCGGAATAATCCAAGTTGCTTCGTATGAATATTGGGATATCATTTGGGATTATTCCAGGAAATTTGCGTCTAACACCCTCCCACTCCTCCTCATGTGCCAGACTAGTGGTTAGCCTAATTCTGCAAAGTTCACTTAATATACAAAAAACCCGACAGATATCAAAATCTGCCGGGATCTAACTCCAGTATGACCGGCTGGAACTATGACAACACTACTATAAAACCCTCATTAATTCATAATAATGGAAATCTTTGGCCTTTTTCACCCGCTTGTACATATCGATGAGTAAATCACTTTCGAATTTATTGTCGATACGTTTTTCAGAGTCGTTCGTTTTGAAAAGCAATATGTAATTACACAAATCAAAAATGTAGCGAGGAACCGACCGCAATGAATGATAAACCAGGAATATACTGTTGTTTTTATAACGGGACATCACAAGCAAATTCTTTAGATCTTTATCATCACCCCGGTTGCTAAAGTTAATGGTGGCTTCCTCATACACTACACATGCCTGCTCAACGAGTGTTGCCTTGTATTTGAACACTTCGAAAGGGAGTAGTTTATGTGGGTACAAATCCAGGTAATGTCCGGCGGGATCGTATACCATTCGGGCTCCGGGGTTGACGTCCGAAATATACTTACGCATCAGGGTTGTCTTGCCGGTCCCGCGTCCGCCTACGATGATCACTACTTTTCCGTTGCCGCTTGTGTCCATATTTAGTCATCCTGGTTCCTTAAACTCATGTAATTAATACCATAGATACCTACTAAACTACCCACTAACAAGTAGACAGGATTAGCCGATATCTCAAACTTTTTTACTACCTCATCGCAAATCGGTATCAGCTCCTTTTTCTGCTTTGCAGTCAATCCTAACTTCTTGATATCCACCTTTTTATTATCGAACTTATCGTTAATAATACCCAGCAAAATGGGCATAAAACTTTCAATCAATGTCAAAAACAAAGTCCCGCTTAAAATTTCACCCGATAACGTGGCATTCTCTCCTTTATTATCAAATGATATACCTGCCTTTTGATTGCTTTCTTCCTCTTCCAATCCTTCGTCATGGACCTTCATAGGAGTGTCCTTGTAATCACTCAAAAAGCTGGAAATCTCCTTGTCTACCGGTGCTGCCTCTATCTCAGAAAAATTAGTCATCCTTGTTCATATTTTTGAAGATCATAATACCTATTACTACGACTAATCCCAGCAATAACCACATCATACTATCGTCTTTGGACTTTTCTTTTTCAGGCTCCTGTTTTGGCTGTTCCGGTACTCTGTCAGGAACCATCTTTCTTACTTTTTGTTCCTTTTTTATACTGTCGTCGTGGACTGTTTCTATGTTATAATTCATGTTTTTCGTGGTGTTATTAGTTCTTTTTCTACTTCAATAACATTTGCTTTATTAGCGTGTAAGCGAGGTCCTATTACTATACAAAAATAATCATCAGTAATATCTACAATAAATGCCTCATATATGGCTTTTCTTTCTCTACCTTCAATTCTACATATATGACGGTACCATACCTTGTCTCCTATTTTATATTGCATGCCTGTTTACCTCTTTTTTTCCGTTAATTTGCTCATATATAGTTAAATAACAACTACCCTCTTTGTTGTACTCAATCACAAACCCATCCAGGCTTTCGGGGTCTTTGGCCTTCTGGTTAATCTGTAACTCCAAAATCTTTACTAACTTATCATCCTCGTAAGTTGCATCAATCGTTCGTTCGTCCTCCGGATGATAGACCAAAAAGCTCATTCGATTATTCTTTTTATCGTAACGTATTTCGAACTTTTTTACCTTAACGCCCACCTGTTTGTTTATCTCTGTTCTGACAAAACCCAGGGCGATTTTTGGTGATACTAAGTTGATCATAATTTGTCTTTTTTTATAAAATGCAACTCACCATAATACCTTAAGTTACCCGGATAACCCTGTACCAAAATATTACTAAGAACAAACCCTTTATTAATCTCGGTTTGTATGATTTTAAAAAGATCATACAAACCAATTTTATCGAAATTAATTTTCTTCATCATAATTCTATAGGTTTAGTCCAGCCATCAGGCCCGACAATTCGTTTATCATATTTATTGCTAATTACCTTCGTTCGCTTAATATTAATCCCTGGTTCCAACCCCCTTCGCAAAGCCTCCTTAGTCTTTACTAACGTATCATATTCATACATATTTGGGCCCACTTCAACAGCTTTCATAGGCACCCCTTTCAGCCTCCTTTTCAATTCACTATCTTTAATATACGTATAATTTTTTAAACCATTCACTTTCGTCACAACCTTATCCTCCTTGTTCCAACTTCCCAGCTTCTTTGTGCTGTCACATGGAGGCTCAATCTCACAAAATACACTGTCTGTATCACAATAAACAGGGCGGTATTTCTCCCACGCTAATAACTGTTTTAACAAATGAATTCGCCCGAAACTAGTGATGTAAGACGCAAAAGACGGTATACTATAAGAAGTAGTTTTCTCTAACATAGATTTCGTAACCAAAAAACAATCATCCCGTTCCTCATTAAATGCTAATATCTTGATAAATATCTTTTTGTCAATAGCCTCTCTAATCTCTTCATACTGGTTGGTCATGGAATGAATATACTTCCACTCTTCCCTTATCCTTTGAGCAAACTTCCCGTACAAACAATTCATGAAAATCTTGCGCCACTCTACCTCTATCGCCGATGTCGCTACAGCCCGCTTATCAAATTGGTCATTGATGTAATCCACAAACGGCGAATCCATCGGTTCACTGTACACCAAATCCTTTACCTCCAATATCTCTATCACTCCGTGATCCAACGCAAAACGTAGCTCATTAAAGTTCCAAGTACCTTCGAAAACTCCTACAGGAAAAATCAGCTTCCCTTCGCTTTTGAAGGGTAAAAACCCATAGGTGACTTTTTTATGTAGGACCTTAATTGTTGCACACCCCTCATAGCTTCTGATATATCGTGTCGCACATTCCGGTGAAATACCCAAAAGCTTGCGGAAATACTTAGGATTTGGGAATTTCGAGTTAACCATAGCATAAGGATAAGAGCTTTTAATATCAAATACAGAAGCATGAGTATTTCCAATTTTAAAAGCTTCCGTACGACCACCATAATAACTAAGCCAAAATACTTTAACATGATCATTGTAACTGATGTTATATTGTTGATAGTATCGCCTGAAATAGGTCATCGATAGGGATGCTTGAGTAATCTTAATATCGCCTACCTCGTTGAATATTTCAAACAAAGCATCCCATATAATTTCACAGTCCCGGATACAGTAATTAATATCCTCCGATGAAATCTCCTTACGCCATTTGTCAAGTCGTAAATCCAGCTTAGGCTTACCTAAAAATTCCCCTATCTTATGTGCTGCATATTTATATATATTGAACGAGTCAGCAAACTTAGCATCACCGAACCTAGCAGCAATGAACCGTCCATTGAAAATAGCCCCGGGATCAACGTCGTAAATATTGCTAAACAAAACATTAAGATCATATTCAGCATTGTGAGCAAATAGATAATTCTGATGATACCTCTCGTGCTTAAATTCCTCTTTAAACTCATCTATTGTGTGGATTACTTTAGTAAAATTATACCCGTAAATACAGCCAAAAGCAAAGTTCTCTGGTCGTCCTCTTAAGGTGTATTTAAACTTTGTTTTGTTCTCGTTCCATATGCGCGTTTCAGTGTCAAAGACGTAAAAATTCTTAAGTGTTTTAGTTGGTGGTTTGAGTCGATATAAGGTTTTCATTTGACAAATTTTATGAGATAATAGCTAACGCCTCCCGCACCATCAGGGCCTCCTAACCCAAAGATATTATACGTGTTGACGACAGGTAAAAATAAGTCATCCATAAGTATGCATAATTGTCCTTTTTGATTGATGAACATATCAGAAAAATTCATGGCAAACGCTTAGGATAAAACCACGTAATCGTTAAACTCTTAATCCTGTAATCATCCCTAACCTCATAATTCCTGTTAGGGTTCACCTCCCGCTTATCAATGATCAAATCTGAGAAATTCTCTACCAAACCCGCCGCGTAATTCATGATAGCAACCGGCGTAGGTCTTGTCTGATTATCCGCACTCCAATAGTTAGCTGTATAGGTGTAATCATAGTACCGTTCATTCCCCTCATGCTTTTTAACAGTAGTCGGTTCATAACCATGCCTAATACGTACCAAAATATCCATCGGAGGGACACTACCGCCGTATGGAGATTTCATCTTATATGACAAATATCTAATGATGTTCCCCCTGAATGTTCTTAACGCCCTAACGATAGATGAAACCTTTCGTTCACCGAATACAAAAGTCACTGAATTGCTGCCTCGTTTGCGTACAACTTTCATAGAGAAAAAAGACTTACCTTGTGGTAAGCCTTATTTTGTCAAATCAAAAATCTCAATCATGAAAAAAACAATTATTTTGAGGGCCAAAGGACATCGATCTTAAACCTGTTATAAGTACGACCCCCCTCTAACTCATCCTTACCCAAATACTTCATTTTTAAGATACAATCACAGTCTTTCACGGGCTTTCCAGATGAGCGGGGAGTGTCCCTGTTTAATACCTGCTCCACGGCATCAGCATTGCTGATAATCCATATCTCCTCAGACTTCACAAGCTTGTTATTTTTGATCAAATAACGCTGAAAATTGAAGCCTATCGTTTCGCCAGCCTTCTTACCCCTGTCAGGTACAAACGCATTGATAAATGATCCGATAAAATCAGGATTTTTGTCGAAATCCCAATATTGAGCGCCCGACTCAGCAAGCTCTGACTCAAATGAAATTCCCTCTTCTTGAGGTGTCTCATTTTCTTCTGTAAGCGGTGCTTCCTCAGAAGAAATAACTTCGTTTTCTTCCGGTAACTCTTCGTTCTTTTTTGCCATTATCCGTTATTGTTTTGTTTCTCCAATGTTAACAACTTCATGTGTAACTTACCCATTTCGTAAGCGTCGGCAGCGTTGCGACAACTGGCTTCTAAATACCATTCATCAGCGACATTATGCGCCGACTCATCGTTGAATAAAACGTTATTGTAAGCCGCAGCCGTTTTTAAAGTTGGAATTTCGTCGTTAGGTACTTTAGTTAGTTTAAATTTAGGCATGATAAATCAATGTTTAGTTTTTCAGTTCGGGGCTTACCCTCCACCCCATATAAGTAACCAGCATAACCATAATGCTCCGGTGTTAAAACCGAAAAAACCAATAGCATTCGTTTGATAACACGATCAAACTGTTCACCTTCGGACGCTCTAATGATGTCGGTGATTTTGATTTGATCCGTCTTTGTCAATGTGAATGCCATCGGTCTTCAACGCTTATGCTTTGCTTTTAATGTTAACCCGGCCTATCTCTTAAAAGGAGTGGTTACTATCATTTCTCTAAGGGCTTCCCCTATCATAGATACTCTGAGTTCTATAGGCTGTTTAGACCTATCCGGGATTAGTATCTTTAATACAATTTAATACTTTTTTGTTGGATTTGCAATAAATGATCGTAATAATTTTTCGAGGAATAATACTCGTTCGTGACGGTAAAACTTTTCACCGGATGGTCTATGAGCACAACTTACATATGTATTATCAAATTCCTTAATAGCCCAATAATACCGATCTAAAACAAGCTGAAATTTTTGTTCATTAGTTTTCATAGTTTGTAATATTCTTGCTGTATAGTATAATGTCTATATTGTTCGCCTTTATCGGCTATCCATTGTACACACTCTTCCAATACTTTAGAATTAAATTGATAACCTTCCTTAGTACCGTGTATACTATCTATTTTATAAACGGAAAATATAACGCTAAACTTATCTAAATACTCGTCTTTAATTTCGTCAAAATAGTCCATAACTTGCTAATAATCTAAGTCCATAATGTCCATTTGATATTCCATCTTTTGGATGATATCTTCCATTTCCTGGCGCATTTGCGATCCTTCTTTAAAGCCTTCCTTGTGACCTTTTATGCGGCCTAAGTAGAAGCCAAATGAGGTGCCTAACATGAAAGTGAAAATGGTTGTGATTAGTATGTATCTGTATTTTATGTACATGGTTTTCATGGTTTATTAAATCTTTCAATAGGCATTTTTTTATCGTCAGTAAAGTAAACTCTATACCAATATTCAAAGCTATACAAATGTGCGGCTACTACGGCTATTTTAACATCTTCTTTACATTCAGTTGATGTTTTAGATGCTGCCTTTATCTCATCATAAAGGACTTCGATACATGCTAATACTTTTGGATTGTTTTTCATAATACTGTCTTGTTTTTAGTCATACTAGCTATCTTTACCCCATCCCAATACCCTGCAAATTTCCATGCTTCATAGGGATTGTCAAACTCATACACCCTCTTAGAATAACTTGCTAATACTAAATGTCCTGATACTTTCATGATTTGATCCTTCTAATGTGTGAATTAAAATGATTATATTTCTTACCATCCAATAAAATTAATGAATGATGTACGTCCTTTCCAGGTCCCAAATATTGTGCCAAAAACCATTGATCGTTGAGTTTTATTTCAATTAACTCCATTGGTTTATATGGACCTGAAAATAAATTGAAATTATTCTGGTTTTTCATGATCAACTTTATTAAATAAATCATCATAATCAGTTATATTATCGATAGCAATATCAATAAAATCCAGCTGTTCTTGAAGCCAATGAAGTTCTTCCAATAAGACAGCTATGGGCTTTTCTTCAGACATTGTTTTGTGAACATAAATAGTGGCAGCATCCTCTAAAGCTGCCTTAGCTTTATATAAATGACTTACCGATATTCCTAAATACTCATCTTGACTTGGCATAATGTATTATTTTAGTTAAACAATTGTCGAATATACTAAAAATAAATTATAAAAACAAGGGGGTAAACCCCCTGTTGTTATGGTTCTAATGAGTTATCGCATATATCTAAATAAAGACTAGATATGTCAGCTCGTAACTTATCAATCCTAATAATCATTTGAATTGACACGTAAGACTCGTCAGCAGCTATAGCTAAAGCATATAACTTAATCGCTTCCTCTAAACGCTCTCCGGCATTATCAATTGCCTTTAAAGATTTGTCTAAATTTTCTCTTTTTTTCATAACTTTATCTTTTAATTTAACATATACAAATTTACAAACACCGTGCCACAATTCCAAACAAAAATGCTAATAAATATTACTCCAAAAGTACTTGAAAATGGGCTTCAAAAAAGGGGCTCTAAACGAGGGCTGAAAATGGGCCTC
>JANQJS010000016.1 GCA_028281535.1 Sedimentisphaerales bacterium | reverse complement strand
GTTCATAAATTTAGAAAAATAAGGAACACATACAATGAAAACTATCAAACAAGTTGGGAAAACCATCTTTTTCTGTTTGCTAACGCTCTCGTTGGCTATAGGGTTAATTTTCGCTGTGAAATGGGCAACTGCTCAGATGTTGCCTCTCGATAATAATCCGGCAATTCAAGACATTCAGGATTTGCATTCACAGCCAAGTACAATCCAGCTGGCGATTAACGAAATACGATTCGCTAAAGAATCGATGTTGTTTAATAATGAACCGCTAAAAATTTATGGCCTTGAGCGATATCTTGAATTAGAGGATTTCGATGAAATTGAATTTTACCAGAATGATTCAGATGTAGAAACTTGCTTAAAATTAGCAAAATACCACCTAGAAATTGATGAGCCAGGAATATCTCAAAAATATTGCAACATGATCCTAGAGTATTGGCCAGAAGAACCTCAATCCTATGATGCATCAAAATTACAAATCGATATGCTTATGTGGCAAGAAGAAGCTGGTGATGAACGATTTGAAAAGATTGAAGAATTTATAGAAACCTATCAAGGGCATGAAAAATTAGATCAAGACTTATTTGATATCATAATATTTTTTAATGGAGCACTTCGGCCTTTTGATAATGCTCGATATTATATTCAAAGATTACAAGCACTCCATCCAAATTCCTGCTGGACGCAAGCGGTATTAGCCATCGAAAAAATTAATGATCCTTCTGTAGATATGAACTCAATAGTTGGAGATTTGCGTAATCAAATATCACCTCACTTGCAGAAAAAGTGTTTTTTAGCCTTAGGTAATTATTGTGAATCGTTTGACCAACCTAAACGAACATTACAATTTTACAAAACACTTGCAAAACTTTATCCAAACAATCTGAAAGTTCGTTGTGAAGTTCTTAATCAAGTCTTATTGATAGGTCGTCTAAAAAGATTTGATTCTTTGCTGGGTAAATTTTACGAAGACTTTGAAACACGTCAAAAATTTCCAATAGCGTTGTCGAGACTTGCACAAACTTGTTTCGAATATAATAAAAATAAAATAGGGGAAAATTTATGTTATGATTTGGTTGAATCTTGGCCTAATAGTTCACAAGCTCAATGGGCACATACACAACTTGCCTTATTTTTTATCGAAAAAAGAAATGGTCCTAAAGCTCAAGAGCATGTCGATGCTCTTTGGAATAATGATATTGATGGTGAGGTATTAGTTGATGGGATTATGAAAATAGCTAATGCTTATCAGCAATCGCATCAATATCAAAAAGCTATTAACTCTTATGAAGATGTTCTCGAAGTATGGCCAGATCATCCATCTGTTGATATGGCCCAGGTTCAATGTGCAAATTGTTTTTATGCATTAGGTCAAGATCGCATGGCAGATAATATTTTGTATGATTTGATTGGACAAGATGATGAACCAGAGGGATATGCAGAATTATTCAATGGCGTCGCAGATGAATTATTGCAGACTAAACATTTTGAAGTTTCTAATAAATTATTTTCTTTTACTCTCAGACAATGGCCAGAAGGGAAATGGGATATTCAAGCGAAGACAGGTCTTGCCATGAGTGCCATTGAGTTAGGAGACGACTCTCCAGCCAATCAATTTATAGATGAAATGATTCAAAGTAATTGTGATGCAGAAGGGTGTGATCAAGCCATGTTTCTGATTGGTGAACAATTTGCATATAAAGGTCGAGATGTTGATAGTGCTGGGGAGGATCCAAATGCCTATTACACTCGAGCGATTGAAGAATGGAAGAGGGTGATCGAATATTTTCCGGGTACTGCTGCTAGTCAGGAAGCATGCCAAATGATGGCAGATAATTATTTCAAAAGAGGTCATTATCAGAAGGCTTTGGATTGTTATAGACAATCTTTAGAGCATGATTATCAAGATGACATGAACTGGAATGTTCATTTCTTGCTAGGGTATACCTATCAGGCATTAAAAGCTGAAGGGATAATTGATGAAAGTATTGCCAATTTACAAACACGAAATGCTTATGAATATATTATTAAATCATATCCAAATTGCCAAGCTTCATTTGCAGCACGACATTGGCTGAGTTTAAACAAATATTAAAATACTATAACGATTATATATATCGGAGATTCATCCATGAAAATGTATTTAAAGGTCGGACTAGCCTTTCTTGTCGTATTCATATTCAGTAATCTAAAATTATACGCATGTGATCCAATTCCTGTCGCCGTGATACATGGATCAGAAACCCTCTACGCCTGCGCGAATCACCCTTCATTTTTCTCAGCTGAAGGATCCTATGATCCAGATGGAACAGTCACGACATACGAATGGAAATTGAAGGAAAATGGTGTTTATTCCTCACCTCTTACAGTTTATTCCGAAGAAACAAATTTAACGTTTACTACTGTTGGATTACAGGAAGTCCGTTTACGTGTCAAAGATTCTCAAGGATCTTGGTCGGGGTATGTTAATAAAAAAGTGTTAGTTGAGGAGTTTTACAGCCCATCACCTATTTTTCCAATGCATGATGACGTAGCAACGCCAGATGTACCTGTATCCATCTATTCATTTTTAAATTGGATTGAAACGCCTGCGTCCGCTCATGATGTTTATTTTGGAACCACGTCAGGAAGTTTGCACTTTCAAGGTAGCCAATTCGATTCGCACGTTGATCCCATCACATCCCAGATGGAATTAGAGCCGAATACTGAATACTTTTGGCAAATCAAAGAAAGTGGATGTGTTGGACCAAAATGGACCTATCAAACCTCAACAGATGCACTCTATTTAGATGGCATAGATGATCATATTCTCATAGATGGATATAAGGGGGTTACAGGATCACAGTCAAGGACAATTACTGGGTGGATTAAACCTGAACAGCAGTGTCGTATCCTTGGGTGGGGAGATACCACAAATAATGGGAATTTATGTCAAGTTCATTTAAATTCTGGATCTGTTGGAGGTGTTTATGGAGCTCTCAGTTTTTCTGTCATTGGTGGATATGTTATTGGTGGTCGAGATTTAATGGATCAGCAATGGCATCATTTCGCCGTTGTATTTGATAGTAGTATTTCTACTGATGTTGCTAGTGTGAAATTATATGTTGATGGTCAACGTGAAACAATTAGTAAATCTCTTAGTCAAACAATAAATACTTCCAGTTCAAACGATGTGACGATTGGGGATTATGAACATCCGTCAGGTAAGGAGTTTAAAGGTGGCATGAGTGATGTTCGAATCTATAATATTGCACTTTCTGATCAAGAAATAATGAAGTTATACAAAGGGGATAATCCACATCAACAAAATTTACAGATACATTTGAAATTAAATAGCAATACAAATGATATTAGTGGTCACGGTCGTCCAACAACGACGTATGGTTCTCCAATATGGAATACTTCGAATGGTCCAGGAGGAAAAGTCAACGGATCTTTATCAATGAATGCAACTGGGCATTTAGAGAGTTATATTGATTTGCCATATACCCTATTTCACAGTAAAACCAGCGCTTTCACAATATCCACGTGGATTCATGTCAATAATGTTTCCTCAATTATGAGTGGTGTTAATGGCGCTAATGAAGATGCATTTGTGTTTGATGTAAACTCTACTGGTATGAACTTGAGAGTGTCTGGAACTGATTGGGTTTCTTGGGCAGCTCCTGTTAGTATTTATGATGGCTGGCATCATGTCTCACTCGTAGTTAATTTACCTGAAAATAAAGTACGACTATATTATGATGGAGTTGATCAGTGGGCAAATGAACCTGGGGGGGATAAAGTTTTACAAAATATGCCAAGCTCATTTGATATTGACTCAGGAAAATTGATCGTTGGTCAGCGTTTTGATTCAACTTATTCTAGCGGTTTTACGCCATATTATCCTCTGCGGGGTCGTATTGATGAATTTATCATTCATGATGTAGCATTGACCGAAGAGCAGGTTAGTGAACTCTACACGTCAAATACTATTATGTCATCGCCTCCAATTCGAGCCTATTATTCAATGGATGGGCATACCCGTGATCTTTCAGGTAATGGATATCATGGAAAAGTGATGGGTTATAATTGTCAACAGGCGACATCCAATGAATGGCGATTTGTCACCAAAGCAACTAATGATGGACATCTAGATGAAGATAATGATGGACTGACAAATCAAGAAGAAGCGATTCTTGGTACTAACCCAAACCAATTTGATTCAAATGGCAATGGAGTCCAGGATGGATGGGAAGATAGTGATGGCGATGGTTTAAGCGATCGATGGGAAATCTTAAATCCATTGCATAATGGCTATGCCTTAGATCCATTATCCAATGATGGAGAATTTCTATCTGCATATAATAATGATAATGACCTAAATGATGGAATAAACATTATAGAGATATTGCATAATGGAAATATTAATGAGCCAAATTCAACTTTGTCAAATATAACCATTCATGTACCCAAAGATGTTCCTTCCATTCAGCAAGCCGTTGATTGGAGCATTGATGGGGATACTATTGTCATAGCTCCAGGCATATACATTGAAAATATTATCATAGGAGATCGAGCGATTACATTGCAGGGGAGTTCGCCTGACGATTGGGGTGTGATCGAGAAAACTAGAATTACTAGCGTTACAACCGCTCCTGTATTGGTAGCAAATGCAACTAGTAAAGTGTCTATTATTACAGGATTGACATTTATTGGGTCACTTCAAGAAAATACGACGACTGTTGGATGTTTTGCATCATTGCCTATCATAAAGAATAATATCATTAGTGGTGCAGGATATTGTATTCAAAGTTATTCTGCTAGTCCAAAAATTATTAATAATAGAATATTTGGTGCATTAAAATCTGATAATGTTGGCGCTGGGATCCATGTGTTTGGTAATCAAAACTCCTCGCTTGGATCACTGGATATTAAAAATAATATGATATTTAGTAACCAAATTGGTATTCATAATAATTTAATTAGTGGGATAATTAATGTAGTAAATAATACTATTACAAACAACTCAACTTGTGGGATTTATTCCTATTCATCTACAATCGATATAACAAATAATATTATCTGGAATCCAGGTGTACCGGATTTATTAGAGTTGATTACGCAGGAACCTATATTAGTTTCTTACAATTGTATTGAAGATGGTGATCAAGAAAATAGCACAAATATCAGTAGTGATCCTTTGTTTGTTGATGCTGCGAATGGTGACTTTCATTTACGATATGATTCACCTTGCCGAGATAAAGGGGATAATTCTGTCGTGCTTATTACAGATTTAGATATCGATGGTGCAAATAGAAAAGGCGATATAGTCACTGATATGGGAGCGGATGAATTTGTGATTCGATATGTCGATAAAGATGTTTCTTCTAGCGGAACAGGGCTTAGTTGGTCACAAGCATTTAAAACAATACCAGAGGCTTTATCTGAGGCAAAACATGGCGACCATGTTTGGATTGCTGATGGAAAATATACTCCAGATAATTTTAGTCGTGAAAATTCAATTGTGTTAAAACCAACTATTCATCTTTACGGTGGGTTTAGTGGTGATGAGAGCGAAACCTTTCTTGAGCATCGTAATTGGCAGGCCAATGAAACTATTCTAAGCGGAGACATTGCTTCGGATAGCCCTTCAGATAATAGTTACCATGTTGTTATTGGTGCTGAAGGTGCAACATTGGATGGTTTTATTGTTGAACAAGGATTTGCTGATGGAGTAGGTGAGTATGGAGTTGGGGCGGGTCTTTATCTTACTGATGTATCGATGAATATTCGGAATACGAAATTCCTACATAATTATGCTAAAAATAGTGGTGCAAATGTCTATTGCCAAAATAGTGATGATAAAGATCCATCGCAACATAATGTCAAGTTCTTCAATTGTGTGTTGGCAGGTGGGCATTTAGATGAAAATCTATCAAATAGTAAAGGGGGCGGTTTGTATTACACCTCCTCAGGTATTGGAGATTTAAGTGTTGAATTAATTAATAGTACCATTGCCGATAATCGACAATATGGTATAGCTGGAGATGGTGGACACTTAATCGCAAACAATACCATTCTTTGGGGCAACCAACCTGACCAAACAGATATTATTAATTCGACTCCTCTCATTAAGTACAGCTGTATTCAAGATGCAATACAAAATGATGGTAATGTACCTTTTGGCAGTGGCTCACCTAATTTTAATATCGATCAAGATCCGAATTTTATTGATCCTGGTGTTTGGACCATTCGTAATGATCCAAATACCATTTATTTCCAAGCCATCGTTCGTGACTTTAAACAAGGTTATAAATTTGATCCAAATCATAACGCCTATATCTCTCAACAGGATGGCCATCCAGATTTTGAAAGACCAAGTACAAACGAAATTGCTAAAGATGGATTTGGAAATCCTCTTGGATCGGAACATTATTTTGAAGGTGGTCCTACTGATCCAAACGGTGTTAATCGGACAGATGAAGGAATTGTTGCTAGTGTGTTAGAAAATAAAAAACCTACTTATGTTGCTCAAGTAGGAACATTTCCTAAGCCTGAATGGCCGGTTGAATACTTTAATACGTATAGTTGTGGTGATGAAGATAATGATCTAGTAACAGATGAACGTCCACAAGGACGAGCAGGATATTTGTGTTATCCTTCAACAACAGGTGAAGAAAATTTTAATGATTGGTACAATGATGTTCCTGGAGTAAACCTTAAGAAAATTGTTGATTTAAAGTTTGAAAAAATCAGTAGTTCGCCTCTTGTTTATAAACATGCAGATCCTGATTATTTTCCAATTAATGATAAACTATTTGGTAATCAAGATAATGCTAAAAATTATCATTTTACTACAGAAATGCATGGTCGTTTTGTATATCATCAAAATAATTCACAATATTTCGAGTTGGTCGAAGCTGATGATGACATGTGGGTCTTTATTAATAATAAATTAGCAATCGATATAGGTGGACTTCACAATCCAGTCAACAAAAAAGTTGATTTAGATAATATAGCAAATTCTCTAGGCCTCGATAATGGGGAAATCTATGATTTTGATGTATTTCATGCTGAACGGAAAAGAACAGACTCGCATTTTACACTACAAACTAACATTGAATTTTTTCATTCATTCGTCGCAGGCGATTATCGTTTACAAGATAGTTCAGCTTGTATTAATGCTGGTGATACCTCAAAGGTTTCAGTACTTGATAAAGATTTAGCCAGTCTGGATCGAACTGTTGGTACGGTAGATATCGGAGCCTTCGAGAATCAAGCAACTAATGATAATCAAGATCCAAATGTTGAGGCTGGCAATGATATAACGATAATGCTCTCTCAATCAGTGGATTTTTATATCAATGGTGCTAATGTTAGTGACGACAATAAACCAGATCCACCAAACCAGTTGACCTATCTTTGGAGTAAATTAACTGGTCCTGGTAATGTGATATTTGTCAATCGATATGACTATCAAACGACTGCTACTTTTACTCAGACAGGAGAATATACTCTTCAGTTATATGCAAGCGATGGTAGTGCTGAAGCAACTGATACTGTGATTGTCACTGTCACAGAAGATGTTAACGAACCTCCTGTTATTGTGGCCAGTGATTATTCACAAGATTGGCTTGGTACTCCTGTCAATATTATAATGGGGTCATCAGCGACTGATGATGGCTTGCCAACTAGTCCACTAACTTATACCTGGAAAACACTCAACAAGACTTCAGATTCCAATGTTTCTTACAATCCAGGTCTGGATTCAGAAAATCCCACTGTCACATTTGATCAACCAGGACTGTATAAATTACGATTTACTGTTTCAGATGGAGAGTATAGTCCCTATAAAGATATTAATGTGACATTGAATCAAAAGCCTGCGGTATATGCTGGTGGCGATCGAACGATGACTATTGGCACTTCACCTATAACCATTTATTTACAAGATTCCAATGTAGAGGATTTTGATGGTTTACCTAATGCCAATGTCGATATAAATTGGTCTGTAAATCAATCATCTGGACTCACTTTTGAAGGTCTTGACGGGAGTAAACTGGAAAACCCAACGATTAAAGTATTTTCTAGCGGCGTATATACCTTAACACTAACTGCCAATGATGGTAGCGAAGATGTTTCAGATTCCGTGAAGGTTACTGTCGAAGACGCTCAGCCAGAAGCTGTTATTGTTGAAGCAGGTGAGCAAGATGAAATAACATTACCAATCGATCGTCGTCATATGTTTGACGCGAGAATTTATGGCGGCACACCGGAGGATTGGGATAATTCCAAATGGACGCTACTTCATAGTCCGCCAGGAAGTGCAATTAATTTTATTAATGGGACAACTGAACATGATCCTAATGCGACCATTCAATTTTCTCATCAAGGTGATTATTTACTTCAACTGGGAGCCTACAAATCTCCAGATCCTGCTGCCATTGCCAGCGATACGATTCTTGTCAAAGTCGTTCCAGGAATTGGACCAGGACAGCAAAATGAGCCTGTCGTCGAAGCTTTTGTCAATGACAGTAACCATGTTTTAATTACTACGGATTCAGCATCGACGACAGTAGATTTGACGGGTATTATCACCGATGATGGCATGCCCTTTGGGACAATCGACGCGAAATGGCAACGAATGAGTGGACCTCTCGATGGATATATTATTTCCCAGCAAAGCAAGCATTATTCAAATATAACAAGTGATTCCATATTAACGCCCAGTACGCAAGCGACCTTTACCAAAGCGGGAGACTATCGTTTTCGTTTAGTTGCTGATGATGGCGAATTGACTGGGCACGATGATATTTCGGTGAAAGTAAATATGCCAACGATTGATGCTGGTGAGGATCAGACGATCATGATTTTAGGGATTGCCGAGTTGAAAGGAACGGTTAGTGATCTAGCGAATGGCAAAACGGAATGGAGTTTTGATGGTCCTGAAGGATTAGTGACTTTCCATGATCCAAATATTTTTATAGATCCAAATATTGATACCGATGATCTCAATGCGTATAAAAGATTAGACCCATATGCAAAATTCACAGAGCCAGGCGAATACGAACTAAAACTAACGGCGACTTATCAACCCAACAACATATCCATTTCAGACACGGTCATCGTTACCGTCAAAGAACGCCCCAAACATACACTCGCCGCCGGTCGCCGCCATAGCCTCATTCTCGATCCAGAGGGAAGAGTATGGGCCGCAGGACAAAATAGAGGAATTAATCCAGATACATTAGTTGATGAAGTTCATGATTATCCAACCTTTTATGTTCCACCTGATACGAATAATTTGCAAAATCTTGTGAATAGTTATGTATATAGTTCTTCTACTTTAGGAATTGGTGAAAATAACTCGCGTGAACGATTTAGCTATGTTCCAGTCGTTACTTCAAGTTTGTTTGATGAGCAAAATATTTATCTTGGCTTTGGAACACATTTTAGCGAGATTCAACAAATATCTTCTGGAGCCTATTTTTCAATTGCTCTAGACCCAAACGGAAATGTTTGGAGTTGGGGAAATAACCGTTTAGGTGAATTAGGCAATAATGCAGATCTTGCTAATTATCGTAACGACCCCATTAACGATATGGATCATCCAGTAAGAGTTCATGCAGGAGATCAGGATCCATTATATGATTTAAACACAAATCTTACATACCTTGATAATATAATTACTATATCGGCAGCATCCTCGGGAAGATATAGTTATTACCGTAGTTCAAGTTACGATAATCCTCTATATAATACGTATAATAGTACTATACAATTTCATTATAATATGCTCTATGGTTTTCATGCCTTAGCTTTAGATAATAATGGTCAAGTTTGGAGTTGGGGGAGTAATCTAAATTATGAGTTAGGTAATAATACCGGTTTCTTATTTTCTTCCGGGTTGAGTTGTTCTAGTCCAGATTGTATGCCTTATTCATCTGTACCTGTGCAAGTAGTAGCACCAGAACCGTTTAGTCCAGAACTTCCATTAACAAATATAATTGATATCTCTGCTGGAGCAATTCATAATTTAGCTTTAAACAGTAGAGGGCAGGTCTATAGTTGGGGTTTTAATGGTAAACAAAGTGGTAATCTTGGTGGTGGTGGTAAATATACGCGGGGATATATTGCAAATGGTGTATTAGGGATTGGTTTAGAGACTTCTAATATCCGAAAAGATCGCCCTGTTTTTGTTAAAGCACCTATGGATTATTCTCAACCGGAATATGGCCCTTATTTAAAGGACATATATGCAATCGATGCAGGCATGGGAATTTCAATTGTAGCTACGAAAACCGGAGAAGTCTTTGTGTGGGGAGGAATTCGAAGTTCTAGTTTAAAAACCGATGATTTTGATGAAAAATATGCAGGAGTTTCAATTGGCAGGCTGGGTGATACAATAAATAATGATAGTAGCATTCCAATTCGAGTAGTGGGTCCAGATGTAGATAGTAATGGTGATCCTGATGGATATTTATCTAATATCATAAGCGTTGCAGCTGGCTGGAATCATTTTCTAGCCTTAGACAGAGATGGTTTCGTTTGGGCTTGGGGTGATTCTCTTGTTTGGGATAGCACTGGGCCTATTCAGAAATCTAATGGTGTCATGGGGCAAGGAAATCCCAAAAGACATATTTATCCAATTCCAGTCAAAATTCGAGCTCAGGATGCTAATGGTGATGGTTTACCGGATGATTTGAATCATAATGGTGATCATTGGGATGACTATTTAAAAGATATCGTCGAAATTGAAGCTGACTCATTTCATAATCTTGCTAAAGATATCCATGGCAATATTTTTGCCTGGGGTGCTCAACCATTTGGTGAATTGGGTGTAGGTGATACTGAAGTAAAATACTTACCCACACCTGTAAAAATAGCTCCAACTCGGATTCATAACTCAACACAGAATATTTGGTATCATACGATTCAGTTTGCGATTAATGATGCTAATGCTAATGATGAAATTGTCGTTTTTCCTGGAACTTATTATGAAAATATCACGATCAATAAGCCCATCACATTGCGAAGCGCAGATCCTAATGAAGCTGATATTGTATCAAAGACCATTATTGATGGCTCAGGACGAGATTTTCCGGCAGTTATTGCTCAGGTAGAAAATAACACAGTGACGTTGGATGGTTTTACTATTACAGCCGGAGCCATTAACCAAGATACTGAGAATTTTTCTGGTTCTCCGATTTCATGTGGAGGAGGGCAGGCTTGTCTTAGAGGTAATGGCCTAAGTCGGAGTTTAGTTCGTGTGAATGTTGGTGTTTTGTGTCACGAATCGACAATATTGGTATTAAAAAATTGTGAGATCAATGAAAATCAGGGAGGTGTCTTTTATTTCCTTCAAGACCCAGGTTGTGAAATTGTCAATTGTACAATTGCCGGCAATCAATTATATGGTATCAAACATGAAGATAACCTTTTTCCTGTGACTATTCGAGATAGTATTATTTGGGGTAATGGAGATAATTCATATCAAACAAATATAAATGATCCCGATAATCAATTAGCTGAGAATACCATTACCTATTGTAATATTGGGGGGATCGCAAATGGGGTAACGAATATAAATCAAGATCCAAATTTTGTTCATACCTATGATTCTCATAAAATTATTAAGAATTCGTCAAGCGATGGTACTGTGACATTAGAAGATATTTCAACGGCTGGTAACTATTCACTGGGAAATATTGTTGAAATTAGCAATGATGGTATATCACGCCGTATTGTTGAGATTGAAATTGATAGTTTTAATAATGAGATAGATCTAAAAGTCGAGCCAAATATCAACGAATTGGGACAGCTTTCTGATCACGTTATTACAACTTGGGGATTAGGGTATATTGATAGTAAAACGGATGAAGTACAAGGTGTAAATAATTCTTCTACTAGTGTTATCGTAGAATCAATTGAGAACTTTCAAATAGGCGACCAGATTACCTTTGACCATGAACCGACGATGCGGCGGGTAACGTATGTTGATGCGGAAACTAAAACCATTACGTTCACGCCTAAATATATAATTAATACTTTTGAAACACCGCCGGTAGCTGGGAAGAAAATTTACCATTGGGGAAAAGGCATCGAGACGTTTAATGTGGATTCTGACTATCGATTGCAGCATGGTTCGCCAGGGATTAATGTGGGGACAGGCCCAGCAGGGGAGCATGATGTGGCTAAAGAGCTTCGTGAGTTAGGTACCCGAGTCGATATGGGTGCGTATGAATTTCCAGTCATGAAGGTCTTTGCTGGTAATGATCGTACAGTTTATATTGATGCAGAAGGTTCGATTAAAACCGTTGGATTGAATCAGGCAACGGTTCTTTATAATCGCGTTTTGTGGAATAATGAATTGGTCGCACCTGCTCCTGGAACCATGAAATATCAATGGTCTGTATTGGAAAAACCTCAGCTTGCAACAAACGTCTTTGCTATAGGACAGGAAACTCAGCTGGATCCGCAGGCACTCTTCGATCGTGTGGGTAAGTATCGGTTGATGCTCACGGTCTTTGAAGATTATGGCGGCAGTGTAGGCGAAAAACCTGTCGGCAGTGATTTTATCAACATCACCGTCAAGGCCGGCTTAGATGTTGATGCTGGTGGCGATCAAACAATAGTTTATCCCAATAAGGCGACGTTAATTTCTTCGGAAAACGGTTCGAGTGATATGCAATGGACATATATTGGTGCAAAGAAATCGGGCGTGGTGATTGCAACGCCAGAACTATCTCAAACGGATGTCACCTTTGATTCTCCAGGTGTTTATGAATTTAAGTTGGCTGTATTGAATCCCGCTCGAACGGAAGAGTTAGGACAAGATAGGATAACCGTTTTTGTTAATCATCCTGATATTCGTGCTGACGTTGGCGAAAACATTACTTTAAGTGCACCAGAAAATTCTGTTACGTTAGCGGCTAATATAATCGGTGATTTTTCAGATGGTCAAGCTGGTGGTCAAGAGGAGCATTGTAAAGTCAAATGGCAATTACTAAATAATCCATCTGATCTTGATGTGGTTTTCAGTCATCCTGATCCCAACTTTCTTCCTGAAGAAACAATGGATCCGACGATTCAATTGTTTGATAAGCAGGGTAATTCTGGTATAGGGCAAGTGGAACTTCTCTTTACCGTTCTTAATTCATCAGGTCGTTACGTCAGTTCTAATCGTCTGTGGATCTCTGTGGTTTCTGAAAAAGCCATTGATGCTGGAAGTGATCAGCAGCTAGCTTCTCCTTACGTAGCAACAAATCTATTAGGACGCCTGCAAGGTGATTTTGATGTGATGACCGAATGGGTTTATACAGGTAATCCCAGCGATGTAACTATTGGCCAGCCGAGTAAACTGCAAACGTGGGTTAAATTTAATAACTTTGATTATTCCCAAGCTCCAAAGCGTTATACATTTAATTTGATCGTAAAGAAAGATAATTTGATAGTAGGTATCGATAGCGTCGATGTTCAACTAGGCAGTGGTACTGTTACCCCAGAATCTGGTGGTGCCGATATCAGTGCAGGGCTTGATCAAACCGTTGAATTATCTTCTGATCCAATAAGTCTAAATGGATTACTTAATAGCGGTATTGTTGCAAACTGGCAATGGATCTATGAAGGTGATGATCAATGGATTGATATTTCAGAACCAACATCACCTGTCACAGATATTACGTTAAAACGAGGTGGTATTCATAATTTTACTCTCGTTGCCATGGATAGTTCTGGTGCGATTTTAGATACTGATTCAGTGACAATTTCGACATCACTACAACAAGCAAAAGTACATGCCGAGAAAGAAAATCCAAATCAACCAGATTTTCCAATACTATCTGGATCTTTGAAGTTGATCGGGTCGATTGTTAGCGGATCGCCTGCTTCTGTGAGTTGGAGTTACGATGGTGGTTCAGGTGTGGTGCATGTTGATCCTAATTCAATCGATCCTAACATTGCTCATGCCACGTTTGATATAGCGGGTAAATATCACTTAACATTCAACGGACATGATGTGTTAGGTAATGTGATCGCCAGAGATTCCGTGGTCGTAACAGCGAAGAACATGGAGTTTGTTTCTGACGCAGGTCCCAATCTTAAGGTGACTTTACCCTCGGGATCAAACCCGAGTGTGAATGCAATCTTGCAAGGATCTATTATTGGAGATTCAACAAATGTGAGCCAAACATGGCATCCTGTACTTGATGGATCAATAGGTGTTCATCCAGGAATACCTGCATCTGAAGTTGACAAATATGATCCCAATATTACTTTCACTGAGCCGGGGATTTTCTATTTTAAATTAGAGTTGACCAATACGTCGAATGGTCAGTCGAACAGTGATGTCATGCGTGTCACCGTCTTTCCTCATGGCGTCTCTACCTTTGCCAAGGCAGGGCAATATCCAAATATTAAAGCGCATGTTCCTACTAAATTAGACCAGGCTTTTGTCATTGGCCCTAAAAAGAATCAGGCAACCTTCGAGTGGAGTTATGATGAAACCAATGTTCCCATAAAAACAATCGAAACGGATTCGGGACCGAAGGATATTAAAGGGCAAATGAAGTTCTTAACATCCAACAAGAACCTTCAACCTGAAGTTTTGTTTACTATTCCAGGTGATTATCATGTCACTCTGACGCCCACCATTCCAAATGAGCAGACAATCCCAGACGCTATTACTATTAATATAAAATCCTATTCGTCTGATTGGCAGCCGCCGGTGATTCAGTCTTTTGTTGCGACTACTATTTCGCAGCCGGTTCCAACGGGCATTAGTGGACCTGTAACAGAAGATATTACCATCGAAGTGATCGCTGAAGATAATGTCGCACTCAATAAAATCCAGGTCTATCTCAATGACGTTGCTATTGATAAATTATCACCTGCTCGAGCGAAAGTCACTGAACAAATATTAGTAGGCACAAAGCAGGCACCTAGAAAAATCAAACAAACGATCCAACTTCCAATTCATTCTTTGGATAATGGCAACCATACGCTATCTGTTTTTGCATCAGATCAATCAGACAATGGCGTACTTGGCGAGAATACGTTTTCATTCAGTAAGAATATGTGCATCTCCAAACTTGAGGTGACACCTGAACAGGTTACGAATTCGAACAATACGTTTGAAGTGAAGTTTATCCCCTTAGCGAATGCCACGCTCAATATCAAGCACCCTTCTTGCGTAAGTGGTATCTGCCATACACAAGAAGTCACAGGCGATGGTTTATTGCAAACGTTCCAATATGATTCGACTCTAATGAATCTTGTTGATGGTTCTTATACCGCTGAAATTGTGTGCGGCAATGAAACCGCGACCATTGGCTTTAAAGTGATCAAAGGGTCTATCGATGAGCCAACTGCTAATATTTCAAATATGAACCCAGTCGATAATGGCGGGCCTGGCTCTGCACCAATAGAAATAACCCGTTCACCGATTATCATTAAAGAAAGTCTCTTTGAAGTTCTAGGTTCCGCTACGCATAACATCTTCCCCGAAGAAGTGAAATATCGTATCTATGTGGATAATAAAAATGTCACGCCTGGAATTTTAAATAATTTCGGATGGCGAAATCAATATGTTGATGCAACCACGGGAAATTCTCTTGGTACGATCGACTTAACCGGCTTTGAAAATGGCCTTCATACATTAACCCTGGATGTTCAGATTTATGCAGGTGGTCAAATAACAGTGGCTGAGGAAGTTCAGCGAGAATTCGTCTTGCAGAGCGATTTGAAAATCGGGCAAGTGAAGTTCAGTCAAGAAGATTTAACCATTCCTGTCAATGGCGTGCCGCTGCGAGTGGTGCGAACCTACGATAGTCTGCGAAAAGATAAGCATGGCGATTTTGGTTACGGCTGGACTTATTCGATTGCCAACATGGATATTGAAATGAATGAGGTTCGCTTTCCCGCAAAAGATACAGGTGAAGGTACGATACGCCGTGGCAGTCCATTCAATCGCGATGTGAACTTGACCTTGCCCGATGGCCGCCGCAAGACATTTCGTTCGGTATTGAAGTCGGGGGTATTGCCTCCTGTTTATGGTGGAAGCCAATATTCACATTACCGTAACCGCCTCCTTTATATTGATGCGGACGACATGACGCCTTCCTTCGATGTGAATCATGCCAGTTCACAACTGTTTGAAAAATTTAAAACGACCGATGGCCTTACATTAATTGACGGCGGCGGCGGTTATGGTGGCAGCGGATTGCAATGGGTGACACGCGAACGTGGCATTGGCAGCTTTGATCCACCTCAGGATCAAGATACATCGATGGATTATGGTCATCATGACCCTGCCGGGTTTATCTATACTGATGACGATGGCACGGCTTATACCATTGATCGCAAACCCTATGGCATCAAACGCAAAGGCAGCGATGACTATAGCGGGTATAAATATTTTGCCGCGGGACAACCTTATGTCTCTTCGGTCAAGCTTGCCACGGGTGAGAGCCTGTCCTTTGATGTGGATGTAACCGATGGCGAAAACCCGATCGTTAAACGCATTGACGCCAAGGATGTGTTCGGTAATAGCGTAGCACATCTAAATATTGAGCGTAAGGATGGACGCATTACAGCTATCTATGCACCAGGTGATACGCCAGGTGAACCGAGCCTCCAATATCTTTACGATAGCTATGGCAACCTGACTCATGTGAAAAAGCTGGTCGATCCGACGAAAACAGATGAGTATGAAAAGTACGACATCATTGAGATTAAATACAGCAACGAGCAATTCGGCTCTGAAGATCATTACGTTACCGACATCAAAGACGAGCGAGGACTTTCACCGATTCGCTATGAGTATGACCCTGCCGGCAGGTTGCAGGCCACCATCGACGCGCAAGGTAATCGCATTGAGATCCAACATGACCTGGAAGGAAAAACCGAAACGGTTACTGATCGCAATAATAATGTCACCAGCTATACCTACGATGAGAAGGGCAACGTCAAAGTCGTCAGCAAACACGACGGCACAGGTCAGATCAATACCTTCTACGATTACACCTACGCAGGTAATGGCGTGGACATCTCAGAAACCAAAACCCGCCAATCACGTTACTATGATGCTAAGCAAGATCACGCCGACCCGAACTTTATCATCAACATCACTCGTAACGATGATAATGGTCGCATGTCACAACAGATCGATCCGATGCATAATGTGATTACCTTTGAGTATGATTCTGACAACAATGTGACTCGTACAATTCAATGGAAACAGTCAAGCGGTGCTTCGAATGAATTTCTTTCAACTTACGAACCAAATCCAAGCAGTCCACCAACGGGCTACGAGGTCGTTCAAGTGACAACCAACAGTTACGAGAACAAACGCCTGAAAGAGACCAAGGTCTTTGGCCCAACAGATTTTGTTAATGAGATTCAAAAAACCAGCAACACTTACACAGACGATTATAAAATCAAAACTGTCATGCAGCATGATATAGCTGGAACGGATCATATGGTCACGACCTACCATTACGATGAGGCTAAGAGTCGCTCGTCGCAACAACCTTATTGGGTCCAGACGAACAACGATCCTAAACAGTATTCCTATTATGATGCCAATGGACATCTTGTAGTAAGTTGGACGCATGATAAGGATAAAGATGGTATTGACGTTCGAATCCTTAACTTGAATGACTTGGATCATCAAGGACGCATATTAAAAACGCGAAGGATTGTTGAGACTTATGTTGATGAAAATACGTATGATTTTTCGAATTATTTGAATGGATCAGATCGTTTTCCTGAGCCGTACCCTGCATGTACAGGAAGTTGCGTTTCTTCTGAGCTATTAAGTGAAACGATTTATAACGATATTGGTCAAGTTGAGAAAACATATGATCAATATCGTGGTGTAACTGAATATTACTATGATAAACTTGGCAACACGGTTGAAGTTGCTACGCGTGAAGTTGATGGTGGTGCGGTTAAAACCGTACAGCGTACACTCTATGATAAGTCCGGTCGTGTAATTGTATCGGGTGATCCACATTCGCCAACAGGACGTGGGACGGCTACCCAAACCAAGTATGACGATCTTGGTCGCGTCCAAGAAACGATTCGCTGGGATAATGTCGTCATTGTTCTCGATAACCTTTACGATGAAGACAGCCAACTCATCGGCAAGACAAGCGTGCGAGCCGATGGACTTGCGGCAACTGATACCCAGCAGGCGGTTTGGTTGAGCAGCTCAGGCAGCGACTATAACATCCTTGGCCAAGTCGAACGCAGCTATGTCACCGATGAAGAAGAAGTCAAGCGGTATACGCAATATCAATATGATAACTTTGGTCGTCAAACCGAAACGATTGACGCATTAGGCTTCCGAACCGTTACAGGCTATGATGGTAACCAACGTGATCATGTGATAGATGCTCGTGGTAATGTTGCCGGTGCGAACGCGGATAACTTTAAAACGCAGTTCGTTTATGATGAGTTAGGTCGAGGGAAAGAAACCGTTCTTCCATCGCGTGAATCGTATGATGATACATTGACCACCAAGAGCAGTAAAGAATCGCGCACGCATGTTTCTTACGATAGCTTTGGCCGTCAATATCAAACGTCTGACTTGACCATCGCTACTGCAATCGGTAGTGCGGTGCATAAAACGTTTGGTTATGATGCCAATGGTCGTTTAGCGACGGTGACGTTGCCGCAAGTGGATGATCCAGAGAATAGTAATACGCCAACGCACCCTGCTTGCAACTACATCCATGACACCGCAGGGAATCAGGTTGCGATTGTTGATCCGAAAGGCCGTGTGCGTCTATTTGAATATAATGAATTCCATGCTCAAACGCGGATGTATGAACCTTACCTGCCTGCTTCGCCTGTGGTGACATTGCAAGATGCACTGGATGAGCTTGCAGGGATTTCGGCCACCGTTAAGTTCCAGCAAACCGACTACGATACGCTCGGTCGTGTGACGAAAGTAACTAAGATGGATGGTCAGTATATTACTTATCACTATTATGGTGCCAACATCACTGGCGGCAAGTTAGGTCAGTTAAAAGAAACCTTGTATTACGATAGCGGCCATGTCCTTAAAGATAAGTTCGTCAATACTTATGACAACTTTGGTCGTCAGGATACCATCGAACGCTACGTTGATGGCAGTGCGACGGTCACGCATACGACAGACTATGACTACAATGGTCGCGGCGAGTTGATCAAAGTCACCAGCGATGAAGGTGTGATTGAGTATGGCTATTATAACACTGGCCGCAAGCAATGGACCAGGACAGCCAACTCCGAAGTTCACTTTACGTATGATGAGTTAGGTCGTCTCAAAGAAGTGCGCGATGTTATGCGTGATGGTCAATCAGTCGATGACCTAACGCAATATACTTACGATGAAGTCGGCAATCGCGCAACGATCAAGTATGCCAACGGTATTGAATCGACTTATACCTACGATGCACTCAACAGTCTCGATACGCTGGTGCATAATAAAGACACCACGCAGCTTGCCAACTACGACTATGACGTCTATGTCGATGGTATGCGTGCGAAATCTGCTGAACAGGTTCGCAGTGTGAATGACGTGATGGATACGTATCATAAGGAATTTGAGTATGATAATTTGAACCGACTTACTCAAGAGAAGTCGACCGATCAGGCTACGGGGGGTAAGAGCTATACGGCGAATTATACCTATGATCTTGTTGGTAATCGATTGAGTCATGCTGTTAATGTTAATGGTGTGACGCTGACGACGAAGTATTGTTACAATGATAAGGATCAACTCGTTAGTGAAGTAAAAGATCCTGCTCATGTGTGTGGTAATACAAAATGTTATCCGACCTATGTCGCTGATAGTGGTGTTGATGGCGGTGGCAGCATTGTTTGGAAAACATTACCGAGTCGTTTGTTAGGTCAAGGACTGAATGTCGCATTAGGTCTTGTGAGTTTTGCGTTTCTCTTTGCGTTGCTGCGAACTGTTTTGTTGTCACATTGTCAGTCGTCGAGCAGAGTGCCTGCGTTCTATCGCGGCTTGGCAGCGATGCTAGCTATGACCTTTGTCATCGGTCCGGGGAGCTTCCAGTTGTTAGCAGACAATGCCAATATCTATGAGGAATTGGTCAATCGCTATGAAGAAATCTGGGGTGAGAACAATACCAAGAAGCTCTATAGCTATAACGCCAATGGTGAAATGGATCAGATGATTCTAGCGGACAAAGACGAGGCTGACCCAGATAATAACTTCATCGAAAAAGTCCTCTACGATTACAACTCTCAAGGTCGCATGGAGCGTGTGACACGCCAGCACAAGGAAGACTTGGATGCAGATCCTGAATTAGATCTAGTCGAAGATATTACGGAGTACACTTATAATCATCGTGGCATTCGAGTGACTGAAACCTATATCTATAAGATCGATGGCGTTATCCCAGCAGATACAGGCTATACCAAAACCTTCTTAGTGGATGAACATAACCACACCGGCTACGCACAAGTCTTTGAAGAAAATCTCGTTGATCACAATGGATCACAAAGAACGAGTTATACCATTGGCGATGATGTCTTATCACAATCTAGTAGCGGAACCGTTCAGTATCTATTGTGCGATGGGCACGGCAGTACTCGTCAACTCGCCAATCAAACGCTGGTTGATGATAATGTCGTGATAACACAAACGTTCGACTATGACGCTTATGGTGTCAATCTTGATACCACGACTCCAGAAACGGATTTACTATACGCTGGTGAATACTATGATTCCAATGCAGAGCAATACTATAACCGTGCAAGATGGTATAACCAAAACAATGGACGGTTTAACCGCTATGATCCATTTGCTGGTAACAACCGTGATCCTTTGAGTCTACATAAATATACTTTTGCACACGGAAACCCGGTTAATATGATTGACCCAACAGGGTTATTTGCCATTGTAGAAGTTCTTGTGGCTCTAACAGCTATAACAACTATAGCTGCCATATTTGTGCCTCCATTAATGCGAGTATATCGCTCAATAACAGGCATATATGATCTGACTAGTTTTACATCACTTGTTAGAGGGTTGGCAAATAAGGGTTTCATGAGTTATGCAGAAGCTCAAGGTATTCAACACGAAGCGTTCCTTGCCGCAAGAGAAATGATCAATGATGCTGTTGGAGCTACCAAGGAAGTTGTAAAAGGTATTATTGAACAGTACATTTATGGTTTGGCTTTTGCTGCTGTAACGAGAGGAATGGCGTTTGCCGCAAGCACTGCAGTAAAGGTCGTCAAGGCTGGTTCCGTGTCTATTGCATTAGGCGATAGAGCCAGAAAGCACCATACTGTCTTTAAAGCTGCAGTAAAACCTTTTAGGCGTCAGCGATTATATGTGTTACCGCATAAGTATCATGTGGGTGCTCCAGATGGGCTTCATTATAAAATATTGAATAGTCAGTTTTCTCATTTACATCCATCAAATGGTAGAACAATGAAAAGTATTCTTAGGAGTATGGGCAAACAAAAATGGTTGGATGAGCTTGGGGATTGCTATAAATGGCTTGAATCAAAATGGCCTGAACAGTATAAAGGTATTTATGAGTGTTATCAAAAGGCTGTTAAGTCTGTCGGTGGGATTGATGGGCTAAGGTAATGAAGTAAAATAAGGTATGCAAATGAAATATAAATTAAGTTTTAGTATTCTATATGATGAGAAAAATTGGAAATTAGAAACATTTGAGCAACAACGACGATGTTTTTTAGAGCAATTACTTGAATCTATGGGGTCTGAAAAAGGGAAATATATAAATAGTGATCTTGTGTTTGATGATGCTAATGTCATGCTGGCGAAAACATTAATTCAAATAGCAGAGAAATATGAATATAATTATGATATTTTTACATCTCCTGTTTATTCATCCGAAGAAATTAAAAACAGTCGATATGTACCTTTTTTGATAAACAGCGATGAAGTAGATTTTGACAAAAATGGTAAAGAATTAAATCTATATCCAAATATATTATGTGTAAAATGCAGTATGCCCGACGATGCAGTTGTACCTAGTCCTTATTATATTGATAAGAAAGAAATGAAAAAATTACAGGATTTATATTATTGTTCCAATGGCGTTACTGTATTTTCAATGAAAGCTTTTGATTTGTTAGTTAATGAAATGAGAGGATATGTTAATTATGGAGACGTTGTTGTGCTTGATAAAGGGAAAAAAATCGATTACGGCAAGGGTTTCATGTGGGTCAAGCCAAAATATAAAATTGGCCCATTTGTAGATGCTGTTGTAAAACAGTATTGTGATGCTTGTAGCAATCCAGTTGAAGTAAGACAAGAAAGATCTAAAAAGTTATTTGAAATGAATGTCGTTGCCGTTGATTCCTTTAAAGATGTTCAAGCTCCTATTGTTCTTGTAGGTAACTGGTACGGAGAGGTTGGGCCAAAAAAGCATTGTGACCGTAGTCATTATGTATTTATAAGCGGTGAGCTTCATGAGAAAATAATAGGAATGGAACTGAAAGGATTCGTTAGAGCTGATCGTGTGATACATGCGATAGACGAAGAAGAACTGTTATCTTTATAGAAGTAAAAATAATCAGACGAAGGCAAGTTGTCTTTGTTGTCTGTGCCCGTAGTGTCAAGAAACTTATATGTCTCCGAAATGATAATAAAATCTTAGTTGATATCTGTTGAATTGTCAATTTCTTCGATTCAAAATATAAATCTGTCATTTACTTCAAAAAACATCTCTTATAGCGATTTTTGTTAATCGGTGTTTTTGCCCACGGCAACCCACAGAATAACATTGACCCAACTGGGATGGTCAGCATGTCTGAAACAATGATGACATTGGCTATTAAAGTCGCTGTTTTTATCGAAATGTCTCCTAAATTAGTAGGTGCGATAAAAATTGCTTCAGGAGTTCTTGCTGGTTTTAGTGTATATGCCATTGCAACAGACCCAGAAGCTGCTAATGTATTTATGGCTACGGCTGCCGGTAATCCCACAGGTGGTGTACTTGCGGCTGATTTTATCGCTTTAAGAAATCTAGGAACCAGCTTTGCAAATTCTTCCCGGAACATAATGCATTTGCGTTATAATACAGGGAGTATTAGGGATTTTTGGCGTAAAACTACAAAACTCAAAAATTCTGCTCAACAAGGAGGGTTAATATTTGCAAAAAATACCGATGATATTCGCGAGCCTAGACTTCAAAGGGCATATCGTAAAGCTGTCAAAGATAGATTATCTCAATTATATCAAAGTCAAGGAAAAACAAAAGATGAAGCTGCGGCATTGGTGGATGAGTTTATGAGTACAAGACAAGTTGATCATAAGATAGATCTACAAGTTTCAGGAGCCTTAGATAATCCGAATGCAAGAAGTAATTTAACAATGCTTGATGCATCTGTTAATGGAAGTATTGGGAAACAGATTGACCTAGAAGCTGCTAGGTTAGGGCTCAAGGAAGGTGACACTATCCATGATATTATAATTCATGGTCCGCAGCCATAATATAATTTTGTTGATTTTATTCTGAGAACGGAGACAATCTTTGCATGTGACATGTTAAATCTATTAGCGAGGTGAAAAATGCAACTTCAAAATATTGACTTAACTTCAGTTGAAATAAAAGAATTAGGAGAGATATTTCAAAACGGTATTCAGGAACTGCCTTCTGACCTTCCAAGCGAATACATTTCATTAATAGAAGAAACAAATGGTGGATTTACCGAAAACCAAGTATTTCATTTTTTTGGAATTAACGGCCCTCTTCACCATAATGTTTTGGAGTGGAACAAATCCGATCTGTGGAAAAAACATTATGGTTTAGATGATCAATGTTTTGTATTCGCAGAGGATTTATTTGGCGACCAATATTACTTCAAGCGAGGAAAAAGAGGAAATGCTATTTATTTTCTTAATTCTTGTAAAGGAAAATCGCATTTTGCCGCAGATAGACTCGAAGCACTTATTGATGATCTCATTGATGATTGTGAAGAGATGATGGTTGAACAGCTTGATGTTGCCAAACAATTTTTTGAACAAAAAGATGTAAAATGGCGACCATTTAAGCATTTAAGTTATATACATCCTCCAATACTAAGTGGCAGCGATGATGATCCTGATAATATCGAATTGTGTGACTCGATTACCAATCTGAGTTTTAATGGTCAACTGATCGAACAGTTAAAAAATGTTCCTGAAGGGACTGCAATTAAAGAAATACAAGTTGATAAAAAAACTAATACAGTCAAATTAGTATACTAGTTTCTATCATGCTGCTCAAAGAAATATCGCAATCAAGTAAATTTGACGAAATATTTGTAACTAGTGCTGATGCTATACCTGGAGATTTACCAGAAGACTATTTAAATTTGATTAAGGAAACTAATGGTGGCTTAACTGAAGATAAAGTATTTCATTTCTTTGGAATAAAAGGCTATTTACGTCATAATGTAATTGAATGGAATAAAGCTGGCTTATGGAAGAAGCATTATGATCTAGACGAACAAAGTTTTATATTTGCCCAAGATTTATTCGGTGATCAATATTTTTTCAAGCGTGGAAATCGGGGAAATGCTATTTATTTTTTAAATCCAAGCAATGGTCAAACATATTTTACTGCTGACACATTTGCTGACTTTATAGAAGATGTAGTAGATGATAGCGAAGAAATGCTTGTAGAAAAACTGGCGATAGCAAGAAATTTCTTTAATAAGTATAGTCTTGACTGGGAACCTTTTAAGCACTTGAGCTATAAGCACCCTCCGATATTAAATGGCAGTGAAGAAGATCCAGACAATATTGAACTTTGTGATTCACTTGCCAATCTTAGTTTTACTGGGCAATTAATAGAACAACTAAAAAATGTGCCCGAAGGAACAGTGGTTAAAGATGTTCAAATTGACAAAGAGGCTAACTCAGTCACATTAATCTATTAATCAAATCAAGAGATAGATATGGGATACGATCTTCATATAACAAGAAAAGAATACCATTGGGATGAAAATGGTCCAGCAATTACTTCAGAGGAATGGCTAAACGTTGTAAACGAAGATCCGGAACTGAGTATTGATGATGCTAATGGGCCTTATTTTACAATATGGTCAGGGAAATGTTCTTATCCTGATCCCTGGTTTGATTGGGATGAGGGTAATATTTATACAAAAAATCCTGATGAACCAATTATCGCAAAAATGCTTGAGATTTCAAAAATATTCAATGCTAAAGTACAAGGTGATGATGGTGAAGTATATACTCGACCAACAAAAAATGGATATTTATAAATAATCAAACTTTATCAGCTAATTTATCAAGGCAGATAAATCACTATGCAGCATGACAATAGTGTTTAAGTAATCCTCCTAGTCGGGATTCGCGAATAACATTTTTAAGATTATTTTCATCAGGTTCTAGGGCTGAAATTTGCAAACTAAGCACCTTATTGCCTACGCCTTGATGTGGTCGAAGAGTATTATAATAAGAAACATATTCATCAATTAGATATTTAAGATGTCTTTCGCCAAAAACAATGTAATGATTCAAGCATTCCTCTTTGATTGATTTTATCCACCTTTCTATATAAGCATTTAAATTTGGCGAATATGCAGTAACAGGTATTACTGGAATCTCGTTATGTTTCAATACATTATCGAAAGCACTCAGTAAGCGTGGATCTCGATCATGTAATAAACCTTCCACTGATATTGACTCTTTCTCAAAGTACTTAACTAGTTCTTCAGCTTTCTGAGCCATCCAGTACTTTGTTGGAGTACTGGTTGTCCCAAGAATTTTAACTTTTCTTGAACCAATATTAATTAACGCCAAGATATGAATCTTCTTTAAGCCAAGTGGTGTCCACACTTTTTTAGTAAAGAAATCACATGCATAAAGTGATTCAGCATGGCGTTTTATATATTCTTTCCATTTTGAACCAGCACGTTTTGGTGATGGATTAATGTAATGAGCATGAAGAATATTTACAATGGTCGAACGGCATATTTTGCGAATTCCTAATTTTCGAAGTTCACCCAAAATTCGTGTGTATCCCCAGCCTGTTTCACGGGCAATACGTAATACCAATGTCCTGATTTGTTCAGGTGTTCGTCGCCGTCTTGATGGTTGATAGGAGGTGTATTTATCTTCTTCTCTTATCCATCGAGAAAACGTTTGTGGTGTAACGATTGATATCAACGATTTTATGGCAGTTCCCAATGGCTTGCCATACTTGAGTAAAATGGATCGTTCTTTTCGCGTGGTTTTAATATGTTTAGGCAAACGTGCTCGTAGAATTTCATTTTCGGCCTTCAGATATTGAAGTTGTTCAGCTAAATCTTTCTTGTTTGACAGTGCAATGATAAACATCAACGGATCTATAATTTTCATCTTGCTATTTCTCTCGTTCTGTCGTAAGTGTCTAGTGTACAATGAAATGACATTTTATTTGTACACCACTTAAGGCAAATTGTCAAGATTTGCACTGAAAACGAGCATTGAAAAGACACTTCAAAAAAATGCTTATTAGCGAAATTTTCCTACCCATCTTTTTGGCCACGCTAATCCGGTTAATTACATCGACCCAACTGGTAAATTTGCGTTAGCTGGCTTATTTGTTGGGTTTGGACTTTCCACTACTTTACAAGAGATTAAGATGTAATCGATCATAAACCAGCTTTTCTCTTCGTTTGGATTCTGCCAATTCTTGTCTTAAATCTTCAACAGTTGAATTATGAACCTTGTCCTTGGCTCGATTTCGATTTATTGCTAGATAATTGAGATATTTATCAAGTGCTTTGGAGCCAGGCGAATGACCTAAACGGTGTACTGGAAGCACCTGATAGTGGAATATTCAATCGAAAAGATCCATTTTTTGGTAGTCAGATTGTACCTATGAGTTTCCATAAATATCTGTATGCTCACGGAAACCCGGTTAATAATATTGACCCGACTGAACTATTGAATTTGAACCTTGAAGAACAAGCCGTTACTGGAAAATTATCCACGATGCCATAAACTTTTAATGTATCAATCTAGTGTTTTAGTAATTGTCGTGTTCCTTGTAAAAAGCAAGAAATCCATAGCCTATGAAGCTAAATAAGAAGAGAATTAGAAAGTTAAAAGCATAGTGTCTAAATTATTTGCAGAAATGTTTCCTTAGATTTCACTTATATTTTGGTGATTAATTAATTGGAGTTTATATGGCAAAAGACAACAAAACTGATATTGCGGGCGAATGGTCAGATCATTTCGATATATCTATAATCACAGAGAGTACCCGAGCAAAAGTAATTTTGTCAGCGTGTTATCTAGATGAAATATTATTTCAGTTGCTCTCAATTATTCTTACTCCCTGCGAATCCAATGAAGACCCACTATTTGAAGGTCCTACCGCACCTCTTGGAAGCTTTAGTGCAAAGATTGAAATTGCTTCAAGAATGGGATTACTTAGTAATGATGTAAGAGCAAGCTTACATCTAATTAGAAAAATACGAAATTGTTTTGCACACGATTTGAAAAAATGTGATTTCAATGACTCGCGGATTGAAAATTGGAATCGTGAATTACATAAACTTAATGAGTTAAGCCATAAAACGCCAAGCCAATGGCATACAATATACCGGATTTAATATGTTTCGGCCATGATTTTGGTAAACGGATATTATTAGAGTTCAAGAGTTTCTCCTTCGTATTAAATGCTATGCAATATTCTAAGAATATGTTATATTATGGCTGTAAGAGAATAAAAAGTGGATTAAATGTAAGTTTTGAGAAATTTAATTAGGTGAATTATTGTATGTTACTATTTACCTTATTTTAATACTCGTTGGATTCGCTGGGCTAAAACATAATTAAAATATTCATACTTTATTAATTTAAATAGAGAGTATTTATGAACTCTAATAACAATTTATATTTGGATGAAATAGAGAAAGAGCTTTCTGGTTACGGCCAAGACTTTGCCACTAAAGGCTGTGGGCATATACAACCCTGGGCTTCGCTTGAGATAATTCTACCACTCTTGGCTATAATTGCCTGGCTAGCCAAAACAGTATTAAAAACAGCTATTGAACAGCTTATAAAAAATAGGCTTTCAAAAAATGATTCTGATAATACAATTTCAACATTTGAAAAAAAGATTGCTTATTTAGAACGTGAAATTTCTTATCTTCAAGATGATAGCATTAAAACCAAAGAACGTTTAAATCAACTAGAACAGGTTTGTACTGATATTATCATCAATCTTGCAAAAAAGGATGAACGATATAATAGTATCTATTTGTCTGCTGGCAATACTGAAGATCTCGAAAATATCCTCAATAATTTTGGACTTACAAAAAGAAAATCTCGTATACTGGTAAAATTGCTTGAAAAACCATTGCTTAATCTACTAAGGAAATAATATTATTATAATGGAGATCATAACCCTTTTAGATTCAATACAACAAAATTCCAATGTCATTCATGAAGACGTCCAAAAACATCTTATAGAAGCTACATTACACTTTCTTCATGTATCAACTTACAATTCATTAGAATCAATTAGTTCTGCTAAGACAATAAATCTACTAAATTTAATTAATTCTAATGATACTCAATTTGTTAAAAGTGCAAAAGAAGAAGTTAATAATTTAAAAGAGGAATGGGAAAAAAGAGTTATTTACGGATTCATAAATTTATTGAGTGCGGCTAATTTATTTACATCTATTTCTTTTTCTAAATCCATAGCAAATATTATTTCTCATTATCGTGCTCAATATTTGAAGATCATTAAATATGCCAAATCATATAATCCAGAAGATTATGCGTATTTAAATATATCTATTCAAAATCATATTGACTTTTCAGTACCATTAACTAGTTCTATCTCAACGGCCTTGTCAACATGGATTAGCTATAAAGGAGTCATCAATTCGTCAAAGCTTGAGCCATTAACACTTATTGATGATATTACTATTGAAATTTCTTCTAATCCTGGAATCTATGGAGCTTGTATATTACTCTCTGAAAATATGCCCAATTTTTATGATATCGATGGAAAGGTTAATCGAACACTAGATTTAGTTACTAAAGCTGATATGGTAGCAAGAAATGCCCGTAAAAGTAACAAAATCACTGAGTATTTAAATCGAGTACTGATTTCTCATCTATTGTATAGTGTCTCAAAAGAATCTCTAAGTTGGATAATTAATAGATATAAAGAAAATAATTCTAAGCCACCAGACGAAATAATTGATGAAAAACGTGTTGCGGAAGAAAATCGCGTTGAATCCTTGTGCACATTACGTTCGTCTTGTGGGTCATTAATTTCTGAACCCATTACAGATTTATTAGGAAAATTAATGACGCAAGGCCCACTTAATGATTCGCATTCAATTAAACGTTTGTTAACAGACGGTGCCTATCGAAACCCAGTATATCATGAAAAGTTGAAAACGATATGGCACAAAGTTTCTGACGAGCTTTTTCTGCCTGAACACACCATAGAGTTTGAACAGGTTCTTGATCGAGCAATGCAAATCCAGAAAATCGCTAGAAAGTATTTCCACAAATATTTTCAAGATGAAAATATTGCATTAATTGTTAGTAATATGCAATCGAAATGGTATTTTGACAAGATGAATTTTCATTCTTAATATTTGATGAAATATTTTTACAAGTAATCATTAATGTTTTTTGCAGTTAATCTTATTTTATATGCTTTATTTCCTGTTTGGGTTTCTTTATGATCAACTATTTTTCTAGCTAGCTTTGTGAATACTCTTTCCAAAGCCCTTTTTACTTCTCTGATACCGGAATATATTTCGTACTTTTTTATAATTTTTCTTATTGCAGCATCTGTAATTGATACAATTTTTTTATCCATATGATACTTAGCTAACAATTCATTCCATAAAAATGCTTTACTGATTTGAACTTTATCTTCAAACGAATAATCATTAAAATAAATTATTTGAAATCTGTCTAATAACACAGAATTAACAAATTGGATATTATTTGCAATGCCTATAAATATGACCTTACTCAAATCAACAGCTATTTCCAAATATTGATCTTCGAATGATTCATTGTTATCTGGATCAATTACTTCAAGTAAAGCGTCTGAAGGTGATCCATGTGAGTGATTTTCTCCAATTTTATCTATCTCATCAAGTATAAATATACAATTTGAATGCTGAGTTTCGCACATGCCTCGAATAATTCGACCCGGTTGCGAACCGGAATAATGCCTTGGTATTCCTTTTAACCATGAAGCATCAGCGGCACCACCCATAGAAGCAACTGTAAAATCAAAATTAAGCGATTCGGCTATTTTTTTTGCTATATATGTTTTGCCAGTGCCAGGAGAACCAACAAAACAAAGTTTTAATCCATGAGGAGACTCTTGGTTTAGTTTGTATAAGGAAACATAATTAAGTATTTCCTCAATAATCTCATTGCGGCCGTAGAAAGTACTTTTTAGTTGTATTTCTATTTCCTTAATCGTTTTATTAATTGGTCGAGTTATATTCCACGGATATTTCATCAACCAGTCAGTGTATTCAACAGCTCTTTCAAAATTATAATCCGTTTGAATACCGGTCTCAAGCCTATCCAAAATTTCATCAATTTTATTTCGTGCATAAGGAGGCATAGGAGAATTTAATATTTTTTCTCGCAATTTATTAAAAGGTGTTTCTTTTATTTTTTTTGCCTCTTCAGCTTGTATTCGAGCTTGTTCTCGCAATACATTTTCAACGGATATTTCGTTATCATTATTTTCGTTGGCCATTAAATACTCCTAGGTAATATTTTTTTTGCTTCCAAACACCATTTGTTGCGGGGATCCTTTTCTCTGATTTCATCATAAATCAAAAAAGCTTTATCATATTGACCCAATGCCGTTAACGTGCAAATTAAATGATATTGGGTTTCATAATGATATTTTTTGTCATGTTTAATCGATCTTTCAAAGAATTTCTTAGCCGTTGTATATTTACCTTCCTTATACTCTAACCACCCAAGGCTATCTAATGCTGCAGAGTCTTTAGGCAAGATATCTAATGCCTCATTTAACAACTTTCTTGCTTTATTATAGTCTCCAATTTGAACATAGGCATATCCAATTTCATTGAAGATCACCGCTTTATCTTGTTGAGTGGTTAATTTGCCTTCAGAATCTTCCTTTAATGCCATATTTAAAATATGACGCCCAACACTTCTGAAATCAGTGGCCAACAGATGTTTTCCCCACTTTAATTTTTTCTTATCAAATATTTTGTCTCGTTTTTTATCTTTATATTCATCTAACAATTCTTGTTTAAGTTTTTTGGGTAGCTTGATCGATTTTTCTTCTCTTAACCAAGCCTCACAATCTTTGAGTCTTTTTCTTGCAAGTTCGTAATTGTTTTGGCTAACATATATAAGAGCAACGCGTAAAAAACCTTCATAATGTGCGCTCGGTTGAGCGGCGGTTGCATCCTTTAAATAAAAATGTGTAAGCGGTTTAAAAATATTTGATGATGATTTTTTAGGGCTTCCATTTTCGCAATGGCATATTTTATGAATTCCATACTTTGCTAGCAAAACACTTAAAGTCAAAACGGGAAAGCCAAGCCAACTAATACCGTCAAAGATGACTGCGGATAAGTCAACTACTGATACATTAGAAACTTTTTTACATAGTTGTTGTTTAACACATAATGTTTCATATATGATATCCGCTTGATCCTCTAGCCATAAACATGAAGCTATAACTTTTGAATATGTGTGATATACATTCCTTCCAAATGCTGGATCATAGTAATAATCACTTTTGAAAGTTAAAGAAAAAGTTTTACTGACTTCATCATATAATTTTGCTAAAAAATATCTTTCACCGGGATCATATTCTAATAATCTATGTGGTTCAATACCGGAATTATTCCATTCATCCAACAGATGTTCAATTTGTTCTTTCATAAGGGGCTTTACTATCGAGCAGGTTTATATCTTAATTCCCTATCACTATTACTCTTTATTGATTTCTTACTTATTTGACAATACGAATATAAATATTAATAAATATTCATTATGAAATACGTCTAATCTTTTGCGACGGATTAATTGCTATTGTTAAGTATTGAGATCAGTATACTATACAACTGTCTGGGAGTTGTCAAGATATGAAAGACAAAAAGGAATAGTTAAGCTGTTTTTAATAAAATAGTTATGGCAATTTTTAAGGTAGATTTTTTGTTCGCGGCATAACAGTCAAATATTCTTATAATTCTAAAGTGATAATAAAAAACTAATCTATATCTTTTGAAATATCAAATTTTCTAGTTTAAAGCTGATTTGATTAGTTACTCCCAAAAACATATCTTTTAGAAAATTTTGTTAATCGGTGTTTTTGCCCACGGAAATCCGGTGAATGGAATTGATCCAAGTGGGTTATTAAGTTGTTAAAAATCAATTCCCATCTGAGCAGGGATACCTTGTTCATAGGGATGTTTAATTGGTTTCATTTCAGTCACTAGGTCCGCCATGTCTATGATTTCCTGCGGTGCATTACGGCCAGTAATCACAACATGAACAGATTCAGGGCGTTGCTGTAATGTGTTGATAACATCCTTTAGGCAAATAAATTCATAATTAATAGCATAAGTGATTTCGTCGAGAATGACAATATTTTGATTGCCACTATTAATCAGTTCGACAGATGTTTCCCATGCCTGTTGGGCAGCTTCTTTGTCTTTAGCAAGATCTTTACTTTCCCATGTAAATCCTAATCCCATGACATGCCATGATAATCCAGGTGTTTTTTCTCCTAATTTTCGTTCGCCGGTTGTCCATTTTCCTTTGATGAATTGCATGACGGCAACCTTCCATTTTCGACCTAATGCACGAAAGGCCATGCCCATCGCTGCTGTTGTTTTTCCCTTGCCATTGCCGGTATAAACGATAAGTAGTGATTTCTGATTCTTTTTTGTTGTCACTATGCCTCCTGTTGATTGTTAAGATATTGCTCTAAATCTTCTGAAACATTTTTTTTCCACTGGTCAGAGTAGACAATTTCACTTAATTTATTTTTGGGTAACCACTTGATCGTTTCCAGCATCGGACGTGATGGGAAATCATCGGTGTACCCAACACACAGGTATGCAACAGGAATGACATGCTGAGGGATATTTAGAATTTTACAGAGTTGCTTTGGGTCGTAAATACTTACCCAGCCAACCCCAATGCCTTCTGCTCGTGCTGCAAGCCATAAGTTTTGTATTGCCAAACAGGTACTATATACGTCTGTTTGTGGGATGGTGTGTCTACCTAATACATTTGGACCATTGCGTTGGGTGTCACATGTGACGCAAATATTCACAGGTGCGTCGAGAATTCCTTCCAGTTTTAAAGAAAGATATTTTTTGCGACGTTTACCTTCAAATTTTTGTGCAGCCCGAATGCGTTCAAGATCAACGTGTTGTTTAATTTTTGATCGTAATTGCTGATCACGAATCAAGATGAAATTCCAGGGTTGCATGAACCCAACGGACCCGGCCATGTTGGCCGCAGCTAATATTTTGGCAAGAACTTCATCTTCAATAAGATCTGGGCGAAAGGAGCGAATGTCACGTCTACGTATGATTGCTTCGTAGACTCCTTGCTTCCATTGAGTATCAAATTCGAATTTATTTTTTGAGATTGATTTCATTTTTTATGCTTAAATTATTTTATTTAAATTTTATTTTTTAGTTATTTTAACAAGAGAATTTTAAAAAGTTTTCAAAGAAGTTATTCATTCAGGCAATTGTTTCTACCAATGTTTGCTATACCTTTCTTTAAAAAGTAGATGGAAATTTTAAAAATTTCTTATCTGTTAAGTTAATTTAGAAAAGACTTTTATGATTATTTTGGATCAACGTTTTATTTTTTTTGATACTCGATTTAATCATAAAGTCATCTTTTAAAAAGTCTGGGATATCAATAGCGAAACAAAATTAAAATTACAAGAGAAAAAAAGATTGACAGTTTTTTAGTGATCGCTTAATTTGAAATCGTCTCAAGTGAGACAGGGAAGCTGGTGAAAATCCAGCACGGCCCCGCCACTGTAACCGTGGACGAACGTCACAACAATAGTCACTGGCGAAAGCTGGGAAGGCTGTGACAAGTAGGATGATCCGGAAGTCAGGATACCTTAAGTATGCTTTAACGCATGCCTTCGCGGGAAGGTACCTGGTATGTCTGTATAACCAGGCCTTCGATTCGGAGGCCTGGTTTTTTTTATGACAGGCTACCAAAGATGAAAACATTTTATTTAGTTAGACATTGCGCTACCGATTTTACCAACCAGCAACGCTACTGTGGTCAAACAGATGTTGCCTTATCTGATCGAGGTCATCGCCAAGCTCTTCACCTGGCTTTGCGTTTTAGTGGGGAAAACGTCTCATCGATTTATACCAGTTCTTTAGTACGATCACGTAGTACAGCCCAAGCAATTGCAGACCATCTTGTTTTAAACCCAATGATTTTATCCGAATTAAATGAAATTAATTTTGGTCAATGGGAAGGTCTGACTTATGAGGAAATTTGTCAGCGTTTTCCTTTGCAAGCAGAAGCATGGAATCATGATTTTGAAAATTTTATTTTTCCTAAAGGAGAGTGCATGTCTGAGTTTCAAGAACGCATTACCAAGGCATGGAGTTGTGTTTTAGAAAATGCTTCTGATCGCTCTATTGTCGTTGCGCATGGAGGTACATTGCGTTTGCTCATTTGTTTACTGTGCAGTATTCCTAGGTCTTTCTTTTTTCGATTTAAATTAAATCCGGCAAGCATATCTATTCTGAATTGTTACGATGATGATGTTGTGATTCATCGGTTGAATGATACATGCCATTTGGGATTAGATAAGGAAATGCTATGAGTTGTGTTAGGTTGTATACCGGTGGATGTCGTAGTGGTAAAAGTCAGGCTGCGGTAGAAAAGGCTAAGAGTATTTCACAAAACGTCTGTTTTATTGCTACCTGCATACCTGGTGATCAAGAGATGCGTATGCGAGTAGAAAACCATCGTAAGCAACGACCTATGAATTGGCATGTTATTGAAGAAGCTTTAGATATTGCCACTGTTCTTAGGAATATTGATGTAGAAGTTTATCCTGTAACCATTATCGACTGTGTTACATTGTGGATTTGTAATTTGATGTGTGATCAAAAAGATCTTATGGCATTAGAAGATATTGTTTCCCAGCAGTCAGAAAGTATTATTTCTGCTGCCCGTCAGTATCGCGGGCACGTCATTTTTGTTACGAATGAGGTTGGAATGGGAATCATGCCGGTTAATAACATGGCACGACATTATGCTGATTTAGTTGGGCGATGTAATCAAATTCTTGCAAGCTATGCAGATGAAGTCATATTTTTTTCATGCGGGATTGGTTTGCCACTGAAGTGGAGGGCATCGTGACTTTAATTACGGACACAGTAAATCAGATTAAACCGATGAGTCCTGTTTGGCGAGATAAAGCTCGTAGACATCTAGAACAGCTTGCGATGCCTCATTGGGCTTTAGGGCGATTAATGGATTTGGCAGAGGATTTGTGTAGCATAACTGGTCGCATACCTCCTGCCACTTCAAGAAAAGCCATCGTCATTATGGCTGCAGATCATGGAGTATGTAAAGAGCAGGTTAGTAAATATCCTGTAGATGTTACCTGCCAAATGGTTCATAGTTTTGTGGAAGGGCGAGCCGGAATCAATGCATTAGCGGCTTTGAACCATGTTCAAGTTCATGTCGTGGATATGGGGGTCTGTGGTGACTTAACTGAGCTTTTAGAGAATCAAGTGATTATTTCAAGATCTATTTCAAAGGGAACGGAAAATATAGCTAAAGCTCCCGCCATGAGTCAATCTCAAGCGATTCAGTCGATAGAGGCAGGGATACAAATTGCAACTGAATTGTCAGAGAGTATCGATGTCTTTGGAATCGGTGAAATGGGGATTGGCAATACAACGATTAGCACCGCGATTGCTTCTGTTATTACAGGGCAACCTGTAGAGGTCCTAACAGGGCATGGAACAGGAATTGATCACAAACAGTTTCAAAACAAAGTTCATGTTATCAAAACCGCATTGCGATTACATCAGCCCGATCCTTACGATGCCATTGATATACTATCCAAAGTCGGTGGTTTTGAACTTGGTGCGATTGCTGGGTTCATTATTGGCGTATCATCCTTAAGAAAGCCGGTCCTGATTGATGGGGTGATTTCTTCTGCAGGGGCTTTGCTTGCCCAATTATTGTCGCCTACCTGCTGCGATTATATCATTGCATCACATAAAAGTGTTGAGCCGGGGCATAAATACATTCTTGATAAGTTGAATAAAGCGGCACTGCTTGAATTAAACCTTCGTCTTGGCGAAGGAACAGGTGCTGCTTTAGCCATGAATTTGGTCGAAGCTGCGTCAAGAATTATGACGGGTATTGGAACATTTGAAGATTTACATGTTTCGAGGGCTATCAAATGAAGGCTTGTTTTTCGGCTTTACAATTTTTGAGTATTATCCCGGTTCCTTCAAGATGGACACAGGAAAGTTCAGATTATTCAGTCTGCGTCAAATATTTTCCAGTTATTGGAATATTTCTTTCAGTTATCCTGGGATGTTTCAGTTGGGGTGTCATGAATATTTTTCCAATCAATGTCGCTGCAGTATGGGTGATCGTATTTTCGTTAGTCTTGACACGGGGGCTTCATCTGGATGGACTTGCTGATTCTTCAGATGGGTTTTTGAGTGTCAGTGACCGGAAAAGAACTTTGGAAATTATGAAGGACAGTTATACGGGTGTAATGGGAGTGGCAGCTATTCTGTCTATACTGCTATTGAAATTTACCGCATTATGTTCCTTGGAGTTGTTTGCATTTTATTCGGCGATTATTTTAATGGTTATTACCGGGCGATGCATGATGGTATTACCTTTGTCGATTTTGCCATACGCCAGAAAAGAAGATGGGTTAGGAAAATTATTTTCCCGAAACAAATCATTTGTAAATGCTCTATGGGCAATGTTTGTTGCAATGACGTGTGGAGGAATTTTAGCAGGTCTTATCGGGATGATATCTGTTTTTAATGCGATCTTTATAACGATTTTGTTTGGGATATATTGCAAGCAGAAAATTAATGGAATAACAGGAGACACATTAGGTGCGACATGTGAGATTAGCGAAACCGTAGTTGTCTTAACGTTTTCTGCCTGTGCGTATCGGGGAGGTATTCTAGGATGATATATCAGCATGGCGGAAATATCACAACCTGGGCTCGAATGGCTCAGTGTGATGAATCTGAAATTTGTGATTTTAGTGCCAATATTAATCCGCTCGGACCGCCTAGGTGGATTGAATCTGTTATTGAGAAGAACGTGGATCGTATTGCTTCTTATCCTGATCCTTATTCAGAGAAATTGGTATATGCCATTGCTGAAAAACTTCAGGTCGATCAAAATAAAATACTGGTTGGAAATGGTGCCACGGAAATTATTTATTCTTTGCCTATGGCTTTAGAACATTCTTCTGCCATTATTCCTGTGCCATCGTATATGGATTATTTTTTAGCTTGCAAGCGTGGAAATTTAAAAATAAATCTGGTTTCACCCGATTCTTCAAATCAATTGGACCTTGATTGGAGTCGTTTGGAGGCCTCTATCCATGGCGATGAAATTATATTCTTAGGTCATCCCAACAATCCGACCGGGCATTTACTAGATTTTCTAAAACTAACTCGCTTAATAGAGCGTTTTCCGCAAGTTACTTTTGTGATTGATGAATCGTTTATTGATTTTGTAGAAAGTAACTCATCTTTACTTATGACTCGTTCTAAAAATATGATTCTTATTCGATCAATGACCAAGATCTATGCAATACCAGGTATACGACTTGGATATGTTATCGCAGAATCAGACGATATTGAGCGGATAAAAGCATTTCTACCTTCCTGGTCTGTCAATGTTTTTGCTTGTGAAATTGGCATACATGCCATTAACGATGATAAATATCTTGATCGTTCCAGATATGAAGTCGCCAGGCAGCGCGAAAAACTATGTCGTCAACTCTCGCAAATTCACGGCTTTAAAGTTTTTAAAGGGTGTGCCAATTTTCTACTTATCAAAATGGATATCCCGGGTTTGACAGCTTCCGGATTAAGAGATTCTTTAATTCAAAGAGAGAAGATTGCCATACGTGTTTGTGATAATTTTCATGGATTAAATAATAACTATTTTCGTGTTGCAGTCAAAAGTGATGTCGATAACGCACGTCTTGTAATATCGATACGAAAGATCTTGTCGACGACTAAAATGACAAAGGAAATGAGTGGCGAAAAGCAGGGGAGGGAATGAGCATGCAGTTAGAGTATATTATTTTAATTGCATTTCTATTGGACCTTTGGATAGGAGATCCTGTGTGGCGTTATCATCCTGTTTGCATAATAGGTTTTGTAGCGAATTATTTGGAGCATCCTTTTAGAAGGATCTTTCGAAGCGACTATTTGGCTGGTATTTTAATGGTTCTCGTTATTGTTGTATGTGTCGGAACATTTGTTTGGTGTGTATGTCGTCTTGAGAGATATGCGTTGTCAGGGGCTCCGGTTTTATCGATACTAGTTTTATATTATTCGATTGCTACACGAGATTTGATTTTACATAGCCGATCGGTTTTTAAAGCATTGGCAACAATGTCACTTATTGATGCTCGAAGAGTTGTTTCGAAAATGGTTGGACGCGACGCGCAATCCTTAAACAAGACTGGTGTGATTCGAGCTGCTATTGAGTCTGTATCAGAAAATACTGTAGATGGTATAACCGCTCCTTTGTTTTATGCGTTGTTATTTGGTCCAGTGGGAGCTATGGTTTATAAAGCAATTAATACTCTGGATTCAACGTTCGGTTATAAAAATGACCGTTACATAAAATTTGGGTGGGCCAGTGCTAAATTGGATGACTTGGCAAATTATTTACCAGCACGGTTAACCGCTTTTGTTATGTGGCTGGCTGCTGGAATCCTAAGACTGAAGTTTATGGATGCTATTCGAGTGACTTGGTCAGATTGTCGTCATCATGCAAGCCCAAATTCGGGTTTTTCTCAGGCCGCAATGGCTGGTGCTCTCAACATTCAATTGGGAGGTGGGAATTATTATTCCGGGATATTCAAACCCTCACCAAAAATTGGAAAGCCGAATACCCCATTAAATATTCAGCATATAAAACAAGCTAATCAACTTGTTTTAGTCACTGCAATATTATTTTTACTGATCGGTGTATTTGTAAGAAGTAAATTTGTCGCTTAATCAATTTATAGAGAAAAATGAAAGGAAAATGTTATATGCTAAAACAAGGAGTGAGCATCGCATTATTATTGTGCTTTATGACAATAAATGTTGTTTTGGGAGAAAAAAGGAGTGGAGATTCAAAAGAAATTGTTATCAGTGCAACCAAACTGGAAACACCATCGGATCAAATTGGTAATTCTGTTACAGTGGTTACAGCGTCAGAGATCGAAACCATGCAAAAGACAAGTGTCCTGGAAGTTTTGCGTTTTATTCCTGCATTGGATGTTGTTCAAACAGGAGGACCTGGCAAGACAGCAAGTATATATATTCGAGGGGCAAAACCTGAACATACACTGGTATTAATTGATGGTATAGAGATGCATGACCCTGTTGCGGCGAGACGAAACTTTAATCCTGCATTTTTAACGGTAGATAATATCGAGCGTATCGAGATACTTCGAGGTCCTCAGAGTACTCTATATGGTTCTGATGCTATAGGCGGTGTGATAAATATTGTGACGAAAAAGGGGAAAGGATCATTGAATGGCTCTGTGGCATTCGAGGCAGGTTCATTTAACACTTATCGACAAAGTCTGGGGCTCAATGGCGGAAATGAAAAAATAAATTATTCTCTGGCCGTATCAAATTTCGATACAGAAGGATTTTCTGCAGCAAATGAGGACTTAGGAAACCGTGAAGATGACGGTTTTGAAAATCGTTCGTTATCTGCAAGGGTTGGCATCGCTACGGAGGATAATTTGGATTTGGATTTCTTTTTACGATGGATGGATTCCGAAACTGAACTTGATAATAGTGGTGGCGTGGGAGGCGATGATATCAATTATCTCACAGAATCTACCCAGTTGTTTTTTAGAACGCAAGCGTCATTTACACTTTTGGATGATCAATGGGAACAAATAGTAGGATTTTCAATTACAGATCATCAATGTGATCTGAATAATGGGTTTGATGTGGATCACCCAAATAATCGCAGCTGGAGTTTCTTTGATGGAAGATTACTCAAATTTGATTGGCAAAATAATTTTTATTTTGATGAAACACATACCATTACTGCCGGGTTGGAAACAGAAGAAGAAAAAGGTGAATCAGAATTTAATTCAGTGAGTTCCTTTGGTCCCTTTACAAGTGCCTTTGGTGAAGAAACAGCCCGCACCACGGGATATTACATACAAGATCAAATTAAAATAAACGAAAATTTCTTTGCGACGATTGGTGCCAGAATTGATGATCATAATCGATTCGGAACAAAAGACACTTACCGATTTTCCTCTTCGTATCACGTGGAGAATTCTGGTCTGAGAGTTAAAGGGTCTTACGGCACTGGATTCAAAACACCAACCTTGTTTCAGCTCTTTTCAAGTTTTGGTAATCCTGACTTAAAGCCAGAAGAAAGTACCGGCTGGGATGTTGGAATCGAACAGTCGATTAATGATGACCAAACGACATTTTCAGTTACCTATTTTAATAACGACTTTGAAAATATTATTGAATTTGATAGTGACTTATCGACCTATTCTAATGTCGCCAAAGCGACAACCGAAGGTGTCGAGTTGACGGCCTCCACACAATTATCTAAAAAATTAAGCGTCAACAGCAGTTATACCTATACAGACACAGAAGATAAAACTTCAGGCGAAGAATTGTTTCGTCGAGCACGTGATAAGGTCGGTGTTAATGTGAATTATGAGTTAAACTCTAAAACCAGGCTAAATCTAAATGCTCTTTATGTTGGTGAAAGGGATTTTCTTAATCGTGCAACAAACCCGGATACACGAAAACGATTGGATGGATATACGCTTGTAAATCTGGGAATGACGGTTGATTTGTCGGAAAGTTTTCAGGTTTTTGGGCGAATTGAAAACCTGTTTGATGAAGCGTATGAAGAAGTATTCGGTTATGGCACAGCTGGAGTCTCAGTATTTGTTGGATTCAAAATGTTACTGGGACATGTTCCAAAGACTTAGATATAGGCTAGGGTGAAAAATGATTCATTTTATACAAAAAGGTGGGCCTTTAATGTGGCCTCTACTGATATGCTCAATTATATCATTAACGATGGTTTTGGAGCGAATATTATTTTGGCTCATTGAGAAAAAACGGCAAAATAAAAATCATATGGAAAGCATTTTAACATTCGTTGAAGTCGGAGAGTATGAGTTCCTGCTCTCACCTGCTTGCTCATCGTATATACAATTAAAGCATCGAGATATCATCTCGAGAATATTTCTAAGTGGCCTGGCACATCGTGAATTTGGATTATTAAAAAATATGGAAATCATGGCAGAAAAACAAATCGAACGAACCAAACGCGGGATGCGCATATTAGATACCATCATAACGATAGCACCATTATTAGGAATTTTAGGTACTGTCATTGGTATTATCCACTCTTTTGAATTTCTTAATGAAAGTAATATCGATAATCCAAAGATAGTAGCTGTTGGTATTGCCCAAGCGCTAATAACGACAGCCAGCGGTCTTACAATATCAATCCTAACCTTGGTGCCTTATAATTATTTGATTGCTCGTATAGAACGTGTCGTCAATGAAGTCAACCAGGCTATGGGACGTATGGAAATATCATATTCAAAAAGCAGGCAGTTTTTAGAATAATGGTTAAAAGCGGATATGAAACTAAGGCGGCAAGAATCGAGATCTTGCCATTAATTGATGTTATTTTTCTTCTCTTGGTATTTTTTATTTATGCCATGGTTTCGATGGTAACCAACAGAGGATTAAAGGTGGAATTACCTAAAGCTATGACGGCACAAGTGAATCAGCAAGAATATATTGGTATTACAATAAAGGCAGATAATCAATTATTTGTAAATAAAAACAAAGTGACACTAGAAGAGTTAATTATAAGAGTGACTGCCCTTGTCGAAAACGATGAGTCGTTACCAGTGATAGTTTCAGGTGATCGGAGGGCAGATCTCGGTGTGGCTATTGAAATTTTGGATCGTTTAAACCAGGCAGAGATTCGAAAGGTTTCGTTCGAATGTACGGAGGAATCATTATGAATATCTCAAGAGTCTTATTTGCATTAACTCTATCGTTGTTGTTGCATGCTGCTATATATTTCTCCGATATAAGCTTTCAGGAAAGTCCGGTTTCGACTCAGAAAGGTATGTCAACGTTTCAATTAAATATTGTTCCGTCAACTATATCCTCTTTGCCAAAGAATGAACCAAAAGAGCGATCGCTTAAAAAGGTGGGTCATACGCCACAAAGTGATATGCATCAATCTCAGGCCGAAGAAAAAATGATGAAAAACAGTATTCAGACGAATAATGAGACTAAAACAAAAGCTGTCGTGCAAAGAAAAGTGTCGGAAAAAGAAATAGAAAAGGTAGAGGAAGAAACGTTAAATATAAAAAAGCAAGAAAGTAAATCAAAAATACCTGAGTCAAATGAACGCGTCAGTAAAAAACTACCATCTGTGTCACGCTCGAAACAAATAATGGTATTTCCTCGAAAAAGTGAATTGCACGAAGGCGATCTGAAAGAAAAAGGTCTGACAACCTCAGCCAAAGCCACTGAGGCGATTGTACCTTACTATCCAAATTATTCTCGACGGCATAATGAACAAGGTGTTGTGACACTCTCAGTCACAATCTTAAGCGATGGAAAACCAGATCAGGTCACTGTTATTGAATCTAGTGGCTACCGACGACTTGATCGAGCGGCCATGCACGCTGTAAAGCAGGCCACTTTTAATCCAGCATATTTAAATGGAAAATCCATTGCTTCAATAAAAACATTAACATTCAGGTTTAATTTGAAAGACCAAAAGGAGTAGTATGGCAACACCTAAAATTCTGTTGATAAGTATCGTTAGTGTGATTTTGATCGGATGTTTAATATTTGTGAATATCGCTGAAAACAAAACTCTCCCCTCTGTGGATTCTTTAATTTCTCGGCAATTACCTGAGAGAAAAAAATATCAACGAATTGTATCTCTTGCCCCGAGTATTACGGAAATGTTGTTTGCTGTAGGACTAGGAAATCGTGTGGTAGGTGTGACACGTTATTGTAATTATCCATCAGAAACGCAAAGCAAATCGAATATTGGAGGCTATTATAATCCTAATTATGAAGCGATCATTGATTCAAATCCTGACTTGGTTGTCGTATTGCCAGAACATGAAGATGCGATTGAATACCTACAGAAGTTAAACATGCCAATTTTGCCTGTAAGTAACAAAACAACGTCAGATATTATAAATTCTATCAAAACGATTGGTACAATTTGTTTGGTTGACAATCATGCGCAACAGGTTGCATCCGATATCGAAAAGAAAATCGATGTTATCAAAGAAAAGACGATTACATTAAAACCTAGGCGAACAATGATTGCGATAGGAAGGCTTATGGGCTCTGGCAGTATACAAAATGTAAGCATTGCAGGTAAAGGAACATTTTATGATGAAATGATTCAGATGGCTGGAGGAGTGAATGCTTACAAAGGTTCATTGGGTTATCCATCTATGTCTCAGGAAGGAATCATACGAATAAATCCTGATATTATTATCGATATGGTGCCCGATTTACTTCGTCATAATTTAAGTGTTGCAGATGTTCGTCGTGAATGGTCTGTTCTGGGTGAAGTGAGGGCACTAATGAACAATCAAATACATGTATTTGATGAAGATTATGTCGTTATACCCGGTCCGCGTTTTATTCATATTTTAGAAAAAATGGCTTGCGTTATTCATCCTGAAATCCGTTGGGATAACTAATGTCTGAAAAAATTATAGAAGTAAGCAATCTTTCATACGTGGTAAAACAAAGAAGGATTCTACAATCCGTTTCTTTTGATATAGAAGCTGGAGAATATCTTTCAATTGTTGGTCCAAATGGTGCAGGGAAGTCGACATTGCTTAAGTGTCTGATTCGGATTTTAAAACCAATGTATAGCAAAATCAGTATTCATGGAAAAAATATCAAATTTTTCTCACAAAAAGAACTTGCAAAAATAGTTAGCTATGTCCCTCAAATGCAAGATAATCTATTGTCGATAACGGTCAATGATTTTGTCATGTTGAGCCGCTATCCCTACCAAAGGCCTTTTGCTCCGACAAACTCCCAAGACCGTATGATTGTCAATGAAGCAATGGAGATAACAGATACGAATTTCATGGCAGATCGTTATCTTTATTCATTAAGTGGGGGTGAACGTCAAAGAGTACTCATTGCGGCCGCATTGGCTCAAGAACCTAAAATCCTTCTTTTGGATGAACCGGCAACATTTCTTGATCCCGGCCAACAAGAAGATATTCAGAATGTTCTATCTCGCATCAATCTGCAACAAAAGACAACAATCGTTGCGATTACACATGATTATAACCGTGCGGCATTGGTCAGCCATCGTATCCTCGCGTTGGTTAAAGGAGAAGTTGTTTTTCACAACGATTCGGAAGAATTTATGAAAAAGGATGTTCTCGAAAATATTTATAATAAATCCTTTATATTTATAAAGCACCCGGAAATTGAATCTTCGTTAGCGTTCATGAAAGAATCTATATAAAAAATGAAACAAAAAATTATATTACTTGTTTTATTGTTACTCACATTGATCACATTATTTGTGACACCCATGATTGGTATAAAATGGATTATACCAGACATATTTTCTAATAGCGAACTAAATCAGATGGAGTCGACTATATTTTGGAAAGTAAGGTTGCCTCGTGTGAGCATTGCCTTTTTTGCAGGAGCTTCCCTGGCCTTGAGTGGAATGGTCTTTCAAGCTGTTTTCCGTAATACCTTGGCAACACCATTTACATTAGGCGTTGCCAGCGGAGCATCACTTGGAGCAGCTTCTTATATCTGGTTTGGGTTTGCATTTCAAATTTTTGGTATCGCCGGACAATCAATATTTGCCTTTTCAGGTGCATTGCTTTCGATAGGCCTTGTCTATGGAATAACACGTATGAAACGTAATATGTCCACAACGACAATGTTGCTTACGGGCGTGGCAATTAGTTTTTTCTTTTCAAGTACCATTTTATTTATGCAATATCTAAGTGATTTTACCAGTTCTGTACGTATCTTAAGATGGTTAATGGGTGGCTTGGAAATAGTTGGATTTGATACCGTATTGAAAATCATACCTTTTACAATGCTCGGAAGTGTCGTTATTTATTATTTCTCAAGAGAATTAAATTTGATGGTCGCCGGGCAGGAATTTTCAATTAGTCGAGGTGTCAATACGAATGCTACTGTTAAAATATTATTTCTTATTACGTCAATGCTTGTCGGTAGTATCGTAGCGACGTGTGGCCCGATTGGGTTTATTGGCATGATGGCACCGCACATTTGCAGACTCATTTTAGGAACCGATCATCGCTATCTTATTCCCGCTAGTCTCCTATTTGGCGGAATGTTTTTGGTCATCTGTGATACATTAGCTAGAACGCTTATCGCACCTGTTGAAATACCAGTTGGAATCATTACGGCATTTTTAGGAGGACCATTTTTTTTATGGTTACTAGTGCGAAATCAATTTGAGAATGGATATTAGGTGGGTAAATAAATGAATCATATGAAAAACCACACCAATTCAAATCATCATAACATGGCAGGTTGCTTATCTATTTTAGGAACAGGCTCGGATGTTGGCAAGAGTATCGTTGTCACCGCACTGTGTCGAATTTTTAATAACATGGGATTAAATGTTGTGCCCTATAAAGCACAGAATATGTCCAACAATTCCTATGTGACCATGTTGGGGGGGGAAATGGGTCGTGCTCAGGTCGTACAAGCTCAGGCAGCTCGAGTGCCACTCCACACAGATATGAATCCTGTTTTACTTAAACCGAATAGCGATACAGGAGCACAAGTTGTTTTGCATGGAAAACCTATCGTAACGCAACAGGCGCATGAGTATTTTTCAGATACATCAGAACTTTTTAATGAGGCGAAAAAAAGCCTAAATCGCCTTCGGTCTCAACATGAGTTGGTTATTATGGAAGGTGCTGGTTCATGTGCAGAAATAAATTTGATGGATAGAGATTTTGTTAATTTTAAAATCGCACATGAGGCAGATGCGCCTGTCATTTTAGTTGCCGATATTGATCGAGGAGGTGTATTTGCTCAGATTATAGGAACGCTTAATATTATTCCCAAAAAGGATCGCCAACGTATTAAGGGAATCATCATTAATCGTTTTCGAGGAGATGCTTCGCTCTTTAAAAATGGAATTGACTATATTGAAAAAGAAACAAATTTGTCTGTTCTTGGACTGATCCCATATTTCAGACATATTGAAATTGATGCTGAGGACGGATTGCCTTTAGATATAAAAATTGATCCTCCCGAAGAATTGAATGGGTCATCTATTAATATGGCAGTGATTCGCCTGCCACATATTTCGAATTTTACTGATTTTTCTCCACTACAACGAGAAAAACAGGTGGTTCTTCATTACTTAGCCAAGCCACGGTCTCTCAAAAAATATGACGTTGTCTTTCTCCCTGGCTCAAAAAATACACGTGGTGATTTAGAGTGGTTAAAAAAAACAGGTTGGAATAATATTATATTAGATTATGCGCATCACAATGGAAAAATTATTGGTATCTGTGGCGGCTATCAAATGTTAGGCAAGCGTATTCATGATCCTTTCGGTTTGGAAGGAACTCCTGGCGAAACGACTGGATTAGGATTACTAAACGTTAAAACGACATTACAAAAAGAAAAAAAATTACACCATTCTATAGGGAAATGGCTGCCTAACCAGACATTGATAGAAGGGTATGAAATACATATGGGAATAACCGAACCTGTTTCAAAAGTCTTACCGGCAATTCATCTCTCTGATCGAAATGGCACAGCTATAAATAGCTACGATGGTTCAATATCTGATGATGGAAATATTTGGGGGACCTATTTTCATGGTTTATTTGAGAAAAGTACGTTTAGAGCGGCATTCTTAAAAAAGATTTGTCCTGATTATCATACAATTTCGAACTCTCTTTCCCAATTATCTGAGCTAGACTATCGCGACAGCCAATATGATTTACTCGCTGAGCACTACTATAAATGCCTCGATATCGCCAAAATAATGAAAATAATAGGATTAAGCGAATACAACGGTTGATTAAGAATAATACTCTTACCTGTGTTACTTCAAAAAACATCTCTTATAGCGAATTTTTCTAATCGGTGTTTATGCCCACGACAATCCAATTAATGGAATTGACCCAAGTGGTTTATTATTTTCGAACTTTATTTATGGTAAAATTGTTCATCAAGAGATTGGCGTAGTGTCCAAAAACTCATACGGGGTTGAAATGATAGTAAAATCTTAGTCGATATCTGGTGAATTGTTAATGTATTAGCTTAAAATTGGGGGGTGGAAAATGCAACAACGCAACTGGCACAACGAAAATGGTTAAGTTTACCTATTATTGCTACGATCACACGTCTATTGTGCCGCGAGTTGACGTTGCAAAATGCATGTCTCAAGGTCGAAAACAAAATACTCAAGTCCAAAATCAAGAAACGACTTTTATTTACAGATGAAGAAAGACAGTTATTAACTGAATCCGCTCTAGCGACGGGAAAGGATTTGATGAATAAGATCAGTTTCTATTGTAAAGCCTGAAACCATCTCACTTGGAAACGCAAATTAGAAAAAGAAAAATGGGAATATTCCGATTGACAACAAAAGAAATCAGGTCAGCGACGAATATCCAAAGATATCGAATTGCTTGTTTACCAGATGGTACGAGAAAACATCTGGGGTTATAAATGCATTCAAGGGGAACTCAAGAAATTAGATATTATCCTATCAAAATCAACGGTTGCCAATATTTTGCGACGAAATAACTGGCCACCTTCACCTGAACGGAAAGGATTAATTTGGAAAGAGTTTTTGGCTCCCATGCAAAAACATTTCTTTGTGCAGATCTATTTACCAAGGAAATCTGGACTTTTGGTGGCTTAAAAACAGCTTATGTTCTATTTGTCATTCACTTAGAAACACGGCAAATTGTATGGATGCGAGCGACTTACAATCCGACTGCTCGTTGGGTGATGCAGTAAACTCGCCATGTGCTTTGGGAATGTGATGGTCAGCAAATCGAACCCAAATTCTTTTTACTTGATAATGGCAGTTGTTTCTCCAACAGACTTGATATAATGTTAAGTGGATGCGGTATTACTCCCTTACGTACACCTTATAAAGCTCCGAATGCGAATTCGCATGCCGAGCGATTTATGAAAAGCGTTAAGCGAGAATGCTTGGATCACTTAATGATTATAGGTATGCCTCTATTGCAAAACATTTTAGGCGATTATAAATATTTTTATAATCACCATCGACCTCATCAAGGAATTTATAACAATGTGCCAACAGGAAACAATCAGTTTAAAATGAATCTACTTTTACGGATAGAATTCAAAAGAATCAATTCTTCGGTGGGTTATTAAATAGCTACAACAGAGTCGCATAATGGTTTATAATAACGCTCCACAATTTACAATTAGTGACTCATATAAATTTTTGGATAGTACGCGGAGCCAAAGAATCCATCATCTGTTGACTTGACAGAATAGGGTTTTTATAGTATGTTGGTAATGAATTATGCTACCCATCTTTTACTAGCAGCTTGTGTCCAGATATCGAGTTAGTGCGTTTTTATTACGTAAACATATAAATAATATGAGATTATTTTAGATTTATTGATTGATAAATCTTGGAACCATGCGTTATAGTGGAGTAAACATTAACGTAATGTGGTGGATTCGGTAGTATATGGTAAGCACAAAAAAACAACTCAAAAAATTGCCCATGCGACAAATAGTAGGTGCATTTGTTCTACTGTTTTTCCTTTCGTATGCTATGGGTGCGATACCATTCCTTTACAAACATCTTGGCCAATGCCAACAAAGTGAATCTTACGTGGTTAGTTTTTCATCTTCGCATTGCGGCATGAAAAAGCAACTGCAAGTATTTCGCATTGAATCCGATGGCTCAATGAAAACGGTCTGCCATCAGTCAAAAAAACAGACAGATGAGCAAACGGATCACTCTGAGACAGCGTCGCCTTGCTTGCTTTGTAGTTTAGCAACGACACAAAAGCAACTTGAACTTCCAGGGATAAGCCTTTCCAATACCCTGCTGATCTGCCTGGAAGATCATAAAAAAGTGACCCTCACTCCACACATAGGTCCTTATCCATCAGCCACAAGTGAACGTGGCCCTCCTCTCGCGTAAAACATATCTTTGTTTTGTAAACTTTCGCTTTATCCTTAAGCATCTATGAATGATTTTTCTGTCTATGACGATCATGCGTATCGCCAGCGATCTCATTTATGGTATTTGGATTATTTTCAAGCGTATCTATTCCGCTTTCAAAAGTATACTACGCTAATTTTGCTTCTGAGCTTATTTCAGAAATCGACTAGTAGCAGTATGCTTGCAAAGTTTATTCAAAATTCGGACATTTATCACCAAGCCTACCTAGGGATCACCCCGCAGCAGGTACAGATACTAATGTCATGGATCATCTTCATCCTGAATTCTGGTTGTGGAATATTGATACGCGACTCGAAAGTGAAAGAGAACTGATGTATTTTGATGTATCCAGCCAGCTGGCTTGAGGACGACATCGCGGCAGAGCCAACTATAGCTTTGTGGATGGTCATGCTGAAAAACTTTCACTACTTGAAGTTTACGACTCAAATCTAGAGAAAACTCAACTTATTTTAAATTATTTAATTTACATCTGAAGAAAGTGTTTTTTTAGGCAAGCTTTCTTTCAAGGTGCATCTATATAAAGTCATGTATGACTCTATTTTAAAGATACATAGCTATATTCAGGAGGATCTATGAAGAGCCAAACAATATTGTTTCTTTTAATATTTACATTAATTAATAGTTCGTTCGCATTTTCTGAGGAAGAAAATTCTTCCGATGAAACAACTACATTATCTGATGTTGTCGTTACGGCGGCTGGTATTGAGCAGGATTCTCAAGATTTGGCGGTTTCGATTAGTAGTGTTACCCCCGCACAGGCGGAATGGGCTAAACCGTCATGGATAGGAGAGTTGCTTAATCAGGAGGCCGGAGTCGCTGCGTTTCAGTTGCGCGGGCCGGTGGATAAATTTGCCATTCGCCAGCCGTCACGTTTTGATAATGTTTATTTGTATCTGCAAGACAGCGTGCCTTTACAATCAGCGATCAGTTTTAACCATGCCGCATTTTCTTATTCCAGTGCGTTAACATCACCTGGAGGTATTGAAATCCTTAAAGGCCCGGGCACGGCCCTACACGGTACTGGTGCGTTTGCCGGTGTTATTAATGTTAAAAGCCGCAAACCCAATCTGGAAGAACGTGAAACAGATGTGCAGATACGTGGCGGGCAGTATGGATTGTTTGATTTTCGAGCGGAAATCAATCAGCCTGTTAATGATAATCATGCCATGCGTTTTGCTTTCTCGCATCAGTCAGAGGACGGCTGGAGAGACACTACCGACTGGAATCGTGAGCAGTTTGTCGGCAGGCATCTGTTTGAGAGCGATGATCAGGATTTAACAGTTAACACGATTGGTACGTTTACCTATTTTGATTCCGGGATGGCCGGATCGTTAAGAAGGAGTGCTTTTCTCAACAACCCGAAAAGCGATGGTTTAAATGCTCAGGTAAACCGTGATGATGCACGAGATAAGAATTACTACTACCGTTTAAGTTCGGAAATTGAAAAGGCCCTTTCTGATAAAGTTCGCCTGATCACAACACCCTATGTCCGTTACATTGATCAGCAGTATTTAACGGTATGGGAGCCATCAACGACACCTATTGTTGATTCCAAAACTGGTTCAATCGGAGTGTTAAACAAACTTTACTACACTTATGATAATGGCGCACGAACCACGTTTGGGTTCGATGTGGAAAGGACAAAATTTGATTTTCATCGAGAACAGACCCGACCTGACGCAACGGTATTTGGTACGTTTTTCCCGCAAGGTGTGAATTATGATTATGAAGTCGTATACATCAGTCTAGCGCCGTTTATCCAACATGAACATCCCTTAACAGACCGTCTCACAGCAACTGCGGGGCTACGTTATGAATACTCAAAATATGACTTTAGCAATAATCTTACGGAAGTTGCAGGAGACGCCGATAGTTTTCTTCAGGTAGCTGATCGTACAGATTCGTTCGACCAGTTCAGTCCGAAATTCGGATTAAGTTACAGGTTGACGGATGATGATTTTGTTTTCTTCCGTTACGCACATGGTTTCAAGATTCCATCTGCAAGCGATCTGTATAACCTAACTGAATCGAACGCGACTTTTCGGCTTGATCCGGAAAAGGTTGATAGTTATGAGATCGGGTATAAGGGGCAGCTTGACAATGATATCCGTTTTGATATTACGGGCTTTTATCTTCGGACAAAAGACGGTATCGCAACGGGTGTGCCGCTTGGAAATGTGACGGTATCTCAAAACGGTGGTGAAACTGAGTTTTATGGTGTGGAAGTCGCGTCGTTTGTTCCATTGAGCGATGAGTTCGATGTCACCGTTGCTTTTTCTTACCAGGAAAGTGAGGTCCTTAAGGAATTTGCCAATATGTCAAGTTCGAATGATGGTAAGGATCAGATCAATGCGCCACAGACATTGGGAAATTTACGGTTAGAATACAATCCAACTTGGCTAAAGAGGTTTCGCGGCGCGATTGAGATGCAGCATATCGGTTCGTGGTATCTGGATGAAGCCAACACTTTAAGCACAGATAATGAATTTATCTTTAACCTTAGGGCAGAGTATGCTGTTAATGAGAATGTCAGTATCGATTTGAAAATTCTTAACCTGTTTGATGAACTGTATGCCGCAACAGCCGAAGCTCCGTCATGGGCACCTAGCGGTATTTATAGACCAGGCCAGCCGTTTACGGTTAGTGCGGGGATAAAAATTCTTTTTTAACTTTAGAGAAAGGAATCCGAGGGAAGGTTAGTATCCAACCCAAAGACTTGATTACTAATGAACAATAAAAAAAACAATGTTTATTATTTTCTGTGGCGATGGCATTTCTATGCCGGTTTGTTTCTCGGGCCATTGATTATTTTATTGGCTGCCACAGGCCTTATCTATTTGTTTAAGCCGCAGTTGAATGCTTCACTGTTGCATAAATATAGGGTAATGCCTGGTGATAGTCAAATGATCAGCTATGACAAGCAACTACATACTGCGTTAGATGCTTATCCTGGATCAACCCTGAAAAGTTTTACTTACAATCACAATCCGAATGAGCCGACGGAGATAACACTTACACAGGAATCTCGGCAACAGGTTCGCGTGTTTGTTGATCCATATCAGGCAGAGGTTGTCGGAGCGTTGCCTGAGAGCCATGATGTGATGCTTTGGGCGAAAATACTGCACAGCGGAGCTGTTGCCGGAGATAAAGGAAGGGTGATTATGGAACTGGCCGGCTGCTGGACGATTGTTTTATTGATTTCAGGCGTTTATTTATGGTGGCCTCGCTTGAAGGGTAAGGGAGGAGTTGTTTCTATCCGTCGGAAAGACGGAAAACGGAATTTTCTTCGGGATTTGCATGCCGTTCCAGCTATCTTTCTGTCGGCGTTTGTATTTATTTGGATCTTAACCGGGCTTCCTTGGACTATCACCTGGGGCGGACTGTTTGATAAGATTGCTACTGCCACAAAAACAAATGCTCCAGCGGGGTTTTGGTCACCATTTAAAGCTGAAGATTATGAAGGTAAACAACATATCTCATTAGATAAGTTAGTTGAAATTCAGAAGGAATATATTGATCAGATCCGCTCAACCATTCATTGGCCTTGGGACAAAGAATCCGCCGTTATTATCCGTACAGATATGGCAGAGGCCCAAGATACGGTTTATCTGCACGTTGACCAATATACAGGAGACGTTTATGCGGATTATCGATGGAAGGATTTTGGCCTATTAGGGAAGTATGTTTCCGTCGGCGTCGGTTTCCATGAAGGAAGGCTTTTTGGCTGGCCGAATCAGGTTTTAGGAATCGTCGTTACTGTGGGCGTGATTTGGTTGACGGGGACTGGAATTTTTATGTGGTGGAAACGCCGTCCCAAGGGAAAGTTAGGTGCTCCTACCGTACCGGAGAATTTTGTATTTCACAAATGGTTTCTTGTCTTTTTAGGTGCGCTATGTATTTTTCTGCCCCTATTTGGTGCATCGGTTGTTGTGTTATGGATACTTGATCCGATTTTTTTGTATTGGAAAACTAAATTCTTAAATAATGTTTAAGGAGGGTGCTTATGTGGATAATTATTCAAAAAGGTGGGCCTGTCATGTGGCCGCTTTTCATGCTGTCGTTTATTGTGATGATGTTCATCGTTGAACGGTTTATTTTCTTTCTAAAAGAAGGAAGGGGTCATAAGCCGCGTGAAGTTCAGAAAATATTATCTTATGTAGAAAAGGGAAAGATAGAAGATGCTATCAACACGGCTTTGCGTGTTAAGGAAGATTTTGTAGCTCGGACATTGTATCAAGGGCTGGTTCACCGGCATCAGGCATTAAGCCGAGCATTGGAGACACAAGCTTATAAAGAATTACGCAGGATGAAAAAATATATGAGTGTACTCGATACGACAATAACTGCGGCCCCTTTATTGGGTATTTTGGGAACCATACTTGGCATTATCGGATCGTTTGATGCTTTGGGTTCACAGGGAATCGGAGATCCTTTGGGAGTTACAAAAGGGATTTCCGAAGCGCTCATTACGACAGCTTTCGGTTTGATTATCGCTATTGGGACATTGATTCCATATAACTATTTTCAATCAAAGTTCCAGCGTTTGACAGAGGAATTGGAAGGGGCATGTTCTGTTTTGGAGTTTGTCATGCAAAAGAGTTCAGTTGCAGAGGTAAAAGGAGTAACAGCATGAAGCTCAAAGTTGAACAGCTTCGCCGGAGCCGGATTGAAATGATGCCGCTTATTGACTCTTTCTTTTTAATTTTAGTTTATTTTATCTATGCTTTTTTATCCATGTCTGTCCATAAAGGCATTCCTTTGGATTTACCGCAGGCATCAACATCAGAAGTGAGCAAGTCAACGCACTATGCCGTGAGTGTGGATAAGCAGGAACAATATTATTTGGATAAGAAACCAATAGAAAAGAGCGTCCTTAAAGCCAGCTTGAGAACGCTTTTTGAAAAAGACCGGGAAGCTTTTCAGCTTTATATTTTTGGAGATCAGCAGACGCCCCATGGAGAGATTGTTTTTGTTTTAAATATAGCAAGAGAGTTAGGCATAGAAAAAGTTCTTATTGAAACCAATACCAATACTAATAATGAATCGTAATTTAATAACAGGATTTATAGCAACAACATTGTTTCACGGAATAGCTATATTTGCCGTATGGCCCGTTGCTAAGCCTCACTATGAAGTCATTGTTTCACCTTCGGTGCTGAAGGTTTCTTTGGTGAGTACTCCATCAACTAAAAAGATAAAGGAAGTTTCTTTGCCGGAACCTATTCTAGAGATACCAGAAGTTTTGGAAATTGAGGAACCTGATGTGATTTTTGAAAAGAAAGAGTTAGAGCCAATTGAGGAGGTTGTTGAAGAAATTATCGAAGAGCCGGAGAAGATTGTTAAAGAAGAACCCGAACCTATTGAAGAGGAGGTTGTTGAAGAAATTATCGAAGAGTCGGAGGAGATTGTTAAGGAAGAACCCGAACCTATTGAAGAGGAGGTTCAAATTAATACTGAACAGGGCGCTAATATTGATGCCATCCCGTTGACTCATTTTAATAAACCGCCTGCTTATCCAAGAATAGCCCGTCGTAGAAATTGGGAAGGTAGAGTTTTATTGAGTGTGTTAGTTGGTCGGGAGGGGCGTGTTGTATCGTTGAATGTTGTTGAAAGCTCGGGACATGTTATTTTAGATAAAGCAGCCTTGACCGCGGTAAAACAGTGGTTATTTGAACCAGCGCAATTATTTGGCAAGCCGATAGAAAAGAGGCTTGAAATTCCAGTGAGATTTCGGTTAACGGATTAGCCGGACAGTAGGATATGTTGTGAGTCTAGACATTTCATCTTTATTTTTCCCTATAATGTCTATCGTCGTGTTCAAAAACTCATACAAGCCTGAAATGATAGTAGAATTATAGTTGAACTATTGAATTGTCAATTTCTTCGATTCAGAATGCTAATATACAATTTACTTCAAAAAACATCTCTTATAGCAATTTTCTCTAATCGGTGTTCTTGCTCACGGAAACCCGGTTAACGGTATCGATCCAAGTGGGTTATTCAATATTACAGAAGTTAATGTTGTGGGTATGATTAGCCTGAATCACTTAATGGTGATTGGCTTGCCACGATTGCAAAACATTTTGGATGTTTACAAGTGTTTTTATAACCACCATCGACCTCATCAAGGGATTAATAAAAAAGTATCGCTTGTAAATGATCAAGAAAAAGCAAACTTACGTCTTGTATAAGCCATATGAATAAAAGAAGTTATAGTTGTTCTTTCTTGTTGTTTGAAATTAATCCGCTAATTTCTTCTTTCTCCCAAACTAAGTATTTAGAAGGCATATGTATTATATGCCGATAATGTACAATAACTTATTTGTAAGGAATAAAGAAGACAATCCCTGATGTTTAGGTGGGTGATGACTGAATCAAATACAAAATCTCAAGATGAGCACATCAATCAGTTTATCACTGATTTAATGAATCATCAGACAAGAATTCGTGCATATATCTTAACGATGGTGTCCAACCTTTCTGACGCTGATGATATTCATCAACAAGCAGCTCAGGTCATGTGGCAAAAATATCGAGAGGCTCAACCGATTAAGCATTTTGGTGCCTGGGCCATTCGTATCTCTCATAATATTATTTTGAATTATTACACAAAGAAAAAAGAATTATTGTTTTCCGGATTAAGTAAACATGCTATGGAAGATATCGCCAATCGAACTTTGCAAGTGAATGATCAATTAGAGATACGCAAACAAGCGCTGCAAAGTTGTGTGAATAAACTTGATGAACAAGATCGTGAATTCATCTATTTTCGTTATAATCATGGCCAAACAATTAAAAATACAGCTAAACATTTTGGGCGATCAGTGCATAGTCTTTATCGTTCTATGACACGAATTCATAAAAACCTCATGAAATGTATTCAGGGGAAAATCATTTCTATGGAGGATGCGTCATGAATGAAAAGCAACGTGATGTGTTCATTGAACAACTTCAATTTGTCCTGGATAATCAACTGGATGTTCAGGATATCCCCAAGCTTCAGCAGCAACTGGAAAATGATCCAGACGCACGCGATATCTACGTTGAGTTTATGACCATGTCTTCATTGTTGAGTGACCCTGATCAATTTCAGAATGTTCATGATAATCAACAAACAGGCAATCTCTTAAGGGAAATTGTTGAAGCGGATCAAATTTTATCCCATCTGAATCAGGCGCAAATCAATAAATTACAATCAGAAAAAATAGAAAAACAAGCAAAAGAGAAGCTCAATGAGTTCCTTGGTAACCAGAAAACTGAACCTATTGATAATAATTCTTCTGTGAATTCAGATCGTCTCGAATCCAATATACGACTAAAATTGCCGATGATCAAAGTCTTGGCGGCATCAATTATTTTGGGAATTTGTCTCTGGTTGTTCCTGCAACCGCAATTTCCCAGCCAGATTGCTTTGCTTCGGAAGACAGTAAATGCTCAGTGGGAAACCTCACCAGGCAAAAGACTATATAATCAACCATATCAATTGAATAGCGGTTTGGCTGAAATTGAGTTTAATGATGGGGCTAAGATCATACTCGAAGGGCCAGCCGAGATTACCTTGGAGTCGGCTAATGGGGCCTATCTGAAAAAAGGTAAGCTTGTGGCATATGTGCCAGATGCAGCGCGGGGGTTTACCGTAAATACACCGTTTGCCAATTTTGTTGATTATGGAACAGAGTTTGGCCTGGTGGTTGATGACGCATCTAGTGAGATGTCCGTTTTTGAAGGAGAAGTTAAGGTTGAATTGCAAGACAAATCTTCGACTCAGATTGTTCCAGCTGGTGAAAGCAAACATGTTGTAGCTGGTGATCATCAAATACATGATGTCATTTCTCAAACAGATTATATTCGTCATTTGTCAGAAGAAGTTGTGGTGAAACCTATGGAGGCTAATTTTTGTAAGGAGCCACATTGGCGTTTGTCCTTTAATGATATGCAAAAAATGAAAGCTGAACATAAAGTCAAAGCTGTTGGAGATTTTAATTTTGACCCTCAGGGACCTGCATTAAAACATTTGCCAGATAATCAAGCGATGATGTTTAAAGGAGATAACCATTTAAATGTGAACCTGCAAGAGCAGGAAATTGATAATGAAGAATTTACATTGTCCATGTGGATTAAATGTAATAGTAAAATAAATCAATGTATTTATATGCATCATATTGATAATTTCGAAGCGGACCAGGTGCTTTATATTGAGAGAGATAAAAATAATCATACCTATTTAAAATATTTATTTTGCATGGAAAATAAACAAGAAGGTCATCGTACCAAACATAAAATTTTTCGTGCGAAAGATTATGTTCCTGGCCAATGGATGCACGTTGTAATCGTTTTTACTAAAGAAAAGGCCGTTTTCTACTTGAATGGTCAATATATTGATCAGGCATTGATTCCTGCGGGGTATCAAATCAAAGAACATCCTGCATCTTATTTAACGTTTGGGTATGCAATGAATATGACAAATATTCAATCACTCGAGTTAAAGTCAGGCAAGCAATTCCCAGGTTTTAACGGAAGTATAGATGAGTTTAGTATTTATCAGTGTGAATTGAAAGGAGATCAAATCCAACAGCTGTATTCACAATCCTTGTGGTAGAAATATGAAGCTTCTGAGAAGAGGTTCTTAAAGTTAGAAAACCGTAAATCGTATTAAACTATAAAACGATATAAACATTAATTCGTAAAATGAGCCAGCTTACCAACTTGGCGGAAGGAGCTGGCCCAAGGTGAAGTAAGCACACCCGTTTTGCGCGCATGCCCAATTCGCATGTCATTATAACATATCCGCCCTAGAAAACAAGCTGCCTCATTAAGATTGTGTATTGATTTATAGAATGTGGAGAAACCTAAAATTATCAAGAAAGGATGGTTTGTGGAGTATGAAGAATAAATTCATATGTTGTATTGCTATGCTGATATTGTGCCTGATGTTTAACAAGGCATATAGTCAGTGTACATCATCGATTAGTGCGGGGCCGTTGGAGTTAGTCCCACTCAACATTGTGACGCACACAGCTTCAGGAGGAAACTGGAGTTTAGCTTCAACGTGGGGAGGTTCTGTACCTGGAAATGGTGCTCGTGTGCATATTCCTGCTGGTATAACCGTTACGGTGGATGGACAGATTGCTTCACGTCTCGAAACCATTCGTATCGACGGGATACTTGAATTTGCCACCGGAGTTCCTACTGCGTTGAACGTTGATACAATGATAAGTTCTCCGAGTGGTGTTTTAAAAATTGGAACAGCGGCGACTCCGATTGCGTCTAATGTGACAGCAAATATTCTTTTTATTAATGATGGGCCAGTTAATCCTTCTTGCGATCAAGCGCAGCTTGGACGTGGTGCCGTCCTAATGGGGCAAACAATTATGCATGGTGCTGCAAAAACTCACCGTGCAATTTTAGCCGCTCCTGCACTGTCAGGTCAATCCTCAATCCAACTAACGGAAGTTCCTTTCGGTTGGCAGATTGGTGATGAAATTTGTATTACAGGTACTATTGCTGGAAACCCTCAAAGTGATGAGATCCGAATGATCACAGCAATTAATGGTTCCACCATTACACTTAATTCAGCATTAAATCTAAATCATCAGGCTCCGCCAGCGGAAGTTCCATTGAATGTGTATGTGGCTAATATGACTCGAAACATTATCTTTTCATCCGAAAGTACGACATTTCTGCATCGTGGGCATATGATGTTTATGCATACACTTGATGTGAATGTCAAGTATGTTCGATTTCATGAAATGGGACGAAGTGATAAAAAGGTTCGAATCGATGACTGGGATTTCGATCCTATAGAAGGAGATCCCGGTAATGCTGGTGTTGCAGTATCCGCGTTTAATTTTCTTCAAGGTGCAAGAACCAATATTCGCGGACGATACCCATGTCACTTACATCGTGGCGGTACTGATCTATCAAGTACACCTGCATTTATTGAAGGTTGTGTCATTTTTAATGCACCAGGTTGGGGATATGCGCATCATTCTTCTTATGCACATTTTATAAACAACGTTTCCTATGGTGCTCAAGGAACAGGATTTTACGTTGAGGCCGGTGATGAAGTGGGGTCGCTGGTGGGGAATATTGCTATTCGTACGGTTAATCCTACTTTTTCATTTGACGATACCAATGGAGCGATTGATCCTGATTTGTTTACCGATTTTCAAGATTTTGGTACGGATGGTGATGGCTTTTGGTTTACCAGTCTCTTGGTGGCAAATATTGATAATGTTTCAGCGGGTGCATCTGGCCATGGTTTTATTTACTGGACTGATGGACTTGTGGAACAGGATGCTACACCTGCAGGTCGTCGGCGTGTACCGGTTGAAAATGTCGAAAACGGACATTTGATTACCAACATGACAACCATTCCAACCTGGTGGGCTCCGATGGCTGAAACCAGAGGCAATGAGTCTTATGGTGCGCCGATTGGTTTTCGTGCTCGATATGTTCACAACCAAACCTATCTAGGTGTTGGCGGCAGTACGTTTCATGCCAAGCCGCCCCAGGCATTCATTGATACCCTACAGCCAACGATTGATGATTTAACGGTTTGGAACTGCCGAGATGGTTTATTGTTAAATTATTGCGGTCGTTTTAGTGTGGTTAATAGCCATTTGGTGGGTATCGGTGCTCCCTTTCAGGAAAGTGGTGGAACGGCTGATACTGGAGTTGGTTTGGATATGGCAAATGTCGTCACCACCGGATTTGGTTACGTGATGAATAATATTATCGAGGGGTATGAACTTGGCTTCGCACCTTGTGTTCATGATCATTATGTCGTTGATAATTTATTGTTAAAAAATCGTTGGGATATCAATTTGAAAGAACCACGACAAAGTCCACGTGCATTGGCTATGAGTAATTTAACGTTTGGTAGTTTAGCAGGGACAGCTGTTGCCGGTCAGCAAGGGCAACGACAAAATATTCGCTTCCAATCAAACATAGAGCATGATGGTTTTCAGCCATATTACTTTGTACTTCCGGATCATATTACTCTAGATGGACAAGGATTATATTGGAATGAACAGGCCTCAAGTTTTGTTCCTGTGCCATCGCTTCCTGATCAAGAACTTTTGATTATACCAAGAAATCAATTTGATACATTTTATGTGGGTGCAAGCAATCAGCAAATGTGGAACGGACGTAGTCAGGCTTACGGTGGCTCACTCATTCCAGCTGGAGCAAGTTCTGATCCCAGAGTTTCTGGCGGTGTAGTTGGGACGCCACCTGTCCCGGCAATCAACTTACCTGTTATGTTGGATATGACCAACGAAGGTGAAAACCCAGAGCCATTCCCTCCAGGTGGTCCGAATCCAGAGATTACCAGAAACTTCCTGGAAATTGCTGATGGTGGCACTGTTATTATTTTCCGTATGAATTTAAACTCAACGGATAATAATACACAACCAGCTGGGTTGACCTATACAATGAGTGGAATACAAAATGGATTCTTTGAACATCGTGATAATCCTGGTGTTGCGATTACAACGTTTGCTCAATCTGATATCGATGGCGGCGTGATTCGGTTTGTGCATGCTGGTAACGGACAAGTACCGAACTATACAGCAACTCTAACTGATGGATCAAGCACAACACCTGCTAGCCAGGTAATCGCATCATTAATTGGTGGTGGTTCACCGGATCTTGATCCTCCAACTCCGAATCCTGCAACATTTTCAACGCCTCCGTTTGCCACAGGCGAAAATACCATTGATATGGTTGCCACAGCTGGTAGTGATGTGTCACTGCCTGTTGAATATTTCTTCTCCAGAGATGGCGGAGTTGCAACGAGTGGTTGGATCGTATCAACTTCCTGGCAAGATACAGGTTTAAATCCTGGTGTTCAATATTGCTATACCGTTACCTTGCGTGATTCATCTGGCTCCCAAAATGTAGGTGGAACATCTCTATTAGCTTGTGCTACCACAGATGCACCTGATACAACTCCACCAAGTGTGCCAACAGGTCTGGCGTCACCATCTCAGACTTCAACAACCATTGACTTAACCTGGAACGCATCAACAGATAATGTGGGTGTAACGGGTTATGATATTAGTGTTGATAGTGGTAGTCCAATCGATGTGGGTAATGTTACCTCATATACCTTAACTGGTTTGACTGCGAATACGAGTTATTCGATAGTCGTTCGTGCGAAAGATGCTGCAGGTAACAATTCTGCATATAGCAGTGCGATTAATGTCTCAACAGACTTACCAAATCAAATTGCTCCAACACCAAATCCAATGACTTTTGCATCAGTACCAACCGCAACAAGTTCTACTTCAATCACAATGACTGCGACAACAGCTATTGATGATGAAGGTAGTGCGGTTGAATATCGTTTTAGAGAGTTATCTGGAATGGCTGGTGGAGCGTCTAGCGGTTGGCAGCCAAGTGTTAACTACACAAATTCAGGCTTGAGTCCTTTAACCATGTATTCCTACGATGTAACTGCTCGGGATGCTTTAGGTAATGAAACAGTACCTTCATCTTCAAGTAGCGCAACTACGCCGGATACACCAAGTAGTAATATTCTATTAGAAACAGGTGTGGTAAGCGGTGTAGGTAGTAGTTGGATAACTGTTAACTTGGGTAGCAGTTACACTTCAATGGTTGTCGTTGCCACGCCGAACTATACGAATACATCAGCTCCAGCTCATGTACGTATTCAGAATGCCTCAGGTAGTAGTTTCCAGCTGCGCGTTGATGGCTCCGCTACAACGCCTGCGACTCAGGATGTTTACTACATGGTGGTTGAAGAAGGTACATATACCGTTGCAACCGACGGTGTGAAGATGGAAGCTGTTAAGTATAACTCGACCTTGACAGACAATAACAATTCCTGGACCGGTCAAGCGCGCTCATATGCAAATAGCTACACGACGCCTGTCGTTCTTGGACAAGTGATGACCTACAATGATGCAGGCCATGTGACCTTCTGGGCTCGTGGCAACACACGTCAGACTCCGCCTAACGCAACCTTGTTTACCGGTAAAACAGTGAATGAAGATCCTGACAATGCTCATGCCAATGAAACGATTGGTTACATTGTTATTGAGAGTGGCACCGGAAATATTGACGGTGTGAACTATTCAGCAGGTGTGGGTGGTGATACCATTCGTGGTGTGACAAACTCTCCTCCGTTTAGCTATAGCGTTAGTGGTTTGTCGGGTGCTGCATCGATTGGTATTGCGACACTAACCGCGATGGATGGTGGTAACGGTGGCTGGGCACTATTCTATGGAGCCAATCCGATTTCCAATAGCAGTATTAATTTGGCTATTGATGAAGATCAGTTGGGTGATACTGAACGTGCTCATACAACCGAACAGGTTGCTTATATAGTCTTTGAAGATGCAGCGACACCTCCAGATACGACGCCTCCTACACCGAACCCTGCGACGTTTGCGTCTGCACCTGCCGCAATTAGCAGCAGTGCAATTAGCATGACTGCGACCACCGCAAGCGACCCATCCGGTCCGGTAGAATATTATTTCGCAAATACCAGTCCTGGTGGATCTGGCGGTGACGACAGTGGGTGGCAGACGTCAGCGAGCTACACTGATACTGGACTTACAGCAAGTACAAATTATTGCTATACCGTTCAGTTTCGTGATAGTGCTGGTTCGCAAAATACAGGGACGGCTTCTACTGCTTCTTGTGCAACGACACAGGATCCACCAGCAGATACCACACCTCCGACGCCGAATCCAGCAACGTTTGCATCGGCTCCTGCTGCTGCCGGTTCGTTTGCGATTAGCATGACGGCGACCACAGGTAGTGATCCATCTGGTCCGGTTGAGTATTTCTTTACACAAACCCCTCCAGTTGCTGGTGGCAGCGATAGTGTTTGGCAGACCTCACCTAGTTATACGGATACCTTGTTGACGCCGAATACGAGCTATTGCTACACCGTGACAATGCGTGATGCGGCAGGAACGCCTAATATGGGTAATCCTTCCATGTCAGCTTGTGCTACAACGGATGCGTTACCTGATACAACTCCTCCGAGCGTACCAACGGGTTTGGCATCACCTGCTCAAACGCAGACGACGATTGACTTAACCTGGAACGCATCGACAGACAATGTGGGTGTGACCGGATATGACATTCGGGTCGATGGCGGTAGTCCAATTGGTGTGGGTGCTGTAACGTCACATACCTTGACCGGCTTAAGTGCAGGTACAAGTTATGCGATTGATATCCGTGCAAAAGATGCTGCAGGCAATAACTCTGCTTACAGTAGTCCTGCAATCAATGTGCAAACTGATGCAAGCAGTGGTTGTGGAACTGGGCAACCTTACACGAACTTTGTGGGTGCTGGTAATGCTCAAGATGTTGTTGCAACTGCAAGTAGTAATGATGGTGCTGCCAATGCAACTCAAACCATTAATGGATCAGGGTTGTCAGGTAATACTCATGATGATGGCTGGGGTTCTACTTGGACCTCCGATGGTGACAATGGCAATCCGAATGCTCCAAATCCAAACCCGGCTCGTGGTAATACGAACTGGATCTCTTACGATCTAGGCCATCTCTACAAATTAGGTCAAATGCAGGTTTGGAATGGTAGTGAGATTGCTGCTCGTGGTTTGAATTTGGTTTCTGTTGATTATTCAACAGATGGTACAAATTGGACAACCATTGTCAATAACGTGAACTGGCCGCAAGCGCCAAGCACCAATAATGGATTTAATGGTCCAGACTTTGGTGGTGTTTGTGCTCGTTATGTTGTGATCACCGTTCATAGTAATCATGATGATCCTTTTGCGAATCAGCTAGCAGAAGTAAAGTTTAACTTGGTTCCTTAACTAAATTTTGATACACTTTCTTTGTTTAGCAGGGCTCTACTCGTTTAGGGCCCTGCTATTTTTATAAAACAATATTATTATAAAGGTTATATTAAGAATGATCATCAAGATGATTTCCTGCTTGTTATTATGTTCAATGCCTGTCATGGCGAGTTGGCCCAATTTTCAAGGGCCGAATTTAAATGGTATTAGTGATGAAAAAGGGCTTATTCGCAGTTTCCCAGAAGAGGGGCCAAATATCTTATGGCGATTAGAGGTTGGTTCTGGGTTTGGCGGTGCGAGTATTGATGGTGATGAAATCTTTATTATGGATCGCGAGGTTGGAGAACAAGATATTTTACGTTGTATTGATTTCAAAACGGGTAAGGAAAAATGGCGATGTGTGAACGATGTACCTGGACGAATTGAATTTCATGGATCTAGATGTGTTCCCACAATTACAGAGGATTACGTTTATTCCGCAGGTCCGTTTGGCCATGTCTACATTTGTGATCGAAAGGAAAAAGCTTTTGTCAAGATCGTAGACCTTGGCGATGTATTTGATGTCGAGACAAAACCACGATTTGGATATTCACATGCGCCGTTTGTTTATAAAGATACACTTATTGTAACCCCAATGGGGAAAAAGGCTGGTTTAGCGGCAATCGATCGAATTACGGGAAAAACGGTTTGGACGACCTCGTCCTTTGGAGAGTTAACGTATGGTAGCTATATGCCAGCAACGCTACAAACGATTGCTGGAGAGCAGGGCCTACTTTACGTTGTCGAAGGTCATGTCCTGTTTCTTGATCCTGAAACAGGAAAAACAATTTGGGATTATACTGGATTCAATTGTGTCTTACCCATTCCATATCCAACCGTAATCAATGGTGATCACCTGTTTATTACGGGGGGGTATGAATCCGGTTCCGTAATGATACAAGTTTTAAAAGAAAAGGATAAATACCAATTTAAGGAACTATTTCGATTAGATAAGAGAGGTTCTCAGGTTCAACAAGCCATTTATTATAATGATTTGATTTTTGCCAATTTTAATACAAATGAAAACTTGGATGATAAAAACGACGAAGGTTTCGTTTGTCTCGATATGAATGGAAAAACATTATGGCAAACAAAGCTAAACCCCCGAGTCGACAGGGGGAACTTTATTATTGCAGATGATATGATCATTGCTCTTGGTGGACGTAGAGGCGAGCTTATTCTCGCAAAAGCCACAGGTGAAAGTTATCAAGAATTAGTTCGAGAAAAAGTTTTTAAAAAACGTGGAAAGAATATTTGGGCTCCCATCGCTTTAAGCCAAGGCAAACTCGTTGTGCGAGATCAAAGAGAGATGATTTGTATTGATATAAAAGTAAAAGGGATTTAAACATTATGAGTCATTCAAAGAATAACATTATTATATCTTTACTCGTAATGACCCTCGTAATGACTTTCTGTAGTTCTTGTCAAACACTGTCGAAGCCAGTTTACAAAAAACCAAACATCATCATCATATTTGCAGATGATCAAGGATACCAGGATGTCGGTTGTTATGGTTCGCCTCTAATCAAAACACCACACCTGGATCGTATGGCTAAAGAAGGCATCCGTTTTACGGATTTTTATTCAGCTAGCCCCGTATGCTCACCTTCGCGAGCAGCACTATTGACTGGTTGTTATCCACCTCGTGTTAGTATTAGCAATGTACTGTTTCCTTGGAGTAAATATGGATTAAATCCTGATGAAATAACCATCGCCGAACTTTTGAAAAATGCGGGATATGCCACGGCATGTATCGGCAAGTGGCATTTGGGTCATAAGAAACCATTTCTGCCTACCCGACATGGATTCGACACCTTTTATGGTATTCCCTATAGTAATGATATGTTTCATGATCCGATGATGGAGCTTGCAGATGACTGTAAATTTAATAATGGTATGACTGCTGGAAAAACCAAATCTGATAAACCTCAAAAAGACTGGGTTGCTTTGATGCGGGATGAAAAAGTCATTGAATTTCCTTGCGATCAAACCACTATCACTAAACGTTATACCAATGAGGCTATTAGGTTCATCAAGGAGAATCAAAAGAAACCATTTTTCCTCTACTTGCCACACACCATGCCGCATGTGCCATTGTTTACAGCCCAAGAGTTTAAAGGCATTAGCAAGCGAGGCCTCTATGGCGATGTGATTGAGGAAATGGATTGGAGTGTCGGGCAAATCTTAAAAACACTCAAGGAATATCATCTTGATGATAATACGCTCGTCATCTACACGTCAGATAATGGCCCATGGCTGGAATATGGCAAAGATGGCGGTAGTGCACTTCCCTTACGTGAAGGAAAATTCACAACGTACGAGGGAGGCATGCGCGTTCCTTGCATTATGCGATGGCCCAATCAGCTCCCAGAAAATAAAGTTTGTAACCAAGTCGCTTCTACGGTTGATTTTCTACCAACAATCGCATCTATTACTCGTTCGACACTTCCAACAGAAAGAGCTATCGATGGAAAAAATATCTTAAGCTTAATGAAAAATCCTCAATCTGAACAAAGTCCTCATCAGGCTTACTATTATACGCGTCGTTTAGGTAAGCTTGAAGCCATTCGTGTGGGTGATTGGAAACTCCGTATTGCTGTGCCCCATAAAGAGGGGGATGAAAACGATCCAAATCCCGAAGAAGAATGCGATGATGAAGAAATGCACGAACTAGACAGTGATGAATTAGAAGAAATGCAACCTCAGAAACCAATAATCGAACTTTACAACCTTAAAACAGATATTGGTGAAAATATCAACTTAGCTGAGAAACACCCAAGCATTGTCAAACTCTTATCTGCACAAATGGAATCCTTTGACAAAGAATTGCAATTAAATAAGCGCCCCTCAGGACATCTTAAGTAGCATAGGCAACGCTTATATAACACGATTTAGCAATAATGAATCAATAAGTTATATTTATAATTACTTCAAAAAACTTCTCTTATAGCGATTTTCTCTCACCAGACTTTTTGCCCACGGAAACCCGGTTAATAATATCGATCCTAATGTCATAATATATTTCTACACGATAGACAGTTCTGTAGCCCTAATTCGTATAATCATAATTGGTTTAGTGGAAAGTTTTTATATTTTACTGTATGATTAATTAGTCGAGAAGTTTTAAGCGATTATAAGTATTTTTATAATCACCATCGACCACACCAAGAAATTTATAATAAGATACCACTTTTAAATGAGCAAGAAAAAGTAAGTTTACGTATTAAGGATTATATTCTAAAGAAATCTTTCTTTGGTGGATTATTAAACAGTTATTACAGAGCTGCATAATTCAAATCTGAATATTTGTTTACGGGTTGTCGGAGCTATATAACGGCTGGTGTGCCGATCCAAAATACTGGCCTAAACTGAAATGGAAAACATGTCGGAAGATGTTTGATTATAGCTTCGATTCAAGGGGGTTCGATCTGACAGGCGATGAGTTTCTCCATGAACAAAATTCTTTGATAAAGTTAATTTCCCAAGCCCCCATTATTTCATGATAAATCGCTGTTTTGATTTGCTGAGCCTGTATAAAGTGATTTGTAAATGGATTATTTACAATATTTAATATCGTTTATAGATTTTATTTGCTATACTAGATACATTAAGTCTTTAGAATTTTAGAATAGAAAAAAATATTTTTTTATACTAAATTCGCGCATTTTCTTTATATCCTTTAATGATACTTAAGCAAATCTTTTACTTGTGAGCCGGTTCTATGAGTCAGATTACGGAAGATAAAGCAAAAGAATTTATGCAATTATATTTGCAGAATCAAAGGCGGATTTATGGGTTTATTTCTGCTGTAATTCCGAACAAGTCGGATGCTGAAGATTTGGCTCAAGAAGTTTTTTCTATCATTTGGGCCAAATTTGAAACGTTCGAATCGGGGACAAATTTTTCGGCATGGGCTTTAGCCATTGCTCGATTTCGAGTTTTGGCATTCCAGCAAAAAAATGCAAAAGAACAAAAAATGTTTAGTGATCAAGCGATCAAATCTATTCATAATGTTTTTCTATCTAACGAACAAGAAGATCGAGATCGTCACGAAGCGTTACATGCTTGTCTAGCCAAGTTGACAGCAGCAGATAGAGAGATATTGAAGATGCGATATAATTTTTCAGGAACGATCCGTGATATGGCGGATTATTCTAAACGAAGTGTTCATACATTATATAAAACCTTAAGCCGAATACATCGCCTTTTACATCAATGCATTACAAAATCTTTGGCAGGAGATAAGATGGGGTAATTTATGGATTGCCAGCAATCGAAACGATTGTATGACTTGATGGATGCGTACCGGGAAGGGGTTATTTCTACGGAAGAAATGGGGGAACTTGATTGTCTTGTTACGACAGATATTCAATCCTGTGAAACCTTTGTATGGTATGTACAACTTTCAACCTCATTGCAATTTAGTATTATAGGCAATGAGCAAGAATACAATGCGCAACTAGAGATGTCGGTTGATGAAGCTCTTGAAAAATTAATGACAGATGATAGTAGCGATAGAATGATTGGCTGGTTATTAGGTGAGGAGGCGGAAGAAAAAGAAAAATTAATTGCATTTAAGCAAAGAAATCATATCGAAAAAATCTCCCAAAAGAGGCTTGAGGAATATTTAAAAGGCCAAAGGCAAGATAAATGTGATGTAGAAAAACCTGTATCCAAAAATAATTTGGCTTTAGGTAATAGAAGAAAAGAGTTTAACACTCTAAAGGCAATCGCAGCCTGTTTAGTAGTAGGGATTTGTCTTTGGTTCTATTTGCAATCTGATGAGCCCATGCAAGTTGCGAAGATTGTCGATTCGCATAACATGCTATGGCAAGATCCTTTACCGAACATAGAGCTAATGTTCGTCAAGAATAAAGAATATGTGTTACGACAAGGGGTAGCGCAAATTGTGTTTAATAATGGGGCTGAGATCCTTCTCGAAGGACCAGCAAAGATTCGATTAGAGTCGGCTAATGGGGCCTATTTAAGTTATGGCAAGCTTGTGGCAAATGTACCACCAAAAACGATGCAATTTACGGTTAAAACATTAAGTGCACAATTTATTGATATGGGGACCGAGTTTGCAATTGAAGCAAAAGAGGATGGAACCAGCGAATGTCATGTGTTTAAAGGACTTGTTCGTTTGATTGCGAAGAAGTCCGAAATTGTTTGTGCCGGTGAGACTAAACGGGTCTTGAAAAATGGACAAACGATTATAGTTAAAGATTATAATGCATCGAAATTTATTCGAAGTAAATACCAGATCAATGACCAAGGAGTATGGCCTGACTATGAGTCTACGGTCTTGGAGCATGAGCCTGTTGCGTTTTGGAATTTTCAGAATGTAGACAATCTGTTTCAAAATATCATACCTTGGTCTGAATACCAAGCAAATGGAGCGAGTGCTCAGCTGCAAAAAAATCAACTTTTCGAAAATAATCATAAGGTTTTTCTGATCGATGGTGTAGCAGGACATTTTTCATTGTCAGATTTAGAAACGTCCCCTGAGGGACTTACGTTGGTGTTTCATTTATGGCTGGATGAGATTCTGCCACAAAATATTATGTGGCAACATGCGCCTATTACAAGTCACTTAAAATATTCACGTCTATTATACCTTGATGATAAAGAAAAAATGCGCCTTGCAAGCACAATGGGCGATGATGAATATCCTGATTTATATTCTTTAGAAGTTTGTGATATTCTTGATGAACAAAAAATATTGAAAGCACAGTATTGGCATCATATTGCCATCGTCTTTTCAAAAAACTGGTTAGCGATACAGTTATTTATTGACGGAGCCCTCTATTGCGAAAAAACAACAACCCGCAAGGTTCCATTTGAATCCGATTTCAGTGATATGACGTTTGGTGTAGCAGGCAACGAAGATGATTTAAGAACAATGTTGGGAGCGATCAACAATGTCATTCTGTTTGATACGGCGTTGTCTGGGGATGAGATAGGGGAATTGTATCAAGCTACTCACTAAGAATAAACAGTGTGTGTGGAATAAAGACTAGAAATTAAAATCTAATTAATTTCAAGGGAGGATAAATCAGATATGAACTAAATACTAAATTTTAAAAGGTGCACTAGTAAGCAATTCTTGGCAGATCGTACTAGCACACCTTTGAGTTTGGCACGAGGTGTTTTTATGCGCCTCACGCCAATCTTATTATATCAATAATGCCGGGAAGTTTCAATCATTCGTATTTTGTGAAAGGTAAAGTGAAGTTTAAGAGAAGTAAAGGAGTAAGCAAGTGAAGTTATATAAAACAAATCAATATTTGGTGTCTGTGTGGACACTGATGGTCAGCATAATGGTGTGCCCCAATATAGTATCCGCACAAACAAATGTCGTAGGGGCCTGGTCAGCACCTATCGAAATGACCTATGAGGGGGTTCACGCAGCGTTATTGCCTTCCGGTAAAATGCTCTACGTGCCGGATCGGGATACCGTGCAAACGCAGATTTTCGATCCATTTAATCCCACCAATGTGATTATTAGAAACACAGGTGTGGATAGTATGTTTTGTGGTGCTCATGCCGCATTAGCTGATGGAACC
>JANQJS010000011.1 GCA_028281535.1 Sedimentisphaerales bacterium | reverse complement strand
TCAACCAGCTATACCGATAGCGGCTTGAGTCCCAGCACACAATATACCTATACCGTGACAGCTCGTGACAGCGTAGGTAATGTGGGTGCTGCGTCAGCCGGAGCGAGTGCAACGACCAATGCCGCTCCCGATGTGACACCGCCAACTCCGAATCCCGCGACGTTTGCGGCTGCTCCAAGTGCTGTTAGCGATACCGCGATCAGCATGACGGCCACCACCGCAACCGATCCAAGTGGTCCGGTGGAATACAACTTTGATAATACCAGCGGTACGCCTGGCGGTACTGACAGTGGTTGGCAAACCTCAACCAGTTACACAGATGTTGGATTGAGTGGCAGTACACAGTATTGCTACACGGTTCAGTCGCGTGATAGTGTCGGTAACACAGGAACCGCTTCCGCGGCTGCATGTGCGACGACCCAGGCGACGCCTGATACGACACCGCCGACGCCAAACCCTGCGACGTTTGCAGTTGCTCCAAGTGCTGACAGCGATACGGCGATTAGCATGACGGCGACCACGGCGTCAGATCCAAGTGGTCCCGTTGAATACAACTTCAACGAAACGACCGCGGGTCCAGGTGCCACGGATAGCGGATGGCAAGCTTCTGCCTCTTACACCGATAGTGGTTTAACGGCAGGTACGCAATATTGCTATACGGTGCAAACGCGTGATAGTGTGGGTAACACCGGTACGGCTTCGGCTGCTGCATGTGCCACCACGACAGGTGGTAGTAGCTGTGGCAGTGGCCAGCCTTACAGTGATTTCCTGGGTGCTGGACATGCGACTGGCATTACCGTGACGCAGAGTAGTTTTGATGAAGTTTCAACGGGTGTGAAAACGATCGATGGCAGTGGCATCAGTGGCAACACGCACAGCACCAGTGAACTGGATGCTTGGCAGAGTCCATCACCGGCGACCAATCCGGTCAAAGGTGGTAGTAGTCACTGGATCCAATACGACTTTGGTCATCTTTATACGCTCGGTATGCTTCATGTCTGGAATCATAATGAGACCTGCTGTGCTAACCGTGGTTTGAATAGTGTCACGATTGATTACTCAGAAGATGGCACCAACTGGTTTACTTTGGGAACCTTTACCTTCCCACAAGCTCCCGGAACAGGAAGTTACACTGGCTTTGATGCCGCGGACTTCGCGGGTGTTTGTGCTCGTTATGTGATTCTAACGAGTAACAGTAATCATGGTGATGGATTTGCACATTCCCTATCGGAAGTGCAGTTTAATATTGCACCTTAATTTTTGAGACACATTTTTTATGTAAGCAGAGTCCTATTCCTTTAGGGCTCTGCTTCATCATGATATACGTAGTATTTTTAGGTACTCTATTGTGATGCGTATCAGGTGTGTAATTAAGTAAATTGTTGTTTATCTCTAGCAAGTCACAATGACTTTTAAGACTTTCGTTGCATGAGTCTTTAAATAAGATTCATACCACTTCCTTTAAGTGACAGGCCTGCACATCCTGTCACTTTTTTATTTTAATCTATGGTGGTTCATAAAAACTTTGTAAAAAATGAGTTTGTTCTAAAACATCTCTTATAGCGAATTTTTCTTACCAGACTTTATGCCCACGGAACCCCGGTTAATAATATTGATCCGAGTGAGTTTGTCTATACCTATGATAACTTCGGTCGACAAGATCGTATCGAACGCTATGTGTTAAACAATGTGAAGAATGGAGAAGAAAAGGTAATATTCCTTAGTATGTTGTTTTATATTTACTAGGGTAATCCAAAAGACAATAAACGTGCTGGGGAGTAAAACACGGCGGTTTTTCTTGCCAAAACTTGGTATGGTGCTATTTCTCTCGCAAAAATTGGAGTAAGATGTTTAAAGTGAAATGTTTTTTGTGGAGTCCATGCTGTTTGTAATATATGCCGGACATTTGTATTAAATTGTTCTTTCCACTTTTCTGCTATATACGATTGAATGTCAGACCTAATTGCATTCGCTAAATTTTTTGTGGAAGCGTAGCCACGAGAATAACTTCCATCACCTGCTCCAAACTCCAGTTCAATAGGTTTTTGCAAACATTTCTGGGCAGCCTGTTCCCAATGTATATGGTTGACGTTGCAAAAATCACCGGCTAACGCTATCGCAAGAGAAATACAATGCCCAATTCCATAAGATAAATCTATATCACTATAAGGCAAACTACGAAGTCCATCCCATAACCGTTCTAGTTTGGGCGTGAGCAAGGATTCGAAATTCTGCGGTAGACCATTATTACCTCTTAATTCTAAATGCCAACCTATAAGTTTACTTCGTATTCCAGCTAGTCCAAACAAATCCGATATGAGTTGCTCTGATATATCTTTTGTTACATCAATCATGTTTGTATCTTGGATGTCTGGGATTCGAATTTGAAAATTCACTGCAGTTTGTGCATTATTTAGTGATTCTGCAGGTATTTTAAGCCATGGTTGAAGTATGTCATTGGACCAAGAAGGATGCTCTGGGAGCCCATTCGGAAATATTTCTGGTTCATATCCTTCAGGTGGACTTTCAAAAACAAGCTGTATCGCATTGCCAGGAGGTGGTATTTTCTGGGCATCCAGCATGCTTTCGTTCATAAAAAATTGGTCAAGAAGAATTTCTAAATGGCTCTTACGTTTGGGGTAAATATCTTGGTGCTTAATTCCTCTTAACGGATGAGTATTTGGAAAATAAATCCGATCAAAATCATACAAATGCTCTATGTTCTCATAAGGACAATAAAGAAAACACCCACATTGTGCTTCAAGTCTCCAAAGATCGGGTACTGACATCTCAAGAAATTCTGGCTGTGTATATTGCTTAGGAAGTAACTTCCAAAACTCCTTAAAATTCTCTACGTCAATGCAAATAATGCAGGCCAGATCTTTACTTGTCTCGAAATTAGCTTTTTCAGAAGCGAAAAAGCCAGCGACCTCTGGGTTTGTTGTAAAATCAACAAAATTAGTAGGTATTCCATAATGCTGAGCAACTGCTATGGTGGCATCTACATCTGCGGCAATGTTCTCGAGACCCGGAGTATGTTTAACCCATGCCGCATATCTGGCGAGTTTTTCCATTATGGGTAAATCATTATCTTGTTCCATGCGTGCTCGTACTAAGCTGGAACGCAGTGGCCAGTCTTTGGCTTGTCCCCGAAACCAAAAAGTTCGATTAGAGCCCATAAGTTCTTTCGCCGCCTTGACCGCTTCTTCAACGCTTTCAACTCTTATTCTGTGCATATGTTCTTAGTCCCTTCAAGAACTATTCATACCGTTTGATTTATCCCTTGATTTTCTTGGGATCGGTTGGGAATTCGTACATCCTGCCATCTCTAAGTGCTTTGAAAGCATAAATGTAGCAGGTTCATTTAGGTGCGTCAACCTGTAGTTTCCAAAAACTCATACGGGCCTGAAATGATAGATGAATCTTAGTTGATGTCTGTTGAATTATCAATGTGTTAGCTTAGAATAGAGGAATGGAAAATTTAGACACAACAGCTAACAGAACGGAAATGGTTAAGTTTACCCATTATTGCTACGATTACTCGGCTTTTGTGCCGCGAGTTGATGTTGCAGAATGAATATCTCAAGGTTGAGAATAAGATACTCAAATCGAAAATCAAAAAGCGAGGGCGACCACGGATATCTAAGGATATTGAATCACTCGTCTGTCAGATGGCACGAGAGAATACTTGAGGCTATAAACGTATTCAAGGGGAACTTAATAAGTTAGATATCATTCTTTCAAAATCAACCATTGCCAATATTCTACGATGTAATAACTTGCCGCCATCGCCAGAACGAAAGGGGCTTTATTGTTATAAAGAATTTTATAATCACCATCGACCACATCAAGGAATTGGCAACAACGTATCGTTAATAAATAATCAAGATATAGCAAACTTACTCATTTTGAATAAAATTCAAAAAATCAATTCTTTGCAGGCTTATTAAGCAGCTATCACAAAGCCGCATAATTCAAATATGAATAATACCTCATGGACAAGAAAGTTTATTTTCATTGTCTGAGATGCCTTACAGTCTTTTCAAAAATTGAAATAGTCTTACAATCTACAAGGTCAATTGGCAAGTGTCGCCAAGAATAATAACTCAACCACCACGCTGATACTGACAAATGGATAATAGAGGATAATCATGGTTAATTGATTGAAGCCATTTCATAGATCTGCATAATATCACCCCCTGTTAAGGCTTGATCAAATAGGGCCAAATCATCGAATTGACCACTGAAGGAATCATAGTTTTTATCGGTTGGTAATTCAATAAAACGCACACCCAGAAGAATTAGTTGCCAAGGCTCAATGACTAAATGACTGTCGACGGCCAAGGTATCCTGCAACTCGCCGTTGACATAGAAAGTCATCACATTCGCCTGATTATAGGTGATGACAATAAAATACCATTGCCCCTGCTGTAAACGAACATCACTGACAAGACTGGGCTCTTCGCCAAGCTGCAATATTTTGTGGTAATCACATTGAATCGTTAAAACACCATCAGCATTAACATACACTTCATTAGATATTTTTAGCTTCTGATAATTTTTCTCAAAATTAAAATCAGATAAAGGGAGCTTTTCCTCTGTAAACATGCATGAAGATAATATCGATATAACTTTATCACCATCCGGTAGGAAATCCACTTTAAACCAGAACATCATTGAGGCTTCAGATAAGTCTTGTTCAATGCCTTTCAAAGAGATGTAGCTGAGTTGGCCGTCATCCAAACTTAATACTCGATTGCCTGCGGATTGCATCGGGGTTGTGTTATCGAGTATCAAATCTATATTATTCGATTGGAGAACATGTTCCATCTGATCCGGAGACGGATCATTAAATGAATAATACCTGACCGGACGAAATTGCGTCATCAGCTTTTCATATTCACTCAAACCGGATGATTCATCTGGTGATAAAATAACTGAGTTTTCCGAACGAGTACTATCCGATATTTGATCGGAGATATCAGAAAACGAATGATCAACGACGATATGTTTGATATTTTTTCCATCCGACGAAATACTTCTGGCCTGTCCGGCAGTGACACGCTCAAAGACATGACTGATCGTGGTTATTTCGACCAGACCTTCCAATACATACAGTTCACTTCTGCCGTCTTCATAGACCTGGATGGAATATTTCGTGCCGCGGTTGATATATGTTGCCGAAGGCGTTTGGATGGTATACCCTTTCACATTTCCAGGTGTATCGGCCCTGAGTTTTCCCTGTTCTAAATAGGTGACATTTTCCGATTTTATATTAAATTTTGACGGACCTTCGAAACGAACAATAATTCCATTATTCAATTCGATGTCCACTTGACCTTTTTCAAGAAAATAATCTTTACCCTGAGTCAATTGGGCCGAGTCAACGGACCACTGTGCGTCCATTGTTTGTTTAATTTGCGCAATGTTGACTTGGTTATTACTTTGCAAAAAATGCCATCCGATAAATCCCAACACAATACAGGCAGCAACAAAAGAAACTTTTTTGACGAAAAATTGAAAGTCAATAGATTCCGATGTATTTTTTTCTTTATTTATTTTTGTTCGTGGTTGTTGGGGGAAGTCCGAAGCAGGCATACTTTCTTTCATCAGTTTATCATCTTGTTGTTGACTTAAACCTTTTTTTTTCTGTTCGTTGCTTTTAACCTGCTCATCTACTTCGATTGCTTCACGAAACAGAACAACCTGATTAATATCATTGATCACTTTACTCAATATATTATCACCATTATCATTCATAGCCATATGGTTAGACACAATATCAAGATACATATGCATTAATTGATCATCTTGTTGCATAAGTTCGTTAAGCCGATCAATATTATTTTGATTGATTTGACCATCGAGAAGCTGAGCGACTAAATTGCAAAATTCAGCATGTAATTTATTTGAACTCATGTGATATTTATTCCATCTTTTTGCATGGTTCTCTTAACACAGTTACGAAGTGTTAAATGGATACGTGAAAATACTTGATACAGTGCACCTGCAGATCGGTTAACCTGCTTCGAAATGTCGATAACTTTGACATTTTTATGATAGCGTTTTTCCAATAATATCTTGTCCTGTGGACTCAATTTATCAATACATTTTTTAAGAGCCGATTTACGATGATCCATCCCGTCAAGATAGCTGGTTGAATATTCAATTAACTTTTCCAGATTTTGATCATTGAAAATCACCTTGGATTTGACTTGCTTCTGACGAAATTTAATCACTTTTCTCTTGGCAATTTCGATTCCCCAGGCTAGAAAATTGCTGCCCGGAGAAAATTCCTCGAATCGCCGGCACATCACCAGTGCCACGTCCTGAAATATATCTTCAGCATCAGAATCGTTTGGAATATGCATAAAAATGTACCCATAAATGTGTTTCTGATGGCTAAGTAATAATTTTGTAAATGATTCGTTTTCTTTACTCATTGACAGGTTAACTCATCTGAGAAGTTTATACAAACGTTACTTAAGATCAACATTTCACATTTAGTTATGAGATATTTAAATCTTTTTTAGTATATTCTAATTGAACGACATTGACAATCCGACACCAGAAAATCATTATTAACCACCTTCTTGTTAAGATAAACCTTTCATTTTGATATACATAGAATGACACGTTATTCAGCCACTTGACAAAGCTATCTTACACACGTTACACACAACGGCCGTATTACCGCCGGCATCAATCAATGCCTATCCGTTCAAAAAAGATCATGTGCTCGCTTGATCGAAGGTTAACGGCTAGAAAGCTGATCAACACGAGACACATGATCGACGATAGAACCTAAGGAGCATTCGGATCCAGACAGTCGAGCCATACCCTGGAGAATTCTTGAATGTCATCGATTGCCACACAGCCGCTTTGATTGATATCACTGCCGCTGCACCAGTTGTTTCGTGCGTTACAGAGCTCACCGAAGTGGGCTTGCAGCAGGGAAAAGTCTAGAAAATTAATCTTTAAATCATCATTAATATCCGCGGACTGCCGCAGTGCATTGGGATTGGGCAAGGTCACAATCCAGCCTTCCTGTTGTCCATTTGGATTGATTCCTTCGCCGACAATCGTTGTGCCGTCAGCGGAAATGGCAAAGGCATTATCAAGCTGCCAGCCGGCCAGGTCCAGGTTGCTCTGCTGGGTTAAAACCTCTTTAAGGTTGCGCATGCCGTTGAATTCATCCCAGATAAATGCTTCTCGACCATTTGCCGTGCTACCAAAACCAACGATCAACGTCCCATCGGCGGAAATACCGTTAGCCCGACTAAAAAAACTACCGCCAGGCAGATCGCCCAGACCCGTCATACCGTTGGCCGCATCCCAGCGAAACGCTTCTTCGCCGTTACTGCTGAAGCTAGTCCCCACAATCACGGAACCATCGACGGAAACTCCTAACGCTCTACTGTTAAAACTACCGCCGGCCAGATCACCCAGACCCGTCATACTGTTATTTTCCCAGCGAAACGCTTCAAAGCCGTTACTGCTGCGGCCTTGACCCACAATCACCGAACCGTCGGTAGAAACAGCTTGCGCTGAACTACTAAAACTACCACCGGGAAGATCACCCAGACCGGTCATACTATTATTTTCCCAGCGAAACGCTTCTGGTCCGTTACTGCTGCTGCCGTTACCAACAATGACAGAACCGTTGGCGGAAATGGCGTGCGCCAGAC
>JANQJS010000054.1 GCA_028281535.1 Sedimentisphaerales bacterium | reverse complement strand
CACCGACCGTTGAAGCCTGGTTGTCAGATGATAATGACATGGATTGGCAAAAATGGGCTCAAGTTGCATTTGATCGCATGGTTCCAAACAATGAACTTGAACAGGAACCCAACTTACCAGGTGGTCACCTGGCTCAACTTTTCAAATTGCGCGGCCCCTGCATGAGTTGCCTGACCGCTTGTGCGGCCAGCACTCAAGCTATTGGTGAAGCAACTGATATTATAAAAAATAATGAAGCGGACATCATTATAGCTGGCGGAACTCACTCGATGATTCACCCATTAGGAGTCACAGGATTTAACCGTCTTACCGCTTTGTCAACTCGGAATGATAGCTGCATGACAGCGTCTCGCCCATTTGATCAAGATCGTGACGGGTTCGTTCTTGCCGAAGGTGCTGGCGTGATCATTTTGGAAGAATTAGAAAGTGCCAAAAAAAGAGGTGCTCCTATTTTAGCTGAAGTGATTGGCTATGGCAGCACCGCTGATGCTTTTCGCGTCACGGACCAACATGAGGATGGTCGAGGTGGCATCGCAGCTGTCCAGCTAGCTCTCAAAGATGCTGACCTTACGCCGGAACAAATCGATTATATCAGCGCTCATGGCACAGGAACCGCAGAGAATGATTCGATTGAAACCCAGGTAATCAAATCGGTTTTTGGTGAGCATGCCTATAATGTTCCTATTAGCTCAGTAAAAAGCATGCTAGGTCACCTCATTGCTGCGGCAGGTGTTGTGGAATTGATCACCTGCATCCTAGCCATTCGAGACAGTGTCATCCCCCCCACAACCAATCTATCGACCCCAGATAGCGACCTGGACCTCGATTATGTCCCTAATAAACCCCGAAAACGGCCGGTTAATATCGCTATGAGCAATTCTTTTGGATTTGGTGGCCAAAACAACACAATTATCATCAAAAAATATCCAAATTAGCCAAAAAACACTAATAATCTCCCCCCATCTCAACTATAATACATGATTTTCCTAACCGCATAAAATGTAGGCAAAATTTATAAAAATCGAAGAGTAAGATGATAGATTTAAAAGACTTAAGAGATAATCCTGAGCGGTACAAAACCGCTTGCGAACAAAAGAATAAATCGGTTGATATTGATCAATTATTAGATCTTGACCGCAATGTTGTCAAAATTCGCCAGCAGCAACAGGAACTCGCCACGGAGAAAAACCAGGCGGGAAAATCCATTGCAAAAATCAAGGATGCTGATGAAAGACAACAAGCCATTGATCGCATGAGTGAAATCAAGGTTCAGGAAAAACAATTGGATCAACAATTGGAAGATCTTGAACCAAAACTGAGTGAAATGCTTTTGTATGTTCCTCAACCTGCCCACCCAGATGCCCCTGTCGGCCCAGATGAATCTGGTAACCAGGAAGTTCGAAAATGGGGTGATGTTCGTGATTTTGATTTTGAACCAAAAGATCATGTAACACTTGGACAAGACTTAAGGATTGTTGATATTGAACGTGGCGTGAAATTAAGTGGTACGCGTAATTATCTATTACGTGGTGCTGGAGCCCTCTTGCATCAAGCGGTATTGCGATTAGCAAACGATGTCATGATCGAGAAAGGTTTTGAGCCTGTTACAGTACCTGTTTTCACTCGCGAAGAAGCATTTATCGGCACTGGCTGGTTTCCTGAAGGCAAATCACAAGTTTATGAAATCCCAGAAGATCAATTGTACCTGGTGGGTACTGCAGAAGTACCATTGACCAGTATGTACATGAATGAAATATTAACCGAACCTGAGTTACCCAAACGATATGTAGCTCAATCACTTTGCTTTCGTCGTGAAGCGGGCGCTGCCGGCAAAGACACGCATGGCCTGTATCGGATTCATCAATTTGAAAAAGTTGAACAAGTCATTATTTGCAAAGCCGATGTCGACGAAGCCAATGATTGGCTGGAAAAAATCGTGGCAAATTCAGAAGAGGTTTTGCAAGCCCTTGAATTGCCTTACCGCGTGTTAGAAATTTGCACCGGTGATATGGGCATGGGTAAATATCGCATGTATGACATCGAAACCTATATGCCAAGTCGTGGCGGCTATTGCGAAACACATTCAGCGAGTAATTTGCTGGACTTTCAGGCTCGCCGGTTAAACTTAAGATATCGTGATGAAAACCGCAAGGTACAACATTGCTACACATTGAATAATACCGTGGCAGCGTCGCCTCGAATTTTGATTGCACTCATGGAACTCTATCAAAATTCAGATGGGTCCATTACAGTCCCCAAGGCACTTCGCGGTTATATGCATAATTTAGAACGTATTGAAAAAAAGTAATATTTAGAACAAGGTGAGAAACAATGATCGTCGTTATGACCCCTTCCGCAACGGAACAACAACTTCAACACGTAATAGATCTGGTCGAAGAATATGGCCTAAAATCCCATGTCATCAAAGGTACGGATCGTACCGTTGTTGCTGCTGTTGGCGATAAACGAAATGTTGACAAAGGCGCTATCGAAAATGTCGAAGGCGTTGAAAAAATTGTTCCGATCCTGGCACCTTACAAAGTTGCCAGTAAAGAGGTCAAAAAAGATCGTTCTGTTATTGAACTAGCTCCCAATGGCCCAACCATTGGAACAGAAAAACTTGCCATGATCGCTGGGCCTTGTAGCGTAGAAAGTCGTGAGCAAATTCTCGAAGTCGCCCCACTATTGAAAGAAGCGGGCGCAACAGCACTTCGTGGCGGTGCTTTTAAGCCACGTACGAGCCCTTACAGCTTCCAAGGCTTAGGTGAAGAAGGTCTAAAAATCCTGGCAGAAGCTCGTGACATGACTGGTCTACCGATCGTCACGGAAGTAATGACCAACTCACAAGTACAAATGGTTTCCGAATATGCTGACGTACTGCAAATCGGTGCTCGTAATATGCAGAACTACAATTTGCTTGAAGCTGTTGGCAAGCAACCAAAACCAGTATTATTAAAACGCGGCATGAGTTCAACATTAGAAGAATTTTTGCTGGCAGCGGAATATATTATTAATGCAGGTAATCCCAATGTGATCCTGTGCGAACGTGGCATTCGTACATTTGAAGAATACTGCCGTAATACTCAGGCGTTATCCATTGTGTCTGCGGTAAAACGCGTTAGCCACTTACCGATTGTCATTGACCCTACCCATGGCACAGGCCATGCTTATATGGTAGAAGACATGACTTTGGCCGCTATTGCCATTGGTGCCGATGGTGTTATTGTTGAAGTGCATCCAGATCCAGAACATGCTCTGACCGATGCCGCTCAACAAATTAATCCAAAAGAATTTAAAAAATTAATGGAAAGATCCGCCCGCGTCGCGACTGCCGTTGATAAGGTATTGTAATTCCTACAAAGTTACATTCCTTTTGCAAAGAGCGCCAGCGACGAAACTATTATCGGTTGAGATTTATCGTTAGTCGTTAATTTAAAAAATTAAGGTTCGAGATGTCAGGGATGGGATATAGGTCATTGCGCCTACTATATGGAAAGATGCAACAAACCCCCTTTGTTGCAATATCTCTTTCTTTGATCACGGGTATTTTGCTAGCTCGCTATATACCTTTCAATCCTATCCATATATTCATAATATTATTCATTTTACTTGCAATAGCTGGTATACAACTCCTAATATCCACTAAATCAATACATAAAAACCATCATCATAACATCCTAACCTTAGTCATCTTTCTCAGTGGTATTTGCATTGGAGCCCTTCGTTACCACCTAGTATATTATCACTATCCCACAACACATATTGTAAACTATTGCCAAGAAACGCCACGACTGGCAACAATTCGTGGCGTCATACAATCATCACCAGAAATTAAAATCTCCTCCGGGACTTTTGCCAAATTTGATTTTATGCATGAACCAAACACTCGCTTCATTTTAAAAATCACTAAAATAAAAAAAGAAAACCAGTGGCAAGATTCACAAGGAATGATAAAAGTTTTTCTGAAACGCCCAGGAAGCTTTTTAACTTCTGGCCAAACAATTGAATTTGATTGTTGGATATCAAAATACAAAGGCCCCAGTAATCCCGGGCAATTTGACCCTACAGATCTAAATCGAAGTCAGCGATTGCTTGTCAACGCATTTGTAGATTACCCAGAAGCCATTACTATTCTTAACCAAAACTATAAACTTTTTAATTTTTATAAAATTCACAATACGATAAAAAATTATGCACAAAAGATCATCATTACAGACGCTATTCGAAAAAACAAAAACATTGAAGCATTCATAAGTGCTCTGCTTCTAGGTAAACGCGAAGGGTTGCAAGAGAATCTCAATGATATATTTATACAAAGTGGCTGCCTACACTTTTTAAGTATTTCTGGATTACACGTAGGCATTCTTGCATCATTTATTTGGTGGATCACCTGGCTGTTTCATGCCCCAAGGTGGTTACGTGGAATGATCACCATCGCATTTATTATACTATTTATTTGTATTGTTCCTGTCCGTGCCCCTATTTTGAGATCAGGAATCGTTGCGATTGTATTTAGTTTAGCATTTATGAGTCGTCACCCCAGCCATCCAATCAACCTACTCTCATTTGCAGCCATTATTATACTTTTATTGAATCCTATCGAACTATTTAATGCAGGATTTCAATTATCCTTTTTGGTGGTTATTGGATTGATTTATTTTACCGCTCCGATACAGAAATTTCTTTTACGAGAACCAAAAACATCACTTGATCGCGTCCGACTCCATTATGCCTCAAAAAGAAGACCTTTTGCATTAAAAGTCATTTTGAAGCTATACAAATATATCATTATCTTACTGACGATATCATTCATCGCCTGGTGCACGGGATTTCCATTGTCAGCTTTCCATTTTAACCGTGTTGCCCTATGGGGTATTTTCGCTTCAACACTTTTATATATCCCTATTGCAATCCTATTGTTGCTAGGTTGTTTAAAAATATTTCTGAGCTTTCTCTTGCCCAGCTTGGTTTACATACTGGATGAATGTATTATTGTGACATCTCAATTTGCCATTGAAACCGCCACATGGTTTTCGATATTGCCATATAAGCAATGGATCATTTCTGATCATCATATAGTATTTCCCATTTCTTTTTACGCCATTCTTCTCTACATAGTCTTGCGATATAAACAGCACAAAAAAACCAGAGCATCTATTCTGTTAAGCATCTGGCTTTCATTATTTATTTGGATTCATGCCATTCATCCTAAGACTAACTATCCATCACTACATACATTAGATGTTGGACATGGCTTATGCTTGATATATCAAACCAGCGACGGAAAAACACTATGTTATGACGCGGGAAGCATCAATAATTTCCATGTTGGACAAACAACGATTTTACCATTCCTAAGAGCTAAAGGCATAGGAACGATTGACGCCATGTTTATTTCACATGCAAACATTGATCATTACGTCGGCATAATCGACCTATGCAAAAACTTGAATATTAATTCGTTATATTGCAGCGAAAAATTACTCTCTAACTATTCAAATAAACCTCACACCGCTACCGGATCGTTTATTAGTCAAATCATATCCTTAGAGCAATCAATTATTCCACTTAATATGTCGTCTTACTCATTTGACAATTTAGAATTAACTAGGACATCTATCAAGATATTGTGGCCTCCAAACATAAAATTACCGCTAGATATTTCATCAAATGATCATTCTCTTGTTTTAAAAATATCGGACCAATATGGCTCCATATTACTCACCGGCGACATAGGTGAGATACCTCAAAAATGGTTAATTGAAAATCGCGTAAATGATTTACGCTCTGACATAATGCTATTGCCTCATCATGGAAGTATCACCCGAAACTTAAAAGAATTTACGGATTGCGTTAACCCCAAATACATCATTAACAGCAGCCGCACTATTCAACCTGAAAGACTTAAAAAATTAACAGCATTATTATCCAGCTATACCATATTACACACATTTCAAAAAGGTGCGATTAGTATTGAATTACATCCAGAGAATTTTAAAATCAACTATTTTAACAAATAAGATATCGTAATCACTTCTTTTGATTAGACATAAATGATTTAATTTTCTCAATATTTGACAATGCACTGGAATGATTAGGTGACAACTTAATAACTTGCTGGTAATGGTGAAGTGCCAAGGTATACTCTTTAAGACTCTGCAAAATAATTGCGTAATTCAAATGCCCTTCTAAATAATTAGGATTTAATCTCAATGCCGTTGTAAAATGTTCTTTAGCTTTTTGAGACTTACCTGCAAGATAATATGCTATAGCTAAATTTCCGTGCCCTTGAACAAAATTAGGTTGTAATTTTATCGAATACTGAAATAAAGGTATGGCCAAATCATATTTATTTTGCTTGGCATATGCCGTAGCTAAGGCAAAGTAAGCATTATGATCATTCGGTTTTAATTTAACCAATTGTTGGTAACTGGCAATCGCTTTATTATACTGTCCTAACACCTCATATGATTTTGCCAGATTATTATGCGCCTGAGGATAATCATGCTTAAACTCAACAGCTAATTTGAAATTCTCTAACGCTTCCTCAAAGCGTTGTTGCTCTTGCAGGTAACACCCTAAAGCAAAATAAGGCACCGCCGCTTTAGGCTCTATACGAATCATCCGACGATAATGAGATTCTGTATCCTGCCAATCAACCAAATAAGCTCGAGTTGTCTTGATTTGACATAAACAGATACCTGCGACAATGAAAGATAAGCCGATTCTCACAACCCGGGAATTTGTCTTTATAGCCCAAACACCACTAAAGAAAAAGGCAACCATCAACAAATAGCCAAATGAGGAAAAATAAGCAAATTTATCGGAGGCAACCACATCGCTAAAACGGAGTATTTGCATGGTAGGTAATGCAGCAATAAAAAAGAACAACCATCCAACGACAAAAGCTCGAGTTTTAAGCCAAGTTGCTGCAACACAGCCCATCAAGATAAGTGTAATAACAACCCCTTTTAACACATCAGGGTTACTAAGAGCAATTGGATCAGGAAATGGATAGTGTGAGGTTAAATTGATCGGCCAAAAGATTTTCGTTAAGTAAAAACTGTTGCTGTAACACAATATGACTAGCACGTCAATAAGTGAGGTCTCATTTCCAGGCCCAGATAATGCGGCACTTTTTTGCGAAATAATGGTAATAATTCCTGAAACAATCGCTATGGCAAAAAAAGGAATTTTATTCAATAATGATTTAATGGACAGTTTTTTCAAAGGCCAATAGTCAAGTAGAATAAATAAGATTGGCAGTGGTGTAACGGTTGGCTTTGACATAAGTGCTAATACAAAACATATCAAGGCACTAATATAACACCCCAGAGTTTTTGATTGGGCATATTTAATATAAGATAATAAAGATAAAAACCCAAAGAATCCTGCCAATACCGTCTTACGTTCGCCAATCCAGGGAATAGGCTCTACCGTCATGGGATGGCACCCAAACAATAGTCCAGTCATCAATGCAATAATAGGATTCTTAAACAATGCATACAGTATTAAGATAACCAAAAACGTATTACAGAGATGTAAAATCAAACTGCTGCGATGCAGTGGCATCAAGTTCTCATCAGTAGCCCCCATTTGACAATCCAACATCAATGAAATCATCGAAAGAGGCTGGTAATACCCTCCCACTGTGGAAGGTTTAGTCATCTCTGAGAGAAATTGTTTAGCGGATGCCCAGCTGGGATTTTTCACTAAATGATTACGAAGAAAATATTCGTGATCATCAAAAGAAATTGTCTTGGCAGTAAGACTTGGCCAATGCGCATAGGCTACTACTGATAAAACAAATATACTACCTACGATTAGTATTAATCTATTATTATTTGATTCTCGAAGTGACGTTGACAAGAAATACCCATCAATCATTCAGTAGAAATTATTACTTTAGTTTCTGACGGCTTACTCAGTCGGCCAATCAGGCAGTTCAAACTTACGTTTTACATGTTCAGTATGGTACGCATAATGCTCTTCCATGCGGCCACACAATTCAGACATATTCCAATAAAATTCATGAGTTTCACCATCTTCAAACCGAGACAATCGAAACTTTTTATCCATATCAATGTCGTGCAATAAATAAGCAAATCGCCTGGAAAAAGCCAATGTTCTCTCTATATGCTTAGCTTCCTCCATCCCAGTCCATTCCGGACGCTGTGGCACATAATCAGGTGGCATTTGTTTTGGATTTTGATCGAGCTTAGGAACCATAGAATCTAAAGATGAATATACTTGAGAAAAAAACAAAAGCTCTCTACCAGTCAAATGATCGATATTCCATCGCACTGTATGTGTTCGATTTGAAGGCTTATGGTTAAGCTGATTAATACTTAAATTAGAATATATCGGAATACAACTTCTAGCAGAATGCTCTTTGCGATGAAACAATGCCTTTAGCTGCTTTGGCATCTCCCATGGCTTATGTTTTAATAGCAACAATTTCGGCTTTGCAAACGAACTTATTTGCCCTTTGCGAACAGCAAAAGTATTGCCATTGGTCTTTACGCGTTCATATTTACCAGGACATTTCTCTAAAAAAGGTTCAATCGTATTTAGATCGATTTTCAATGGACCAAACTTATAATGCATGGGAACAACCATGTGTGGAGAAAGCTGCTCAATGATCCCTACAGCCTGAACGCCATCGATGGTATAAACACCTCCAACGGGTAACATCAAAACATCAATTTTACCAATCTTATTCAGTTGGCGTGACGTCAACTCTAATTGTCCCAAATCACCAGCATGTAAAATTTTAATGCCATTGACTTCGATAAGAAACATGACATTATTGCCACGCTTAGCACCTTTTTCATTATCATGATACGAATCAATCGATTGGATACGGATGGCATGCTCAGAGTAGATTTTGGTTTCGTTGTAGGCACTGATCTTAGGTCTATCTTCATTTGGAAGGCGTTCAAAAATGATGTCCGTTTTCATAATTTGTCCATCAGAATTCAAACCATGCACCACAGCAGGGTTGCCTTTAATCATGTCTACATTGGAATGATCGCCATCTCGATGTGTTACCAGAACAATATCACCATGAATCTCAGGATTATCAACCCCCGTCATGTCCGGGTCAAAAGGATCAATCACAACCGTCAAATTCCAGAATGTTTCAATTGAGATCATTGATTGACCCCAAAATCGAATTGCAACTGGCTTAAGAGCATCTGCTGACGAATGGCTCGTTAATACAAAAAAGAAACTAGTAAAAGCACAAATCACAATCAACTTTCGAAGGATCATAGCATATGCCTCTTAAAGTTATAGCTTGGAAAAATTCTCAAGCATTTTAAGCCCAATTCGCTGCGATTTTTCCGGATGGAACTGAGTCGCCATAAGATTATCTTTTACAATACTTGACACAAATTCGATGCCATACTGTGTCGATGTTGCAATAACCGATGCGTCCTCTGGGACAACATAATATGAGTGAACAAAGTAAGTGTAAGCTCCCTCTTCGATATCCTGATTTAATGGTGAAATAGATTTTTGGGCCAATGCATTCCAGCCCATGTGCGGGACTTTCAACGAAGCTTGATCAGTACCTTCAAAATCAAATTTTTGAACGCTCCCACTCACAAGCCCTAGGCCTTGATATTCACCATCTTCATAACTAACATCAAACAACAACTGCAATCCCAGGCAAATACCTAAAGTGGGTTTCCCTTGCTTAACGGCAGAAATGATTGGATCAGTTAATTGCTTTTCACGAAGACTTTGCATCGCATCACAGAAAGCTCCAACACCCGGCAAAACGATCTTCTCGCAAGCATCTAACTGATCAGGCTGGCTAACGAATTTCGCATCGACTCCAACCTGTTCAAAACCTTTTTGCACACTGTGCAAATTACCCATGTCATAATCAATTATACCAATCATACCAACTGCCATAGATTTCACTCTATGGCTTTTCTCCCATACACGATCATTAATTTACATATACCATTATTTCAACACGTCTGTTCTTCGATTTACTGGATCCCACAGGCTTGTGCTCACCACGTCCACCTGCAACCAACTGCTTGGCAGAAACACCCGTACCAATCAAATGACGAGTCACAGCCAATGCACGTTCGGTTGATAGCTGCCAATTGTCTTTCCACTTACTCTTTTTAATCGGATCTGAATCAGTATGACCAATCACCCACACTTCACTGCCACCATGCTCACGCTTAATGATACCGCTAATATTATTCAAATTCGATTTTGAACTGGACTTAAGCACAGCTTTACCAGAATCAAATAAGACATTCGTTGACAAAGTGACTGTAATCGTTCCACGGCTAGCATCATAAACGCCGCCTGCTTTTTCCAAAGAAGTCTGTTGACGCTGAGCAGGCTTATTACGTTCAGATTCCAGTAATTGCGACAAACGCATTTTAGCTGCTTCGCAATCTTGGAGTGCTTGCTGAGAACCATTAAATAATGCTTCCAGATTATCCAGTTCGGCACGACACGCTTTATATTTCTCTTCCCATTCGCCACAACCCGGCAGCATGGCAAAAGCAGATATCCCTATCACTAAAATTATTTTGCGCAATTTCATTATGAGGCTCCTTCCTGAGGTTTCCCTGAGTCTTGTACAGAACGCTTAGCGTCTTCCATTAATTTCATTTTTGCTTTGTCTTCACGCTTCATCTGCCGATAATCTCGCCAGACTTTACCTAAAAACCTGATAATCGTCGTCAACAACGCACCCAATCCTGCCACGGCTATAATAAACCAAAACTTTGGTATTTGGGGCGTTGACATCCATAAAAATTTTACCGTTACCGGTTCTCTATTGCTCAATACAAAAATGATACTGAATAATATGACCAATCCTATCATGATAAGTTTGGCATATATTTGAAACTTTCTCAGTGTCATTTGATAAAATCCATTATATTATATAATTATTAATCTATGGCACAACAGATGGTTGTGTAAATAATACACCTAAATAATCCATAATTGAATCATGAAATATCATCACAACAATCGTTGCCGCTGACAAAAATGGTCCATAGGGTATCTCACGACTGCCTTTGAGTACAAGCCGCATGATCGCATACCCAAGCCCAAAAAAGGGCGCCACAAAAAAAGCAACCACTGACGATTGCCAGCCTAATACAGCGCCTACAGCACCCATCAAATGCATATCGCCCAACCCCATGGCCTCCCGGCCAAATGCCAGTGAGCCCAAAATTCGAATGGCCCATACAACGCCAGCCCCTATCATAAAGCCAAAAACGCTCCCAAGCAAGCCTGCAAGCCACTTTTGTTCATCTATCAATATTACCCATTTTGAAGCTACATCTGACTGTCCAGATAGAATTTTAACCGCCAAATAGGTCATGATGACTATCGGAGCCAGAAATAAGATTTCACGGCCCATTTCTCGACGAATATTGACATCATCCTCAGACGGCATCGGCTGATCATTTTCCTGAGCCTGAAGGCAAGCCTGCTCAAATTCATGAAAACTTCGCTTATATAGTCCAAATTTAATCAACATATAAGTCAATGTTAAACCAATCAAACTACCAAGCCCCGCAGCAGCCATTTTAGGTCCAGCAAAAGGAAGCATCCGCCATTGCTGACCATGAAGACTAATTGGAAAATCAATAAAATAATGCAATAACATCGCCCCGATCACACCAACCCCTGCTGTTATATAGCAAACCGACAATGGGATAATCCAATGATCAGCATCTATAAATGTTGAGGCAATAAGAGCAGCTACCAGCGTAATATGAACCAGATATATTATCCAGCCACCATGCAAAAATTCTGGCATCAACAGGCGTACATCAGACATAAAATAAGCAATGTAAAAACCAGCAAATAACAAAGCTGTTAATAACTCAATGGCCGGATAGCGAAAGGAATATTTCGCTTTACAGTTTCGGCATTTACCCCCTAAATAAATCCATGCAAAGATAGGCACATTATCGTACCAGGCCAAATTCTTATTACATTGTGGACAATGGCTACCAGGATAAACGACAGATTTTTCTAAAGGTAGTCGATATATAACGACGTTTAGAAAACTCCCTACAAATGACCCTAAGAGAAATAAGGTTATCACCCAAAATGGATCTGGCACATTTAACACTTTGACATCCTTGTCCAATTCGCTGAAATTAAAAATACAGCTCTATCGTCTTTTACGATTCTTTTTCTGTGTTGCAGCAACCTTTAATGGCAAACCAAGTAATCGAATAAATCCTGTCGCATCAGTACTGTCATATTCAGCTCCCATGGTAAAACTGGCTAAATCTGGAGCATACAAACTATTGGGACTATCTACACTCGCCAGAAGACAATGCCCCTTATACAGTTTAATCTTAACTTCACCTGATACTTTTTCCTGGGTTGAATCAAAAAAGGCATCTAATGCTTCTCGCAACGGTGCAAACCACAAACCGTCATAGACCAACTGTGCATACTTCAAAGACAATTGCTTTTTATATTGAACCGTATCGCGATCCAAGCATAACGTCTCAAGTGCACGGTGAGCGGTATACAGAATAGCTCCACCGGGCGTTTCATAAACACCACGACTTTTCATGCCAACAAGACGATTCTCAACTAAGTCAACCTGGCCAACCCCATGTTTACCACCAAGTTCATTCAATTTTTCAAGCAATAAAACCGAGCCGATCTTCTTTTTATTCAGCTTGACGGGAATACCTTTATCGAAAGTGATATCAACATAATCAGGCTTTGCAGGTGTTTTGCTGATGGGTTTACTCATCACAAATAAACCATCTTGAGGCTCATTAGTTGGATCCTCCAAATCAGCACCTTCATGACTAATATGCCAAATATTTCGATCCCGGCTATATATTTTCTTTTTACTTTGATCAATAGGAATATTGCGAGCCTTGGCATAATCAATTGCCGCCTCTCGACTGGTCAACTCAAAACTATTGTCCTTCCAGGGAGCAATAATTTCCAGCGAAGGATCTAATGCCATAAAGGTTAATTCAAATCGCACCTGATCATTGCCTTTTCCCGTCGCACCATGAGCCACCGCATCGGCACCAGTTTCATGCGCGACCCGAACTTGCTCCTTGGCAATTAATGGCCTAGCTATACTTGTACCCAATAAATACCCATTTTCATAGATAGCACCCGATTTGAGCATGGGCCATAAGTACTCTTCGACAAAAGGTTTTCTGAGATCAGCAACAATACATTCACTCGCCCCACTGGCCAAAGCTTTCTTTTTAACACCTTTCAATTCGCTGCCTTGCCCGAGTTCCGCGGCAAACGCAACAACTTCGCAATCATATTTTTCTTTTAACCAGGGTAAAATAACGCTGGTATCTAGTCCGCCACTATATGCCAGGACGATTTTTTTAATCTTCTTTGCCATAAACTTACTACCTGAATTATTCCTTAGTATCTAGATGTCATTCATGTATATAATTGATTATTCATTCAATAAAACAGCTGTGAAATTTAGCATATTTTTAGCCTAAATGCTAGCATAGAATTGAGTTAAAATCATTTTTAGCACTCCCGGTTACCAGAAATATCTCACAAGGAATATTGTTAATTATTCAAATTCCATTATAATATTATGTCAAAATGTCAACCAACATATCAGGACCACCATGGCAAATCCAGTTGAACAATTTAGTCGAGCTATTTTTTGGGTCTCATCTATCCTGGGCGGATTCTATATATTCAACTGGATAGGTGAAAAGTTAGGCGATTATTCAAATTTGGCCTTCTTTTTCATTCCTTTTTGGCTTACAGGCACCTTTGCCGTGCTCTCAGAACTAAGAACTGCACGGGGCAGCAAATTACGTTCTAAAAGTCTTTTAAAAGACCGTCCAATCAAATAAAATACTAAAAACACTCCTCCCAAACACGCCAACCCCCTATCTTGACATATAAGCTACTCCCCCCCAATAACTTAAAAGGGGTTGCAAATTAAAGAAAAATCACTTAAAATTCGAGTATTGAATGTGTAGCTACTAATATGGTGTAAACTGAGGTTTTATGTTCACATTCTTATGGCAAAAGCACTAAATAATATGACAAACCAGGATCATGCTACAAAAATATTTTCTGAACATGGGGACTATATAAAGACCATCATTCAATTTAAAGTTTCTGATAAAACTTTGGCTGAAGATCTATTTCAAGACTTTTTCTTAAAACTTATTACCCACCCAATTCCTGAAAATATTAAAAATATTAGAAGTTATTTGTATCGATCTATCATAAATGATATTATCGACGCATCTCGACGCACCAAGCGATATCAGCTAAAGCTAAAAAATTATACTGATGTCATAAAGAGTAACGACGATCGACGAAAAACAAATGTCACAGAACTTGAAAGGGAGGATTTGGAAATGACGTTTCAAGCTTTGACAAAACAACTTTCCAAAAGTGAAGCCCAAGCAATTACACTTAGATATATGAATAACTATAACACTCAAGAAACAGCTGAAAAAATGGGCGTAAAATCGCGCTCAATTAGCCGCTATGTCTCAAATGGTTTGAATAAATTACGAAAAACCATGGCATATCAAGGGGAGGATGAATGATCGCAGCGAATTTCAATAAAACATGTAGTGAAGTCGAGCCTTATTATTTTGACTTATTAGATCAAGAGGCTATTGCAACGATCCCTGCAGACATTATAACACATTACAATGTTTGTAGTCATTGCCAAGCAGAAACACAGCGATTGAACGATTGTGTGTCCAACGAACGGCACTTAAGTGATCATGATAGTGAAAAAACACAAACCTTGACAAGAACATTACAATTGCAATTTAGTTTTATTGGTAAAGATATTGATTGCCAGACCGCAAAACCTTTTCTACCATTGCTAGCAATCCCTGAGATGAAAACCAGCATTGCAACGCCAATCACCAGCCATCTGGAACACTGCGAGAACTGCCTGAGTGACCTGGAAAAACTTCAACGCTTGCATTTAAGCCAAACAATGGCAATCAGATTATCGAGTTTATTTTCTCAAAAAATCCCGATTAACCAATCATTCATACAAGCAGCAAAACAAACGCTTTTCTCTGACGACTTACCTGAAGATAAAGCATTATTGAGTATAGCGAATGAAATATATCACAGAGAACCCTCAGGCGTCGTTACGCGCTTCACCGCAGAAAACACTTCTGAGCATTCAGACGAATTACCATATGACATCCAATTATTAACTCCAAAACAGACTGTCTCTGCTAATACGGACTCAGACATTCAACAAAATACAAACAAGCAAAATCTGATATTGCCAGACAATAATAACAGAACAACGAAAACACCTAAATGGATTAAGCCCTTTGCTGCGGCCGCTGTTTTACTAATTGTCTTCGGCCTTTTCATGTTCAACTCACAGAACTTAACCGCCTTTGAGCACAATGAACTCGCAGAAGCCATCAAAAAAGCTAACAATATTCACATCAAAGAATATTTTGGTGACAATAACAAACTTAACCAGGAAACATGGGCATCAAGAACCTTAAGCAAATATGTAATGATTGATCACAAAAGACAACAAGCAGGTGTTTTTGATTTAATCAATCGAACTCGAATTGTAAATGATTTCAATTCGAATAAAATATTAACAACCCCCCTTAGCCAGGCGGCGAACACCGACATTCAGAATATTTTCACATCACAGTTTTATTTGATACCATTGGGAGAACATGGTCGCTTACCAGAGAATGCAAGCATCGAAAAACTTCAAACAAAGACTAACGCCCCTGATCTAGACATCTATAAACTCGAGTGGAAGACTTCAATTAATTCGAATACCACACATTACAAACGACTATGGTATATCAGCCAACAAAATAATCTTGTCATGAAAACTGAAACATTTAGGAAAGATATGGTTGTTGATGCTATAGAAACACCAACGTTTAAATTAATAAGTTTAACGACCTATGATTATGTGAACCAGCAAGATGTGACAAACGCATTAAATCGAATTACCGCAATAAACAACCCCATGCCAAATACTAACTAGGGTGACCAAAGCGGTCTTAAATTCCCATAGCGTTTTGAGGTAGCTCCAAGGCCCCCACCTGTTTGCGAAACTGAAATCTCTATATTTTGTACCGTTTCAACTAGTAGTTCGTCTGAGTCAACTCTAGCAACATGTCCATCTGCAAAACCAACATTAACTTTTTTTCCGCAATGCCTACCCTTTATGGCATCACTTTTTTGATCATCCCAAATAGCTAATTCATCCGTTCCTAAAATAACTATTTCGCTATTTATAGTCATACCAGGAATATATGTTAACCCCTGCCTCGATGTATCATAAGGCCCACCAGAAAATTCCCTACTTGGATTTAATACAGGATCATCTGTTACACGATGCCAATTAATAGTAGCATATCCACAATCCACAATCATTAATGTCTCAGAAGGATTTGAAATTGAACTTATTGATAATGGAATCCCCCAAAACTCATCCTGCATAAGATCTTTAAGTGACTCTTTAAACCCTATGTCTGATTCATCATTATTATAACGCCTTTTTAGAAGGGACTGATTAACGCCATAATTTCCCCACAAAATGTTTTCCCCATAAAGCGGTTCATTTATTTCTCCACTTCGTGATGGACATCGTAAAACACTTTTGGTCAATTCGCTCCCAATAACAAATTCATCCGTACCAATATAAGGTGCGATATAGTCAAACCACCACCACCCGGCAACGTCGTATATACTATCACCTGCAAATTTAGTGGAAGGTTCAGGGGGTTCGTTCGGCGTAGATGTTTTGTCCCGCAAACTATAAGGTAAACGGCCTTGCTCTAAATCATATTCAACCAATCCCTTGGAAATCTGTCGAATATTTGATGCACATTTTATAGCTTTAGCACTACATTTTGCTTTGAACAATGCAGGCAATAGAATCGCTACTAAGAGTGATATTATAGAAATAACCACTACTAATTCTATTAATGTGAACCCTACACGCCTCATAATATTCTTGTCCCGTCCAAATACAATAAATTAATTTAACATAATTAATATATCGTATTTGGAAGAAAATTACAAGGGTTTCAGCAAACACACCCCATTAAACATATCTCTCCTTATAACAATGGGTTACATCCGCAACTTACTGACATGCACGCATATGATATACCGCCCAACTCCCATCTAGCTCGCACTCGCTTGGAGAAAAGGCCTTTACTCGACAGCCGGCTACTTCTTTTTTAATGAGTGTCGTACCCAGACAACTTCCAGTCCCCCCTGAATCACAGCCCTTTCGAAATCGATGACGAGTATACGTCCCCAAGCATTCACCTTGAGGAGTTTGCTGAGGGCAGAATTCTGTTTGGAAATATTGCAGGACTTTAGTGCATTGATAACATCCAAATTTGCAGGTATCAGCTCCAATAATTGCTTGCTGTTCAATTGGATTAATATCAATCGACGTTTCTGGCAAATTGATAGGATATTCAGAAATAATTAAAGCAACCCCTTCTCCCCAATCTTTCCAGAACATACTAGTATCAATTCGGTAATAAAAATTGGCTTTAGTAAGATCAATGAGCCTTACATATTTATCATTAAATTCTCCCAAAACTACATAATGATTTTTACCTGGTAGATGTAGTATGACATGGCAATTTTTTAAAGATTTTAATGTTTTCAGATCTGTTTTTACCGCTTTATGGTATAAACTTAACTCTTCGAAATAATCACTTAAGGCCAGTAAACTTGAACCATTACCACTAGAATCAATTAACATGCTTAAATCAACATTATCCATAGGGATCTCCAGTTGACTAGCGACATAACGCACCGCTAAAGTAGCGCAATTCTCTTTATTTGTAGTTATCGAAGTTTGAGCAATTTTCAAACGCTCTTTCAGTAATTTATCCGTATTAATTGTCCTACTTTTTTTGGAACCATCAGATTTAGTATATCGATACATTTGTATCTGATCGGTAAATGAGGGACGATGCTCAATAATGGCATCTTGATTATAATTGACCTGAAAAACAGTTGAACTCATTGCTTTTTTATTTACTACTATTTTTGACATATTCCATACGTCACGCGATCGTAGTGGACGACGATGAGAATAATCATATTTTTCAATCATGATGATCTTTGGAATCCACTGGCCATCAACATTTTCATATTCATCATAGGTGTTCATCGTTACTTTATCTTCTGAATGAATCTCAGTTGCATTCAAAACAGAATATTCCTTAGATGGGTCAAGAATGAATGAAGCTTTATAGTCTTTAGAAAATTCTATATTCATATGAATTTCACTAACATTACCATCTAAAATTTCTAACGCATTAATCGATCCGGTCAATAGTTTTTCCAGTGAGTAATACCCATGTCCCCAGGGAACGACACCAGCAGTTAATGGCCCATTAACTTTGACCGGAATATCATCAACAGATTCAGTGACAATAGCACTATTGGCAGATTTGTAATAACGGGTGTACTGCTTACCATCCCAACAAAATATTCGGCTAGTATTCAGTTTAACATCAAATTGGTCAGACATAGGGTTGGCTGTTTTTTGATTGATCGAATCAATACGAGATAATACATCAATGGACCAGATAAAACGTCCATTATCACAAATAACAGATTCTTCAGACACCATCGTCATTTCATTAAGATGTTTATATCGCATGTTAAAATCAATTGAATTTAAACGAAGTGCTTGATTTTTATTCACTATTTCAACTTTATTTTCATTGGCCAAATATTGATCTTTTTCATATTGTACCAAATGCTTAATCTCTTCTTCGCTATCTAAATTGGAGGCTTTGAATTGTTCGTGGCGAGCAACAATTTCTCCCGAAGAGACCCAGCAATCCTTTGGTACGGATGTTAATAATTGAAGAATTTGAATGATTTCTTTGCGACTTAACGCCCTATCTGCAAATACTGTATTTTGTGCTATAAAAAACATCGTCACCATCCATAATAAAAACATTTTTCGTTTTGCTATAATCATTTTATCTACCTGTAAATACTATTTCGTTCATGAAGCCACTACTTATTTGATACAATTAATAAATCTACGGAACAACTTGGTGAATAATAATTTTATTAAGTTTTTCAACCAAGAAATAATTACTACTAATAATGCTTAATTCAACATCACCAACCTGATTTGCAGTATATTCAAAGCTTGCAATATTCCCATCATTCATTGTATTTGTTAGATTAGTATTAATTGCAAGAAATTCTAAGCCACCAGTTGAAATAGTACTTGGGCCCCAATAATCAAACGTAGAAGTCCGAGGCTGTGCTAAAATGCGAGCAGTACCTGGACCAGGTGGCGAATTGGGATCAATGGCAGTATTATCAATAGATCCTAAGTTATAATTATTTGATACGACATCCAAATGAAATGAATTTGTACCAACATTTGGATCTGTCTGCATGTCGACATACAAGGTTACCGTACTACCAACATTCATGGTAATTTCATTAGCACCGACATTATCAACTAAGCTATAAGTCACATCGGGCGGACCTTGATTTGAATTTGCCCCCCCTGCCCCGAATAACCAAAATGTTTCAAACAACAATAAATCATCGACATTAACAATTCCATCACGATTGATATCAGTACTTTCACACCATTGAGGAGTCACACATTGATTGCTAAGCCAATGCTTCTGAAGAATTGAAAAATCTTTAATATCAACTTTTTTATCCATATTAAAATCACGAGTCGCTACATGTTTAAAATCTAAATATGAACCAGGTACTTCCCAGCTAACACTGTAGTCATAAAAACCCATATTAGGATCACCAACATCAATGGCTTTATAATCCAGCACAAACCAGTCGGTAGGTGCAGGAGATGTATCTGTAAATAAATCAAATCCCCATATCGCAGAATCCTTATAAGATTGAACAAGAGCACCAGGACCTGCAGCGATCAAATGAGACCCAGCCCAATCCTCTGTATTGGGATCATAGTTCCTTCCAGTTAATGAAGCTAAACCTCGCTTTTCGCCCTCCAAAAATAACCCACCACTCCATGGTTGCGTTTGATCTGAATTCACAACAACAATTAAATCTGTTCCAACCATAATACTCTGACCAGAATAGGGTGTAATCCCATCATCATGAAATATCTTTACATTCACAGCTGAAAAGCAATGACTGCAAAAATAAAATAACGTAATAATAATTAATGCTAAGTTGTCACGAAATTTATGCATAAGCGCACCATCTTCCATAAAATCTTGTGAGTTAATCTCGCTTTAAACGGTTAGTCCAAAACGACAATATTAAGACTTGTTGCCATGAACGTTTGAATTGTCATTCATCCGCTTTCACTAACACTAACGTCTGGAAATGTTTCAATGTTGATTTAAAAATTTAAGATTACCTTGAAACAGTACACAGATAGTTCAGCAAATAAATGAATGAAATGGATTTAGAATTTTTTCAGGACAGGTATTTTTTTTTACTATGGTATTGATAAATATCACCATTGTACTAGATAGCCGCCCTAAAATATTCGCCCGGACCTGGCTAGATTTCCGACCCTCCTTATTCCCAAAAATTTAAGCGGAAATTTTTTTTAATATTTTTTATTTTCCTATCAACATTCGTATCGCAGTAAACGCTCGTAATAATAGGAACCCCGTCTGGCGGTGGGTAGTAATCCCTACGTTTCCCGACCAAAACTATCTACCGTCAGGCATATATATCTGTAATATAAACACTTATACAAACCACACCCCTTCGAGCTCGAATAAATCCGAACTATTACAGGAAAGTCTAACATACAACCCATGTTAAAATCTGAGATTTCTACAATAATTTTCCAAGATTTTCCCCAGTGTTTTTCAAAAATTAACGCTTTTACGACCTGTATTAATTAATACCCCACCCCACATTTCATTTAGATTCCCCCGAGTGGATAGCCCCACCCTCCTTATCCAGTTTACCATCTCAACAATGAAACGTTCATCACGTTCCATTTTGATAAAGATGAGAAATTCTTTCCACCGTTTCATTTTGCGATATCACATAATTAATTCGGACAAATTTACTTTGACGAAATGATTCACCCCATGTTTTTTCTCCCAATGGGTACAATGTCTTTGGCATAATCGCCTGGATGACAATTCGTGACTCAGTCTGTTCAACAATTCGAACATTTCCTAATTGAGAATCAATATGGCAGTCATCAGAGACAAGACTTGTCTCATTAATTTTAATAAATTTCATTGCTCGATCCCACCACTCATTACTACCATCAACAAAGAATGGCCTGTAAGACCGACCATGCCAAAAAACAATTCGATTATTACTATTCTTAAAATTAATAACAATATCACTATGCGTTCCCAATCGAAACTGATTATCCCAGCCTTCAAAGTAATGCAATCTTGTATAGCTCGCAGAAAATTTATCATCCGTTGGTACTAAAGGTTTTTTACGAGTTTCAATATCAGGATTATTTATTTGGTCTCGTGCCCCTCTAAAACTTTTATAGGAAATCTTTACTTGCTTTGGCGTAAGGGTTTTATCATAAAGTCGAATGGCATCAATCAATCCATCTAATACATGCCCAGTAACAGACGACAGACCTTGCTTGCGGACATATCGCCTGCCTGCATGTCCAATTTTCAGATTATCGCCAGACATAAATATTTGTGACTGAGATACACTTTTTTGTTTAATTGTTTTACCATCCAAATATAAGACCATTAAGCCCTTTGACGCATTAAATGTTCCAGCTAAATGAGCCCATTGTCTCAAAGGTATCGCTTCATCACCAATCAATTGTTCCCAATTGCCCTCAATATTACATCCAAACGCAGGCTGGCCAGAATCATTAACCCCCAAAAAAAATCCACGTTTCTCTATTTTGGAATTATGTATTCCTGCCTGCTCATCTACCTGCTGGATAATCGGGATCAAACTCGAAGGATAGGATGCCATTGCAAAACATCCCTCAACAGAAAATTCAGTGGTAAATACTGGAACCTTTGCCGCAGGCATAATTACTTGTGTTGATCTTCCATCAAATTGTAGCGATGTTAAGGAAAGCCCTTTTCTCCAGACACTTTTATGACCAAGAATATGTGCTTGATATCGATTTATCGCTTCAAGGGTCATATCGCCGCGAGCTTCATCAAATTTCCACCACATTTTTGGTTCTATAATGGTATCCAGAACCATACGAGATCCTTTTACCTTTGAAAAGTTACTCTTAAGCTCTGGAAAATGTATTTTTGCCTCTTTAATACCTTTTTCAGTGAGAGTCATTTCTTGCCGGATAATATTATTAGAATCTAACCAACTCGCAATCTTTTCCTCAGATCTCTTATTAGACCTAACAACTTCTCCATCAGATGTGATTAAATAATAATCTTCAATAACATCAATTGAACTCTTCGCATATCGACAATGAATGAGAATTTCTTTTTCACTCGATTTAATGATTCTTGCCATCGATACTATTTCATTTACTGGATAGACTGCAAAAAAATCAGTGGAATTTTCAAGAGGATCAATCATCCACTTTCCAACAACTGTTTTCCATTCAGGGAAAAATCCTGAATACTTCTTAAAGCATAATATCCCCTTCTGCTTAGGAATCTCGACAATAATATCAGTCATGGCAAGTGTTGCAGTTGATGAATATTTTTTTCCATCTTTCGAAACATAATATGCTTTAAATGTGGAACCGGAATAGACCGTACCTGTGAGTACAAAAATAAAAAAACTAATACAAGAAATTGATGCGACAGAGCGTGATGGTTTATTGATCATATAGTCTCCAAAAACATTCTAATAATAACTGGACTATATTTATATCAGCAACATGGCATCGCCATAGCTAAAAAATCGGTATTTTTCTTTTACGGCCTCTTGATATGCGGCCTTCACCCGATCAAGGCCAGCAAAGGCACTGACCAGTGCCAGTAAGGTCGATTTCGGCAAATGAAAATTAGTAATCATTCCGCTAATAACTTTAAATTCATACCCAGGAGTAATAAACAAATTGGTCTGTCCACTCGCTGGTTTGAGTCGGCCCTTTTGTGCCACAGCTTCCAAAGTTCTAACAGAGGTGGTTCCCACGGCAATTACACGTCGATTTCCATCTAAAGCTTCCAGGATAGTCTTTACGGCATCAGGCCCGATAGAATATGTTTCATAATGCATGACATGGTCTTGCAAATCATCCACGCTAACCGGCTTAAACGTTCCCAAACCAACATGTAATGTAAGTCGAGCAAACTGGATTCCTTTCGATTCCAGCTTTTCGATTAAGTCATCAGAGAAATGCAGGCCCGCAGTCGGCGCAGCAACCGAGCCAGGCTGATTGGCATAAACCGTCTGGTATCTCAATAAATCATTAGACTGGTTCAGTTCACTCTTTTGGCGATGGATGTAAGGTGGTAGTGGAATAACACCTAATCGTTCTAATAGGGCGTATGGCTCACATTCGAACTGTGGGTCCAATAACCAATGCCCTTCTTTTTGTTTCTGAACAACCTTGAAAGTATATGAAGGGTCTGATTCAACTTGCTCATTTAGCGAGAGCATTGAAATGAGTTCTTTCTCCTTGAGCCTGGAGGCGTTTTTAAGCATAACATGCCAAAATCCCTGATCGGCTTGATCCAGAAACAGCCCTTCGATTTTCCCACCAGTTTGCCGTTTCAGAAAGAATCTGGCAGGGATGACCTTGGTATCATTAAGAACCAAGCAATCACCTGGCTGCAAGTAATCTGAGATGTTTTTAAACAGATCATGCGTTTGGTCTGAGCGATTCCTATCGATAACCATTAATCGCGATTCTGTTCTTTTTTCGAGTGGATTCTGGGCAATGAGAGATTCTGGTAGGTGATAGTCTAATTCGTCAGTTTTCATAGAAAAAGGATTATAAGACCTTCCCCAGCCCGTGCTAGCAAGAAATTTTATGTTTTTTAAAAAACTTTTGATTTTTTGAAAAGAACTAGCTACCCGTCGGACGATACGTTAAACATAACGTAGTGAACACAACAATACATTGTTCTGGCATGGTTGAATGCAAACTGAACTTAAAAGCACTGATGAGATTGTCAATGAGATCTCTTTTCTGAGTCGGGAAAAAGTCAAAAGCGAACTACTCAATTTTGATGGCCTTTTTCAGCTCGATTTTACCGAAGAATTCCTCGACGGATTATCGATCGGCCGACTCCGCCATATTCTTCTAGCTGTTCGATTACAACAGCAAAAACACTAACCCCCCCTTCCATCCTGTCTTTGTAGATTTATTTTTCCTTTTATTTGTAATGCATATCTATACGTCTCGACTACCCTTATGTATTAAGTAAAAAGCTATAAAAACCCTAATACCACATAAGGAGTTAAGTCATGTGTTTTAAAGGAATTAAATCTTTCGTTATTCTTGTGCTAGTCGCGATCCTGGGCGGCCTTCTGGTATTTGGAGAAGACCTTGCCAGCTACATCCATAGCAGCTCGAAATCATTCCAGACCAAAGTTAAAAACGCTGTTCCAATCGATTTTGAATTGCAGCGAGCCCGCGATCTTCTAGAAGAAATCATCCCTGAAATGCATACCAATATCAAATTGATCGCTCAAGAAGAAGTTGACATCGCGGCACTCAAAATTGAAATCTCAGATTCAGAAGAATTTCTGGATAAGCAGAAAACCAGAATTTCCAAATTGCGACAAAATTGCGATAGGCATAATGTCACCTATAAATACAAAGGACACACCGTCTCTCGTGAAACACTGCTCAAGGATTTATCGCATCAGTTTGATCAATATAAGGAAAATGAAGCGATTTTAGAGAGCAAAAAACGCCTGCTTACTTCACGAGAAACCTCTCTTGCCGCAGCAATGCAATTACTGGAAAAAACTCGAAGCCAAAAACGAATGCTGGCTAATAAAATCGAAACGCTGGAAAGCCAACATCGCCTAGTCAAAGCATCTGCTGTCGGCTCTGAAATTCAATTTGACGATAGCAAACTCGCTCAAACGGAAAAACTCATCGGAAAGATCAAAAACCGTCTGGATGTCGCCGAACGTATCTTGGCTCATGAATCACGCTATATCGAAATAGCCCCTCTAGATGGAATCGATGAAAGTGATCTGATGAGTGAGGTTGATGCATATTTTCTGGAAAATTCTGATCAACCGCATGATGAGCAAAAAGCCGCTCAATTAAACCCTGCTGAAAACGGGGATTCAAATACCCTCTAAGTCTTTGTCTGGCAAGATACTATTGCAATATGTATCCGTTGCTTTTTCGTAAAATATGAAGTATAATGGCGTTATTTAAATTACAGTTAATCGATTGTCAGGGATAGTCAAACATCGCTATGTTCTAGGAGATAATCCGTGCTTTTTCTACGACTCAAGCAAGCTCAACACGCCTTAGCTGACGATCGACTCGATCAAGCTTATGAGCTTTGCCGCTACGATGATGTGAAAACTCATCGTCAGGGTCAGCAGTTGATTGGACATTTGACCGAAGCTTATGTGAAACGGGCTAGACAGCATATCGAGAATGACCGGCCAGATCTGGCGATCATTGATTGCAATAAAGCTCAAAATTTAGCTGGCAACCTTGAAACGATCGGGTCGCTAAGAAAACAGATTATCGACGAACAGCAATCTAAGAAACGCATAGATTATATAGAGAATCAGAGTTTAAATATAGCCAAACAGCACATTCAGCATGGCCATTTATCAATTGGCGAGCAATTGCTGGAAGATATTGAACCCAACCAGGCACAAACCGCCCTATTGGAAGCAAAGGCAAAACGTATGAATCTCCAGCAATGTATTGCTAAAATCCAACATGCCCTCAAACAGGATGAATACCTTGAGGCCATAGAGTTAACTGTAAACCAAGATCTACATCGTTTTTCTAACGAACAGGTTTCAGCGATACTTCAGGATGTTCGCCGCATTGCAGAACAAAAAATAGAAGAAATGTTCAATCTGGGACAAATCGATCGAGCACAACGTCTTATTGGGCATGTAAAACCTTTGATGCACCTTTCCATTGAATTGCAAGGTCTTGGCCAGGCCATCATACAATGCCAAAAAATAAGTTCATTAATCAAAAAATCACAGCCCCGAAAAGCTTTGGGATATTTGACACAATTACAAGGTCAATACCCAAAGGCAAAATGGCTCAAAGAAGCGATTGATCAAACACGCATTACTGCGGAAAATACAGAAAAATTGCTTGCCGGTCCAATGGGACTCATTAACCAAACAGATGATTTTGACAGTATTATGGATCTAATGCCAAATAGCCCTGAACCCCAAAAATCAGATGTCCTTTCTCTGGAGAACTCGCAACCGGAATGGCTTCCGGATCATTTTCTTTTACAGGTCGATGGTGTTGGGGCATATCTGGTTGTAGGCAATCCTCGATTTATAGCAGGACCAGTCAGCCACTCAAATAGGCCAGACATTGGATTTATTATGCCCCCCAATCATCCCATCGCTTCTTTTCAGCGGCTGGATGAAGATTATATGCTAGAATCAGAAAGTGCGATTAAAATTAATGATCAAAGCTTAGATCGGAAATTACTTATTGATGGTGATCGTATTGAACTCTCAAACAAATGTCGCTTTCGATTTCATAAAACGAATCCGGCAAGCCAAACAGCCATGCTCTCTTTGACATCTGCCAAATTGCCCATTCCTGATGTTCGACATATTATATTAATGGATAAAGATATCATTATTGGCCCACATGCTTCTAGTCATATTCAAACGGATCTTATCCAAGAGAACTTGGTATTTTTCCTCAAAAATGGACAACTAACCGTTCGTACAAAACAAGCCATTGTTGTCGGTAATCATGAAATTCAAGCGGAAGAAGGTTTAAAAATGAATTGCCCTATTCGAATTGGCACATTAACGGTCGTATTAAAACAACTAACATAAAAAGAAACGTGTAGCATAAAGATGCAACAAACATTTCAATATCAATATAAAGATCGCCCGCTGGAAGGATACACCATCGAACGGGCAGCTGGTCGAGGAGGATTTGGTGAAGTTTACTATGCCCTGAGTGATGGTGGTCGGCAAGTCGCACTTAAAGCGGTTCAAAATTATGAACAAATAGAATTGCGGGGCATTCGCCAATGTATGAATCTTAAAAATCCTCACTTAGTCACAATTTTTGATGTGAAATACAATGAGCAGCAAAAGCCTTTTGTAATTATGGAATATGTCTCTGGGCCTTCACTTCGGGATATCATTGATGAATCGCCCAGCGGTATTGGGGAACAAAAAACAGCCTTCTTTTTACGAGAAATCGCCAAAGGACTATCTTACCTGCATGATCATGGTATTGTCCATCGTGATCTTAAGCCAGGAAATATTTTTTATGAAAATGGTTATGTCAAAATTGGTGATTATGGCCTAAGTAAAGCCATCCAAACTGGTGCTAATAGCAACCAAACCATTACCGTTGGGACTGTTCATTACATGGCACCTGAAATTGGCGCAGGTTGCTATGATAGCAGCATTGATATTTATGCCATGGGTATTTTAATTTATGAGATGCTGACTGGACAAGTTCCTTATTTTGGTTCCAGCCCAACTGAAGTGCTTATGAAACACATGAGCAACAAGCCAGATTTGACTAATATTCCAGAACCCTTTAAAAAAGTTATCACCAAAGCACTGGAAAAAGACCCTAAAGATCGCTACCAGAATATCCAGGAAATGGTAGAAGACGTTTTTGGAACAGAGCATATCCGCAATAGTGTGTCGCATTTTTCTCCCGACAGCTTATCAATCATCGCTGAAAACATCGGTCATAAAATAGCAACGCCACCTGATCCTTCTGATAATATCAACCAGGACAAACCCAAAGAGTCGCCAAAACCTAAATTAAAGAATAAACCTGTAATTAATATTCCTGATTTAAGAACAGCAATTCAGTATGATCCGCTTGAAATATCACAAAGACTATTTTTATATGCCATTACACTGATTCTTGTATCGATTGGCTCTGCAGCATTTGTTGGATTTCAATCCTGGATGTTTACGTTTTGGGAATATACGTTTCCAATATTTATCGCAACATCTATGGGGATTTTCTTATCTCGTTGGTTTTTATTTAAGCAATTGGAACAAGAATCAAACTGGCTTAATAATATTATTACGGGTGGTGCAGGTGCGGTTTTAGGTATCATGGTTGGATTTGCAGGTATCAACTATACGTCTGCAGATATCAATGAATCATTTTTCCCCATCAGCATCGTTTTACTAATGACGAATTGGCATAAACACACCAATCCGCTCAGAGATGAACGTGTATCTCTTGGATTAAGCATTGGCAAAGGGTTTTTCGGATTCATCGCAGCTTCGATATTTACAACAGACGCTATATTTACGGCAAGTATTCTCGCTGGCACAACCCTTTTAGTGCAAGTTAGCAGCCCATATATCCCAAAATCTCTACGAAAAAAATACAAAAATTACTCGATAAACACCAAACCGGTCAAAGAAATACCAAAACATAAACAACCCAATTATAATAACCTCAACATATCTCCATTTAAACGACTCTGGGCATTACTATTATGTGGAGGGAGTTTTTTAGGTATATGTGGCTTACAACGCTTTTATGTAGGTAAATATGTTACTGGTATATTATGGCTAATCACTTTTGGGTTTTTGGGGCTGGGTCAAATTATTGATGCCATCTTTATTATTTTTGGAAATTTTAGGGATTTTCGAGATTTACCTCTAAAGGTATGGGAAAGTGATTCAGAGATTGCTAGTATGAATCTTCGACATCCAACCCCAAAAAAAGATCGCCCATACGATTCTCCACTAGATTCACATCAAAAAGCCGATGCCTTTAACGATAACACTGACCGTGAAGGGTATGTTGCTCTCAAAGAAAATACGTTTCCTGCCAAGCCACAGGAGCACACTTCGCAATTATCTCTAAATTCACTGAATCCTTTTCCAATGTTATTAGCTATTGTTGGTTATTTTTTCATATTTATTGGTTTTGTTATTGGCATGCTTGTCGCGTGCAAAATACCCCATCTTTTAGCTGGAGATTACTCCGCTAATCGTGAAATGACAAAATTATTTCAATCAGATAATTGGGCAAATATTCTTTCATCTATGGGATTAATTTTAACATCAATGCTACTATTGATTGCGACGATATGCTTGCTAATCTCTCGCCGTAGACATGGCATAAAACATATGCTAAGAGCAATCATGGGTATCGTGGGCATAACGATCATATTTGTACTTACATCAGACACAATTGGGCTGTATCAAATCGAAAGAATCCTAGAAAGTCGCAAAAGGAACTCGATTGCAATTGGTCAATATCTGGAAGTGTTTACAAATGATGTTTTTATTCCTGTAACCGTTTTAATTATAATCACCATTATGATTTTTGCTTGGCCTCCCAAGCAGCTTTCGACAAAATCTAGCCATATGGGAGAGTAGAAAAATGGAATCAACCTATATATCTGGTTTTGGATTAACTTGGGGTACAATCATCCTATTCGTTCTCATAATAATAGCTATTAGCTATATACTTATTTCTCTTACCAAAAAAAGTAAACGCACCAACCCTATTATAAATTCTTTGATTGTCATAATGGTCTTAGTGGGCGTCGTCACTTTACTTAGGTTCATGTCGATGAGTCGAATACATCATAACCAAGAAGCAAACGCTTGGAATCATCATTATGTCCCCAGAGTTCAAATCAACGATGATGGCATTTATATCTCTGACAAACCAAATAAATTTGGCCAAAACAATAGAATTTCAATTAATAAAAATGGCGTGTCTATATCTTCTACTGAAATTCACACAAATAACCATTTTGAGCTTCAACAAGACGCCACAGTATACACAAATAGAGTGAAACCACCTACCATCCCTAACATTTGGAAAAAAGGGATTGAAGATAGTTTTGCAATCATTACCCACCATTCCCTTTTGACTGCGTGTAATTCATTATTAGATGAAATCTTTGAGGAAAAAGCAGTAGAGAAATTGCTAAGATTTCAGAGTAATCCGTTTTCTTTAGAAATTAATACTCCTCAAGATTCACAACTACCTCCAGAAGCAATTGAATTTATTGAAGAAAAACTAAATAACCGCTTTAAAAATATTGATATTTCGCATTCTAATTTTAATTCAAATTTTTCAAAACGAAACCTTTTGAACGATTCTTCTAATCCTCAATCTAGCAAGATTATTTTTCTTACAATCAATTTTCATATAGACGATCAAGCCATGTTTGATGACGCCATGGTTAGCCAATCTCTATTCTTGAAGTTTGATTTAGCCAGCAAATATGGAACCTATTCAAATAATCGAAATTTATACAATAAGCCCTGGCTCAATGATTACTCTGATTTTAGCAACCAACACCCAAATGATAACTGGCTTGTAGCTTATTCACAGACAAGTCATACTGACCCACAACACGCAAAGTTGGATGCCGAACAACAAGTCGTAGCTGTATTTAATAATGAAATTGGAGATTATGAAGAATTTGCTGATATACGCCCGGCCACATTCGAAGAAATTGAACGCAATGATTTCATTGCAGATCGCTTCAGTCAACAGCTTCAAGGTAACACTGGTACATCTATCTGGCGTGAAGCAATTCTCATGAAAGTCAATCAAGATGATCAACTAGACAATCTTGCCTATCAAATCCAAGAGGATATGAATGAAGATATTTCCCAGTCGATTGCAAGTAACCGTTCGATACGAAATCATGTTTTGTCTCTAGCAGGACTCTTTGGGTTGATTTTTGGCCTTTACTTGTTTCTCAATTATGCTACAAAAGGATATTATTCAATTGCCTTACGTGTCATGGCAGTGGTTTGTGTCTCAATCATATTGATTCTGGTCTGGATGAATCATTCAGCGGCCAGATTTTAAGTCGAACGGTTACAATGGGTCAAATTAACAAGGCAGATCAACTTCTGCTGGATCAAATCGGTCAAGGTGACAGCCTCGCTTGGCAGCAATTATTAGATCGCTATCAAGGACGTCTCCTGGCATTTGCTAAAACAAAACTCAGGCAATCAGCCGATGCGGAAGATATCGTCCAGGATACATTTATCTCCTTTTTGAAAAGTATCGCCAATTTCCGTGGTCAATCCAGCATCGAGACCTACCTCTTTTCCATTCTTCGCCGCAAGATTATTGATGTTTATCGTAGCGCCAACCACAAACATATGATGCTTCTAGATGATATGGCCTCTGGAGACCAGGATAGCGGTTCAGGACTTTTTCAGCATCATGCATCTGATGAGATGACTGCCAGTAGATATGCTCGTAATGATGAAAATAAACACCTTCATGAATCAACATTATCTGAAGCGATCAATAGTTTGATTGATGATATCAAGCAGAAAAAAAACATCCGTGATTTACAGATTATTGAGATGCTATTTTATTTTAATTGGTCAAACCAGAAAATTGCCGAAACGCTTGACGTGAAAGTTAATAATGTAGGAATCATTAAACATCGTTACATCCAACAACTCAGAGATCATCTATCTCATTTAGACCAGAGTTTTGATTTAAGACATATCAATCTCGAGTCACTTGTTAAGACTCTATGGCTAGAACAAAGGCTCAGCTGCCCTAAACGCTCTACGATCGGTGGTTATTATCTAGAAACCCTTGAGAAAGAATGGATGGATTTTGTTGACTTTCATTTAAATCAACTCGGCTGTGAATTTTGCCATGCCAATTTATCAGATATCAAACAGAAAGATGAATCCAAACAAGAACAAACTGTTTTTCGCCAACGCATCATGGAATCGACCATTGGTTTTTTAAGAAAATAGTGCTCGTTACTTATTTCCAGGTTTTGTAAGGATATTTAGACAAATAAGCATTGTGATACTTCTGCTCAGTTGAAACATCTTGTCCAACCCAATCAGGCAATGAAACCTCTTGCTCCTCATGTTCCAGTTCAACCTCTGCAAGTAATAGCCCCTCATTATCCCCTAGGAATTCATCAACTTCCCAAAGCATTCCTTTATAGTCGATAAAATATCGCATTTTTTCAACGACATTATTGACACTCAATTGATCCAACATTTGATTTGCTTCAGCTAGTGGGATCTGATACTCAAATTCACTTCGGACAATTCCCTGCATTTTCCCCTTGATCGTAAGCCAGGCTTTATCGTCAGACACTCTAATGCGAACCACGCCATGATCCTGAATGGCTAGATACCCCTGGCGGTAATGACTCTTTCTATCGGCTTGTCTCCAACCATCACCAGTCACTAAATATTTCCGTTCTATTTCTTGTCCCATAATTTCCTTCCAAATCTTACTGGAGCATAATTATAGAATATATTTCACAGCAGGAAAAGAGCATATCTTGTCACAAGATATAAGAAATGTATCTGAAGATGCAAGCTGGTCTTAGGAGGCAAGAAGCCAGCTTACACCTTCAACTAACATAAAAGGAGGAGGCGAGATAAAGTTTCTTTATTTTTAGGCTCAGTTCGTATAACCTTTTCATTAAATAATACGAATTTCTGAATGGTTGGTTCACTGAGGAATACATCAGAAACCAAGCCCAAAAACGACTCACATATAACATTGCTCCACAAGAACTTACATCTTAGTGGCAATTGGAGATTTTTTAATATGTCTTTAAAAATTGGTTTTTTAGGATCAGGTAAAATGGCTAAGGCGATCATATTATCGATTCTTAAATCGAAAATTTCATCGCCCAAAGATATTACGTGCCATGATATTTCTGAAGAGACACTTAGTTCACTCAAAGAAGAAACAAACGTCGAAACGACCACTGATAATAAAGTGGTGTTAGCCAATGCGGATATCATTTTTCTTGGGTTCAAACCACAGAATTTCCCTGACGCCATTACTGAATTATCGAATGACATTAAGGCGCATCATATTTTTATATCTATCATGGCAGGAATAAAAATCGATCAATTACAACATCATCTAAGCCCACGAATCGTTCGCGTTATGCCAAATACGGCCTGCCTCATCGGTGAAATGGCTGCTGGCTATACTACTGGCGATGAATTAACCTCCTCTGATTTAGAAAATGTTGAGAAAATCTTAAATGCTGCGGGACTCGCTATTCAAGTAAATGAAGAAGACATGGATGCTGTCACAGGTCTAAGTGGCTCCGGCCCAGCCTTTGTCGCAAGATTGATTGAATACATGATCGATGGAGGAACAAAAGCAGGCCTGGATCCCTCGATCGCTCGTCAGCTTGCTTTAAAAACATTTTCAGGCACCACACGCCTACTCGAACAATGGGAAATGTCACCCGAAGAATTAATCAAAATGGTTTCATCTCCCAACGGTACAACAGTCGCCGGGCGCGAAGTGCTTGAAAATTCACAAACCAAGCAGACCATTGAAGCAATGATTGTACGTGCTACAGAGCGAAGCAAAGAATTGGGACAATAATTAATCCATGGAGAACTTTTCATTAGCTGATTTAATCTGGCCATTCATTAGCCTATGCCTATTATGCGTTTGGCTAATAAAGCAGGATAAAAAAACCTTACTCCTTCATGATGCACCAACCAACCATCATAAACTTGGAGTATTTGAGATCTATATCAGTATCACTATTTTGGTAGTTTCACTGTCCCTACTACGACACTATCATTCGACGAAAGAAATTATTGAATGGCAAACAAAAGATAATTTCTTTTGTTTAGGTATAATTGCTCTCGGAATAACTCCATTGCTAATTGCTTTTGTTAAAACGAATTCTAACATTGAATCAGGATTATTTGGATTTCGCCTCACCAATTTTTTTAGTCAATGGACGATGTCGACATTCTATTATATTATTACCAATGGGATCACCCATTTGGTTTTAATAACAACCATTTGGATATGCAGCTTGGTTGGGTATGAAGAAGTTCAAATCCATTCTACGCTCGAAGACTTACTCTCCTCAACCCATCTTCGTGAAAAGTTAATCCCAATCTTAACCACAGTGATTCTCACTCCAATATGGGAAGAGTTTATCTTTCGAGGCTGTTTTCAACCATTAGTCATCAAAGGATTAAACCTAACAAATAAATCTCGCCCCCCTAAACCTATTGTACGTTGGACGGCTATAATAGTAACATCATGTTTATTTGCGTCATGGCATGCAGATTTACAACACTGGCCAGCCTTGACAATATTTAGCATACTCTTAGGTTATATTTACGAAAGACATGGTAATTTATTTATTCCCATCTTAATCCATGCATTATTTAATGGAGTGATGATTTTTACTCTACTACTGTTTAAATAGCCCGGTTATGGTTGCACCGTATATTCCAAATTAACACGAGCATCCCACGAATCTTTGCTTTTAGTTCGCACATAATTAATGACAATATTTGTACAGCTGGTATTAGAATAATTCGACTCTACAAAATCTACAAACTTAACCAATTGCAGAAGACGTATTTTAGAAAACACATAAGTTTCTCGGTTAATGATTGTCCCATCACTTTTATTAATTTTTGGAGTAGGACTTTCAACGCGTGGCATACTCGATTCTTTTAATCGTTCATTTTTTGCCCATTGATTCGCAGAATCCAATCCTTGAAATTCCTTAATAGCATTCTGCCCTGTAACGCCACCTAATTTTTCCTGGGATTCTTTAATGAGTTTGGCATCTTGTTCAACTCTTTTAATATTTTTAATTTTAACTTCAGCTCGACTGCTTTTAGCATAAACACTAAATAGGCTTAGCATTGCCCATAATCCAAGCACCAAAGGCACAACGACCATCCAGAATTCGGGTTTTTGTAATGATTCTTTATCTATTTTCACCTGTGCCATATTGGCATTCCTTATATAATTTATTTTCGAGTTTTTTCCTGATTCGTTTGCATTGAAATGTTAAAAGAACGTCGATTCTCACTAAAACTAACATCCCATTTATCGATATTAAGATCATATTTTTCAATAATTTTATCTAACTCCACTTTTCCACCGATATCTGCTACCGAGCCAGATAAAATCGCGGTATTGTCTGAAACTTGCAATTTTTCTATCAACAAATCTTTTTCTGGTAATTCTACTAACACACCAAGAATCTTTTGAAATGTTGGACTTGCCGATTTTGCTAAACCGTTCCCTGAATTCATAGAGCTTTTTTTTGACAAGCTATTTCTCATACTTGCGATAACACTTTTAATGTTTTTTTCGCTTCGCGGAACTCTATCATTGGGACGCAGCTCTTTAAATATTTCCCTGTAACGTTTGGTCACCCAATCAATATTTCCTTCGTGGCGAGCCCCATACCATCCGGTTAAAAGAATAACCATAAGGAATAATAATGAGACTGATGCAGACAACCCGATGAAGGCTTTCTGTTTTTTTGCCATGAGTGATCGTGGCGGTAACCCGTCAGCTCTAAAATCATCAAGAGATTCAGATTCTATCCAGGAAATAGCAACGCCCATTGCAATGGCATTTTTCATATCCTCTTCTTGTAGAGGCTCAATGGTCATACCTAATGCTGAAACGGCTTTTTTCAATTCATCAACATCGATATCATGAGAATGGTAGTATATTTTTTGGGGCCGGAATTTTTCAGGTAAAGTCACGATAAAACGTTGACACTCTGAACGGTATTGCTCGGCGGGAATTCTTACAGGACACATTAAGCTTCGAGAAGAAACGACTTGGTGATTTGCATCCATAATAATAAAGTATAATATGTTGGCACATCGGCCTAAAACCAAGTAATTATCTCCAGAACCAACGACTTCTTGTTTGGCCAGATAGTTACTCCAAGCCACAATATCAGGCTTGACGATCAAACAATCTAGCCCTGCCAGATCAAATGAATTGGTTAGCTTTGATAACTGTTCACGATTTGTCGCGTATATCGCAATATCACTTCCTTGCTCAGATGTAGGCTTTTTATCAAAACAGATACAGGTCTCTTCAGTATTTTCTAAAAATTCTTCTTCAATATCAAAACGAAGTGTTTCATCAATTTGCTTGGTATTTTCAAAAGCACTATGATAATCCATAATATGATATTGATCACTTGCCAACGCGAGTGCGGTATCTGGCAATCGACCTTTGTCATCAATAACAGAAGCAGCAATACTTGCCAGCCCTTTGTCTAAAGCAATATCTTGCAAACGATGATCATCTGCGTCAGATTCTGGTTTATCTTGATCGCTATGAGCTTCCAATTGGACGCTTTGCGAATGAAGAATGGAATAACTGGTACCATTCTTTTCTATAAGAATGGCACTTAGTTCATCTTGGCTATAAAATATTCCTAAACATTTTTTATTCACTGAATCTTGTCTCCGAATTAGTTTTTCAAAACAGCGATACGATTTAATCGATTTCGATGATAATAGACACCTGCTCGCAATCGATATTCAGTACGTCCTGCCTTGGCTACAACATGAATGCTGAAAGTTTCACTCCGCCCAATAGCCAATGGTTTAATCGTTTGAACAAAGCGTAAATCAATACCATCAACTTTTTGAAGATCATTCGCCGAACTAAACTTATCCGTTTCTCGAAAATCAACAATAGCCTGTACTTTTTTACTATCTAAACCAATGGAGTGAAAAGCACTTTCAAGAACTTCTGGGGATGCCGTATTGATATTCAATTTATTATGTCCCCAAAACCCCATATAATCCATAAATGTATTTTCCCTGTTTTCTAATGGCTCATTCAATTTTGCCAAAACAGGTTCTTCTTTCATATATTTATAATAACTATCGACAAATAGCCCCATGGCGTTTCTTCTATTACGTTCAACTTGAAGGCGCTTAGATTGACCACGAATCCGGCGCCGCCTTTGCCTTCCCTGACCTATAATACTCACGTCCTGCTGAGGCATATTCACCATATTACCAATGTTTACAGCCATGTCCATCGCTGCCAGAATGGCATTTTTATCCGCTATTAACAACTGAGCTAAACGATTAAATTGTCGATCCGCTGGTTTTACACCATTGGATGAAAAGGGGGAACCATTTGGCACCATCCACATCATTGGGAATTTAGCATTTTCATCATGCACTTCATAGTCAACGGTAATTCCATCAAATTCAATGGTATCTTTTGCGACAACGACCACATTATCAGGTAGCAGCTCTAAATTACCGTCTTGAGAATTAGGGTCAAGAAGATTTGGATCATCTTCATTTGCCCCTCCTGTGCCACCAAGCCCTGGAATTGGGATCGCAGGAACCGGTAACGGCCCAGAGCCTCCCTTTCCACCTGATTTGCCAACACCTTCTAATAAATTAGGAGATCGCAATTTTTCTTTTAACACACTCATCGCGATGATAACACCAGATTCTGCTGCATATTGACATGTTAGTTTTTCTTCGCGATGTAAATTCGATCGTAAATACAAACTGGCTTTTACTTGAAATTGTACAATGACAGTCGTCAGTATAAACAGTACCAACAAGGTAATAAAAAGAGCGGCACCTTGCTGTCTTTTAAAAAGTTGTCGTCTCATTTTATTTAACATATCTATTAATACCGATGCAAAGAAAAAGTACGTCTTACTGTAATCGTACGTCCATCTTGACGATTACCTTTACGATAAATTTGCGAATGAATATCAATCACTGTAGAACTCATATTCGGGTCTTTTATAGGGTCTCCATTTGGGTCAAGTTGATCTACAATGAATGACTGCAAATTATCACATTGTGAAACATACACAGGTGTTGTTTCTGAACCAGGTTGAATCTCTTTTCGAAATAAACCTAAATCTTGCTCAAAATCCCTTGGCACACCTATCCAATTAACCTGAGATAGACTATCACCATATGTTACTCCCACATCACGCCCGTCGCGTTTTAAAACGACTTCAGATGTCTCCCAGGTAAGGTTCTGTTGAATATCTAACTGGAACTGATCACCAACCCCAGTCACCATGTCTTCCATAAGACGATCCATACTATCATTCAAGGTTGATCTTTGGGTCATTTCATCATCAATAAAATCGATATAATATTTAGTCTGCTCTAATAAACTGAATACCGCGGTAATCAAAATCGCAGTGATTGCCATCGTTACGATCATTTCCAACAAAGTGAAACCAATCTGTCTATTGCTATGTATTTTCAATTTATTCATTTCACAACATCTTAAAAATAACTATCTACATCCACTTCAAGATTATTCATGAGATATTCCATGACTTCTTCAGGAAACGGCTCTCTTCCAAACTTTTGCTTTAAATCCATATACCAACGGTCTGGCAAAGCATCATCTTGAGCAGGCACAGCGACTGTTTGCCCTTTACGCGGCTTAAACCCAATATGGGCAAAAAATCGGGACAATTCTACTTTTTGTTCAATACCAGAAAATATTTTGGACTGTTTACTTACAGATTTAGTAGCCCTAAGACGACCATCCTCCAATTTCATCCCTAAACCTTCTGTTCCGCTTTGAGAATCTAGTTCTTCATACTCACTATAGTTTTCTTGATATTCATAATTATCCTCTACGTAATTTCCCTGATCATCATAATATCCTAGTGGATCCGAGCTTGAATTTCTTCGACGTTGACCATCTCGCAAATTTTCATTACGACGATATGATGGATCTTCAAATCCTACTTGCTGAATATCTTTGTCCTCCCAAATAACAGTAATGGTCGCTTTAATCACCGTATTTGACAAATCTGGTTTATTGGGGAGTGGACTAAAATTTTCCCGTGTTAAATTCCAATGCCATACAAATTCGGGATCCATGCGATCGCGCCCACTCATTTGGCTTACTTCGGGTTCCTTTTTGGTGGCAATCAATAATTCCATTTTTTGCTGGGCAACAGCCATTGCTCTCTGTCGCTGCGTTTGATCCATGACTTTATCAGCCGTCTTTTCCATACCAACATACATCCCTGCCAATATCATACTCAATAACAAAACAGCAGCCATCACCTCTATAAAAGTGAAAGCCTTTCGTGTTGCTTTGATAAATATGGTTGACTTTTTTGACATGGTTTTCTCTATCTAAATGGGTGAATCCATCGACAATTCTTCATATGCTTCCGGAAAATCCAATGGTAAATTTGACACATTAATATTTAACGTATGTCGCTCAAACCGAACGTATCGACGATATTCATTTTGGTCATCTATAAGATTAAGCAATACGGAACGATCCCATCCTCGTGGCGTTGCTCGCAAAATTAATTCGCCTGAATATTGGTTACTTCCATCATCATACAGAATCTCATCGATGTAACACCAATCCAAGCTGCTCGCATCAATCAATGGATCAAATTCATCATATGTATTTTTGCTGACTTCTTCATACACGGTATATATACCACTATTAACATCAATAAATACCAAATAATTATTTGAATTAAAAACAGCTTGCTGAGCCGTCAGTGTCATAATTTGAACAAAACGACTCACATCCCTATTTAGGCGCTGACCACGAAACACACCCACTGTATCAAAGATGACTAGTCCAACTAATAGAGTTAAAATAGTTGCAGCTAAGATCGTCTCGAGAAGAGAGAGCCCTCTGTTTCGCAAACGCCGACGGAAAATGTGATTACCCACCAAGGCTACTTTGTGTTTTGTTAACAACATCACTATTATAGATATCGGCATTTTCATTTTCACCACCATCTACGCCATCTGCACCCAAGGTCAAAATATCAAATTTCGAAAAACTTCCAGGATACAGATATTCATATTCATTATTCCAAGGATCAAGAGGAATTTCATTTTTACCATCCAAATAACCATCACTATTCCAATTGGTAACACCTGGTGGTTGAACGACCAAAGCACTTAATCCCGTTGCGTTATCTGGATATTCGCCAGTATCAATTTTGTACATATTGACGGCATTATGCAAACTGGCTATTTGTGTTTTGGCGGCATTCACTTTTGCTTTGGACAAATATGAAATCACATTCACGCCTACGATACCTGCCAAGATCCCTATAATCACAATAACAACCATGATTTCAACCAAAGTGAAACCTGCTGTTTTTTTACGATGTTGTCTATAAACTTTATTCATTTTTATCTCCTTTATATCACCTGTTTGCTATATTCGATATTTCAAATATAGGCAACATGGTTGCAATAATAATAAACCCGACAATCATTGCCATGACAACAATCACTACTGGCTCGATGACGGAACTAATCCTCTGAACTCGAATATCGGTTGTTTCTTCAATTCCTATAGCAACTGATACTAACATATCTTCCAATTCACCCGTGCGTTCACCAACGGATATCATATGGGACGTTGCAATATCGACAACACCACTTTCTCGTAAAGGTGTAGCAACATCTGCCCCTGCCATAATGCGTTCACGTGCATTATTAACCGCTCGAGTCATCACCGCATTTCCTGTCACCTCAGATACAACTTGCAAACTATCTGCCATTGGCATTCCACTACGAATCAAAGCAGCTAGAGTGGTGGCAAATCTAGCAACCACTGACTGTCGTATCAATTCTCCTATAACAGGAATTTTTAACTTGAATCGGTCAAAGGCAAAACGCCCTTTCTCCGTTTGCAAACTTTTCATAAATAACCAAAAGATGGGAACAGAACACAACACCATTAACCAACCATAATCAGTTAAAAACTTACTCGTATTTATTAGGAATTGCGTTATTGCTGGAGGTTGTTTTCCAGCACTTTGTATGATACTTGTAATGCGAGGAACAACAAATGTCATTAATGTCAAGGTTACAGCCACACACATAATGACCAATATAATGGGATATACCAAAGCCGATTTGATTTTGCCCTCTAACTGCTGCCGCTTAGCCATATATTCAACTAATATATTAAGCGTACTTCCTAAATTACCCGTAGCTTCACCCACTCGAACCATAGACAAATAAATGGTATCAAACCAGCCCGGGTATTGTTTAATACAGTCGGCAAATGAGTCACCAGATAAAACCTGATCTCTTATGCTCTGCAGAACCTGAGTTAATTTGGGGTCTATAGCCTGCGAACTTAACACAGCTAAAGCTTCTGTTAACTGCACATTGGCTTTAATCATCGTTGCCAATTGGCGTGTAATTTCTAAAACATCACGTCGACGTCTACCTTTGGACAGGCTAAAACCTGCCCCTGCAGCTTGTGCAGATTCACTCACCGGATGCAATTCTTTTACATGCAAACGCTGACCGCGCAATGTTCGACGAGCAGCACCCGGCGAATCCCCAACAACATTGCCACGTTTCTGCTTGCCTGTATGATCCAATGCTATATATTCATACGTTGGCATAAGTTTTCCCTAATCCACTTCGTCTGTGTGTACCACACGCAATACTTCTTCTAAAGAGGTTTCGCCACTTTGTACACGGCGCAACCCATCCATTCTTAACGTCGTCATATTATCTGACTCTAAGGCAACCTTTTTAATCTGCCCAGCTGATTCCTGCTTATAAATACAATGACGAACATCATCATCTACCAACATTAATTCGTAAATACCGGTTCGACCACGGTAACCAGTATTAAAACATGCCTCACAACCTTCACTATGATATACTTTTTCAAAGGCACCGATACTTAAACCCAAATCTCTTAACTGTTTCATATCCGCCGTAACCAATTCTTTACATTCAGGACAGATACGCCTAATTAGCCGTTGCGCCAATACAGCAATCACTGATGAAGCAACGAGATAAGGCTCAACACCCAAATCCAACATACGAGTAATAGCACCAGGAGCATCATTCGTATGCAAAGTACTAAACACAAGGTGTCCTGTTAGAGACGATTGGATCACCATCCTGGCTGTTTCCTGATCACGAACCTCACCGACCATGATAACATCAGGATCTTGACGCAAAACATGTCGTAATGCAGTCACAAACGTCATACCTTTTTTAGCTGCAACCTGTATCTGGCTAATCGCATCTAATTGGTATTCGATAGGATCTTCTATGGTAATGATATTCTTTTCCGTGGCATCGATACGTTGTAAAAAGCTATAAAGCGACGTCGTTTTACCGCTCCCTGTTGGCCCCGTAACAAAAAAGACGCCATGGGTTCGTTTTAACAATAAGTCAAGGCGGTCCAAATCATGTTGTGCCATACCTAAATCAGTCAAACTATAAACGCCAGAGCTCTTATCTAACAAACGCAATACTGTACGTTCACCATAACCTGTAGGAATTGTACTCACACGCAAGTCCACTTCACGCGAACCAATTTTAACCGAGCAACGGCCATCCTGAGGCATTCGACGCTCTGCGATATCCATACCTGACATCACTTTGATACGCGACACAATCACTGGTAGCACATGAGCATCTAGCGAAAGCATATCATACATTAAACCATCAATTCGATAACGAACCAGGATCTTATTTTCAAAAGGATGGATATGAACATCCGATGTACGCATCTGTAAAGCACGAAATAAAATATCATTCACTAACCGAATAACAGGAGGTCGATTAACAACATCCAGTAAATCTTCTGATGATGCAATTTCACCTAGCAGACCTTCAATATTCTTCTCATCAAGATCTTCAGCGACATCCTCAAGAACAGTTGATCGCTGTTCATAAGCGGTATTAATAGCCGAACTAATCGCTGCCTGAGTTGAAAATATTAATCGAACACCGCACTTCATCATTTTTCCAACATTATCAACATGATAAAATGATAATGGACGACTGGTTGCAACAACAACTTGAGCTTCCTCTTTTTCAACCACAAGCAAACTATGATTTTGCGCATAACTTGCTGGAATACGAGTAACAAATTCTGCTGGCACATCAGTCGTATCAAGCGACAAACGAACTTCAACGCCAAAATATTCGCCAAAAAGAGTTAATATTTGCTCTTCGGTCAATAAACCCGATTCCAATAAGACCCGATCTAAGGACTTAGCATTTTCTTGATTTTTCGACAACAACTCTGTTAACTGATCAATATTCTCTAGCCCCATTTTCTGAGCTGTGGCAAGAATATCGCTAGCCAAAGAATTCTGTCCATGTTTTTCTGTTATCTGTGACACAAGTATTCTTTACCTTTAGTTATTTCCATCTTTAAACAGTTTTGTTCGCTTACTTTTATTATCAGGCAATCCAGGAATAATCGAATGCTGAGAATTTTGTAAATCAAATTTATTCACTTCCTGTTTTGCTTCATCAGACAAATCATCCAATGGTACTTTGTCATCCACCCCATCTCTACCAACCACATGAGCTTTTATAAACACATAAAGCACCCCTTTATCCTTGGTGCGTCCGATTGATCGAAACGCTGCTCCCAATATGGGAATATCACCCAACAATGGCACTTTACGTACTTTTGTAGAATCTGTCTCTGTAACCAAACCACCAAGAACGATGGTTTTACCATCCGGTACAGTCACCCATGTTGAGACACTGTTGGTCTCACGAGGAGGTGGGATATCACCAATTCGGCTTCCAACGAAGCTGGCGACATCGAGCTTAATTTCAAGCTGAAGCATATCTGATTCATTGCTACCAATATGTGGAATAATATCTAATTTTGTACCCGCTTCTTCATAACCAGAAAAAGTCACTACGGCATTTTCTGATCCCTGCTGAAAAGTTTGTGTCGTGGTAGGTTCTTCACGTTTACTGTCGATCACACCCGTTTGGTTATCATTGACTAAAATACGTGGCCGAGAAATGACTCGTGAATTCCCCTCCTCTTCCAGCGCCTCTAATGTTGCATAAATAAAATCATCATCGAAGAAAGCTAAAGTCGCACCACTGCCAGATATGATATTGCTTGTACTTTTTGCTATCGTACCAATATTAAAAGGAGATGTTCCAGAAACTAAACGAGGATTTGTAGGATCATTAGTTACAGTTCCTTTATTTTTTAAACTGACACCTAAATCAATCTTATCATCGATATTAACTGTCACTAAAATGGCTTCCACCAACACACTGGGCAATCGTCGATCTAAGTTCGTTATAATTTTTTCTATATCCGCATGCTGTTTTTTACTCCCCCGAACAGCAACAGAATAGATGTCTGCTAGAGGAACAATAATCGGTGCCCCTTCTACACCAGGAATTCGTGTTGCATTATTTTGGGTCACTTGAAGCTGAGAAGACTCCATGAGTTCTTTAAGCATATCTGCCACAAATTTTGGATCACGGTTTTCTAAAGCATATATTCTAATATCACCTAGCTTATTCACTTCGTTATCAACTTTAGTCATGATCTCACTGATAACAACATGTTGTCGCTGAGTCGCCAACACAAACATCGTATTGGTTGCCTGCTGGACAGCGACCCGTATTTCAGCCTCTTGCTCTCCTGGTAATAATTCAGGATCTGTTGGAATCAAAGACGAACGATTGGCATCAGCTGTCGAACCTTGCGCCCCACCGGTATTGTTCGACCGTCGATTTGCTCGCGAACGAGCGGTTGATTGTCGAGTTTGAATTATACCAAGATCATTTAAAATTTTTCGACATTCTTCTGCTTCAACAAACTGAGGTGTATAGACATTCAATGTCAACATTTCGTACTCACGTGGCGGAACATCCAATAATTGCAACAATTCAATAATTTGGTCCAATTGATCTTGGGACCCAAGAATAAGCATACGATTTGTTCGAATATCAATATGAATATAAGGCCCCATGTCGCTAACTTTAAAGACTTGACTGCCACTACCACTACGACTGGTTCGACTACGACTGTTATTCAAATTTGGCTGGTTTGTATTGGCTCGATTACGGTTGGCATGACCACCACGTCGCTGGGCCGTTGCATTCCTAGAAGTGTTATTAGCAGATTTTGCAGATTCATCTTTGTTTAAATCTTGCATGAGTCCCACTATCTGTGCCGCAACTTCATCCGCTAATACATGTTTAATTTCAATTGGATACAATTTAATTTCTGGTCCACTCGGGACATCAATTAAACTGAGTAATTCTTTTACTTGAATTAAACCTTCTTCATCTCCAATGGCAAAAATGCGACTGGTCCGCACATCAACATATAGCATTGGACCATTATTTCCAGTTTGCACGGTGCCACTAGCCGCCGCTGCATTATTCCGTGGTTGCTGGTTATTAGCAGGCTGCGCCCTCGGCTGTCTTGCCGCTCGAGCAGGCTGTCTTTGACCACCGGCAGGTTTAGCACCACTTTGATTAAGATTTTTCATTAGTTCACTAACCTGTTTTGCAGCATCCTGAGCTGTTAAATATTCAACATGAATAATTTCCATTGAGACCGATGGACCTGGCTGATCTATCAGTTTCAACATCTCCATAATACGATCCATCCGATAGGCATATTCTGTTATAATGATATATTTAGTATTCGGAACAATTAAGAGTGTTTTTTCATCAGCAAAGTTTCTTAAGAAACCACGTGCTTGATCAACCGTGACATGTTGTATTTCTACAATTTGCGTCACAACTGAATCCCCTATTTCACGATCAGGCAACTCCTGCCCGACACTTAACAAAGGCTCAGCCTTTCTCATGGCTTCATCACGCTTAACGATCCGAATAAATGGATCCTCTCTTACCATGGTATAATTTTTGAAACTTAAAACTGACTCCAAAAGTGGAAGTAAATCTCGATGACGTATTGTGCCATATTTTTGCAATCGAACTTTTCCTGTCACAGGTTGGTTATCTGGATAGATAAAATTAAAATTCATCTCCTTACCAACTTTTTCGATTAGCATATCAACATCCAACTCATGATTGGTCATATCCAACTTAACCACTTCGTCCCCATTGAATTTAATTGGTTTTTGAGGAGGAGTTTCAACCTCTTTCACTTGCTCTTCTTTATCTTTTTTTCCTGTAACAACTGGTGGTTTAACTTTTTGAACCACCTCTCCATTTGGATCACTGGCTCTATTATTGCTTTGAGGAACTGTAGTATTCAAGTTTTTTGCCGATGCCAAATTAAGACGCTCAGCCTCAATGGCAGCCTTATTGCCTGGTTTTGTATTTTGAGTAACCGGAACAGAAGTGGATTGTGAGCCCCTAGGAAGAATTTTCTTAACAGGAGACCTAGGAGCCTTTTTGGATGTTTTTTGTGACTCGGGAATTGTCTTTAAATTTCTCTTTTTAGATGTTGTTGTATTATTATTCGAACCTTTCGTTTGTTTTGCCCCCTCTGTCAATTTACGAATCTCATTCATTTCTTTACTTAATACATCCATCTTTTTTGAAATCGCAGCAGATCTATCAAGCTCATTACTTGTTGTTGCTAACAATAACTCTTTCATTAAAACAGAAACTTCAGCTTCGATTTCTTTTAATCGTTTATCATAGTCAACATTTGTCGCCTTTTTACCACTAGGTTCTACTGAGTTAGAAGTCGACTTTCCATCTTGCTTGTCAGCCTGAGCTTCGTCATCATTTTTTGTAGTTTGCTTTGTCTGAGAAGCTTGATTTGGATCCGAGTTATTATTCTGCGCAATTGCAAAATATTGAACAGACCAAATAACCAAAGTTGTACAAATCATCGCCAGGACATATTTATTTCGGCTCGCAAATGAGTTTATTCCCTTCTCGTATGCCATTACTATAAGCTCCTCAGATTAACGGTTGACGCGGCAAATATATTATGTTTTAAATATTTTTGTAAATTTAATTCATTTTTCAATATTGTCGATTGTTTAAAAACCATGAAACACCTTTTCAAGATCAAATTATTATTATTCATTTTTCTAGCCACAGGTTGCGCGTCAACAGAAGATACAAAACAATCAAAACCAGCAACAAATAAGCCAGAAGCAAAATCTTCTCCAATCAGCAAGCAAGATCGCCATATTATGAAATTTGCTGACGATATCCTATTAGCCCTCGCTACAAAAAATTATGAAAAAATCAAAAACAATATCGGGCCAAATCACTCTTCCATATCAGGCAAACAAGCCGCAGATTCAATCCTGCTGACGGACGCCAACGCTGCCGTACTCATAGAATGGAATGCAAAGCTGATTACAACAACATTTTCTCAAGATCAACTTTCGGCTCAGGCTCATGGCAAATTGATTTACAAAAAAGCACCGAACCAAAGAACTCAAAGTGCTAAATTCATTCTCTATTTCTATCGAAATCATATATCTGAACCCTGGTATTTAGACTTACCGTAAACATTCCTGTTGCTGATTTAAAACTACCTTTTTTGATTCGCACGATTCGTACGAGATCTACGCGTAGGCCTCTTTACATTCGTTTGTTTTTTGTTTTTATTTTGCGACACAGCGGTTGACTTAGCCTTCTTTTTAGTTACTTTCAGCGTAAAATCTTTGCCATTCTTTTTGACTTTAACTTCACCTGGAGAAACCTGAACAATTTCAT
>JANQJS010000019.1 GCA_028281535.1 Sedimentisphaerales bacterium | reverse complement strand
TACTTTCCCGGGTGTCATGTAAAACTCTTTTTATCGCTCGTTGCTATGAAATTGTCGTCAAGACATTGAGGAAAACTTTAACGAGGCCAATAATATTTCAAAAAATCATATTATAGGACGCAAAAATCGCGGTTTTTGACCAAAAACAATCTTTTAAAACTCTTTTTTTATATACCCAGACGGTCCCAAAATGATTTATTTCAAATTTTTTCTGATAGAAAATCCAGCCAGTGGAGTAGAATTCCCGCAGATCAGGGCAAATTCATAGAGACATTTATGCTTAAACTCTAAGGGTATTAAACAATAATCATAATCTGATCTCATGAAGCAAGAATCTAGGGTCTGATAATTAGCAAAGGAAAGGCTTAGATCAAAGTGAAGTGAAAAAGGTGGTTAGATTCAAATCGTTGAAACATGGACGTTATTGTTAGACCAAATTCCTCAACAACGCCCCATCTAAATTCTATATCAAGGGTATAAAAGTGTAGTCTCACCTGGGACAGACCCAGGTGAGACCCACTCAACCACTTTATTGCGTCAAAACTAACCCAGCAAGGACAGGACACTCTGCGGTGAGAAGTTGGCCTGTGCCAACACACTCGTAGCTGACTGAACCAGAATCTGAGAACGAGTCAACTTCGATGTTTCACTCGCAAAATCAGTATCTCGGACAGCTGATTCAGCCGCAGCAAGATTCTCTTTCGTGATTCGCAGAGAATTCATCGTTGTTTCCAGGGTATTCTTCTGGAAGTTACCCAGACGACCCCGAAGTCCTGTAATATCTTTAATTGCTGAACTAAGGATATTTTGTGCGGTAATCAAATTCGTTGATTTCAACGAGTTGGTACTACCACTTTTTAGTGTATTTAAGAAACCGTCAGTCGTGTTACCTAATTTACTGGCAACCACACTTTTAATACCAACAGGTTCCAAACCAATTGCTGTCACATCGGCACCCAGTGAGAAATCACTACCGCCACCGGTAATTGCAAAATCAACGTTACCTGAGTTTTCTGCAGCAGAATTGGTTAAATCAATTTCTGCATCCAACACAGCGGTACGAATGGTCAATTTTTTACCATTACCCGTCGCTGATGCACCGTTAACGGTTGCTTCAACATCGTGACCCAAATCTTTATATTCAGAGTTATCACCAATAATGGTACCACCTGCAGTTTGTTTGAACTCCATGGCGCCCACATTGTTAGCCTGACCAGAAGTCACGGTCACACTGACATAAGCATCTGAACCAAAGTCAATACTTTCAAGTGAGAAGGTACTAGCACTCGCACTTGTTTCTGTCGCTGACACACCGGTAATTTCTTTCACAGCGTTAATCGCACTAGCGATAGCTGAAGCATCAGTACTTGATGCAGCAAAGGTCAATTCGGTGGTACCACGGTTACTACCAATCTGAATGGTCATGGCATCTGATAAGTTTGAACCACTTAATACAGCGTGACCAGCAGAAGCACCAGAGGTTACTTCGACGTTAACGGTCATGGTTGCACCATCAATCAATTTTGCAGAGTTAATTTGAACTTCTGCAAAACCACTACCACTGACAGCACCAGATGTGGTGTAGTCAAGGTTACCATTCAATAATTTAATACCAGCAAATTCGGTAGCGTTAGCAATACGATCAATACTATTGATGATTGAATCCACCTGAAGCTGGTTAGCATCTATCTCTTCTGAACTCATACCACCTTTGTTAGCCACTTCACCTAAAAGTGACTGTACGTCCAATAACATGGAACTCACTTCTTGAAGGGCACCTTCAGCGGTACTCGTAATCGTCGCAGCACGCTCAGCATTCTTAACAGCTGTATCCGTACCACGAATCTGCTTACGTAGGTTTTCTGAAGCAATCAAACCAGCTGGATCATCTGAGCCACGGTTAATACGCAAACCGGTACTCAATTTTTCCAAGGATTTGTTTAACTCCATTGTGTTGTTGTTTAAAATCCTGGAGCCTATAAGAGAGGCTATGTTAGTGTTTATTCTGCTCATCTTGTTCAACCTCCTGAACAAATGTGTGACGGTGCGACTGTTTTACTTTCTGCTGGGTTGTGTTTGACGGCTAGTTTAACGGTTCTGCATTCCGTTAAGATGAGCCAATCAAGTCGCAGTCGTCAGGGTGTTTATAAAATACCTGTTAAACTATTCTGCAAATTTATGTTTAACGTCTGCTTTGGATTCTGCGGGCCAAAGCATACGAATAACTTATTTCATAGGCCTACCCCTCCAAAACCTATTGATCTTTTTATGTTCTTTTATGTGCTTCATGTTCTTTTATTCGTTCCAATAATTCGTTGCCTTCATAGAAGACAGATGACGCTATTCTCTAACGTCACCAAACACATCGACTGGTTAAGATAGGCAACTTTAGATAGAAACAAAGAAAAGCTCTTATGGGACTGGAAATGTTTAATTATCAGAACTTTACAAAGGATTATCTGACCAAAACCCCCTAAATTTTTTTATAACTCGTCCCATAAATAAAAGAAAGGCACAACTGGGCTGGTTGTGCCTTGTCACGGAGGATAAGTTTCAATTCCTTATAAACCTTCCCAGGACGTAAGGGAGGTGGTTTAATGTTGAAACTCATTAAGGTTTCTTAGTTAGTTATGTTTTTTAGTCTCCTATATATAATGTCAGTTGATCGAATCATTATGATACTAAAGAGAATTTATTTAATTCAATTCCGATAAACGTTTCGTTACTGTAACAATCCTAGGACTGACTGCGGCGTCTGATTCGCTAAGGCCAAAATACTTGTACCCGCACTCACCAATATCTGACTTCGTGTTAGGTTCGCCGTTTCAGCAGCAAAGTCTGCATCACGAATCGAAGATTCAGAAGCGGTGATATTTTCAAGCGCAATTCGTAATGAGTTGGCATTAGTATCAAGCGTATTCCTTTCAAAGGAACCGAGTCGTCCTCGCAATACCGCAACCTGATTGATCGATTCTTCAATAATTTGTGCAGCCCCCGCTTGTTCACCTGCAACAAGGGATTTTGATCCACCGGTGGCTATTTCATTTAAGTACCCATTATCAGTTGATCCTAAACGACTGGCGACAATAGAGCGAAGTCCGATATTAACGCGCTGCTGATCATCAATTTTTGGACCTAACTGGAAGATAAATCCACCACCCGTTATTTGGAAACTCGTATTTCCTGTAAAAGTAGCCGTCAGTTTTAAAGAAATATCAATCGTATTTGTGTTAATGGTCACATCACGCCCCACCCCGACAGTCGCTGCACCATTAACGGCTACTTGAATATCAGCTCCTATATCTCTTTGTGTAACGGTAGTTGCCGCATCATCTGTAAATGTTTCAACACTCGCACCACTTGGTAAAGGTCGTACAGAAACAAATGCATCGGTACCATAATCGACACTTCGAAAGAAGATACCACTGGTACCACCAGAAACCCAGGTAGATGCCGTAACACCAGTTACAGCAGAAGTTGCATTGATGGCATCAACCACGTTGGATAATTCATAATCAGATATAAAACTGAAAATTTCCACCCCACGATTGGATGCGACTTCTAAAACGACCGTACTGGTACCAACCGTACCACCACTCATAAATAATTCGCCTTGTTCCGCTGAAGTAATACCAGATATATCGACATCAAGATAAGCTTGCTCTCCCAATTGCGCTGCATGGATGTCTAATTTTGTAATCACTTGAGTAGATACACCTGAGGTGAGATAGTCTAGGCTACCATTCAACAATTTTCTTCCCGCAAATGATGTTGAATTGGCAATACGCGTGATACTTTCCACGGCTGAGTCGACTTGTAATTGATTCGCCCGGATTTCATCCAGGCTCAATGCCCCGGCATTAGCCGCTTCGACGGTTAACCCTTTGATATCAACCAGCAGACTGGCCACTTCCTCCAAGGCTGCTTCAGCAGTTGCAATCACGTTAGACGCTCGCTCGGTGTTGCTAATGGCTTTATCGATACTTTTGATTTCAGCGCGCAGGGTCTCTGAGGCGATCAAGCCTGCCGGATCATCCGCACCGCGAGAGATTCGCAGCCCGGTACTGAGCCTACGCAACGTAAAGTTCAAATCTCGATTGGCATTCGCCAGATTTGCCTGTGCCGTTAACGACGGTATGTTTGTATTAATTCTTACCATAGGAAATCCTCCTTGACATTAGATCCGCACTCCTGCGGCCGGCATCGTGCCTTATCACATTTGCCCACCATCCTTGGGGCAACTGAATACTTGGTCGTTGACCTGTATCTATTGTTAACTGTGTTTCTTTAACTATATACATATTACAAATTACCTTTGTCGACGCGTTTAAGAGCCTGATCCTTGGCCTGAATCGCGTTGTCCTTTATTTCGTTTGGTTACATCTGTAATATCTTCCAACGTTATGTTTGCAGCTTCTCTATTTTCATCCTGGATCGCTTCGTAAACTTCTTTACGATGTACCGGGATTTGCGAAGGGGCGGTAATTCCCAATCGCACTTTATCGCCGCGAATATCGACCACGGTGATCTCTATATTATCACCAATCATGATCGTTTGATCTTTTTGTCTGCTTAGTACCAGCATCCTATGCTCCTTTAAATCGGGCTCACATCCATGTGAGCGACGTTGATGAATGTGACGTTTGTCACAACCGCTTCTTAAAACATGTCAATCAATGTGCGAGTTCGTTAACGTTAAGCCGTTTTCGATACCTGCTGCTTGTCCGACGGTTCTAAGGTCATCAACTGATGCCTGGTGCTGTACTTTTTCTCTGACAAAACCAATTGTCTTGCCTGACGATTGATTGAATTAATAATCAATGGGCCTTGCAAATTACCTGTTAAGGTACGATCCACTTTATTGACAATAATCAATACTTGCGCGTCTGTCATACTTTTCAGGTTAATCTGCTCAAAGTCTTCTTCTTTGACAGGGACCTGATAGTCAGGAACAAACAACAAAGGATCGCTGACAACAAATGCAATCTCAGGTCGGCTGACAGATTGCAGCCAGAAAAAATTGCCTTCATTGTCGGTCTGCAGGAGCACATACTCCTTCTCTTCGGGAAAGCCTAAAATGCCTTTCTCGAATCGAATCAGCCGCTGCTGATCCACTTCAATCTCGCCAAAACGCGTTGTTTTGACCTTCATGGTTCAAAACCTCCTTGTTCCGAATTTCACGGAACACCATCCTGGTTAATACTTCAAAAAGTAACTCCAACTTTACTTTTTATGCCGAATCCTCCGGCAGTGTTTCTAAATATTAAATGCAATCTTTTATTTGCATTTCGATTTCTATCTTAAAAAGTCCAGTAACGTCGTACTGTTAATTTGACCAGCAGAACTCATATTGGCCTGCAAGGCAGTAAAAATATTTTGGTACCGAGTGACTGCTTCTGCAAAATCAATGTCACGAATGTCACTACGCAACTCCTGCAAAGCAATAATATTATCCTGCATGCGAATTTCACGATCTTCCAGTGCCTTGTGTTGTGCGCCCACCTCACCATGAAATTTAATAAACCGTGTCTCATCTTCTTTCAATTTTTTGGTAATACGTGCGATTTCCACACGATCCGCGGCAAGCATTGCATCACGCAAGGCAATCAAGTGCGAAAAGACACCTTCAGGTTCAATTTGATTAGTATCTGTGCCATTGATCGTATTTGCAGAAACGGACTGAGCAATCCCTAGCTCAGCCGCTACGTCATAGCCATTGGTACTTATAGTCGCAACACTGAGATTCGAAGTGACAGGTCCAGCCGTATTGGTTAATAAAATACCATTCCCTGTTGAATTCAATGCTGCTGTCACTGCTCCGCCAGTTCCAGCATTAATTAAATTCAGCACATCCTGAACCGTCGTTGCTGTACTTAAATCAATATCATGTACAGCACCAGTTCGATCTGTTACCCGGATCACACCGGCCTTACCATCCTGGCCAGTAACATGTACACCTTTGCCATTATTAAATTCAGATAAATTTGTTGTGCCGACAAACGAACGAATACCAAGATCTGTCGCAGTGGTTCCGCCATTTTCACCAATGGATAATTCAGAACCACTCAGTAAATTATAAACATTGATGCCATCACCACTCGCGTTGATTTCAGCACGAATAGACAAACTAGAGGTATTCATGACATTGATAATATCTTCCAACGTATTGGCAGTTGAAATATCCAGTGGCCCCGTACCAGAGATGGCACTATTGGTAATGAGCAAACCAGATGCTGTGTCAATGCCCGCCCCGCCAGCCAATGCCGTTACCGGCGTTGTCAGCGAAAGGCGGGCATCAACGTCCTGGCCAATCACAGTAGGACCCCCGCCAGTAACCTCGATACCAAGGTCACGTGCCGTGAATCCATTTCCCACCTCTGAAATCGTAAAATTCACCCCACCTGTAATCTGAATACCGTTTCCAGCAGCATTTACAAATGCTGACAGAAGTGGTGCTTCAGTATTTATTTTTTGAACAACATCACCAATCGTTACCGCGCCACTTAAGTCGATAGTCGTTGCAGGATTGGCACCATCATTAATCACAATACTGGATAAACGAATACCTTCATTCAACGCGCCATCCAAATCACTCAATAGTGTATCCGTTGTGATATCAGGATTTAAATCTGCTATGCCAATGACTTGACTGCTGGTTGCTCCAAACAGCTCACTGCCATCGGTGGTAAATAGCAAATCATTCTCAAACGAAACTTGTGTTTTCATTTCGCTGCGACTGCCATGATACAAAACACCATTACCCACAGGCTCAAATGGATCAACCGTTCCATTTTGGCCGCCAAAGATAAATTGCCCGCGTGTTTGGGTATTACCCACTGACACCAATTGATCTAAAATACTATCAATAATCACTGAGTTGGCTTCCAAACCAGCGTCATCGGCATCTTCCAAAGCCAGTGCTGCCGCTTCGCTGATTAAATTAACAGACTGACCAATCGCATGATCTGTACTGGAAATAATATCATTCGCAAACGCCATATTTTTGATAAACTGATCGAAACGTTCGATTTTATTATCCAGATTCATAATCGTTGTGGCTTCACCAGGTGAATCACTTGGGCGTCCAATACGATAACCGCTGGTCAATCGATCTTGTGCCTGCAGTAAATCATTTGAATTGCCTCGAATGTTATTTAAAATCAAATTCGATTGCATATTCATAGAGATACGCGAATAATTACTAGGTCGTAATGCTGATGGCATAACTTATTCCTTACAATTTTTCATCGAATGATTCATAATGATTAATCCTTACAATTACCGTCCTATGGATAATACTTCATCCATCATTTGATTGATAATACTGACAAAACGTGAAGACCCTTGCAACATACGTTGAAAGGTGATCATGCTAATCGCTTCTTCATCGATGGAAACACCGCTCACACTATCACGCTCGGCTTGCAGTGTCTGCACGACAACATCAGAAGCGGTATAATTATCTTGTGCAGATTTAGTATCCGCAGCTAAATCACCTATCATTGAAATAAAGTGATCAGGCAAACTCAATCCATTCAACGAATCTACGCCAGTGTCCGCTAACTTTGCTAATGCCCCGGCGACATCACCATTGGTCGGGTTCCCATCAGAACCCGCAACGATCGTTGCCTCATTTAATCCAGCTCGCACTTTAATATCTGCTCCGTTTTTACCTTGGAAAAAGGTATTAATTCCCATTACGGCCAGGAAATTGGTTGCATCGCTAGCATTTTCCGGACCTGAAAATCCAAAAGTAAACGATGAACTTGAGGACTGAATATTTAATTGACTAGCTGAGGTTAAACTGGCAGTTACTTCAGGTACTTGTGCATTAATGGCAGCAATCACATCATTCAATGACGTATCAACGGCATCAATACCAACTTGAACTTTGATTTGTTCTGTACGAATAATCACGCCATTGCTGTCATAAACATGCATATTGAAGACACCATTGGTCACTGGCCAATTGACACCTGCTGCCGTGGTATCTGACAATTCTGCAGTTGGATCGAGTAGTGTTTGTAAACTTGTTACAGCGCTGTAACCTTGCTGTCCTTGTCCTAAGCTATGCAGTTGATTCACTTCCAAAATCAAAGATGAAACCCATTCATCCAAATTGTCTAATGTCCCACCGATATCATCATCGCGAGCACTCAATAAACCATGAATCCGACCATTCGTAAGCTCAATGGTTTGCTCATTATCTGAAAAAACAACTTGTGCTTCCACAACACCAGCCGTATTTTGTTTTTCGATAAATTTTAGTCCTCGACTCTCTGCATATTGAATCAGAGGTTCACTACCAATAAAGACATTGACGGCTCCACCATTGGCTTCTTTCGTTGTGATGCCAATGAGTTTACTCAATTCTTTTAATAGCCCTTCACGTTGATCGCGAAGCATACCAGAGGAACCAGGTTTTCCGGCTTCACTGGAAACGACCAAGCGATTAAGATCAGCAATTTGAGAGGCTAACAGATTTGCTTCACCGGCATGAAACCGAATCTGGTCGTCCATATCGGATTGTATTTGACCTAACTCTGCTCTCATTTCACGAATAAAATTCGTTAGACTTCCCCCTTCAATCAATACGCTACTACGAATGGTTGAATTATTAGGTTCTGTTTCCAAGCTGGCAAATGAACCAAAGAATTTACTCATACGTGTAGAAAGGTCGGCCGTGGTCAACTCATTGAATGTTGCTTCTGCCCGAACCAGTGCTTGTTGCTTGACTTCAAACGATGCGGCATCTCCGATAGCAGTACGTAATCGACCATTCAGGGCATCATCTGCCAAGCGAACGATATCTTCAATCGCAACACCTGTTCCTGTAAATTTACCAGGAATGACTTCAGTAAATTGCGTAGGTACTAAATCAGCACGCTGTCTGGAATAATTCGGGCTCGCTGCGTTGGCCATATTGTTACCAACAACAGAGAGTCCGGCCTGTGCGGTTAAGATTCCGCTGCGGCCGATTTGAATTGATCCATTAATTAAAGGCATACGATTTAATCCTTATTAAGCGATAGTATCGACTAATCGCCGTTGTTCTGTTGCCACCGTTTTTTTACCTGCCCTGCCATAAAGACCAATGTCAGTACCGCATTGGGCAATAAATTTAAAAATATCATCAAAGTGCCCTAGCATTTTTCTCATGGCCATGGCATTTATATTATTGAGCCGCTGCACACGCTCTGCGGCTTGTTTTAGCATTTCAACAAGCGTTTTTAGATGACCCTTTGTGGGTTCGGTAGAAATATTGATAAACTCTGTTGCTGTCATTAAGCGATTTCTCTCATTTGGAAATAAATTTTGACTGGCAATTCGAATTGCCGAGTCACGTTTCATTCCAGCCTGCCGCAATTCCAGGACTAATTGTTGCTCACTCTTGTTCAGAGCATCCAGGCGTGAAAGATCACGATGCTTCATGGCGTCTAATTTGCCATCCAGCACTTCTGCCAGTCTCTGTTGTACCTGCAGTTCAGCTTGCAAGGCACTAATCAGTGAGTCCAATATTCCTGCCATCATCAAGTCCTTGTTGATTGGTTTTTACTTTCTGATCGTTTAATATTTTCTGCATCGTCTGTTGAGTACTCATATTTTTTTCCAACTGATCAATCAATGCTTGTGCGATCGGTGTTGGCTTACCTGCACTCATACGACTTAGTAGTTCCATATCAAGCTGATTGACAAACGTCTTGCCACCTGGCCCATTACCAAAGTAAGGATTATTTTGTGACTCACGAAATGATTTCATCATCGGGCCATAAAAGACCTGATTGACAAATTCATTTGCCGCCTGAGCCAATTGTGTGTTAACTATTTTTGCCATCACATGATCCTATTGAATTTTCAATCTTGCTCGTAAGCAATTTGCATTATTGATTTCATGAATTGCATTTACTTTACTATCAAAGGGTGCATTCAGTGCATCCAATGCCGCAATCAAATCTGACAAATAAATCGGAGTATCTTCCTGCCCTGCCAGCTGTTGTGGGTCATTACCATTGTCGCCTGGCGCAGGAACTTGCACAGTTATGCCATCTACTAAAACGCTCACTGGCGACAGTTCGACATTGCCAGTAATAACAACAGATTTTGTTCGCTTATTAATGACCACCAAGGCATCCGGATCAGGAAATTCCATCGGTAGATCTAGAATACGTGCAATCACCATAGGCACCTGCTTAGCCTGCTTGGCAGGAATGGTGATATGAATATTTTTTGGCCCGATGATGCTTGCATGTGTCGTAGCTTGCTGCTGTCCGGCGTTCAGTCCTGCCCCCGTAGGTGCAAACTCTTCATTAATTTCCATTTGGACACGCTTGGCCATTTGAAAATTGGCATGACGATCATCCAGAACCAACGTAAAGCTAGCTTCTCCGGTTTTAAAATCTTCATTCCAAAATTCATAGATCACGTCACGCTCCATGGTGGCACCATTTTTAATAACACCATTGGTAGGAATATTCGCGTCGGGCAATTCGATGTTACCGTTGACCATGCCATAGAAATTTTTATCAAACTTACCGCCACCGCCTAATATTCCGATGACCGTTCCACCCGCAAGGCTTTTTGCGTTGTAAACGCTGTGAACCTGAACATCAAGTTGATCACCACTACGAACACCGTTACGACCAATTTCTGCGGTCAACATGACATAAGCAACATTTTTACCACTACCCAGATCTTGAACTGAAACAGGATTTCCCATTTCGCCTAGCATGGCGATCAAAGGTCGCATCGTCACTAAAGAATCGCCACCGTCACCTGTGCCATTTAGACCAAAGACCAAGCCATAACCTAATAGAGCGTTGGTACGTTCACCAAGTGGGCGTGCTACATCGCGAACCCGCGTGATTGCATTCACTGGCAAGGCCGTCAATAGCATGATCACACCTGCGATTAAGCCAAGAATCGGTTTTGATATTTGATTTTCAGTGTTTCTATGTTTCATATTTTTTCCAAAGATGGTGGTTATTTATTTATGTTACTCATGGCAGAAACCAACATTAAAATGGAATAAAAGTATCCCAGAATTTATGGAATCCATTACGTTTTACAGCATCTCGCGACATTCCTTTGTGGGTTTTGGCAATTTCCAAACGAGCCACTTTGGATGACACAATTGAATTATCTGGTGCAATGTCTGTACTGCGACAAATACCCGTTAAAGTCATAAACGTAATATCTTCGTCAGTGACGACTTTTTTACTGGCTTCAAGGACCAGCGTACCATTTGGCAGTACATCAACAATTTCTGCCGTGATACGCAACGTTAAGGTATCTGAACGTTTGTTTTCACCTTTGCCTTCAAACTCACGTTCGACACTGGCGGAAATTTTTGGGTCGCCCGCACGTTGTAATGCTGGCTTTAGCCCACCACCTTGAAATTGAATCCAATCACTTAAAATGGCATCGATAGTATTTTCGCGTTCTGTTTTTGCATCTGCTTTGGTTGCATGTTTGCTAGCTTCATTGACGATAATGGTAATCAAATCATGAACGCGATAATCTTTAGGATGCGGTATATCAACTGTAATCCATGAGGCGTGAATGGCTTTGACACCATCTTTACCGCTCAGTGTGGCATCTTTTAGATTATTGCCTTTTATGTCGGTTGACAATTTCCCACGATTTGTCGATGCTACCTGCTCCTGATAAGCGTTGAGAAAAATGCTGTTGTTTTCACCAGCATAAGCCACAGTCGTCACTGAGAGGACGACAAAAACAAATAGGAAACTTAACCTTGATATTTTATAAGATTTCATCCGAGTGAGCCTTTCGTCGTTGAGTGATCTTTATTTACATCATTTGTCGTGACGGAATTGGTTTGGTCGCTATTTGGTTTGACCAACACTTCGCCTTTTCCAGTAATGACGGCTTGAAATTCTTGTTTGTGGTAGACATCCACCACTTTAATGCGATCTCCCAAGCTGCCATTTTGATTAGCTTTGGCTCGTAATCTCAGTGAGATACGGCCATCGTTGTAGCTAACATTGACAACATCACCTCGTTTTACCATGGTGATTTTTCTGATCATTTTAGGCTGAATAACGGTATTTACCGGCATGGCACGAGCGACTTCCTGGCCAACGATATATTTCAATTCTGCCAAGCCGATATCTCGCATGCTATCTACACGACGCTGAATGATTTTTACATCATCTTCCTGAATGACTTCACCGGCTTTGAGCATGCGTGTAGTGACGATGGAATCACACAAGTAGAGCACTTTTGCTGTGAGACGAATTCGACGTTGGTTATTTTTCTCAGCCTGACGATCAAATACTTCTACAGCTACACGACCAGGGCCCATGATTGATTTAGGAGAAACATGAAACCGTTTTTTATCATAAGCTTGTTTGAGTAATTTTTCGAAACGCTCTCCATGCCATTCAATTTTCAAACGAGCTCGCTCGATGCCACTTTGTTTGGCGATCATATTATTGACATGATAACGAAGAGTTAATTTTTCATCGATTTCTTTAGGTTCAGAGGGCTCTATTGGCAGTTCTTGTTCAATTTTTTCTACAATCATTTCTTGGTTAGATTGCACGACTAAAAGGCACTGCTTGCTACCATAGATATCTAAACTTGCGGGCACAATATTGGCTTGAGCTAATGCTCGCGTGACTTCGAAACGTCCCAGGCTCGTGACGCTACCATCTTCAGAGAAATGGCCAATGACCAATTGCTCCAGTCTTTCTTTAAGCTCTGGATCATTGGATGTAATATCAGCAATCATTGACAAACTGACTGGTCCTGGCTGAAGTTTGGCCTCTTGAGCGACACGCACCTGGCCTCTTTGAGCAGAGACTTGTCCAGCCATGATCAAAATAAGGCTGATGACTAAAATTTTAAAGGCATTTCGTTTCATTTGATTAATACTTAAATCCTTTTATTATCTTGCCAGCTGCCCGATGGTTTGCATCGTACTATCAGCCGCTCTAATCACTTGTGAATTCAATTCAAAATGACGTTGAGTCCGAATCATTTTGATCAATTCACGAACTGAATCGACATTACTGGATTCGAGAACACGTTGTTTAATTTCACCCAAACCATCATCTGTTGGGTTTCCGTCGATCGGAGCACCACTTGCTTCGGTTTCCGTATAAAGGTTTCCACCTTCGAGTCGTAGGCCATGAGGATTTGGAAAACGTGTTAATTGAATTTGCCCGACTTCTGTTTCTGTGCCATCGACTTGTGCGGTCACTCGTCCGTCTCCTAAAATGGTAATACTTTCAATATCAGCATTGTTAGGGATGTTAATGGGAGGATCGAGTATTGGCCCATTGGATGTGCCTAATACAAGTTGGCCGACATTATTTACGGTAAAATTACCGGCACGCGTATAAGCGATCCCTTGTCCGATGCCATCAAAGGTTGTGACTTTGAAAAAGCCTTTACCAGCAATGGCCATATCTAAGGGTTGCTCGGTAGTTTCAAATGCCCCTGTACTAAAATCTAATTGTGTATTGGAGACTTTCGATCCCAATCCAACAAATAAGCCGGTACTGGTGGCTTGTCCTAAATTGTTTAAGGCACCTGGCTGGCGACGCTCTTCATAATAGAGGTCTTCAAAATTGACACGTGAAGCTTTAAAGCCATGTGTGCCGCTATTTGCCAGGTTATTACCGATGACATCCAATTGGGTATCCATTGATTTCATACCCGATGCTGCTGATGACATTGCACTAATAGCCATTAAACGTCCTTTCTAAGTTTATTGTCCGAAATGCTGAATCAATCTGCCCATAGTTTGATTCTGCATTCGTACCATATTCATGTTTGCTTCAAACATTCGTTGCGTTTTCATCATTTGCACTAGCTGGTCGGCCGCAACAACGCCTGAGCCTTCCAGATAGCCTTGTTTAATAATTGAGTTTGAGGGCTGGGCCTGTTGCGCCTGCTCATCATTGATGTAGAGGTTTCCGCCCTGCTTGGTTAATTTGTTGGTATCGTTAAATTCGACGATCGAGAGATTTGCAATTGCTTGGCCGTTCTGGCTGACCGTGCCATTTTCGTTGACAACAAAATCGAGTGTAGGATTAACTTCGATGGGGTTACCGGCAATGTCAAGAACGGGAAGCTGAGATTCAACCATGACGAGTTGATTTTGCGTGTTGTGAGTGAAACGACCGTCGCGCGTGTATAGAACCTGGTCACCCTGCTTGACCTGGAAGAAACCATTGCCTTCTAAAGCGAGGTCATAGTTTCTTCCAGTAGGTTCCAGGTTTGCTTGAGTGTGGTCAGTGTAGGTTGGTAAAGAAAAAGTACCACCACCTAGTCCCTCCAACAGGGCAGTGGTATACCTTCGCTGACCATTCTCCTGGCTTTCAGTGGGTCGCGCAGTGTACATCGCTAGATCCTGTTTGAACCCAACGGTGTCGACGTTAGCTATATTATTCGCAATGACATCCTGTCGGTACGAATTAGCTAGTGCGCCTCCAGCAGATACATACATTCCATAAATCATAGCTCATCCTTAAGCTCATAGATTCGAGTCCTCCGCCTCGATGGTGGACTGAATCTCTTGAGCCATTTGTTTCATGTGTTCAGCAACAGCCATTTGAGCCAGCTCGTTGATCCATTCATTGAGTTGGCCGTTATCTAAAGCGTCTAGCAGTGTTTCCAACCTGGCCAGGTCATCCGTGACCCTGCCTTCTGTGTTAACGCTCTTTTCTGTCTGTTGCTCTGTTTTTGAATACATGTCTATAAACCCAAAAGTTAAAGTCGCCTGGCCATCCTGGCCCGTTGCGACGTCATTACAAATTAGTCCACAACTTCCTAATTGCAACGGCGGTGCCAAATGGATTTTTAGCCCGATAATTTTTTTATACTCACAAGACGCTCATGTTTTTATTCCTTTATTTACAGCATGTTACGATTTTTTGATTATGGGACTTTTTTTCTGGCATGCGCAATATGTTGTATGCCAGTTGGCCTTTATCGGCGCAGATCATGCGCTAGCGCGGATCTTGCCGACGGCAATTATTGCCGATTTTTGGGTTAGTTTTTCCATCATTTGCTCCTTATTGTTATTGTTTGATTGTTGGGCCTTAAATAATGCTGGGCAGAGGCTGCCCGGCCTACCTTGATGTTCATTGATACTCCATAATTTTGGTTTTATATATTCCCCATCCCCATTTCACCTTAGGTGAACTGAGGCTGCCACCCGGTTATTGTTTTATTTAGGATGATTTCACCTCTTGGATCTTTGAGAGACGCGTCGGTAATGGAGTTGCCGAACCTACCGAAGCTTATTATCTTTGGGGATGGTGGCCTATTCCTCGATTTTCCCATTCCACCATCCGCCAAAGAAGTTGGATTGTTTCTGCCGGGCCGGGTAGCTAAAGTTGATCTCGACCAGCCTTGATAAGTTGGTATATTGCTTTGGCAAATCGGCGCGCAGATTCCTCGGTTGATTCACTCGCATTTCGTAGAGAATCAAAGATCCAAATGCGAAATTGTTTGATGGAATTTTACGTTATCGTGGAAGTTCTTTGCATGATGGCTCTCCTTTGAATTACCAAAAAGGTCATAGAAATAAATTAGGTTTTGCTTAGTAAAACATTTAAAGGGGCTTCGGAGGGACATGAGTCGTTTCAACCCTGACTATGAAAACATTGTATCAGAAAGGTAAAAACTGTCAATTAAAAAAGTAAGAAAAATGGCATTTTTTAAAAACTTTTAAATGCATTATATGGCATTAAAATAGGTGTTTTAATGCATTTTATGATTTTTAGAATGAATGGTTCTTTGATGTTATTTGGGGAATCATAATTATGTTTGAAATTTAGTTTGAAAGGTAAAAAAGGTATGAAATACGAGAAGGGTAAATAAGGTTAAAAAAGCGAGATTAGTGGAAAAGTATTTTTTAAAAATATAGAACAAGGCTACTTTTACATATAAATTTCCAAGTGTAATAAAATTAATATCGACACATTGGTTCTGCCCCAGTTTAATTCTTCTTTATTTTCATCATATCATCGCTATAAGAAATCAAGAAGGGCCGCAAAAATGCGACCCTTCTGATCAAACCAATCTAATTAATTCATACAGGGCGCTATATATGGTTCATCCACTGAATTTATATGCGCTATGACCGCGCTTAAGTCAATGGTATCTAAATCTCCATCACCATCAATATCATAGCATTCTTCTCCACTGGGTACTGGAGAAAGAATATATGGTGGTGATGAAGGAAGCAATGCGATGAAATCACCTAAATCAATCGTATCAACGTCACCATCACCATCTCCATCCCCGAGGCAAGGGCAACAACTATTATTTGCCTGACCACCAAATTCATAAGCTCCTAAATCTACAGAAAACCCTTGAATTCTAGTACTACCTTTTAAGTCTGTAGCTGAATTCGCATACATGTTATTACCCGCATCTTTGGCAGGACTAAGTGTATCAAGAGTCAATCCATCATCTGCTGTGCCAAATTTTGTATCCGCACCCGCTGGATTTGAAGGTACGCTAAATAATGGATCTCCGATATTCATATCGAATGGGCATATTTCGATTGAATAATCCTGGGTCGACTCTAAATCTTCACATAAATCTGATTCCCAATCATATTCACCATGTGGCTCATTCATACTGGTATCAAAATTGTCTGCTAAAGCAATGTTATCTTTCCAAGGTGTCATAGGATCTACTGGAATAAAATTAAACATCGAGTTGTTTATTATTAATTTTGCATGTTCGTCATGATAACCAGTTCTGGCCAAATAGAGATCATGGCCAGGGGAAAATACAGTACTGGTATTATTCGCATAGTTTTCTGAAAACAATGAATTATTTACTTTAACATCGCAAACAGATTGGCATTGGTCTGGAAAACTATTGCAAGTAGCTTTAGCCATTGAATATATTGCAGCACCGTACCCTTTGATTCCAGGAGATTGGTTGCCGAAAAAAGTGCAATTATTAAATTCAGGCAAACATTGTACTGAATATAGGTCTCTATTACTATTGCCAGAGCCATTCATATATGAAATATTGTAGGCACCTGCCCCTTGGTGAGCAACATTGTCTAAGAACAAACAGTTATTAAATGCAGGATTAAGTATGAAATGTTCCTCAATATTTCCAATAATCTCTGGGGTGGTTTCAACAATATTATAAGCTGCACCACCTAAACTAGCATAGTTAGAATCAAAAATACAATTTTCAAATACGGGTGTTGTATCTTGTGGTTTTGGATTGGTCGGTTCTGTTGTATTTTCCATAACAGTAATACTAACTGCCCCACCATTTATCGCGTGATTATTTTTGAAATAACATTGTCTGATCAATGGTGAAGAATCATAACTAAAATATCCACCACCTCTTTTTCCATATACAGAATTTGGTGTGTTGTTCGCATTCCCACCTGAAATCGTAAAACCATCTAATACAGCCGTATTATCTAAATTAAGATTTTCTGGCAAGTAAATAACATGAACACTATTGTCGCTATCAAATTCTCCTTCTTGAAGATTATGATCATCTTGATCAATATCACCAGATAAGATCGTTTCATTACAAATGATATTTCTTTGAGATAAATTGGTTTCACTGCCACTGAAGCCTCCATAAATTGAAACACCATTTTTTAATTGAAAATGATTTCCTCTGAGGCCAATACCCAACCCGTCATCTGATGTGGGATAATAGGTCCCAGCGGCTACCCAAATTTCATTACCGCTAACGGCATCATCCAAAGCATTTTGCAAATCATTGTACGCTGTCGTCCAAGATAAACCATCAGTATTGTTTCCATTTTTACTGACATAGCGAATGGTTTGCGCTTGTAGATTTAAGCAAAGGCTGGACAAGAACATTGTTAGGATCATTAACATTTTCGTTTTAAACATAATTTTCCCTTTCTATTATAAAACGATTTGAATATGTTCTGATCGAAGTTCAGGCGGCGTTCTATTGAGAAATATAGCAATAGACATCAATCCATGCTTTTGTAATTTTGGAGAACCCAACCTTAATAATCTTTCAGACCAAACTATACCCAGAACCCCTTGTTCTGGATCTCAACACTTTCGAATACATATACCACAACAAAAAATGATTTTTGTACATCACTTTCATATATATTTGAAATTTAAAGGGGGCTTCGGAGGGACGTGAGTCGTTTCAACCCTGACTATGTAAACATTGTATCTGAAACGTAAAATTTATCAATGAAAAAAGTGACAAAAATCACATTTTTCTATAACTTCTAAATGCATTATATGGCATGGAAATAGGTGTTTTGAGGCATTCTGTGGTTTTACTTTCAAGTAGATTATTATTGTAATTAAATTGCCAGACTGAAGCTGCCTGGCCTACTTCAAAATGTAATTTTGTAGGCGATGATGGCTAAAACGATGCCTGGGATCAGGTCGATAATCATGTGTTGTTTGGTGGTGAGTGTTGAGATGAGTATGATCAGGCACCAGATCCAAACAATACTTTTTGAAGCTTTTGGGTATAGATGGATGAGGGCGCATTTATTTAATGTCAATGCGGTGTAAATTGAAAAGGCGGCATGTAGGGATGGAATACAATTGTAAGGTTGTTCTATTGAGACTAAAAATTGATAAAGAAAAAAGGTGTTGGTTGGGTCCGGTCTTGGGACATGGGTTGGCCAGAAAAAATGGATGAGGCTGCCGGTCCAGCCGACGATGAGGATTCCCAGGGCGTATTTGTTTAAGTCAGGTTTTGATGTCATCGTATAGGGTGGAACGGCTAATAGCAGGTAGATGGAAAGATAGCCAATCACGGTGATATCGTAAAAGCCAATCATGTTATCCAGCCATGTGGGTTGAATTTCTTTGATGGGAAAAATGATGAGTCGCGAGGTGGCAAAATAAGGTACGCAGATAAGGGCATATAATACCAGGCCGATTGCAACTTTGTATTTCCAGTGTGCTTTTAAGGCAGAAAGGAGTTCGATATGAAGATTTTCTTGTTTCATTTGGCCGCGGTAGTGTCCAGCTTGGTTCTTTTGCCATTTTCCCATCGAGTGAATGGGGGTGAAATCGTAAAGGCTCTGGTCACTTCATTGTCAGCAACCTGCGTGCCTGAAGTTAATAAAGAATAGCCTCCAATAATCGCCTGGTTGCCAACGATAACAGGGGCTAGCAAAAGTTCAAGTTCGCCGGAGTCATTGCGAATGAGTACATGCGGATTCAGTCGCGAGCCTGCACCAAAGATCACATCGTCTCCAATCTGTAAAAAACTTCGGTCCAGAATCGTCGTTCCTGACGTCCAGTAGGTTAGTCGCCCTATTTTGGAGCCCCAGAGACGCAACCAGATCGAATAGATTCCGGGAATCAATCGTAATAATTCTTCTAAAAATGGAAGTCTGCTATAAACAGATTGTAAATTGAATAGAGTCCACCAGACAAAATAAGGCTTGGAGCCAGGTTTGATACGATGCTGTTTTATGGGAGCTAAGATTAATAAACATCGTGCGATGATGGGCGGGACAAGGTATAAGACCAAGAGGGCTGCAGATATTCTAAGTTCGATTGACAGGGTTGGGATAAAGTAAACTGCGAATGTCCCGATGATATGAATCAATCCCAGGACATTTATGGCAAGCAATAGTAATCGCTGCAGCGTGGTTAAACCGGCTGCGTCAAACGATTTTGAAGATTCCACATGCTCAATGGTTTGATTATCGGATAATTTTTCCTGCATATCTGTTTTGAACTCGGTTGTTTGTTTTTCGTGGTCCACGCCACATGCGAAAATAATACTTTATTAGATTCCCTCTATCATCTTTTTTATCTTTATGCTGAGTGGGCAGGTATATCCAAGGAATGGTCGGATCCATGTGGTGATATAAATGCCAGTTATGATTTAGCCAAATCAGATCGAGTAAATAAAATGTTTTTAGATTGAGTGCCCCTTTTTGTACATCGCGATCGGTTCCGAAATGATGCACATATTGCATGGCAGACCACATGAGTCCAAAACCAAAAAGAACGATGAGATATTTCCAAATCGGGATATTAAAAATCGTAATGATTAATCCATGAAGGAGTAAAACGGCGATTGCTTCCATGATGATATAAGGTATAAATTTTTCGTTCAAAGTTTCAAAGAAAGCTTCAGAGGGACGATCGAGTGAGGCAATTTTAGAATTTTTCGCTTTGAATATCCAGGGACAAATGATTGCCAGGAGATTACTGAGGACAATAACGATCCAGAAAAAGCCTGTGAGTGTGCCATACAGTTGTAAGAACTTCCAAATAGGGTTTTCTCCCTCGAAATAGAAATCAAAGGCTTCGTCGTCGGATCGATTTCTTAAATGATGGCCGATATGCCCCTGGCGAATAAGATGAAATGGTGCGGGAAAGAATAAAGCCAAAACCACACCTGCCGTGGTATTCACTTTTTTATTGGTGTGCAATAGATTGTGTTCTGCTTCGTGCAGCATGGCATAACCGGAATTCATTGCAATGCCATATAAAAATGCTATACCAATGACTTGCCAGATATTATCTGTGTATGATGTTAATATTAGTAGGCCAGATAAGATTACCACCTGAAAAATTGCAATGGTGATATTCAACTTAGCTGGAATAGGATACTTTTGAGAGCTCATAGTCATGTTCTGTTAGTTTATTTAAAAAGGGTTTAAACTCAGGTAATTGACAAAATCGGTCCCAGGTGTTTGGGATAACGTCTTTGCCATAGAGCGATGCCACAAAATCCATATTAGCACTGAGTTTTTTAAAATGACATAAAATATCAGACCTTAAGTACTTGAGTTCTGTGAATTCTGCAAGCCATTGATCGATTATTTTCATACCGGATCTCTTAGGCAATAAGAAAAACTCCAGGATAATCCATGAAAATAGCTTGGCATTAACCGTTCGAATGAGTTTATTTTTTTTGTACCACAAAATCTCTAGTAATTTCGAAATAATATCACTGTGACTTTCTTCATCATCCAGATGTTTTTTTTGCACACTGACATAATTGGGTTCCAAATCCTGCGAGTCTTGAATCATGGTATTGGCATAATATAGGGCTCGCTCCTCCTGCATATATATTATCCATAGAAACAATGGGAAGTAATCTATACGGCGAGTCAACGCATTCCATGTTTTGAGTTGCTTGGGTGAGACTTCAATAAAATGAAACGGGGACTCCTTGTAAAACGTGGACTCTGCATTCACGTTCAAGGCATGAAACCATTTCCAATGCGTTTCTTCTTCACTCTGAAAGGTTTTTACATCATCATGAGACCATTCTAATTCAGGCTTTTTTAAAATCGCATTGGCAACGGTCTGGCATGTGGTGGATTCAAAGAAAATAAATTGCTCATTAAATAAAAGTGCGTTGAGTTGATTGTATCGCAGTTTATGTTTACATTCTAAATGCTCGTATATTGGTGTATAATATAAGGGCGTAAACTTTTCTGGTATAAAGAATTTTGTTTTATCGATGATCATTGGCTGCCGCGTCCAAAGCATTTTTAAATTAATTTGTTTTCTTCCGAATCAGTTTGGCAAAGATAAATCCTATGAGCAGACCTAGAACAAAGGTTCCCAGCATCATTTTCTTTCCACTATCTACCACTGAAGTTAGTATCGCGTTGTCTAGAAAATTTGTTCCGATATGAACCGTTGCGGCTTTCCATTGATCATTTTCCTTAATACAGGTTACGGTCCAGCGGGCATTAAATGAATTTTTTCGGCCATCTTTTAAGGTATAGGTATCAAAAGAGGTCCCGTAACAATAAGCGATATTGTCTGATAGAAAAATGGATGGCACAGCGGCTTTGGGCTCAGATTTCATATCCAAGAGTGGAGCGTCTGACGCATTGAACATTTTATCATAACAATCCTGCAGCTCTTGGGCAGTTGTTATTAACGTTTGATCAATCGCCGTAAAGGCAAATTCGTTTGCGAGACACTCTCGCAGGGCTTTGGGATCTTTATTATTTAACGCCGTTTGGGCTTTTTCTAATAGAGCTCTTAAGGCAACATGCTCTTTTTCATTTGAGCTTGCGATAGTATTATTAGCATGCAGAGGAAGGCAACATGATAAAAACAACATCACACTCACGCATTTATGACTCATTGTAGACTCCTTTACTCATTATTTTTTGATTAATTTATGAACGAACGATTTAAAATTTTTCGGTTCGATTTTTACAATACAAGCTAATTCATCACCACGTGACCAATTCGGATTTTTTTTAGAAAAATATCGTACGTGTGGATTTCTAAGCCGGCCTGAATCAATATCGGCTATACCCGGCTTGAGGCGATCTTTCTGATGACGATAATGAATAATATTGGTTTGCGGGTTATAATCATCACCAAATTTTATTTTCGCAAATGTGTCCAACACTTTTTTCTCGGCCCTTAATTCTGGATTTTTGTAACAAGGGTAAAAGTCATAAAAATAAGTTGGTAAGAACCGATAGGTTTTATATCCCTTGCAAATAAGAAACCAATATAATTGAACCTGTGGATTTTCCTGTTGGTAAGATACCACAAACTCCAACCAAATTCGAGGTAATTCAAGCTGGCCCCAGAAATTCTCATCAACGATGGTATCACCAGAAAAGAGAACACTATGAGCGATGCCATCGATGTTTTTGTTAATCATTTGAAAGGTCGAAAATCCGATGATGTCATGGTTTGATGACTCTTTTAGAAGTATAATATAATCTTTTTCCCGAAAATCTTTTTCAAAACGATCGAGCTGCATTCCATCATAGTAGCGTGTCATTAACTGATACATTTCAACCATATCAGCATCAGGGACATTGGAGACTCTTTCCATGCTGCCGACTAATTTCTTTTCACTTAATACCTGACTCATAGTGTTGCTAGCTCCAAATAAAGTGTTTTTTCTTTAATGGCATTTGGCATCTTAAACTGTTTGTCAAATGAGACGAGATAAATGTTTGATTTTAATACTTTGGCTTTTATATTCTCAAATGCTTTTGTTAAAGGGTCATTTTCGCAAAGCCCCAGGGTAAAGAGATCATAGCCATTGTTTTGGCTTGAGATATATGCGATGAGTTGAGTTAAAATATCAGGATTATCCTTCTTTATAGCCACAAAGCTCAGATAGTAATATCGTAACAGGCTACCGACTTTGGGGAGTTTGGGTAAACGCGTCCAGGAGGATACCATATTGGCCAAGGGACGAGCGACTTTGATGCCCTGACTGTAATTCATAACACGCGTCTGTTTAAATGAGGACTGATCCCATTTGGCCAAGACGCCTACGCACTCGTTTTGATCGTAGGCGAGATAAAAGTCGCTGACCTGTAATCCCATTAAATAGGTTGATTGAAAATCATTTATTTCTAAATAGGGGAAAAAAGTTTTTCTCTTTCCTTCTCGATTTAGAAATGCCAATAGGTTACTCAAATCTTTCTGCGTTGCCTGACGAATAGTATAGTTTTTTGATGAGACTTCTGGAATGGCCTTCATGTAATAAGTATTGTAACGGCTCAAATAATGGTAGGTAGGTAAATCCGCTCGATTGCTTTCGAGCAATTTAATGACCTTTTCGTTCTCTTCTAAAATGGTTGTCAGATAGAAAGGAACTTTTTGATCAGCGTCCAGTTGTTTTAAAAACTGATAGCCTCTAGCCAAGTGAATGCTATGGCGATAGCCCGGCGATAATCTAAGCCCGCTTAAATAGCCAATATTTTTAATCTCATTATTAACATGCAGGGGTTTAATGGAGCGCAAACCCAGCCCGGCGATTTGTGAATGATTTTGTGTTCTCGCGACCAAGACCTGCGATTCTTTTCCTTGAACCGACACGGCCTTAAAGAAGCTTGGTTCCGCTTCAAATGCCAAGGAAATTGAACCCTCCATGGTATTTTCTTTTAGGCAATACCGCAAGAGCGCATCATCCTGACTGGTTGCTATGTCGAAAGTCACTTTCATCCTACGGATCCTATCAAATCGCCAATGGGCCAACCCTGGCGTTGCAATATGCCTTTACGAGAGACATGATTGGTAATGAAATAGATCAAGCTTTGATACCAACCATTGCAATTGGCCTTAAAATCCAATGAACGTTTGAAAATTGAATGATAACTGTAATATTCCTGGCGGCATTCGTAACATCGCTGCGCTAATGTTTCTGCTGACATCTTGGTCGGTTTGAAAAAGACATCGCCAAACGTTTGTCCTGAGGTGAGCCACCATTTGTCGTTAATCAAGCGATCATCCTTTTTTAATCGATCATAGAGGGGCGTTCCAGGAAATGGCACCAAATGATTGAACGCTGCCATGCAAAACTTTTGCTCGACGGCAAACTCAAAGGTGCGTTTGATATCATCTTCGGTATCATCGTCATAGCCAAATACAAAGGTCGCATAAATAGTAATACCTCTATCACGCAATTTTTGAATCGCTTCGGAATAATCTCGTTTGGCGATATTCCAGCTTTTGCCCATGGCCTGCAGGACTTTTGGATTTAAGGATTCAAATCCGATGAGGATATTGGCACAACCACTTTTCGCTAAGCAATCGAGCAATTCATCGTCATTGGTCATATTAATGGAACCGTGACTAAACCATTTTTTATTTAAAGGGGCAATCGCATGGCAGAGTTCTTTGGTCTGGCGACTTTTGGAGATAAAATTATCATCGACAAAAAATAAATTTTTGCCATCAACCCGCCCTACTTCATTAACGATATCATCGATGGTTTTCATTCGATACGATTGATGGTAGGAACCGGCAATCGCACAAAAATCACATGCAAATGGACAGCCTCTTCCTGCTTCGATTAATTCGAGCGATAAGTAGTTTTTATCTTGATAAATCGTTCGATCTGGTCTTGTATGGGTTAGCAGGCCATTTTTACGAGGTGTTCGGTAATAGGTTTGCAGCTGATTGTTTTTGGCATCCTCCAGGACATCTTGCCAAACAGGTTCCGCATCGCCCACTACGGTGGCATCGGCATGTTGTGAAACTTCTTCGGGAATTAATGACGCCTGCATCCCCCCCATGACCACCGGAATACCGCGTTTGCGATATTCATCGGCGATGGTATAGGCCCGCTTAGCCGTGTAGGTTTCTACACTGATCGCTACCAGATCGGTCGGATCATCGTAAGGAATCTCATCGAGTCGATCATCATAGAAGGTGATATCTATGTCATTAGGAGTGAGCCCGGCGATGACTGCAATACTTAATGGCTGCATTTGCCAGGATTTGACATATTTTTCATTTAGAATTTTACCCATGCTGGGATAAATCAGTGTCAGTTTCATATTCATCTTAGCTTTCTTGTAACCGCATCTCTCCTGAGAGATGTTGATTGACGACATTCATTGATTTTTTTAAGCCCAATGAAGAGTGAATTTTTAATTTAATCTCCTTGCGTGACATAAAATTGAAAAACAAATACATCATGAAGGACTTCAAATTTCTCATATTCGTTTTTGATCCCATCGCTCGACGAACAATAGAATTCACCTGATAAAATTTTTCTTTGGCCCTTATGCATTCGTCAGCCATTTGCTGGGCAGTTAACTGTTTGGGGGTATAGACATAATCACTATAGGTGTAATTATAATCTAACCACCATTTGTCGTTAACGAGTCTATTTTCCTGTTTCAGGCGATTGTATAATTGCGTATTGGGAACAGGAATCAGTGGATTAAAGTTGGCCAGGAACACTTTGTTTTTAATGGCAAAATTGACCAGTTGCTCAATCGATTCGGGGGTATCATGATCGTATCCGACAATAAAGGAGGCTAAAATTCTTAGATTGTGATCATTGAATCGTTTCAAGGCCTCTTCGAATGAAAATGTCAGGTTAAAGGTCTTATTCATCTGCGATAAGTTTTCAGGCGAAATGGATTCAAACCCTATCAGAAAGCCCTTGCATCCACTTTGTGAGACTAACTCAAGCAATCGCTTATTTTTAGCCAGATGGATGCTTGTCTGGCTGACCCAGCTGATATTTAAAGGCTTAATCGCATGGCAAAACTCTTCTAATCTCTTCGGATTAACGCCTAGATTATCATCCACGATTAAGAAAAATTGTCGGTTGGATTGTTTGATTTCGGAAACGATATGGTCAATGGGACGAATGTCATATCGTCCATCGTAATAAACGGGAATATCACAAAATTCGCATCGATAGGGACAACCTCGGCCAAATTCAATGAGCTGTACGGGAAGATATTTTTTCCCTTCAAAGATGGCTCGGTCGATTTTAATTTTATCGAGAGAGGGATTTTGCTTCTGATATTTTTTTTTTAATTTTTTCTTCGCGGCATCTTCTAAAATCGTCTCCCAGACTTGTTCGGCCTGCCCCATAACGATAGCATCGGCATGATTTGACACTTCATCCGGCATGAGCGTTGGATGCACACCTCCCATGACAACAGGGATATTTAATTGTCTGAATTTTTTGGCGATTTCGTAAGAACGCAGTGCGGTTGATGTTTCAACACTAATACCGACTAAATCCACGGAGGGATCATATTGGATCTCTTCAATGCGATCATCATAAAATTCCAGCTGAACATCAGGCGGTGTTAATCCTGCCAGAGTGGCGATTGCCAGCGGTTCTAATGTCCAGGGCCGTTTGAGTTTTTTTCCCTTCAGATGCCCCATCGCAGGTTGTATTAATAAGACTTTCATTACCCGCATGCTCCGATTGTACTTTGATGCTTTGCCAAATTAAGATCGCTTGAATGATTTAAAGAATCATTCCATTGCGTGTTAAGTTGCACCATGATGTCGTCAGGGAAATTTTTTAACCGATTGGCATAGTAACGATAGCCTAAGTTGGTGATAAAGGGAATCATTGGGAACCCACTGACATCTGAAATACGATTAAGAATCGATTTGACGGCATAAGTATTTTTCCAAGCCCATAGATGGCCTTCGCGGAGTCGCTCAGCGGTCATGCATTTGGGCTGGTAAACGACATGCTGGCCATCATAAAGCGTCCAGTTTTTGGTTAGAATGCGTCCCTCTTTTTCGAGCCGTTGATAAATGGGCGTTCCGGGAAAAGGCGTATAAATCGCATAACGCGGCAGATCGATTTTTGCCTCATTGACAAAATCGACGGTTTGTTTGAATGAATCTTCGGTATCGCTGTCCATGCCAAACATAAACGTGCCATTGATAGCGATGCCCCGATCATGAAGCCTTCTGACAACGTCTTTATAGATCTCTACTTTATTAAAACGCTTGTTGATTTGATTGGCACTTTCCTGAGTAACCGATTCAAAGCCCAGCAATAAACCTTTACAACCACTTTTGGCCACCAGGTCCATAAGCTCATCATCATCGGCGGCCTTAACCGTTGAAAGACCACCCCATTGTTTTTTAAGGGGGATCATTTCACGGTAGAGTTGCATGGCATAATCACGATCTTCCATCGGGCTTGGGTCAACGAAAACAATGAATTTACTTTTGATGCGACGGATCTCATCGATCATCTCATGAGCAGGTCTGCGAAGGTATGATTTCTGGGTCGCGACGACAGCGCAAAAATCACAACGATAGGGACAACCAAAAGTGGCCTGGGTTGAGCCATTAGATAAATAGGAAAATTTCTTTAAGAGATCTTTTCTTGGAAAGGGTAATCCTTCAAGAGAGATATTGGGCTGCTGCGAATAGAAGGGTTGTAAATTTCCCTGATTGAAATCATTGAGACAGCGAGGCCAGGATTCGTAGGCGAGCCCGGTAACAACAGAATCAGCATACAGCTTCGCTTCCTGAGGCATCAGCGTGGTATGTACGCCACCCATAACCACTGGAATACCTCTATGTCGAAAATGACGAGCGATGGCATAGGCACGGTTTGAAGTGCCGGTTATGGCAGAAATCCCCACAAGATTAGCTTCGATATTTGGATCGAAATGTTCTACACCTTCATCAATTAAGGTTATCTGCGCATTGAGCTCTTGAGGCACTAAGGATGCCAATGTGGTTAAGGTTAATGGGGCATACCGCAGGGCCCGCGGAAAGATACCATCTTTTTTACGATACATAATGCCGCTGGGAGAGATAAGTACTATTTTCATTGAACCAAGTTCCTAATGGGTTACAAATGATCCTTTAAATTTTTTTGCCCAACCATCATGACTATTGAGCACCGATGGTTTAATGTCGCCCAGTTTGTGGCCATGGCCCTGACAGGCTTGCAAATAAACCGTTGTCGCGCTGGCGGGCATTTTATTTTCATCAATAAGAAATAATCTTAATGGTGCTAACTGACCGAGTTCTCGACAATATCTATAATGATAGTTACTACAAAGTTGATTTTCAATCTCAATGACACATTTTTGAATATCAGCTTGATCAGTGGTGTTATGCTCTTGCGAACATTGCAAATAAAGCACGTAGCCAACCCTATCTGACTCTCTTTCTGGCGAGAGCATATAAAATTCAGGGATGATGGCATGCAATTCAAAGACATGGGTCAAAATTTGATCGACATGTTTTTCGTTGAGTTTTTCACCAAACCAATCGGACACTTTTTCTGAGCGACCCAGAAACTTCAATAATGGCGCTTTCTTATAAAAGCCTATGACCTCGACAATATCATCCATCTTATACCTGTACAATCCGCCACTTGTGGTCACAATGATCGTATAGTGTTTGCCTGCTTCCAATTGATGTGCGAGCTTGATGTTTTCACCCTGTGGATATTCCAAAAATTCATAAAAGTGTGAATTTATTGCTAATATATGTTGATTGCCTTTTTGTGATAACGGAAACGTCACAAAACATTCCGTAGCAATGAGTCCTTTGGGAAGTATTTGGCACTTTGGAAAAAGTTTAGCAATATCTTTGAGATATTCTTTTGCATGACCATCTGCCCAGCAACTAATGTAGGATAGTTTTGGCCAAATGGTTTCGTATATAATGCCATGCTTATTCAACACTCTTAACTCATTGGCACGTTTTATATCTTTTCTATGATAGCTATTGATCATTGTCATGAGCTGATCGTCACACTGCCCAGGTGGTGTTATTGTGCCAAATTCAATATCATCTATGATTTGAGGCATCCAGTATTTTAATGGCTCCAATAGTAAATTTAAAAATGTTGGGTTCCAAATAGAGAGAAAGGTGAGATGTTTATCTTTGACCAGAAATAGCAGTGTGATATATCGAAACGATTCGATATCAGTTATTCGACAAACGTCAAAAGGCACGGGAGATAATTTTTGAATACAGTACCGCTGCCCTCGATTAAAATAACTGCCATCATTACCAAATCCAATTGGCACTTGGCTGGATGGTTCCGATTCAGGTTTATAGATTGGCGTGATCGACCAATAGCTCGTTCCCGACAAAATTTTCGGGTAATTTGAATACATCTCATACAGCCAGGGCATGATCCCCTTTTGGAATTCCTGTTTGAGTGTCGTTGTATAGGGAATATATTTGGTTGAGGCAGTCGAACCACTTGTGGGTTCCAGCATATGAATCGGTTGACAGGTTAAGACATTTTGCGTTCCCGCCATGATGTTATCGATCATAGGACCGTAGTCCTCATAGCTCATAAGAGGTACATTGTTCTGAAAATCTTGATATGAATTGATCGAAGCAAACTTATGTTTCGCGCCAAATTCAGTGCCACAATTACTTTTGATCATGTTTAGAAGGATCTTCGATTGTGTCACTTCAATGTTTTTTAGTGCCCGATCAAATTGGCGTGCTTTCGGTAAACATGACCGTTTGAACAGTGTATTTAAGAGCCAATGAAAACGCATTTTACTAATTACCCTGATTATGACCAAAATTTATTCATTATTTTACACTATAGCAACTAGAATGCCAAAGGTAAGAAGAAACCCTAAGCTTTCTTAATAAAAAGACTTACAATATATTACAATCAGTTACTATATGGAGGCATCTTCTAATGTCTTCATAGAATGTATAGGTATGTACATTTCATGCATGTAAAATTCTATTATTTTAGTCTGATAATCAGATCTTTGATGGTTAGTTAGTGCTGGAGCAATCCACCATCCGCAGTTTTTGACTAGCTCTACACTTTACAATAGTTTTTTCGACGAATAATTGCGATACCACCCAAGCCTAAGAGACTCATTGTCATGGGTTCTGGTATGACATTGAATTCTGCGTAAGGTGCATTATCACCAGGACCAGTTGACGCAAAACCCAATTGACCTAAATTCCCGGATGCCACATCAAAAACAATGGGCGTATTAACGGGCAAAATCGGAATCGGAAATTGTATAGTTACTATTTCTGTTCCAGCGGCCGGTAATGGAAATGCAACAGAATTACCAAAAAACTCAAACCCACCATTGCCATCAGGTGCACCAGTCCAATCAGTAAAAATTAGTCCTGGATAATGAGGTTGAACGATAGCATTCGTCACATTTGATATCGTTCCATAAACCCCTTGATAGGCGGGCCCAAAAGTAAATTCGTTGGCTTCATCCACTCGCCACGTAATTTCAACGAAATCACCTGGTATAACATCTTGTCCCTGATATGGATTATTATTCACAGACACATCATAGAGTGCCGTGGGTGGTGGTACCGCTGAAGCGATAGATGTTAATACTAAAATAGCGATTAAAGATAATTGTTTAGACATTATTTAACTCCTTAGAAAATGGATTTTGATTATTTTTTAAGCAAAGGTTTATCGATCTTATCAAGAGAGGTGTCTTCTTCGCATTGCAACCATACCGCCTAAGCCTAGCAAGCTCATGGTCATGGGTTCGGGGATGACATTAAATTCGGCGTAAGGTGCGTTATCACCAGGGCCTGTTGACGCAAAACCTAACTGACCTAAATTTCCAGCAGTGATATCAAAGACAATTGGCGTATTGACGGGTAAATTTGGAATCGGAAATTGGAATGACACAATCTCTGTACCAGCAGGCGGATTTGGAAAAGAAATGGCATCTCCATAAAATGCAAATCCACCGTTACCATCCGGAGCTCCAGACCAACTATTAATAAAATAACCAGGTATATTAGGCTGGAAGACAATATTGGTAACATTAGAAACGGTCCCTTGAATTCCCTGATAGCCTCCAAATAAAAATTGATTTGCAGGATCAACTGCCCATAAGATATCAACAAAATCCCCTGGCAAGACACTTTGTCCTACATAGGGATTATTGTTAACGGAAATATCAACAAGAGCAAAAGCTGGATTTGATAAACAAACAACGACCATTAAAATAAAGACTTTTTTCATTTTAGACTCCTCGAAAAAAATTTGATGATGAGAGGTATTAGCTGATCACACAATTCAGAACCACTCTAATTTCTTATTTTGTCAAAATAGATAAAATCTAGGCATAAAAAAACCAGCTAGAAAAAGAGCCACAATCTCTCTCTAGCTGGTTAAATTTCTGTGGGGAAATTATCCCATTCCTACATTTAAGATAATCAGTAACTTTTCTTTTGTCAATAGGGTTGCTGAAAAAATCAAATGATATAGATTTTAGATTTCACCTCAGCGGTTTCTTTCAGGACAGGAAATTATTTTTTTACAAAACGAGGCGTACAGTATCTATATTATTTGAGGATTTTTCATCTCCCTCCTTTCCATATCACCTTTTATGAAATGAGTTTACTGGTCTATCAGGATTATAGAAAAAGGCTGTTTTGGGTATAGGTTTTTGGTATAATGCTTCGTTTGTTAAATTAGTAAATTTTTGCGTTATTCTGGAGTTCTATATGCCTGTTTCTGTTGGTTTTGTTTCTTTGGGGTGTCCGAAGAATACGGTGGATAGCGAGCGGATGCTTGCGTTGATGGGCCAGGAAGGCCTGCTTATTAGTGCAGATACGGACAATGCCGACGTAGTAGTGATCAATACCTGTGGGTTTATTGAATCAGCCAAACAGGAAGCCATTGAGACCATTCGTTATGCAGTGGATCTGAAAGAAAAAGGACAGGTCAAGAAGGTCATCGCCGCGGGATGTTTAGCTCAGCGAATGGGGGCAGATCTAGGCAAAGAAGTTGCTGGAATTGATGCGATTATGGGATTAGGGGATCGGGATAATATTGCCAAAATTGTAAAAGAAGTCACCAAAGATAATTCTCAATATCTTTATATGAATCAACCAAAAGTGAATGTGCATGATGACCGAGGTCGTCTATTGATTACGCCTGGGCATTACGCCTACTTGCGTATTAGTGAAGGCTGCAATCGAAATTGTACCTTCTGCACGATACCATCCATTCGCGGATCATTTGTTAGTCGTCCGATGAATACGCTACTGGATGAAGCTCGGGAACTGGTTGAGTATGGCACACGTGAATTAGTGCTGATTGCTCAAGATAGTATCTTCTATGGCATCGATCAGGGCATGAAGCATGGGCTAGTAAAGCTGTTGAAAGAACTGGAAAAGATTGATGGACTGGATTGGATTCGCGTGATGTATCTATATCCGGCAAGTATCGATGATGAATTTATAAGTTGCGTTGCAGATAGTGAAAAGATCGTCAATTATGTCGACATGCCGATTCAACATATCAACGATACACTACTTCGCTCGATGCGTCGCAGTGATACTCAGAAACGTACCACGCAAGTCATTGAAAAATTTCGCGCAGCAATGCCAGATATGACATTACGAACGACATGTATTGTAGGCTTTCCCGGTGAAACGGATGAACATTTTGAACAATTGCTTGAGTTTGTGAAATGGGCACAGTTTGATGCGTTAGGTTGTTTTACCTACCAACATGAACCAGGCACACCCGCCTATGATATGGATCAACAAGTCCCAGAAGAAGTTAAACATGAGCGGCGGGAACGATTAATGCTGCTTCAGCAGGAAATCGCTTTTGAGAATGCCAGGAAACGTGTCGGCCAATCACTGGAATGCATCATCGATGATATCGGAGAGCCGGGCTTTGCCACGGGACGCTTTTTTGGTCAGGCCCCGGAAATTGACTCGGTTTGCTTAATCGAAAACTTTGAGGGACAGTTGGGCGATTATATCGAGGCTAACGTAATCGATACAGATGAATATGATTTGGTCGTAAAGCAAAACGACTAAACCATTAAAAAGGACCATATTTATTGTTGACCGAGAGAAAATCTATTATTAGATTGTAATTTGGTCCACGAGATTGCGTCTATCGACTAAAAGACTTACTAACACATCGAGATAAAAATATGGATAATTCAGAACAACATCATTATCAGAAAGAAAATGACGAAAACCCGATTGAAACTGTCAGTTCGGTAAACGAACCTAGAAATCATGAGGAAAAGAACTGGGCAATGTTTTGTCATCTGGCGGCATTAGCGACTTACCTGTCGATCCCATTTGCTGGCCTAATTGCACCATTGGTCATTTGGTTGATGAAAAAAGATATCTATCCAGCCGTCGATGAACATGGAAAGGTGGTATTGAACTTCCAGATCTCAATGCTCATCTACGCTATCTGCTGCACCATACTCGTCTTTGTCGTAATTGGTGCTTTTCTATTACCCCTTCTGTTGGTTTTTAATTTGGTCTGTATTATAATTGGATCGATAAAGGCGGCTAACGGAGAACTATTTAAATACCCATTATCATTCACTTTTATCAAATAGATTATTGGGTCATTTCAAAACTGTAGTAAACAAGTTCCAAGATAGTGGTAACCCCAGACGTTGTACCAAGCGGCAAAAAACGAGAGAATTGAGCCGGTAATAAAAATAAAGGCTGGTAGGTTCTGCATATAGGGCCAGATAAATGCCGCGACGAGAATACCACAAATTGCTTTCACACCTACACCTAAAATCGGGCCTGCAACAGGGCCGAAGAAATTCGCAAACGCACGGATGACTGGATGAGATTCTTCAAAAAAGGTATCATAGAGCATAAAATGCACTGTGCTAGCTGCGTCGCACATGGCAGCAATTACAAACACGATGATAAGCCACTTGTATGCAATCCAGAGTTGAAAAGCCTGCTGTTTATATTGAACAATCGTCATTCATCAGCCTCGCAAAAAGATCTCACGATGATTATATGCCTGGAACTGATATTAGTTCTAAAAATTTTAATAATTTGTAGAAAATTAAGAGTAAACAGCCAACGAATATTATGGGTAAAGGAGATTCAATATTGTCGTAGAGGTCAGCTTTGGCTGACGTGTGGGCATGAAACTAGGCAGGTCTTCTTCTGGTTCTTCGGGAAGTACTTGGGTTTGCGCTAAAGCGACCAAACTATCTGACTCATTGAATGAGAAATCAATCACGGCATCATTGAGATAACGAATATCTTCATCTTCGTAGAATGCCAATTTCACATCAGGATCTTGACTGACCGCAAATGGGGTTTGCAAATTATCCTGCTTGATAACTTCGCCATCTTTATCGAGTGATGGTATGATAATCGGATCAAAAGGTTTACCTTTTTGGTGCCTCACGACCACAGCTGTACGCCCATCCTCTAACTTGACGACACCGCCAATTGGTAAAGGCTGCATAATCCCTGAAAAGATTTTTAAAACCACCAGATCATATGTATTTCGGTTGGGCTCGGTAAGCATTTCATACAACACACGAACGGGACTTTTTGCATCGGCATAGATTGATTCGGATGTTGCAGAACTATAGGCATCTGCCACACGAATGATTCTGGCAAAGACATTGATTTGATCTGCCTTAAGTTGATCTGGATATCCGTTGCCAGTCATCGTTTCATGATGCTGTAGAATCGCAATTTTGGTCATCTGATCCACATCTTCTGGTAACATATCAACACTAGCTTGTGGGTGCATGCGAATCAATTTCACTTCTTCGATCGACAATGGCTCTTTAGATGTGCGAATTTGCTTTAAAGGAATCATACCAATATCACATAACATGGCAGCCATCGCTAAGGGACGCAAATCGAGATCTTCCTGAATAGTTTTAGCAGCACTCAATCGCTTGCGTTCACTTTTAATATAGCCTTGCAAAATCGATCCCAGCATCATGCTAAGATAAAAAACATTCGAGCTGTGTTCCTGGAAATAGTCGTCCGTGCTGGAAACATTGTTGATAATAGCTTTTGTCACTTTGTTTTCAGCCATATAGTCGGCCATGTCATCAACGGTTGACTTTATACCACGGATACTATTCGCATCCAATAATGTTTTATCCCGCAACGCAAATGTCACTTTACTTGCTAGATTACTAATATTATTACAAACATTATTAGCTACGGCTTGACTATGGGTATCATCTTCAAAATCAGCAAACTCATCAAGGTTAGGATCACAAACATGGACTTTGATATCGGGATAATGTTTTATGAGCGCATCGATGCCTTCCTGGGTCATACAACTGCCCTTTTGCAAGATCACACTATATTTGTTCATGACATTGCTTGCTAAAGTCATGCCCGGAACTAATTCACTCGCAGTGATATATTGCGGCACAAATCCACCCTGATTATGAGTTATGCTTTCAAAATATTCCGTACTTCACTTATCGGTAATCCCCTTATCCAAAAACAGTTACAATTTAATATTATGGCAATATTGTTTAAGTCCACTTATAAGACCTTATATCAACAACAATTTAATTGACGCAACTATCTAACAAAGCCCGCTACTTATCAGTAATCATGCATTAAATTAATTCTCAGGTCCGTATAATTTTTTCAATCTAAAATTTGGGCCTGCCCACTTTTGTTAAACTATTTGTACATATAGCATTTGTATGAATTACCCCCTGTTATTTACCGATAAATATAACAGTAGCAGGGATCTAGAAAAAGGGTAGGAATCATCTAAACGCGTTATGAAAAAACAGCATTCTTATTCTAGGATATAATGTTAAGTAAGCTCAAAATATCATTGAAATGGAAAATAGCGATAGCGATTTTTATCGTACTGATGGTCCCGGTCTTGACATCCATCTGGGAAGTTAAACATAGCCAGATTAGCCAAGATAAAATTAAGTATTTAAGTCAAAAATTATATCCTTCGATTGAGACCTCAAGTATCATCACCATCACGTTTAACGAACTCAAAGAGTCTGTTCACTCAGCTTATTATTATCACGATTTAGACGACATAAATAAATCTAAACATCTTATCTATGAAATTAACGAACATTTTACTAAACTTAATAAGCTCAATCCGCATGATGACCAATTGGTAGATCTAAAGAAAAAATGGATATCATATTCAACAACATGGCTCGAAGTAATTACTTCTGAAGAAGAAGAATCCTATCTAACATATATTCATCATCCAAAAATTAATTCATGCATTGCAATGGGAGATGAATTCTATGTAAAACTTATTCAGTATCATGATTACGGGCATTCACTTTATACTAAAAAATCACAGTCCATCACGACAGTTATATCTAAAATGGAATCCATCCTGCTAATTAGCACCTGTATTAGCTTGCTCATAGGTGCAATGGTGGCTTATGTCGTTTGCCGCTATTTAGTAAAACGACTGAAAAGATTAATGCAACATGTTGATTCGCTTGTAGAAACCTATCCTGCTGATGACATGGGCGAAATTACATTACAAGAAGCCAGTGGCGATGAATTTACCGATCTTAGCCATGCATTTGATTATTTGAGTATGCAGATACAATATCGTGAAGAAGCGTTAGAAGATCAATGCAATAATGTGGAAATCATGATCGCACAGCGAACTGGAGAACTACTCAAAGCCAAAGAAGCTGCCCAGGCTGCCGTGGTGGCCAAAAGCGAATTCCTGGCAAATATGAGCCATGAAATTCGAACCCCCATGAATGGCATCTTGGGTTTCTCAGATATGATTCTTGGAATGGAATTAGATGATCAAGTTCGTGAAAACGTTGAAATCATTTCACGTAGTGGGAATTCATTGATGATGATTCTAAATGATATTCTTGATTTTTCCAAGGTAGAAGCAGGTAAGCTGAGTTTAGAATCTATTCCATTTAATCTAGCTGAAATTGGTGAAGATGTTTGTGCGATTATTCAATCTAAATTAAGCCCGGATGTTTCACTATCGCTTAATGTTGAAGGATATGTTCCGGTTCGACTCATCGGTGATCCAGGACGATTGCGTCAAGTTTTGATGAATCTATTAGGCAATGCTGTTAAGTTTACACCTAAAGGTTCTATAGAATTGCACATCGAAAGCATTAGAACAGACGAACACGAAGCCATCATTAAGTTCTCAGTAATTGATACCGGAATTGGTATTTCGAAAGATCATCAAAAAAGTATTTTCGAAGAGTTTGAACAAGCCGACAGCAGTACTTCGCGAAAATATGGAGGCACAGGATTAGGACTCGCTATTTCTAGACGTATTGTTGGCTTAATGAGTGGCCAACTGGATCTTATCAGCGAGGAAGGTAAAGGTAGCACTTTCTTCTTTTCTGTTCGACTGCCTGTCATTGAAGGACCGAGCCAATTTGTGTCAGAGTTACACATGACAGAAGAGAAACAACCTGAGGTACCTGCTTTAAACATCCTGGTCGTTGAAGATAACAAAATTAATCAAAAACTGATCGAAAAACTCCTCACAAAAATGAATCATACTATAGACATTGCTGACGATGGTAAGATCGCTGTCGATAAAATCACAACAACAGATCACAATTACGATCTTATACTGATGGATATGCAAATGCCAAACATGAATGGGCTGGAAGCAACCAGAGCCATACGTGATGCAGGCTATGATCAATTACCCATCATTGCCCTGACGGCCAATGCATTTGAAAGTGATCGAGAAAAATGTATGGAAGCTGGCATGAATGATTTTCTAACAAAACCTGTTAAGCACAAAGAAATCAGAAACGCTCTTGTAAAATGGGCGACCAACAAAACACATTCGTAACGATTGATTTACCTATACCGCAAATAAATCAATGATTCTAAGCAGAAAAAAAGCACCTCAAGATTAAGCAAGAGGTGCTACTTTTTTTGATTATTGGGCTGTTATATCAGTTAGCTTAAGGCATCTGTCTCAACATGCTGTTTTTCTAACGCTGATTTTGCTACCATGATATCATAGCAGAATGCGTTCTTACCGCCCCGCTTGGCTTCATACATTTTATGATCAGCAATCTCCTGAATCTGTTCAAGATTCGCTGGATGTGAACCTGGTTCACAATAGACCATCCCCACACTGCAAGTGATATCAAGCCCTTTGGGCTCCTCGCGAATAGGGACTCGCATTTTACGAAATTCTTCCAGAAGTTTTTTGGTCGTGTCAATCGCTTCTTTAGGCTGAAGACCGACATTGGCGATGACAAATTCATCACCACCAAATCGACTGATACAGCTATCGCTTGGAATAATGGCCTTAAGAAGCCCTGAGACACATTGAATAGCTCGATCTCCTACCGCATGGCAGAAGTCATCATTAAACCGTTTAAAGTTATCAATATCGATAAAGAGCAACGTGAGTGACTCTTCACCATGCTGGACTTTTTTGCAAGCAGTATCGACATAATCTTTCAGTACTCCCCGGACATAAAGGCCGGTAAGTTCATCAGTATTGGCTTGCTGTTGGCTCTGCTCTACGGCTTCATTTAGAACATCGCATACATCCTGCAACTGTTTCAGTTCGGCTTCAAGGTTCATGAGCTCCCGAGCTTTCTGGGTTTCCAGATCAAGAATCATATCACGAGCTTCGCTGAGTAATTCGCTAATATCCGTTTCATCATCCAATACGTTAGAAAACATATCGGTGGTTTTATTAAATTCAGTTCGAGCTTCGTTGAGCACTTTTTGCAATTCTTTTTCGTCGATGCCAAAAACATTCTGGCTGTATTCCAATAATTGCAGGTCATCTTCACAGACCTTTTCTGGATTATGAAAAGATAATGTTGCGACGAAATAAGAAATCTGGCTTAGTCGCTGCATATCATCTTCGCTTGGCTCTGAAATATCACGTTGATGGTGCATCACAATCGGAATAGAAAGTTCTTCAGGCAATTCCCATTTTTCCGTGATGGCTTCTGCAGCCGTAATGTGTGTAAAATCAAATAGTTTTTCTTCCAATTTATAAAAGGCCGCCTGTGACACATGAGTATCCTGCCAGACGTTGATATAATCTTTACCCAATGCTTGCACCAAGAATGGCGTGCCGCAATCTTGCAACAAACCGATCAGAAATGCTTCTTCGCGTTTGGCTGGGCAATAGCGGTCGGCTAACTGGCGTGCCAGACAACCTCGCAATAGACTTTGCTGCCAGAATTTCCCCATATCAAAACCATCTGGGTTGTTTTGACTTAACGCCGAGGTTAAGTGAAAACCTAAACAAACGCTCTTGACATGTTTTAATCCTAATGCTGAAATCGCTCGTTCGACACTGGTAACTTTTTCACGAAGGCCATAATAGGCCGAATTGCTCATGCGCAATAAACGTGAGGATAGGCCAGGATCGGCTTCGATGACTTTGGCAAAGTCACCGAAATTGGCAAAATCATTTTGGCATAGCTGAATGAGTTTCCTAGCTACAGCTGGCAATGAAGGCACATTGGCCTTTTCTAACAATTTATGTAGCTTCGAAGAACCCGACGCTTTTTCATTTTTTTCAGTCATACTTTTTCCCACGCCACTCAAGCCTGAGTGATTCCTAAAAGTTAGATAATTCCATTATCCTTTTTTTTGACTTTTGGAGAATTGTTCCCATTGAGTCAACCTTGTCGACAGGCTCGCAATACTGTCGACACCTACGTTCCATATTAAACTCTGCTAAATCGCGAGATTTGCATACTTTATCATTCGGCGAAATGGCTGATTCGATTGAACGATTTCCGCAAAATGCTGCTTCTCAGCACCTTAACAGTAGCTAATATCCGATTAACCGATGTTTAATAATAGAAATAGTACAAAAGAATAAATTATAGGACCCAGTTACCCGCCCCAATAGCTGATTGAATCTTCAGTATATGATATAGATTTTGGAAGGCAAAATTAAATTTCTATCTCGTAATCACGTTCCAAAACTTCCTGGAAATCAAAGACGTTATCGAAATCTTCAATGCAATCCTGGCTCTCTTTCATCATCCAGCCGCTATCGACGAGCAGAAAGACGATTTCGCCAAAATCGCGAGTGGATGTGATGTTCCAGCCTTTAAGAACGCTACGCGCCATGAACCCCCATCGTTTCATTGCCAGATGCTTCATGCCTTCACAAAGTTGATCACCCCCGACATGTTGACGCTGGCCCGGTTCTTTTTCTGGATGAAACATCTGGATGGTATGATTTAATCCTTCACGAACAAACTGCACTGCTTCGAGTGGATAACGGCCATCTTCCAGAATAATTTCTTCGATACTTTTGTCAGGTTGATGATGCATTTTATTCTCCAGAATGTTTCATTCATTTGTGACGTTTTGTTAAAAACACCCTCCCCCATCTCGATGTCATCGAGATGAGGCTGCCACACAAGCTTAACCTTAATGGACGCGTTGGCCGGGTTGTGCGCCTTCGTCAACGCGTAAAGCGAAAACTTCGTTTTTACCAGGACCGGCGGCGAGGATCATACCTTCGCTAGTACCGAATTTCATTTTACGTGGAGCAAGGTTAGCACACATAACCATTTGCTTACCGACAAGTTGTTCTGGCTCATACGCGAGTCGCAAGCCAGCTAACACGGTTCGCGTTTCGCTACCTAAGCTTAATTCCAAACGGAGCAACTTATCTGCACCTTCAACAAGTTCAGCCTTTACCACTTCGGCCACACGCAAATCAACCTTCATAAAATCATCAAAGGTGATCTGCTCAGCGATGGGTTCTTTATCGAGTTCACTTGGCTCAGATTCGGCTCGCTGATGCTCTTGCTGCTCTTCTTTACTTTCCTCTATCATTGCATTCACTTTCTCGGGATCGACCCGTTCAATTAATCTTTCAAAACTTCCAATGGTATGATTTTCTAAAATCGCCTGAGCGTCAGACCATACCAATGAATCGATATTTAAAATTCTTTCAACCTTTTCAGTATAAGCTGGTAAAACAGGTTTTAAATAAATAGCTAGAATTCTTGAGGCATTCAATGCCACGGTAAGCGTTTCTTGTGCAGCGGCTTTATCTTCTTTAATTTCGACCCAAGGCTTGCGTTGGTCAAAATAACGATTTACTTCATCAGCCAATCCGCAGATTTTCCGTACGGCCGCGTTGTATCGACGTTCTTCGAAATCTTCAGCAACCGATTCGGATTCATCTTGAAGCTTCTTGATTAAGGCCGCCCCTTCATCACCCAACACGGAAAGTTGCCCTTCCAAGTTTTTATTGAGCATGGATGCACTGCGTGATACCAGGTTCGCGACTTTACCCACAAGATCACTATTAACACGTAAAACAAAGTCTTCAGTATTTAAGTCAATGTCTTCGGTGCCAGGCCCTAACTTGCAGGCATAATAGTAACGAAGGAATTGCGGATCCAAATGATTGAGATAGGTTGAGGCGTTAATAAACGTGCCGCGAGACTTACTCATTTTTTCACCATTGACTGTTAGAAACCCATGGATCGCTAATTGTTTGGGAGTATTGAACCCGGACCCCATCAACATGGCAGGCCAGAAAAGAGCGTGAAAATATGTAATATCTTTTCCAATAAAATGATAAATCTCTGTTTCAGGATTATGCCAGTAATCATCGAAATTTTTATTATTTAGATTACAGTAATTCTGCGTACTGGCCATATAGCCAATTGGGGCATCTAACCAGACGTAAAAGTATTTATCTTTCTCACCGGGAATTTCAAAACCAAAATAGGGAGCATCACGAGAAATGTCCCAATCTTTAAGGCCGTCATCAAACCATTCCTGAAGTTTATTTTGAACTTGTTCGTGGACATGTCCACCACCGATCCACTCTTTTAGCTGATCGGTAAAATCTCCCAGCTTGAAAAACAAGTGTTGGCTCTTTTTCTGGATGGGCGTATCTTGACATTGAGCACACTTAGGTTTAATGAGCTCGATAGGAGAATAGGTTGCATTGCATATTTCACAATGGTCGCCATACTGATCAGGGGCTTTACACTTGGGACAAGTGCCACGAATGAAACGATCGGGTAAAAACATGGCGCACGATTCACAGTAAGCCTGCTCGATATCTCGCGTGTCAATATGCCCTCCTTCTTTCAGTCGAAGGTAAATCGTTTCGGCCAGTTTTTTATTTTCTTCAGAGTGCGTACTATAGTAACTATCGAAAGCAACATCAAAACCAGCAAAATCGCGTACATGTTCTTCATGCATTCCGGCGATTAACTCTTCAGGTTTGACGCCCTCGCGGCGGGCCCGCAACATGATCGGCGTGCCATGGGTATCGTCGGCACAACAGTAAATACAGTCGTTGCCGCGTAATTTCTGGAATCGCACCCAGATATCGGTTTGCACATATTCCACCAAGTGCCCGATGTGAATCGAACCATTGGCATAGGGCAAAGCCGCCGTCACTAAAATCCTTCGAGCCATAAAGTCACAAACTCCTTGATAATAACAAGATAGAGGTAAACTACTCTGGTGTCAAAACCAAGCTAGAGTATATCGTTAAAGGATTAAAAAGTGAATGCAAATATTAGTTTGTTCAAAATAAAAACTGCCTTAAAAGGCAGGAAGGCTAGTTCTCATTATTTTGTAAATATGAATCAGCATGGACAAAATCTCCCGTAGAAATTGCCCACAGATCATCTCGCAAAGGTCTTTCATTAAAGCATTGAATATTCATTTTTGGATTATTCTTAGTATAATAACGAAACTCAGGTTTAGTCGGAGGCTCTTTGCTATAGCCTTCATCAAAATAAAATTGATCTTGATAGATAACCTGCTCTACACCGTCGTCTAAAACCAAGAAATAGTTGAATCCGCCCTGAACAGTGAGCTGAGCAGCGCGCAAATAGAGATGCCGACACTTTTCTTCAAAGGAGTAAGACTGGGAATTTTCTAACTTCAAAAAATACTTATTTCCAGCCAATTTTGTATGAACAATAGAATCCTCTAAAGGAATCTTTTGGCTAGAGCAAGAAAATAAGCCAAAAGAAATCAATACCAATAACGTAGACACCCATCGCATTTTCATAATAAATTGATTTCCTAAGCAGACAGGAGGTCTTGTTTTTGAAATTGAATTTTTAGTTTCTGTCGAGCACGATGAACAATGCTTCGTGCAATAGTTTCACTGCAACCGATGTCAGAACTAATTTTATCATAGCCCTGTCGCAAAAAATAACGATTCGTTATAGCAAATTTTGATCGTTCCTTTAATTGGTCAATGGCTTCTGTAATCAAAAGACTCTTTTCTTTTGAAACCATTTCTTCAAGGCTTGATTGCTGTTTAGACGCCTTTACAACATCCGAACTTTCATCAATAAAATCAATCGACTGACTAGGTCCCTGGCGGCATACCTTACGGTAATAACTATTTTTGATATTGGCTGCGATGGTAAAAAGCCAAGACCAAAATCGCGACACTTGGCACAACCCTTCCAGGCACCGATACATTTTCAATAACGTTTCCTGGGTAAGATCTTCGGCATCTTGCTTATTGTTGCACTTACGTTGAAAATAAATCGAAAGTCGTTTATCGGCCAACGTAGCTAGTTCGTTCAATGCGATCTCGTCACCAGCCTTTGCATTTATCACAATCTGCTCTAATAGTTTATCTTTAAACATCATATCCTATTCCCTATTCAAAATGGTATTGTAAAGCCCAAATTATATTGAACAACGTTACAGAATTGTTACGAGATCAGTCTGGTCTTTTCTTTTTATTGATAATATCCTGAAGTTGCTCAATTTCCTTTTGAGAAAACCGCTCTTCTTCTATGAAATTCAAGAGAAAAGGTTTAAAAAAATGACCGCCAGCTCGCGATAAAAAAGATTCGGTTTGAGCTTTTACGCACTCATCTTTCGTCAACAAAGGAACGTAGTAGTGCCGCTTACCCTTTTTCTCAAACCCAATAATATTTTTCTTAGTTAACCGATTGATAAGTGTACGAATGGTTTCTGGCTTCCATTCGCTGCTTTGCGATAAAGCCTGAACCATGTCACTGACCGTTTGAGGCGAACTTGCCCACAGCAGTTCCATGACTTTCCACTCTGCTTCAGATATATTTGGCTTTTTCGCCATCAGTGCTCTCCTAATGTTACACTCGTAACACTAATTATTGTTACAAATGTAACACTTTGGGTCAAGTATAATTCCCAAAAGAAAACAACAATTATATCTTATTAATATTAAATGAGTTAAGACTTACTACTCAGAAGGTGGCGAGGGATTATCTGATCCGCCACTATTTTCACCTCCGCCATCAGTTTTTTTGCGACGACGACGGCGACGACGGCGTTTCTTCTTTGGAGCGCCTTCCTGGCCTTCTTGCCCCTGTTGAGCTTGGGGAGAGGATTGATCATCCTTTTTTTGCTCGTTATCTTTATTTTTTTGATCTCGCTGGCGTGGATCTTTTTGTCGCTGATCCTTTCTGCCTTGGTTATCACGAGCATTTTTGCGTTGATCGGCTTTTTCATCAGCCTGCTGCTGTTTACGTTCGCGTTGCTGCTGCTTGGCTTCTTTTTTCGCCTGAATCTCTTTTTGACGTTTGAGTTCTTCCTCAGTAGGCTTGTAATTTCGATCCAACAGCTCTTCAACATTCACAGCAACCATACGCCCTGTTTCTTCCAGGCGTATCTTAACCAGTTGCGTTAGCACCATGGAATCAACGACACGACCATGTCCTAATTCACTAAGCACCATGGTATTATTTTTAGGCAAACGCTTTTGCAATTCTTCATAGCCAACATTTTCATATCGCAGACAGCATTTTAAACGACCACAACGACCGGAGATTTTTGCCGGATCCAGGGTTGTTCTCTGTACTTTGGCCATACGCATAGAAACGGGCTGCAAGACCTTTAAAAAGCGTTTACAGCAAAGTTCTTGCCCACAGGTATCATAGTCCCCCACCAGCATCGCTTCATCACGAGCGCCAACCTGACGCATCTCGATGCGGGTATTAAATTCCTTAGCAAGCTGTTTGACCAATTCACGAAAATCAATTCGACCTTCTGCCATGAAATAATAAATGATGCGATCGCCACCAAAAAGATGTTCGATCTCAACAATTTTCATTTCAAGATTGAGCTTTTTAATCAGCTCTTTGCAACGCTTACCTTCATTGATAGCGTTTTCTTCTATATGGCGATATTCATTCAGATCCTGAACGGTGGCTAAACGCACGACTTTTCCATTACGAGAAAAAGGGTAATCCGGTCCACTGTCTTTGATGTATTTATCTATATTTTCCTTGGGAATAACACATGTGCAACCACGGTGGGCACCCGAAGGCGAGATGACTTCACCCATTTCCAGGCCGCGATCTGTCTGTACAACAACATGCGTTTTGATGCTGGGAATCGTTCTTTCATTATGGCGAAACTGCCCTATTAAACCGACCTTGCCATACCGCACAAGAACGGTTCGCTTGGGCAAATCCTCTTTTTCTTTGTCTTTTTCGACAGATTGCTCGGCCACCTGATTCTCAGGTTCCAAGTTTTTTTCAGAGGGCTCCTGGCCAACCTCAGGCTTTTGCTCTTCAGGCTGACTATCGTTAAGCTCTTGAATCATATATATTTACCTTTTACAACCGCAAGCCTAATCATCAAGACCCGCTGGAAAATATCACTTATTCTCAGGCGGTCAATCCTTTTTCACCAGATCGACGCACGCATTCTACGCATTGTAACAATAATTTCTCGAAAAGCAAAGTTGGATTCACATTGGCCTCAAGCATCTTTTCTGCCTCATGAATCGCCCAGATCGCTTCGTTGCAACCATAAATTCCGAATTTTCTGGCAAGCCTATCCAGCACATCAGCCTGATCGAATTGCAATTCAACTTGAGCCCCTTGATGTGCGAGCAGTCGCAATGCCTGATTGAGGCCATGTGCCATGATAGCTAAAAACAAACTCATCCCTTGCCTGTTGGCACTGCTGGCTGAGGCACCTAGTTTCTGATCGACATAGTTCTTGCCAAAGTCTTTAGCTTGATCGACCAACCATTTGGCAAAGTCGAGCACACTCTCTGCTCGTAGATCTACCAATTGAGATAAAATATTGCATTTCGTTTCATACAAATCCAGCTGAATGAGTGACAAGCCCCAACCTAATTGCCCCTGGCAAAAATCAGCCCAATAGTTTTGCTGATTGGTATCAACGCCTGACTGACTCATTTTTTCCAATATGAAGGCTTTATCCAAACCATTAAATCGAAACTTCTGACATCGGGACAACACGGTCGTCAGCAATCGATCCAGCTGTGGCGTGACTAAAATAATAAATGTCTTTTCAGGAGGCTCTTCCAAGGTTTTTAAAAATGCATTTTGTGCTTCAAAACGCATTTCATGAGCACCATCGATAATAAATATTCTCGCACGACCATGCGTTGGTTTACTGCCTGCAGGTTGAATAACGAATTCTCGAATCACATCAATCGGCAGCGAAATCATTTGCCGTTCGCGTCCCTGACTGGCGTATTGAATAAGTGATTTATCAACCATGTGAAGATCTGGATGACTGGCACTTTCAAACATCTGACATTGATGACACTGGCCACAACTATCGATAATTGACTCAGGCAATGTTTCACCCGTTGTTTGATTCAATTGAGGCTGCCAGGGTTTTTCAATCGGATTCTCACAAAGGAGTGATTTAGCCCACATGCGTGCAAGTGATTTTTTTCCAATGCCCTGCGGGCCATGAAAAATTAATCCATGAGGTACACGATCATTGCGAACTTGCCGCTGTAGTTGCAACAAAACCTGGTCATGTCCATGAATATCAAGCAGTGACATAACCATTAACCACCTCACAAACTTTATCATGAACCTGATCAATGGTGCCACTGCCATTGATCACCGAAAAACCGGGCTGAACTTTCGCCAAATCCAAATAGGCTTGGCGAACTTTTTGATGGTACTCGGCACCTTTACTCTCCATACGATCCAATTGCTCGCCAGCGCGTTGCAAACCATGGTCGCTCGGTAAATCAACAATAATGGTGACATCTGGCCAAACGCGTTCCATGGATGCATTAGCAATTTGTAAAATTTTCTCCACACCAATGCGTCCAGCAACAGCCTGATACGCGATGGTACTGGAAATCCAGCGATCCGAAATCACACAAGCACCTTGAGCTAACGCCGGTTCAATTTTTTCCTGCCAGAGTTGTGCTCGACTAGCCATGTAGAGCAGTGCTTCACAAGTTGCATGCATCCCCTCACTATCATGGCTTAATAATATGTTTCTGATTTGATCACCAATATTGGTTCCGCCAGGATCGCGCACTATAACAGCTTTGATGGATTGAGCATTTAATTGATCAGCCAGTTTCTGGACCTGCGTACTTTTACCAGCACCATCGGGACCATCCAAAACAATAAATTTACCAGCTAATTTCTCAAATGACATAGAGGTATCATATGCGGTATGGGAAAAAGTGTCAATGGAGCATTCATCCTATAAGCTAATTCATAAGAATGACTTGCAAATAAATGATTAGGAAGAACTTCCATTTGAAATGAGCGTTTTCTTAAGATTACAAAGTTGATCGAAAGCAGGTTTCCGGGTCAAATCCGGAGCCAGCAGACCACCATGATGAACCGCACCATTACTTTGATCAATTAAATTATCCCAGGAAACAGTTTCAACAAATGGTTTACTTAGGGCAATTTGGTAAAAAGCACTGAGCCACTGCTTTTGAATCTCTGGCGTCCAGGAGCCATGCCAAAAACCACCATCGGTCACGCCATTACTAGCTTCAGCAGATGTCACAGGCTGACTTGGCACCTTAATACTTGATACGTGCAAAGGTTTACCAAAATGAGCAAAGCGATCCATCATAATCGACAGTTCAAGCAAATCTCTGGTTTGCATACCCTGCTTGTTAGCACCAAAACTCAGATGGATGCTATACCCATCAAAATGAATACCACTCTGATAAACAGCGTCTGCATAAATCATCGGTGGGACCGCACGTTGATTTCTGGAATAATATTCACCCCACAATTCCGTAAGACCCACAAGAATTAGCGATCTCGCTGAAGCCCGCTTAGCGGCAAGGGTTGCACTGCGAGTCATCTCAACAATTTGCTCAAAACTGAACTTAAAACAATTGTTTGCATTCAGGCCGCTGACCACATCCCAGGCTTGCACTTTTCCTTCATAGCGAGTGACGATCGTGCTAATATATTCATAGGCCATTTCTCGAACTTGCTCAAAATCATTTTCCCAGATAAACAGCCAATCAGGGACATGCTCCGGAGCAAAACTCAGTAGAGGACCCACACGAACAGCGATGCGATTTTTTGCCAACCAGCTAATGCAGGCATCCAATTCATCAAAATTCAATTCCTGCTCCTTAGGCTCTATTTGCTTCCAAGTAACAGGAATGGTCACAAAATGAAAATTATCCTTAATGATTCTTAGATAATCTTTATCATTGATTCGCGTTGTATCAAACACACATCCAAAATTATGACGTTTGACACTTTGTGTTTCAACGCGACGCTTCAAAAACATCTCAGCATGTGACATTGCCAACGATTCACCCATTTTCATGGAAAGGTTCAAAGACGCATCAGCAAATTGCGATGCTTTTTCTGGATCGGGTAAATGACACAAGGCTGAAATAAAATGCTCCATAGATTGATCAATTAAATCGTGTTGATTTTCTGTCAAGGTCAAATCAGTCAAGCCCCACTCTTCACGCTTTTGACTGATTCGTAGCAAACGCGAGCGGGCAATTTCAACATTGAGATTATAAAATTTCTCACGAACAGGGAGCCGAGTTGTCTGCAAAGCACATTTGCCAAATCCTTCGACCTGCCACATGGTTGAAAGACCAACCGCGCCTTCATTGCGGCGGATACCAATGATTTCACCTGGGTTCAACTGAAACTCACTGCGCACAGGAATGTCATCTGGACCAAAAAGATGAAACCCAGTCTGGGGTAATTGCTCGCACAATTTCCCATCTTTAAATATTTTGAATGTTATTAATAAACCATTCGCCATAAATCTTAAGCCTTACACATCTATATCATAAGTATATAGACGAAACTCGATAGTCACTTTTCTATTTTTTTGAAGAAATAACACATTGGCGGGTGTTAATTCAAGGCCAGTTTGTCATCCCCACATCTATATTTCGTCATTTTACAGGTTTGATATCCATGTCATCACCCAAATGAGAAATTTTATGACGTCAATCTTAACTTTATTATACACATACAACTAGTTTTTTGGGAAACAAACCCTACTCTCCCTAAATCCCTCTAATTATTCGTTCCTTGCACAACCTATCATAGTAATTTTCCTGATAATTGCAAACAACATTTCTGAATCTTCTCAGAAACTTTTTGTGATAACTTCATTCTATAAATGGAGTAATAAGTACTTACAGTTTTTTTTAACGTTAAGCAAAATCGATTAAATGCTCTTCTTTCGACAAAAATCTTTCTAGCCTTTGACAATTCTTGACAAACCCATGCCAGGAGCATAATATCCCGTTTTGGATATTTTATTATGGCTTTTTTACTTAAAAACAAAGAAAAGCTCCAGCCAAACGCAGAAAACTATAATTTCGAATCATTTTGACACAAAGGAGATATTCAATGTCTTTTACACTTCCCGATTTACCCTATAGCTATGATGCCCTCGAACCGCACATCGATGCGAAGACGATGGAAATACATCATACCAAACACCATAATGCTTATGTGACCAAATTGAATGATGCTATTGCTGGTATTGATGTACCAGACTGCATTATCGAACTGGTGAAAGATTTGAGCATCATTCCCGAAGAAAAACGCCAAGCCGTCATCAACAATGGCGGTGGCCACGCTAACCACTCATTATTCTGGGAAGTGATTGGCCCAGGCAAAGGCGGAGCACCTTCTGGTGCTTTAGCCGATGACATCAACGCGACCTTTGGTAGCTTCGACGCTTTCAAAGAAGCGTTTGGCAATGCTGCGGCAACACGCTTTGGCTCAGGTTGGGCCTGGTTAGGTTTAGATGCTGATGGCAAATTGCATGTTGGCTCTACCGGCAACCAAGATAGCCCTTATATGAGTGGCCATACCCCGATCCTTGGCTTGGATGTTTGGGAGCATGCGTACTACTTAAACTACCAGAATCGTCGTCCCGATTACATCGCCGCTTTCTGGAATGTGGTTAACTGGGATAAAGTTTCAGAAAATTACGATAAAGCCAAAAGCTAATTAATCGTAATAATAGAACATTTGAAACCTGCATTCATGTCTGGATGCAGGTTTTTTTATGCAGAATTGATAACCGACTTCAGAATTTGCAAAGCACGCATGGATGCAGCTTCAATTAATTCTTCGGCGTTGGCCATAGCGGTTTCTAACGCCATCGGCTCGTTGCAAATAGGAAGGACGGCATTGATGCCTATGTCATACAAATCTTCTGTACCTGAGCCAACACTTCCTGCTAGTGCGATGACTGGAACATGATGCTGTTTGGCGCAGGCGGCGATACCGCTGAGGGTTTTTCCTTGTACGGTGGTATGATCCACTTTTCCTTCACCGGTAATGACCAAATCGGCATCTTTGATTTTTTCTTCGAAGCCGCTATGCTCAAGAACAATATCAATCCCTCGCTTAAGCTTGGCATCTAAAAATGCCATGAGCCCAGCTCCCAGACCACCAGCAGCACCAGCACCTTCAATGTCACGAACTTGTCGTTGGGTCGCATGTTCGATATGTCCAATGACATGTGACATGTTAGCTTCAAGTTCGGTTAGATCGGCATCGCTGGCGCCTTTTTGCGGGCCATAGGTATATGTTGCACCGTTGGAACCCAGCAACGGATTTTTTACATCACAAGCCACAATGAATTCACATTGCTTTAAACCATGATTCAGTCCACTCGCATCGACGAGTGAGACATTGCCCATGGTGCGGCCATTCATTAAACTATGAATTGGTTTCCATTCATGATCCTGAAAAACGACACCGAGTGATTGTGCCATGCCGCAACCGCAATCGTTGGTAGCAGAGCCACCTAATCCAATGATAAACCGCTTAAGCCCGATGCTCACAGCATCAAGAATGATTTCACCTAAACCATACGTTGTCGTATTAAGTGGATTGCGCTTATGCTCAGGCACCAGAGGAAGCCCGGCGGCTTGCGCTATTTCAATAACGGCCATGTTCCCATTTTTGGTTAGGATCCCATATTGCGCATCGACTTTATCACTCAAAGGTCCACAAACCTTAATCTTGCGATATTCCCCTTTGGTCGCGTTGACGAGTGCTTCAACAGTACCTTCACCACCATCGGCCATGGGAATTTGAATGATATAGGCTTCGGGCATGACACGCTGAATCCCACGCGTTATGGCCTGACAAGCATTGATAGAAGATATGGAACCCTTGAACGAATCGGGCGCGACAATGATTTTCATGACATTTAATTATAAACCGCATTAGGGAAAAAGCAAATTTTGAGACTAGAAAAACATTATATTCGCAATTATTTCTTATTTTCAATGACATCAAACACATTATAGGATGAACGAATATCACGACATCAACGTAATACTGATATGGTATTACCATTTGGAGAGACATAAATGAAAGCTCGCAAGCTTAACTTGAAAACCCTCGACGAACTCATTCACGAAGTCAATCAATTACATGAACATGGTTATGATAAAGCAGGACAATGGGATTTGGCTCAATGCTTAGACCATCTGGGAAAATTTATGACTCGATCCGTACATGGGTTTGATTTTAAAGTTCCTTTCTTTTTAAAATTATTTGGCCCCTATTTTCGCAAAAAAGCTTTAAAAACAAATACCATCCCGTCAGGTTTTAAAACATTTCCTGCCTTAGAGCCTCGCACAGACAAATCCGAAGATGAAACCATTCAATGGTTCAAAAATATTGTTGAAGAAGTGCGCCAATGCAAAACATTTCATCCATCCCCACTCATGGGAAAAATGGATCGCGACACCTGGATTCAAATTCACTTGATACATAGCGGATTACATCTGAGCTTCCTTATTCCAAAGTAACATACTCATTCCACATCATGGCTAGCCTTGGACTCTTTTGCAACAAACCTTAACCAATACGGTTATCGGAACACCTACCAAGCAACACAACGCTAGCACCTTATCCTAAAGCTACTTAAGAATTTTACCTTCGATTTTTATTATCAGAGATGTTGTTTTATTTAAACAGCCTACCGTAACCGTTACAACTGACGACAAAATCATTATAGGACGGTGAATTCTTAACCTCTTAATTATTGGCTAATTACAGTCAACTATTTTCTGAGACTTCTTTGATCATTTCTGGCACGCGGTTTGAATAGTATACAGCAGAGATAAAACAATACGGGAATAGACATCTGGTTTGGGAAGAAATCGTTCGGGCCTGAATCAGAGATCTCAAAAAATACAAAAATATTCATTCAATATTTTTAACTCCAAACTTAAGAGGAAAAGGAGAAACTTATGAGTGAAGTATCGAGTCTATCAGCAGGTTCTGGTGCAAGTATGTCAATGGCCGCAGGCGGTGCAGCCCAAAGCAGTGGTCAAAGCAGCGGCGAAATGAATGCCATGAGCGCATCAAGTTCATCAAGCCAGAATACCAGTATTTCTAGCCAAACAAGCATTTCAAGTCATTCTAGCTCATTTAGCATGAGCAGTCATAACGATGACATTTTAGAAATGATTAAAAAACTTTTAGAACTTTTGACGGGCAACAACCAAAGTAGCTCAAGCAGTTCTAGCTCATTTAGTTTTATGAGTTCTTCAAGTAGCAGTGTCGAAATCAGCAGTAGTGAAACGGTTTCAAACTCAAACGAAATGATTTCACAAAATTCTGCCAACGGCAGCTACAATCAAACAGCGATGATGGGTGGTAGTGGAGATGCCTCTGGCGGTGCAGGCGGTCAGATGGCAGCAGGTGGTAGTGGAGCAGGCACAGTTAATGTGAGTGCCTAAAGGAAGTATCGGAGTATATCAACAAGGCGAGGCGGGTTGCTAGCGACCCGCCTTTTTTTATGCCTATCAATAATTACAATATCATAATGCGGTCCCCCTCTCGCTAAAACATTCCGATAATATCGCTTGTTTTGTCATCTCATTTCACAAACACCCTACTCACAATCGTTACAAACTGATCAGGCTTACAATGCATTGATAAAAAGCCGGAAAACTCTTATTTAAAAGATCCATTGCGCTAGAATCGCCATGATGTTACGTCGATAAATAGTTTGGTGATATGGTTTAATTTTAGCAGGAATGGAAATAATAGATGTCCGATAAACAACTGGATTCATTAGTCAATTACCTTGTCGATAACCCCATGGGAAAACAGGCCGGTTACCTTCCGGTGCCTTTGCGGGACATCCCCTTTACGATTCTGAAAAAGTTGAACTTATATTTACTCAATAATGGCAACTTTACGCTCTATCGTGACAAAGAACTCGAAATCACCCAGGAAGATGTCGAACAGCTCATTCGATCAAAAGTGCAATTTGCCTATGTCCCTGTTAAAGATCACCTGAAATATTATTCCACATTGGAAAGTTGTCTGACCAATATTGTTTCAGATCCAGAATTACCAACGGAACGCAAAGCTGAAATTTTATACTCGACCAGCATCGCTTTGATTGACCAGGTCTATAACAAACCACCAAAAGACAAAGCCATCAAACGTGTACAGAACGTTTCCAAAGCATTGGTCCAACTTATTTTGCAAAACAAAAATGCCTTTAAGCATTTGTTTGAAATATCAAACCATGATTACTATAACGCCACGCATGTCGTCAACGTTTGTATTTCGATGATTGCTCTGGGAATCAAACTTGAGTTTGATCGCGAGACTCTGGAAGACATTGGTACAGGTGCACTGCTGCATGATATTGGAAAAATCTTCATTCCGAGCGAAATCTTAAATAAAGATGACAAACTAACCAAAGAAGAAATGAAGATTTTGCAAAAACATGTCACGCTTGGTGTTGAATTTCTAGAAGAAAAAGAGCTTGTCTCTTCTACCTCAATACAAATCGTCAAAGAACATCATGAACGCCTGGATGGCAGTGGCTATCCTAACGAGCTTGCAAGTAAAGAAATTTCAGTATTTGGCCGCATGATTGGCATTGTAGACACCTACGAAGCGATGACGTCGGTTCGACCTTATCGAATCAAATCCTATTCGATCCATGATGTGATGAAAATGTTATCGCTGGAAGCACCAAAGAAATACGATGAAGCAATTTTAGGCCAATTTCAAAAAATGATGAAAGAGCAACTCAACATCGAACGCAATTGGAACGCTGAAGCATTAATGGAATATTGCAAATCAGCTGATATTCCCACCGAACGCATGCCACGCTTTACGTTTCGCATGCCGATGCAAACGCGACCTATTTACCACATCGATCAAAAATACAAACTGGGAAAAGTTGAAAACATCATTGCCCATAATATTTCCCGTTCGGGGATTTGCTTTTTATCGCCACGCAAAATTGATGTGGGGCAGAATATTTATATCACCATCAAACAGCTCGACGACAAACAACTTGAGCCGCTCATTGGCATGGTTGTGCGTGCCAAGAATCATGGCGATGGCTGGTATTCACTGGGTGCGAAATTTCACAAAACCCAGGATCCGGATCTGATCAAACATATCCGAACGGTCACGTTAATCACTGAAGAATTTAGCGTTTCTGGTTAATCGAAAGAAAAGTTCGGTTTCCAGGAAAAGATCTCGCAGGTGGATTGCAGATTATCCGTTTGGCCACTACCTCCCATAATGAAAACACGCGACTGATTTTTCTCTGGCGGTAATAAGACCGCTTGAAATTCATCTCGCACCTTCAGCATAGGGCCCACATCATAAAATTTGTTTTCAACGGCATCATAAACTTTGGCAAATTTCAGATTCGTATCTTTTTCTTTTTTCGTATTTGGCTGACTTGATTTCCCAGGGTCATACTCACCACCACATAATAAAATATATTTACCTTGATGTTGAGGATGAGATTCAAACAAATCAACAGCGACAATATCCGCTGCTCCAGGAATGGCTCGATCTCCCTGCTGAATCGTCAAATCTGGTCCTGGCAAAAGAGCATCATGCGTTGGATCATAGAGCCAGGTACGATTGACGCTCGCCATCGTATAGACCATTTGCCCTCCGGCAATAAATACGCGACCATCATATAACAACACCGCGGCTTGATCATCAATCACCGAATCACATCGCGCATCGCATCGTGAAAACGTTTCTGTCACAGGATCAAATCGTTCCATTCGCGTCGTGCGACCACCAATTAACAAGACAGCCCCATCTTTCAAGGTCACCGTTGCATGATCTTTATGAAACGAATAAGTCGTACTTTTAATTCGGCGTAATTGATAACCACCGTCGGTTTTCTCAAAGATTTCACAATCACGCATATCACCTGAAATAAATACGGAGCCATTGGCCAGAAGGTTTAAACAAGGCTTGTTGCGTTTTCCAACCATATTGCCAATGAGTTCAAAGGTTTCCGTTTTCGGATCAAACAACTCGACTGAGCTTAATGAGCTACGATCTTGTGCAATGCCTCCTACTACCAGCACTTTACCATCGGGCAATAAAATCGATGCATGATTTAAACGCCCTCGATTTAATTTCCCCTTCACCACCCGCCATTGATTAGTTTTGACATCGTAGATTTGAGCTTGGTTCACCGCAACAGGCAAAAAAAAGAGTTTACCGAGCCCCCCCACCACCAATACATTTCCATCCTGCAATACCGTCGCAGTATGGGCCGCGAGCGCGGCATGCATTTTCGCAGCAGGTTGGAAATAGTGCCCCTCTTGTGTTGATTGAAGTTGCTGTGTAAACAACAATACAATAATGGAAAAATATTTTAGTGAAAGGTTTGACATCTGAATTTGTCATTATCCTTCTAAAATAACGTTTCAGGCTGCTGCTCAAGTCGCTGCAGACCTTGCTCGACATAGTTTTCGGATAAATCGATCCCCAAAAATTTTCGACCATTTTTCGCAGCAACTGCGACTGTCGTTCCGCTGCCGCTGAAAGGATCGAGGACAAACTGGCCCGGATCACTGGCGGTCAGAATGATTCTTTCCAAAAGTTTTTCCGGCATCTGGCAACCATGAAACCCGCGACGTTCTTTGAAGGTACCGCACACTCGCGGAATATGCCAGGTATCTTCACCTGCTTCGAAGGCACCGGCGTCTTCAATTTCTTGTGGACGTAAAATCCAGGTATCGTCGGGCACCTTGCCCCGAGCGTCGGCACGTTTGTCGTTGTAAGTCGTTTGACGCGCCGAAGGCACGCGGATGACATCATCATTGAATGTAAAATTCTTGGGATCTTTGACAAAATAAAAGATGTGGGTATGCGAACGCGAAAATTTCTTTTTGGTATTCTGACCAAAGGTATAGTACCAAATGATCCAGTTACGCATCGTCAGACCTAATTGACGTGCAGTCATTTTCACTTCCGCGGCATAATCATCACCGATCGCAATCCAAAAAGACCCATGCGAAAGCAATACATCACAGCACGCCTTCATCCAATCATGCGTCCACGCAACGTAGGCATCATAGTCGACTTTGTCATCATACTTATCGTAATCATAGCCAATATTAAATGGCGGATCGGCAAAAATCAGGTCCACAAAGGGATCATTCTGATTATCTGATAAATATTGGTTTAAAACCTTAATACAATCGCCATGCTTTATTGTATTTACTTCTTCCATACCATCATTTTACGTAAATAAGCCTCACTGTCAAAAATCAACTCGCACTTATTTATTGCAAATTTATTTGCATTACGGACGAACCATTTGGTATAATGTGGCGTAATTGAACGTAATAGCGCTATTTATCAGACCACAAGCAGCCAGGCAAAATGATAAAATCTCTCAAAACAATGGTTTACAGCCTTATTCTCGCAATCGCGTTACTAGCCAGTGGTACGTTCAAATATAGCCATGACTGCACCGGTCACTGTGAAAAAAACCAAGCAAACCATTGCAGCCACGGACATGCTCATCAGGCAAAGTTTAACCATAGAGACCAGCATGAAAAAGAAAACCCACAACCGTCGCAAAGCGACGACTGCTCGGTTTGTTTATCCATCTATACGATCCAAACAACCAATCCAATTGCATTATCCATTCATTGTGATGATGTGGAAATTTATAAGCTTGATTTGTTTGAGTCAAGCCACCCAGTTAATCACTATCTTTTAAAGCACACAAATCGCGGCCCCCCGCAAAATACCCTTTCTTAAGCCTTTCTTTTTTATTTTTGTTCCAACACTGCAGAAATATTCATGAGAACATTTAGTTCACAATATTGTGCATTGTTGATTATATTATAATTCCATCTTACTTCTATGAAAGTGAAGATGACATGCGACACAAAAAAGCGTTTACGCTCGTAGAACTATTGGTTGTTATTTCTATTATAGCCATATTAGTCAGTGTCCTATTGCCGGCACTTGGAAAAGCCCGCAAGCAGGCTCATGCAATTGTTTGCTTAGCCAACTTGCGATCGATGGGCTATGCCCTAGTGATGTACGCTGAAGATAATGATGAATATCTACCAACAGCCACAGGCCAATTTAACTTTAGCCAAACCCAAACCCAAACGAATACGAATCAACCGATTCTATCCCAGGGTAAATGGATTGGCCAGTTAACACCTTATGCTGAAGATGAATTGCTATATCGCTGTCCAGGTGATAATAGCCCACATTTTACGACCCCTCGTATCAATAATGAAACGAGTATATTAGCCCAACGTAACAGTAGCTATGGTCTTAATTTTTATCTTTCAGAATCAATAGGTCTGGACTTCAACAACCGAAAAGCTATCAAAACCGGACAGCATCTTACCACCATTTTTGTCGTTGAACTTGCAGAAGAGGGTGAATACTCTGTTCTGGATCATGTTCATCCAGAAGGCTGGTATGCTAGCTACGATAAAGACAAGGAAATGCCTTATCTCAATGCTGCAAAGCAATTAGCATATCAACGCCATCAAGGTAAATCAAATTACCTTTTTATCGATGGCCATGCTGAAAAACTGGAATTCCTTAAAACGTATGATGTCGCATGGGACAGAAGTTCCTTTGGCAACATTAAGTATATTGCCAATAAATATGACCCGGAGAAATCCAAATAGTTGAATTAAATAATTCAAAAGGAGAAAAAATGTTATTATCAAAATTTAAACACTTAGTTATTGTTACAGCACTTATTTTATCATTATCTACTATTACCTTTGCTAGCGCCGGACACGGCCATGAAGGCGATATTATCGTTGGGCAAACATCAGGTGGTGCTCTTGCTTTCGAAGGTGACTTCGATGAAGATATTGTTTTACCCTCATCATCGAACCCTTTCTTCCCTGGCTACCTTGATGACGCTCCTGGTTTCACAAATCTTGATGCAGATGAACCTCTTGAAGATTTTTACACGTTGCCAGTCAATTCTGACATTTATCTTCAACTTGTCAGCACAGACTTTGGCTTAGTCATTAGAGACGAACTTGGAAACGCCATTAATCCAGGACAAAGTATCCAACTTGGTACTCCAAACTTCGATGAACATGGTTTGTTCCATATCGATACCACCCTTGTGCCTGCTTATGATGGCGAAGTTTTATCTGCCACCTTCTTCCTAAAAGATCTTGGTGCCAGCGGCTTAGGTGATTCAGGTCAATTTACCATGACATTTGTACCAGAACCTGCCACGATGCTCTTATTGGGTTGTGGTAGCATGGCTTTAATTCGTAGAAAAAAAGCCAATATTGGTTAATTTATAAAACCGGTTTTGATAGCACGCATAGGGCAAATAAACGCTATTTGCCCTATGCTTTAAAATACAAGGAGACAGCAATGAAAATCACTCTTCAGACACTTATCGTACTTTGCTTTTGTGTTAATGTAAGCCACGCCCAACACATTGGAGACATCTGGGTTGGCATCACCGATAGTGACCAACTGAAAGTGACCTTCGTACCAGAATGCGAAATATTATTGACTGACTCAGGAAGCACGATTTTTCCTGGCTGGACAAACAATATTCCAGGGTTTGATCATATCGTTACATATGACCCCAACAGTACCGGTGAGATATACCCAATGTCAGGCAGCCATGACATCCGCCTTGAAATTGTTAGCCTTACAAATTTTGTCAATGGCGATAACTTTCAAGGATTTCATGCTTTGAATAATGTAACTTTTGATATTGCAGATGAACCAGGCAACTCTATCGAATTGGGATCGAGCAATCTTCACATCCACCCTATCTTTTTCATCAATAATGATGAAAACAACAACACCTGGATCTATTCTGTCGATCCTGACTGGGTGGGTCGCGTGGAAGTAACGTTCAAACTAACGGACTCCGGTTCCTATTCAGATTCCGAGCCATTTACAATTGTTTTTACCAATGACGAATATATGCTTGCGGACATCAACCATGATAATATAGTCGATATGCATGACTTAGCCGCTCTAGGAGCACAATGGGACCAAACAGGATGCGTCTTGCCAGATTGGTGCCAAGGTGCTGATATCAACCAAGATGGCCAAGTAAGCACTGGAGATCTTTTCTGGTTGGCCCACAAATGGCTAGATACACCTGAGGACTGCAGCCTTAACGGTAACGATCAATAACCGCATTTAAGGCTGTTATACCAGCCTACCAAGCGATATAATTGATGCATGGATATTATTGCATTACAGTACGATGTCGCTTGGGAAGATAAACAAGCCAACCACCAAAAGGTTCAAGAATTAGTTGCGGCGAATCCAATCAATCCCGGCAGCCTTTTGATCTTACCGGAAATGTTTGATACAGGATTTAGTTTCAATACAGGCAATACCGCAGAATCCAACGATGGGCCTTCACATGTGTTTCTCAAAGATCTTGCCCAACAAAAGTCTATTTATATTCATGCAGGGCTGACCTATAGACCTGAGCAGGGTCAATGCCAAAACCAAGCAGTGACAATCAATCCTCAAGGGGAAATCATTCATCGCTATACAAAGATTCACACCTTCACACCTGGCGGCGAAACCGATTGCTTTGAGCAAGGACGTACCGTAAGCCCATATCAAATAAATGATTTCACCATTTGCCCCTTTGTTTGCTATGACCTGAGATTTCCTGAAATCTTTCGCATGGCCATGAATGTCCCGACTGATTTTTTTACCGTCATTGCCTCATGGCCGGCCAAGCGAAAAGACCATTGGCTTAGCCTGCTCAAAGCGCGCGCCATAGAAAACCAAGCCTATGTGCTAGGCCTTAACCGTATTGGCACCGATGAATATCATGCCTACGATGGCCACTCAATTCTCTTTAATCCCAAGGGTGAATGCATTGTGAGCCTGGAAAATAACGAAGCGATACTCCAAGCCCAAATCGAAAAAAACACCTTAATTGAAGCTCGACAAAAGTTCCCTGTTTTGAAAGATAAACAATTCTAATATTTTTCTAGGCATTTCCCTTCCAAGTTTTTCTCCTTTGTATTACTATTGCTTGACTTATGAAAAGTTAATTTAGGTATTTTATACTTTTTTGTTGTAGTAACATACTTTTTTATTGTCACAAGTTTTGACTATGGCATATATTAATTCTCCCTAGACTTACATTACCCAGGCTTTCAGAATTTTAATTTTACAATTACGAAATGTTTTTAAGGCACTCAGGATGGCAACCTTAAAAAACAGGGGCACGGATTTCGATTGGACTAAGCCGGTCTTACCGAGTTTGGCATGCGCTATTTTTCTGTGCGATCTTTTTCTGAACACCGAGATCGCCTGCTTTTATTTCTACCCATTAGTCATTGCGGTTTCTTATTGCTCCAGAAACAAAAAACTTCCAGTCACCTATGCATTACTCTCGAGCGGTTTCATCATTGCCGCCGGATCCATGTCACCTGTTCATGGTTGGGCAACACCTAACCGCTTAGCGATGATTGCAATTGTCTGGTTCATCTGTTTCATCTTAAAACGACAGCCTTTCTATTTTCAAAAACATAACACAAGCTCAACCATCAAAAATCCATCGAATCAAATTGTCAAGCAAGGACATATTGACTATGAATCATCGCTACATGATTTAGTTTTTGAATTAACGAATGTTGAAATCCATGAACGACAACGGCTGGCTTCGCTTCTTCATGATGGTATCGGTCAAAACCTGATGCTGGCAAAACTCAACATTGAAGCACTGACATGTTCACCTCAACGGGAAAATAGCGAAAAATTGTTAGCAAATATATCCAATGTATTAAACGATGCGATTGATGAAGTGAAAGCTTTAACTTATGATATGCGCATTGCAGAACTGGATCAGATCGATCTCAAAACAGCATTGGATCAATTTCTCAAAGAAAAACTCTGCGACTATCAAAAAATATCGTTTAAAATTTCTGATAATGGTTTGCCAATCCCTTTAGAAAAGGGTATGCTGAATTTACTTTATCAATCTGTGCAAGAGCTGATACTTAACTGTATTAAACATGCCAATGCCAGTGAAATCAAAGTAAACATCGTTAGGGAAACGGACGATGTAAAAATCACAGTAGAAGACAATGGGCAGGGCTTTGATGTAAAGAATTATAAACTTATTCCAACAACCGAGGGAGGATTTGGGCTATACAGCATCCAGCAAAGGTTAACGTATGCCCATGGCCAATTAGACATTCAGTCTGATCAACAGCATGGAACAAAAGTCACTCTGATTGCCCCTCTCGATGTAGTTTGAAAATTAAAAAGATGTAGGGTTCCATTTGAAAACAGAAACTACTATTTCCAAAGTATTGTTAGTGGATGATCACGCTATGCTAAATAACGGCCTGGCGATACTCATCAATAATGTAGACCAATTTCGTGTTGTCGGCCAGGCACACAGCGGCCGCATGGCTATTGACATGACACAGCAACTTCATCCTGATATCATCATCATGGATGTAACCATGCCAGACCTGAATGGAATTGATGCTACCAGTCAAATATGCAGAGACTTCCCTCATGTAAAAGTGCTTGGTCTATCAATGCATTCCAAACGGCAGATTATTTCTGATATGCTCAAAGCGGGAGCAAAGGGATATGTGCTCAAAGAAGATATGTTTGACAATCTGATTAATGCCCTGCAAACCATTAATCGAGATGAAATATATTTAAGCAGTAAGATCACAGGCATTCTGGTCAAAGACTATGTCAAGCAACTTAAAGAAGATGAAAAGTCAGCCAATGATTTTTTAAATTCCCGAGAAAGACATATTCTCCAAATGCTTTCCGAAGGGTTTTCAAGTAAACATATCGCCTCCACACTTCACGTGAGCGTCAAAACTATTGAAGCAAACCGACGGCAGATCATGCAAAAACTCAAAATCAATAACATTGCCGAGTTAACCAAGTTTGCCATCCGCGAAGGTATTTCCAAACTCTAAACCCCTACCCAATATTCCCATCTCATATTTAGGGAAATTCTGATAGAGTCCGCTGGCAGCCCTACCGATAAAAATGTCTAGTGAACGAGACAATAAAAACATTAAGTATTAGGTGCGTAGGGAAAATTGATTAATTTGGGGTTTTGGGTTGGGAATTAAGAATCAGGTCGGGTGACTTAACGGTTGGGAACAAACCTCATTACTCTGGCTAAAGAATTCAAACCCCCTCAAAATGAACCAACGCATTCACATGGCTAAACTTTTGCCTGTGATATAGTGTTCTGGAGAATGCCTGGCTTTCTCCGGACACTATGTCAATAAACGACTTAACTATTCTATTGTAAATTCATCTCTGTCCTTAGATACATTTTTTACCATCAATTCGCTCATGGCGGTTTCCAGACTTAGTCCCCTGGGACCGCCAATTTTCTACAGATCAAAAACATCTGCAATTTCCCGATAAATCGAGATTTCTTTACGAAAAACGCCGGTCTAGTATTGCAAAACATGGGTCAACTTGTTACTCTTTAGCAATTTTGTAGCGAGAAGAAACCTCTAGTTAGACTCGAAGGAATAAATGCCTAAACGTAGTGATATCAAGAAGATACTGATAATTGGCTCTGGGCCAATCGTTATTGGACAAGGGTGCGAATTTGACTATTCTGGTACGCAGGCCTGTAAAGCACTGCGTGAAGAAGGATATAAAATTATCCTGGTAAACTCAAACCCTGCCACGATTATGACGGACCCGCAATTTGCTGATCGTACATACATCGAACCTATTACCCCACAAGCAGTTGAGAAAATTATCGCTCAGGAAAGACCCGACGCCGTCTTGCCAACCCTTGGCGGGCAAACCGGCCTGAATACAGCGGTTCAACTAGCTGACGCAGGTGTATTTGAAAAATATAACGTCGAAATGATTGGCGCCGATAGGGAAGTCATCCATAAAGCTGAAGACCGTAAACTATTTTCTGATGCTATGGTCAAAATCGGCCTAAAAATGCCTGCCTCCAAGCTGGCATATAATATGGACGACGCCATGGATGCCTTGGATTTTGTCGGCTTACCAGCAATTATTCGTCCAGCGTTTACGTTGGGTGGCACCGGCGGGGGAATTGCCTACAACAAAAAAGAATTCGAAGAGATCTGCTCTAGGGGCCTGGAGTACTCCATGATCAATGAAATCCTCATCGAGCAATCGGTGATTGGGTGGAAGGAATATGAGCTTGAGGTCATGCGGGACAAGAATGACAACGTAGTGATCGTCTGCTCTATCGAAAATTTTGACCCTATGGGCGTCCATACAGGTGATTCAATCACTGTGGCGCCCGCTCAGACGCTTTCTGACAAAGAATATCAGCTGATGCGGGATGCCTCGATCAAAATCATGAGTGAAATTGGCGTGGAAACGGGTGGAAGTAATATCCAATATGCCATCAATCCAGAAAATGGTGATATGGTGGTGGTCGAAATGAACCCCCGCGTCTCCAGAAGTTCGGCTTTAGCCAGTAAGGCAACGGGGTTTCCCATCGCTAAAATTGCGGCCAAATTAGCCTGCGGCTATACGCTGGATGAAATTTCTAATGATATTACCCGAGAAACCCCCGCCTGCTTTGAACCAACAATTGACTATTGTGTCACTAAGATACCAAGATGGACGTTTGAAAAATTTCCGGAAGCGAATGAAATCTTGACCACCCAAATGAAAAGTGTGGGTGAGGCCATGAGTATCGGACGCACATTTAAAGAATCCCTCCAAAAAGGAATCCGATCCATGGAGGTAAAACGCTTCGGCCTGGGACTGGATCATAATGACAAATGGCTCAATCACCAAAAAGGATTAAATGAATCTGACCTGGCGGTCGGTAATAGTGATCAAGCACCATTAGATACGCCATACCCTATTCCTTTTGATAAATTGTCACGAAAATTGTCTGAGCCTTCACAAGGCAGACTTTATTACATCCGTTATGCCCTTAAAATGGGATGGACCGTTGAAAAAGTTCATCAAATGACACTCATTGATCCTTGGTTTTTAGCCAACATAAAAGAACTCATTGACTTTGAAGATGAACTGGTTTCCCATGAATCGCTTAAAAATGTTCCAAAAGAAACGATTGCGAAAGCAAAACAACTTGGCTACAGCGATTATCAACTTGCCCACCTCTATCAGTGCAAAGAATCTGATATTCGTGACTACTTAAAAGAACTACATCTTCAGGTCAGTTATAAACTGGTTGATACCTGTGCGGCTGAATTTGAAGCTTATACCCCCTATTATTATTCAACGCATGAGAATCCCATCACCGTGATCAACGACAAAGATGAAGCTGAAATAGTGTTTGATGATGAGATCCGAGTTACCGATAAGAAAAAAATTATGATTCTGGGTGGTGGACCTAATCGCATTGGCCAGGGAATCGAATTTGACTACTGCTGTGTGCATGCCGCATTCGCTGCAAGAGAACTTGGCTTTGAAGCTATTATGGTCAATTCCAATCCGGAAACAGTCAGCACAGATTACGACACCTCTGACATGCTCTTTTTCGAGCCGCTCACGCATGAAGATGTTTTAAATATCTGTCAAAAATTAGGCAAGTCGCTTCATGGCGTTATTGTTCAGTTTGGTGGCCAAACACCATTGAATCTTGCCAAGGCACTGGAAGAAGCTGGTGTCCCCATCATTGGAACCAGTGTCAAAAGTATTGACTTGGCAGAAGATCGTGAACAATTCCAAAAACTACTTCAAGAATTAGGATTGCGACAACCTGAGAATGGCACTGCAACCACCATAGAAAAAGCTCGCGAAATTGCAGAACGAATTGGGTACCCTGTTTTGGTTCGTCCCAGTTATGTTTTGGGTGGCCGTGCGATGGAAATTGTTAGCAGTGAAGATCAACTGGATCGCTACATGGCGCAAGCCGTGGATGCTTCGACCATTGGTGAAGATCATCCAGTTCTGATTGATAAATTTTTAGATGATGCCATTGAAGTCGATACAGATGCATTATCTGATGGCAACGATGTGGTTGTCTGTGGCATCATGGAACATATCGAGCAAGCTGGGATTCACAGTGGTGACTCCGCTTGTGCGTTGCCACCATATTCTCTGGATGATGCGATTATTGATCAGATTCGCGAACATAGCATAAAGCTAGCCAAAGGTCTAAATGTACGCGGTTTGATGAATGTTCAATATGCAATTAAAGATAATGAAATATTTGTACTGGAAGTTAACCCAAGAGCATCCCGAACCGTACCTTTTGTCAGCAAATCCACAGGTATTCCCTGGGCAAAACTAGCGGCAAAAGTGATGGCAGGAAAATCAATCCAGGAACTAGACATTCCAGAGATCGACATACCGAAACACACATCCGTTAAGGAAAGTGTATTTCCATTTACAAAATTCCCCGGTGTTGATGTGATATTGGGCCCTGAAATGCGTAGTACTGGCGAAGTCATGGGAATCGACGAAAGCTTCCCATTAGCGTTTGCCAAAGCACAAATGGCAGCAGGAATGGATATACCGACTAAGGGCAATGTCTTTTTATCTGTCAAACGCGAAGACAAACCCGCCATCGTGGAAACGGCACGAAAATTTGTCGAAGAAGGATTTCAACTGCTTTGTAGCAGCGGAACAGGACGTTACCTTGAAGAACATAACGTCCCTAATAAAATCATGAAGAAAATAACGGAAGGCCGCCCTAACATTCTTGATTATATAACTGATAATGATGTCGCGATGGTGATTAACACTCCGACACGGAAAGGGCGAGCAACGGATGAAGGAAAAATTCGTGCCAGTAGCACGATGCATCAAATCCCCATGATCACAACCATCACTGGTGCTGCAGCTATGATCAACGCGATTCGTGCATTGAAACAATCAAGCTGGGGCGTCAAAGCTTTACAGGATTATTATTAATCAAGCCTTAAAAGAAAGATAAGGGACAGATAATGTTTGAACATGTTGAAATGGCACCTGCGGATCCCATCTTAGGTTTAACAGAAGCCTTTAAAAAAGATCCCAATGACAAAAAAATTAACCTCGGTGTTGGCATTTATAAAGATGAGCATGGCATCACCCCCATCATGGAGGCTGTCAAATTTGCCGAAGAAAAATTATTTCAACGTGAAGAAACGAAAGGCTATCTTCCCATAGCAGGCACCGATGATTACTCAATTGCGGTTCAACAGTTTTTATTTGGGGCAGATAGCAGCATTATATTTTCTCAACGTGCCGCCACCATTCACGCTCCAGGTGGAACAGGCGCCCTGCGTATGGCCGGTGAATTACTCCACAAGATCTCGCCAAAATCAACCCTATGGGTTAGCGATCCAACCTGGGCAAACCACAAGGGTATCTTTTCAGCAGCAGGTCTGAACATAAAAACATATCCATACTATGATGAAAAGACCAAAGGCTTTGATTTTGAAGCAATGATAGCTGCAATTGAAAAAATTCCCGAGGGCGATATTGTCTTATTACATGGCTGCTGCCATAATCCTACCGGAGTTGACCCTACACCTGAGCAATGGAATGCCATTGCCCAGGCAATATCTGATAGTAAATTACTACCACTTGTTGACTTTGCTTACCAAGGCCTTGCTGTAGGAATTGAAGAAGATGCTATTGGGTTGCGAGAAATCGCCAAATTATGTGATACCGTTTTCGTTGCGAGTTCTTTTTCAAAGAATTTTGGTTTATATTGTGAACGAGCTGGTGCTTTGACACTTGTTTGCGAAACCCCTGAGGTCACCCAAAAAGTCTTAAGCCAATTAAAAACAACCGTTCGTCAATGTTATTCAAACCCGCCAGCTCATGGCGGATTAATTATTGCAACCATCATGAACGACGAAAAACTTCGCACTGACTGGGAAGCTGAATTAGCTAAAATGAGAGAACGTATCCAACATTTGAGAGAACTTTTTGTCGAAACACTCAAAGACTTGGGTGTTCAACAAGATTTCTCTTTCATAAAAGATCAAAAAGGCATGTTTTCTTTTTCTGGTCTGACCGACAATCAAGTTCAACAGCTAAGAGAAAAACATTCGATTTATGTCGTTCGGTCAGGTAGAATTAATGTTGCTGGTATGACATCAAGTAATATGCCCCGACTCTGTAATGCCATTAAAGAGGTTCTTGAATAATTGTAAAACCAATCAATATCAGGATACATCATGGCTATGAGTTAATATCATAGCCATTTTTTTATCATGCTTGCCATTATTCCATATCGAGTTGATGTGCCGCAAGAACGGTTCCCAATTGCCAACTACCTGATTATCGCATCTTGTATTATCATGTTTTTTGTCAGCTGGAGTAATCCCAAGCAATTACTTGAACCTTTTGTGCTCAACTCATTTTCGATCACCAAAATGATTGGCAGTTGCTGGTTACATGCTGATTTACTTCACTTGCTTGGCAATATGATTTTTCTTTTAGTTTTTGGAAATGCGGTCTGCGCCAAACTAGGCAATATCATTTACCCGATCATATACATTGCTATTTGTATCATCGCAGGAACAGTATATATGCTGATCGATGGCAGCCCCGTTATCGGCGCCAGCGGTGTGATCAATGGTATCGTGGGCATGTATGTTGTTTGGTTTGCGTTGAATGAAATTTCCTGTTTTGTTTGGGTACTTTTTATTCTAAAAAGTATTTCTGTAGATAGTTTCTGGGTCATTATTGTTTTTGTTTGTTTTGATCTTTACGGGATCATCAGCGATGGCCAGGGAATTGCTTACATGGCTCACCTAACAGGATTTATCACTGGCTTTGGCATCGCTGTTTTTCTGTTAAAATCAGGACATGTTACCATGACAAGATATGAAAGTTCACTCTTGGATATTCTGGGAATACCTATTGAACACCGACAATCCTCATCAGATGAAATATCCACAAACGATACACAACCTGATAAAAAACCATTGTTTGGCAAAAAGAAAAAATCCAAGGTTGACCAGATTGTTATCTATTGTCAATGCGGAAAAAAACTTCGCTTTGAATTAGAGCATGCAGGCAAAATGACGAAATGCCCAGACTGTTCCAGCCTAATACGAATCCCTAACGCCGTAGAACTATGACAGACATCATCATACAATCAATCATTGGATTATTTGCAGGATTTGCCGGAGGACTCCTTGGTATTGGCGGCTCCATTGTTATTATCCCATGTTTGATCGTTTATTTTAGCCATTTAAAAAATAGCTATGGCGGTGAAACACAACATCTTCTACAAGCCTCCGCAATGATTTGTAATTTTTTCGTATCCCTCACGGCTTTAATTACACATAAAAAAGCCAAAGCGATTATTAAACCCATCATCATTAAACTGATCCCCTCTGCGATTGCAGGCATTCTTCTAGGTGTTTTCTTAAGCAACAGTACCTTGCTAGCTCGAGAGAAAGGCGTGTATCTGGCAGCATTTTTCTCGTTGTTTCTAATCTATGTCGCTACCTATAATTTTTACCAACTTATAAAGAAAAAAAAGGATGAGTCTGAAGAGGACTCGCCCAATAGGGAGTATTCACTTATTGGCATTATTGCTGTTGGCCTAACGATGGGACTCATGGCAGGATTATTAGGTGTTGGCGGTGGTGTCTTTTGTGTTCCAGCTCAACAGCTGGTATTACGAATCCCTTTAAAAAAAGCCATTGCGAACTCAGCAACAACGATTACCTTTATTGCCTTTTTTGGAGCGATCTATAAAAATGCAAGCTTGCCATTACATAATATAGAAATAGCAACGTCTGTTAAGTTAGCAGCCACGCTAATTCCATCTGCCATTATTGGAAGTTTCCTTGGAGCAAAAGTCGTTCATGCCTTACCCATAAAAAAATTGAGATTACTGTTTGCTCTATTCCTGGCATTCATGGCATATCAAACATACAAACGGTCACTCGAGGCTATCAGAAAACCAACACCTGTCGAGATAGTCACTTATCGTTTTAATAAAGCTGAAAGTTCAGAACTTTTTAAAACCCAGGAAATGCCACTATACAAAATGACCGATACAAGCACGATCAGCATCACTTCAATAATCGGAGATATCTGCCCAACAAAGAACAAAACGATCTGACACCCCACGACCATCCCTACAGAAGAGATAATGGTTTTAATCAATGCCCCACTCAAGCCTGATATGAGTTTCAATTGATATTTTTTCATTAAACATTTTAATAAAATCAATACCTGAAGTGTCGCGGTAATAGCGGTTCCCAACGCCAATCCGGCGGCACCAAGTGGCCAAATTAAAATTAGATTTAAAATAAAATTGATACCGATAAACCATACCGCCACTTTAACGGGTGTGGTAGAATCCTTAAAGGAGTAAAATCCTCGAGCGATTAACTGTTGTAAAAAATAGGCTCCGATTCCTAAGGCATAATAAAAAAGTATTTCAGAAGCTAATTGAGTATGCACCGCAGTAAAACGAGACTCTCTACCCTCAAACACAGACTGTATCAGCGGAGTCCGTACCATGATCAAACCGATCAGAGCAGGAAAAGAAATAAAAACCACCATTCGAATACCCTGCGCCATCGTTTTTGAAAATCCACTCAACTCATGTCGACTGGCATAGTCACTCAAGTGAGGAAAAATTGCCGTTGCGAGTGCTATACCAAATACCCCCAATGGAAATTGATACAATCGTTGAGACATATAAAGACATGAAACGGCCCCCTCTTCAATCGGGTAAGCAATGGATCTTCCCCATAATTCAAAATGGGACCCCGTTTGCTCTGTCGCGGTTAAGACAAATGCAATAAGCCAATCGAAGCAGGTATTAATCTGCATAGCTGAAAGTCCCACCAACATCGGTAACATGAGTTTAAATATTTTTCTCAGGCCCGGATCTGAAGAGTCAATTCGAGGTTTTAAAGGGATGCCCGCTTTCTTAAGTGATGGCCATTGAACCAAACATTGAAGCACTCCAGCAATCACCACTGAGAATCCTAACTGATAACTTTGCTGAACCAGACCAGCCTCTGGATGACGTTGTAAAATAAACACCGCTACAATCATGCTGAGATTTAAGACAACAGGCGCAATCGCAGGTGAGAAAAAGAAACGATGCACATTGAGTAGGCCACCCAGAGTAGCAACAGTACATATCAAAATCATGTAGGGCAGCATGATCGCCGTAAGAATTAGGACCTGCTCTGTTCTTGCTGACAAGTCAAAAGCAAGGGTAGAGAGATAAATCAACCCCAATCCCAGCAGGGTTATGACAGCAAGCACACCCAGTAATAAGGTCATAACGCTTCTTGCCAAACGATCTGCCTTTTGTCGATCCTCTTGAAGTGTTTCGGTATAGACAGGAATTAAGGCTACCGACAAAGCCCCTTCACCAAATAAACGACGAAACAAGTTAGGAATGACAAAGCCAATGGTGAAACAATCCATGATCTTGGGACCGAAATATCGAAAACAAACGACATCTCGCACCAAGCCAAGAATTCGACTGAGTAACGTCACAACGGAAATAAGACGTGCTGATGATAAAAAATGTTTACCGCTTGCGATGGGATCCGCTCTTTTTATCACTGACAACTGGCAGGACGCCTGCCAGATGCACTGTTCCAAATTTAGTTACGTCGTTCTACTGGCCGGCTTCAGCTGTTTCTTCAACTTGTAAGGCAGCATACTGATGACGCTGATCAATACCGGCAGGGCTCAAGAGCCCAAGAATCGCTACAGACTGTTGACTAATAATCAATTCTTTGGACACACGGGCTTTACGTTGAAGATAGTCATTCAACGATGTTTCTGGCAAATCAATAGATTTAAATACCAAAAATGATCGGGACTGCATATTTGTGGTATTGTCAATGGTCAACAAGGCATCCGCTGAATCGTTCAGATAGCTCTGAGCGGCCTTGACAACTTTCGTTAAAAAGTTCTGATCTTGCTGGATCATCGATTGGAAATAAGATGCAAATTGCCGGTTTGATCCAGCCTGCTGTCTTAAGCTATCAATTTTTTGACGTATGGAAGTCAAGGTTGCCGTTCTTAAAGGATTAGGAGCTGATGCATCTCCTTTTTTATCATCAGGCTTCAATGAATCATTGACCGCAGCCCAGGCTTGCTCCCAATTTTCCTTGGCATCTTTAGCGAAGTTATCCGCGGCCTGCTTTGCAAGCTCCATGGCCTGAACATTTTTCCAATCTGATGTCACACGCGTATATAAGGATGACGCTTCAGGGGTTTCGCTGTCCAAAGCGGATTGCCCTTTACTGCCATCATCATAAAGCCCAGTGGCTAAACGAGACTTATCCACTCCAATTAGACGATACATGTAGATGCCATAAGGTGCACTATTACCAAAACTTTGTGCTTCTAAAGGCCCTATAACATCATTAAGCTGCAATGCGTTTGAAGCCGCAACAGCACCGTCCTCCTGCAACAGCTTAGCCGAAAATAACGCTTCGACGACGGGTTTCCCATCATAGCTGACCTGATTAATATGAGTCACATTTCTTGAAATCGTTTGGCGTGATAAATAATCCGTTTTTTTATACACTAAAGGTGTCTGCTCTGTATTAAACGATTTATTCAATTTTGAAAAGACACCCAAATCACTTGCTGGCATTTTATCAAATTCTGCTTTAACGTTCGCCAAAAAGTCACTGGCAGCGTTATAAGCTTTTTGTTCGATTAAACCAGTCCGTACTTCATTGATGGCTTCATCAAAGCTCTTTTCAATTGGGGTCCGAGGGGCATTTGGGTTTTCTGGGTCAGCGACAGGAACTTTCGTATAATTAGCACGATTATCTGACCAGAAAGCTTGCAACTGCTCTTCCTGCTCTACCACAGAAAGTTGCTTAAACGCCTCTTTTTCTCTGGTGTTAAATTTTGAAACATCCACACCCAAAACTTCAATCTGTACACGATCCGGTAATAAGTAACCAAAACCAAATGGGTTTTCATCATCACCAGGACTTGGTGCGACAGCTTTATACGATTCAAATTGAGCTTGCAAATCAGCCTCTGTTGGCTCAGTAACTTTTGAGACAAACTGATTGACTGGGAATTCAGCATATTCACCTAAAATTTTATCAAAGCTGGTCACATTATTCACTGCATGCTTAAGTTGCTGCTCGCTAATTGAAAGATCATTCGTCACAGACATGGCATACTGCATGACCGAAATATAATTTCCAACAACTTGGACTAATTGCTTATCTGTCAGTCTGTGACGCCGCTTGATAGCACTAACAGCTGGCAACCCTTGCTGCTGAGAAATAAACTGCTCGCGAAGCTTTAACAACTCTGTTACCTGAGATTGCGAAGCAATAAAACCAGCCTGGTTAGCTTCCTGGCTTAAAAGCAAATAATGCCTAACGGCACTGGAACTATCGGTATTACTATACGACTCAATGTAACCATCAACCAAACTCGTATCCTCAAGGTCCAAGTCTGTCGTTAAGCGTTTCAGATCTGCGACAATGCTATCTGCTTTTTGTTGATGCGGATAGAAAACATGACTTGAAATCGCGAACAATGAAGCATTGTCCACTCCTAATACTTGCTGAGAGCAAAGAAAAAGAACATAATAATTCAACTCTTGCAAGACAAGCAATTCACGCCCTGCCTGGCTCACCATTTCAGTTGTCAACTCATTTTTATCTCCAAACAAATCGACATAACTTCCAATCGTGAGATCTTTTCTCGAAGCACCACCGCCACTTCCCAATTGAGGAATTGAGAAACAGACCATCAAGAGTCCTCCCAAACCGACGAGTAACTTTTTGTTATGCTTGCGAAACCATTTCATTGCCGACATACTACAACTCCATATAAATCAAGTATTTAAGTATAAATCTATCGAATCATCCCTACCAGATAGCCCTGGAATTGAAAAGAATATAGGACAGACTTATTTTTTTTCAAAGTCAAGAATCCTTAATTCTATCATGATAATTTTGGCAAGGCAATATTTTTCCAATATTTATAACCCCTTATTTAACAAAGCATTACAACACATGTCATAAAACATTTTCCAACCCGTCCGGATAAAAGACCTTGACAATATCTTGCTGGAGTGATAATCCCATTCACAAATTAATTGTCAGGTTTGTGATTCATTTGACCGATAGGAATCAACAGTCGTAAAATAGTACGAAACGATAGTAGGAACAAGTAAAAACATAACCTTTTTACTGGGAAACACTTAAGATATGGCAAGCTCAAAAGCCTCAGGCAATGGAAAATCACTGGTGATCGTGGAATCACCAGCGAAAGCCAAAACAATCGAGAAATTTCTAGGCAAAGACTTTACCGTGAAGTCGAGCTTTGGCCACATACGAGATCTACCCAAAAAGGGCATTTCCATCGATATTGAGAATGGATTTGAGCCCACCTACGAGATCAGCCAAAATAAAGAAGACAATATAAAAGAGTTGCAAAAAGAAGTAACCAAATGCCAAACCGTCTGGCTCGCAAGCGATGAAGATCGCGAAGGAGAAGCCATCGCCTGGCACCTGGTCGAAGCGCTCGAATTGGATGAATCCAACACCAAGCGTATTGTCTTTCATGAAATTACCAAGCCGGCCATCTTGAATGCGATCGAGAACCCTCGCAACATCGATTTAGATCTGGTCAATGCCCAACAGGCGCGGCGCGTATTGGATCGATTGGTGGGCTATGAACTTTCGCCGATCCTCTGGAAAAAGATCCAAACAGGCCTTTCTGCAGGACGTGTACAATCCGTTGCTGTCCGAATCGTTGTGGAGCGTGAACGCGAAATTGAAGCGTTTACATCTGAATCAACCTTCAAAGTAACGGCCGAATTTGACAACGGCAAAAAAGAAACCCTGCTAGCAGGACTGCCTAAAAACAAAGAGTCATTCGATGAAGCGAACGGCTTTTTGGAAAGTGTCAAAGGTGCGACTTATACCGTTGATAGCCTGGAACAAAAGCCAGCCAAACGCTCGCCCAGACCCCCTTTTACAACATCAACGCTGCAACAGGCCGCATCCCAGAAATTGGGATTTTCTGTTAAGCAAACCATGGTCGTTGCACAACGTTTATATGAGTCAGGTAAAATCACTTACATGCGAACCGATTCGGTGAATTTATCTGAATTGGCACTCGAACAAGCTTCAAATTATATCGGCGGACAATATGGCGATCGCTATGTGAACACCCGTCGTTATAAAACGAACAAAGCAGATGCTCAGGAAGCTCACGAAGCGATTCGTCCAACCGACTTGAGTAAACCGGAAGTCAAGGGCGAAAAAAATGAACAACGTTTATATGAGTTGATCTGGCAACGCACCATGGCGTCACAGATGGCTGAAGCGGAATTCGAACGTACCACGGCTAAGATCAATGTTTCAACCGTTGACGAACAACTGGTCGCAAAAGGCGAAGTCATCACTTTTGATGGTTTCCTCAAAGTGTACCAGGACAATGGTGCAGATGACAAAAAACTGCCAACATTAGAAGTTGGACAAACACTGGATCTGGACGTAATGCGTGCCCAGGAAAGCTTTAGCCGGCCACCCGCTCGTTATACTGAAGCAGCTCTAGTTAAAAAGTTGGAAGAAATGGGTATTGGTCGTCCTTCGACCTATGCCCCGACGATTTCAACGATCCAGGATCGAGGTTATGTTGAAAAAGCAGAACGCCCTGGCACTGAACGCGAAATACGCATCTTGGCATTGCAAAACGATGCCATTAATCGTGAAGATAAAACAGAAATCACCGGCGCGGATAAAGGAAAACTTTTTCCACTGGATATTGCTGGCGTTGTCACCGATTTCCTGGTGAAACACTTTACCGAAGTGATTGATTATAACTTTACCGCTAATGTGGAAGCCGAGTTTGACCAGATTGCTGAAGGTAAAATGAAATGGCAGGATATGATCGCAGAGTTTTACGATCCATTCCACAAAGATGTCATCAAAGCTGAAGATGTCTCGCGCGAAGAAGCATCGCAAACGCGTGAATTAGGCACCGATCCCAAAACGGGTAAACCAATTTCAGTAAAAATTGGACGCTTTGGTCCGTATGCTCAAATTGGTCATCGCGATGATGAAGAAAAACCACAATTTGCTGGCCTGCGACCTGATCAGAAAATGAGCACGGTCACACTGGAAGAAGTGCTGCCGCTGTTTGATTTACCTCGCTGCTTGGGTGAAACGCCTGACGGCGAAGAAGTCTATGTCAATACGGGACGCTTTGGGCCATATGCCAAGTATATGAATAAAGAAATCGATATGTACTTTGAGGAAAATGTCGTCAAAGGTATTGATCTATTTCCACACAATGTCTCCATCGAACCTTTGGATCCGCACACCGCGATGATGGATGATGTTTTGGGTATTATCGAAGAAAAGAAAAAAGCGGATGCAGAAAAAGAATTCGCGTTGTTTGAAGGGTCACCAATTCAAGTGATCGATGGCCGCTGGGGACCTTTTATTACGGACGGTTTGAAAAATGCCAAGGTTCCAAAAGAAACGGATCCATCAAAATTGACACTGGAAGAATGCCAGACAATGCTGGATGAAACCACCAAGGTCAAAAAACGCATTTCAAAACAATACCATGGCGGCGGTTTTGTTCTAATCCGTGACACAAAGGGTTTACCTGACGCCACGATCAAAGCCAAAGAAAACAAAGTTGCCAAGGCTTTAGAAATTGCCGATGAGTTTGCCGCGAAAGGCAAAAAGATCCGCGTGGTTTCAGCTGAAGGTGCAGCTCAACGCAAAAAGAAAGCCGAAAAAGAAGCCAAAGGCGGAACCACTACCAAGAAAGCTGTAGCCAAAAAAACCACGAAAAAAGCGACCAAGAAAAAAACTACTAAAAAGAAAACCACCGCCCGAAAAAAAGCCTCCTAGGTGCCAAAGGCACCTTTTACCGCCGCGATCTTGTGGTCACTTACCCGCTCGCGTTGCTCGCTAGCCATTAGCGAGTCATGATTAGTCACTCCAACTATTCTTCATCCCCATTTCGCCTTTGGCGAACTGAGGCGGCCACCCAGTTTTTGATTTCCTTACGTGACTTTAATCTAACAAATTTGATATGTGAGTAAGCAGCGTCTTTCATTCTGCTTTCGTATAACTTAATATTAGATTTATAGGTTTTCAAAAGCCAGAGAATGATTGAATCTTTGGAAAACATTCTTTTGAAGGACTCTCTATTACCCGTGCCTTGCCAAAGTTCTTCTCGCCTGATAGATCGTTTAACAGACCTGATGATATTATGATATAAGGTCTTCCATAAAGGCAGATCAATCCATATAACACAATCTGCTTTTGCCCAGGTTAGAGGATGGGTTTGTCCATAATTGCCATCTATTATCCAACAATCACTAGATATTTCTATTTGTAATTTTTCCAAAAACTCTTCATTAGACGGCTGCGTCCAATTCGGTTTCCAAAAAAGAGCATCGAGCTGAATATATTTATAATTCAATTCACGAGAAATCTTCTTTGCTAAAGTAGATTTCCCACTTCCTGTTGTTCCAACCACAATTATCCGGTTCATTTTACGTAATCTCGACCAAGTAGGCCGGGCAGCTGCTTGCCCGGCATTTCATTTAACCAATAGTGCCGGCCAGAAGCTGGTCAGCCTACAGAGAGAAAAAAATCATGTATGATAATCTGCATTGATGGTGATATAGTCACGCGATAAATCACAAGTGTAGCAGAAGTCTTCGTGTTTGCCTGCACCAAGGTTGACAAGGACTTGCCACTCTTTTTCTTTCATTTGTTTGGAGAGGGCCTTGAAATCAAAGTCTGCGGGTTTGCCATTACGATACACAAACGTATCTGCGATTTTGCAGCTTAGTTTGGATTCGTTGAATTTTGCGCCGCTAAAACCTACTGCACTGACGATACGTCCCCAGTTTGGATCGGCGCCATGAAATGCACAACGCACGAGTGGACTATCGACAATGGCTCGCACAGCATTGTGAGCGTCAGTTGCATTAGCAGCACCAGCCACTTTAACAGTCACAGCGTTATTGGCACCTTCGCCATCGGCGGCCATTTGCTGGGCCAAGTCATCGCAAATCTCCCAAAGGGCTTTGGCAAATTTTCGATAATTCAGGTCTTGTTTGCTGATCTTGTTATTTTCAGCTAAACCGGAAGCTAAAGCAAAAATGGAATCGTTGGTACTTTCATGTTTATCGATTGTCACTTTATTAAATGTGATTTCGACCGTATCTTTAAGGGCACGTTTTAATAATGCTGGAGAGATATTAACATCGGTCGTTATAAAACAGAGCATGGTCGCCATATTAGGAGCAATCATACCAGCACCTTTAACCGTCGCGGCTAAACGAACGATTTTGCTTCCCAGCTTGACCTCGGCATAAGCGGTTTTCACTTTAGTATCAGTGGTCATAATTGCCTTGGCAAAACGCTTAGCACCACGCGAACCTTGATCAATTTTCTCAGCGGCTTTTTCGATGCCATTAAGAACGTTACCCATCGGCAGCATTTCGCCAATAATTCCAGTCGATGCGACTAATACATTTTCTGGTGTCAGTTCAAACAGCTCGGCGACTTTTTCGGCGATGGTCACCGAATCGTTATGGCCTTTTTGGCCAGTGCAGGCATTGGCGTTGCCCGCATTGACATAAATCGCTTGTGCTTTGTTATTGGAAAGATGCTCCTTGCTAACAGTCACAGCCGAGGCAACGATTTTATTTTGTGTGAACATCCCTACCGCGACGCAAGGTTTGTCCGCAATGATCAGGCCCAGATCGAGTTTGCCGCTGGCTTTGATACCCGCTTTAACGGCAGAAACACGAAATCCTTTTGGACCAGTGAGTGTATGATTTTTCATTATATTAAATCCTTATTGCAGGAAGTTATCTTTTTTATATTGGAGAATCTTTTTCAATTTCTCTTTGGCTTGGGTATGGTAAGGCTCATGCTTGAGCACCTGTCTATACTGAGCCTCCGCTTCATTGATTTGTTGATTCATCTCATACATTGCCGCAAGGTTCATTCGAGCCGTTGTAAAATAAGGTGTAATTTCAACGGCTTTTTTCAAATGCTTCATGGATTCAGCGACTTGATTTTTTAAATAATAAGCCACCGCCAAATCCTGATGCCCTTTGGCATAATCTGGATTCAGTTCAACCGACTTTTTAAAATTCAAAAAGGCAGCTTCGGTCTCTCCTTGCGTTTGTTGATAGTTTGCTATGTAGTTCATTAATTCAGATTTATGATTAATCTTTTCCAATGCATATGGGCCGGAAAAACTTAATAAAATAACAACGACAACTGGCAAAACGACTGTCGCTAACAACCGAAGCCATTGTTTATGTTTTAACATCACACTAAAGGCAACAACACCTGCCGCGCTAAAAATCAACATGGGACCTACCATAGGAATACGATAGCGTCCACAAACATTCACGAGGATAATTGAAAGTGAATAAAATAAGATCATGATCAAAAGTGGGCCTAATAAAGTTCGCCAATAATAAATCATACCTATCAAAGCAAACAGAAAAGCGATTCCAAAAGGAAAACCAAAACCACCGATTTTCCAAGTTAATACTTTGAGTAAAAATGACCACTCGTGAAAAAGATAAATATCTTCACTGTTGGGTATTTCACGAGGGCAAACAAACTGCACTCCCTTACTGGCCAAACCTTTAAAATATCCCACCGGATCATTATTCATGTAGTCTTTAACTTTTTGATAAAAGTAGGCTTCTTGATGCTTGGGTGTAATTTTCGTGATACCCTGCGCTTTAAATTCTTCAAGCCCTTCACGTTGCGGTAAGTCTGTCACATATTTGTAATCAGGTCCTGGCCGTGCGGTTAAAGTCTTATCCGACTCAGGGTTGTTACCTAAATATAATGCCAAACCACCATTACCCGGCAAGAAGGTAAAACTCCCGGTTTGCTCGAGTGTCAAAAAACCTATCGGCAAAAGGATTGATAACAAACCAACGATACTCAAAACCAAGCATACCACTAAGGGCCTAATCGCTTCTTTTTTCTGAACCCAACGAACAATAAGCCAGATCCCGGCAAACAGGATGAACAATGCAAAGGTTGGACGCGTCACTACAGACAGACCACAGCATAACCCTAGCATAAGGCCGCGAAACCAGGTTGTTTTTTCTTCTAATTTTAGAAACAGGAAAATGAGCAGCAAGGCCCAGAAAATCGCCAGGCTTTCACCCACTAGTTGCATTTGGAAAAAGATAATGGGGCCATACAAGGAAAGCATCAAACCGGCAATCACACCTGTCGCCCGATTAAAGAGCTTCACACCTAAGAGGGCTCCAAATGAACAAGCGAATGCACCAATAATTGCTTGAATCACTTTTGCTGCAAGTATGGAGGCACCAGACACTTTATAAATATAAGACAAAAACAAGGGATAAAAAATCGGTTGATAGAAAAAACGAATAGGCATATTACCTGTTTCAGAAAATTCTTTGGCCACTTTGTGATACCCATTGGCATCAATCGTAATCGGTAAAAAGGCAGGTGTACCAGAAATATCATATAAATATAACAATCGAATCGCCAAAGCCAAAAGAAAGATCCCGATAAACATCATCAAGCAAAACATTCGTTGATTCAACGTTTGCGCTAAACTGGAGACACCATCACTGGTATCCAACCCATTCAACGCTGGCGTCACTTTCATATGATTGCTTGACATTTTACTCATTTCGTTACGACCATATGGATTCACTTCTTATAGTAATCCACTCGTTTCTGATAGCTCACAGACCAGATTCATATTTTGTATCGCCTGACCTGAAGCACCTTTGATGAGATTATCAATATTGGAAAAAAGCACGATCTTATCTTTGACCACCATTGGACAAATATCACAAAAATTCGTGCAGGCTACATCTTTCAGTAAAGGTGGCGAGGTAAAGAGTCGAACGAATGGTTCATCCGCATAAACCTCTTGGTATAAATCATTCAATGACGCCTGACTAATCTCCCTGGTAGGCTTCGCATAAATACTCTCAGAAATCCCACGATCAATATTTAAAACATGCGGCTGAAAGAGAATTTCTACAGGCTCACCGCTGGCATCAGATAATATCTGTTCAATCTCAGGCTGATGACGATGAGTCCCTACGCCATACGCAAAATAATTCTGGTTCATTTCGGGAAAATGAAAAACCTGCTTTGGCTTTCGCCCTGCCCCTGAAACACCAGACACCGCATTCACGACAATATCATTAGATGAGATTAATTTTTCTTTCAAGAGCGGTGCTAAAGCCAAACTCGCTGCTGTGGGATAACACCCAGGATTTGCAACCAAAGAAGCACCTTTAATTTGATCACGAAACAATTCCGGCAAACCAAAGGCCGCATTGGAAAGATTTCCCGCATCCGTATGCGGTACATCATAGACCGACTCGTATAGCTTGACATCATGCAAGCGATAATCGGCACTTAAATCGACCACTTTCAGACCCGCATCCAATAATTGCGGTACCACGCTCATCGATTCCTTGTGCGGCAAACAACAAAAAGCCACATCGGCACGTTCTGACAAACGCCCTAAATCCAACGGTTCAAGATCTAAAGATAAACGGTCTGTAAGCGAGGGAAAAATATTCGCAACAGGACCACACTTATCTCCGCGAGCGGTTAGATAAGTTGCTTCAGCATAGGGATGTCGCAATAATATTTGAATCGCCTCGTATGCCGTATATCCAGTAGCCCCTATTATGGCAACACGTATCATAGGTCTCTTCCTTCAAAATGAATTTGTATCTTATCCGATCTGGATAATTTTGAAACTAGAAAAATCAAAGGCTCGCCCCAAAACCGGCATCCATCCTTTGAACCATAAAAAAAGGCTCCTGTTGTTTCTGAACAGGAGCCTTGAAAATGCGAAAATAAAACGCTTAACGTTTTGAGAACTGGAAGCGTTTTCTGGCTCCTTTTTGACCATATTTTTTACGTTCAACCATACGGCCATCTCTGGTCAGGAATCCTCTATCTCTTAAAATCTGGAACGATGCAGGATCAGCAACTACCAACGCACGAGCCAAGCCCATGCATGCGGCGCCCGCTTGTCCTGTTGAACCGCCACCTTTGACGTTCACATGGACATCGTACACTTTATCTTTCTCAGCGGCTTTCAGTGGAGCAATAATGCCACGCTGATTATCCAGCTTTGGAAAATAATCTTCCAAGGTTTTGCCGTTAACAGAAATTTTACCTTCACCCGGTCTTACCCGCACACGAGCAACACTGCTTTTACGACGACCGACACCCCAGCAATATTCTTTAGGGCCCAGCTCTTCCGCCGTAGGTTTCTTTTTGGTAGCAACACTGGTGACATCCACAGGAGCAGCCGTTACAGGCCCCTCGGCTTGTGAGCCAACCAGTCCGGGATCAATTAATGGTGATGATTGTTCTTCAGACACCGGCAAATCCTCTTTCTCTAATTATTAACTTTGAGTTCTTGTGGCCGCTGTGGAGCATGGGGATGCTCTGAACCGGCGTAAACTTTTAATTTTGAAAACATCTTTTTGCCAAGCTTATTTTTTGGCAACATACGTCGGACGGCTTCAGAAACGATTTTTTCAGGTTTCCGCTCCATCATATCAGCATAACTAACCACTTTACGACCGCCAGGGTAGTAAGTGTAGTGATCATATTCTTTGACATCCGCTTTGGAGCCGGTCAATTTGATTTTTTCCGCATTGGTGATAACGACAAAATCGCCGGTATCGACATGCTGAGTATAGGTTGGCTTATGTTTTCCCATCAGGATGACGGCAACTTTATCTGCCAGGCGACCTAAAATCTGATCCTGGGCATCCACAATAAACCAATCCTGCTCAACAGAATCGTTAGTCATCAACGTTGTTTTTTGAAGCTTAGCTGGCATTTTATCCCTGCTCTTTACTTAAAGTATTATTTCAAAAAGACTTAAAAGAAAAAGTAACTCTATTAAAATGTACATTTTCTTGAATTAGTATATACGAAACGCAACATTATATATGTGAAATGAATATTGTCAAGACTTTTATTAGACCCGCAAACCGTTTGAATTCAACCACTTACACCACTATACAGTTTAAGTAGAAAAAAGGTCAAACTGAAATAAGTCACAAAGCTGACAATATCATTTGCCGTTGTAACCAACGGGCCAGAACTAACAGCTGGATCAACCCCCACTCTTCGAAAAATATAGGGTAAAAATAATCCCAATAAGGTCGAAAGCAAAATAGCAAAAAACATAGAAATCCCCACCGACACCCCTAACACCATGGCAAGTTTTTCTACATCCATTTTCGGAGACGACGCGATTAAATCGTCAGACTGCATCGTCAAAAATCCCACAGCAACAATACCAGCAATAATCGCACAAGCTAAGGCCACAATAAAAGCAACGCGGGCTTCACGCCAAAAAACCTGGGCGAGCTTGAGTGCCGCGAGATCACCCGTCGCTAAACCACGAACCACAACGGTTGATGTCTGCATACCACTATTGCCGCCCATCGCCGCGATGGCCGGAATAAAATAAATAATATAATGCCAGACATTCACACCAAAACTATCTTGAAATAACTTTTCAAAAGGCGGGTAGAAAATAATCGCTGAAAGCAGGGCACCTAACATACATGTCAATAACCAAGGCAAACGAATGGATGCCGCCTTCAACGCTCGGTGTGTATCCAGCTCCTCTGGACGGGTACCAGCCATGACAAGAACATCTTCTTCGGCCTCTTCTTCCATCACGTCAACGACATCATCAACAGTAATACGCCCCAACAAGATACCATTTGAATCGACCACAGGCATCACAATCAAGTCGTTCTTTCTAAATGTATTAGCGATATGCTCCTGATCGGCTGACACTTCCACTGTAGGTAACTCTTCATCCAACACATCAACAATTTTAGTGCTAGGAGCCCTTCTGAGTAACGTATGAACCTTTACGGTTCCGCGTAAAATGTCATTTTTACCAACGACAAAAACATGGAAAAACTCATCATCCGGATCCGCATTTCGGATCTGCTCTAAGGCATCACTAATGGTATCTTCTAAACGAACCTTGACCAAAACCGAGGTCATAATACCACCAGCGGTATCCTCATCATAGCTCATGAGCTTTTCGATTTGATCAGATTCTTCTTTATCGATCTGCTCTAAAACTTCTTCAGCCTGCTGCTCATCTAATTCGCCGACCACGTCAGCTGCTTCATCAGGAGGCAAGGTTTCGACGATTTCGATTAACTCATCGCTGGTCATATCATCAACGACTTCACTACGTGTGGCTTCGTCGATTTTTTCCAGCACTTCCCCAGCTTCTTTGGGATCCAACACATCAAAAAGAATCTGACGAGCAACCTCATCAAGCACTTCAACGACTTCTGCCACATCGGAGCTTCGCGATTCAGACAAAAGCTCCTTGAGCGTCTCAGAATCTTGTGATTCAATCAGACCTTCAATTTGCTCAAGTAGTTGTTTTCTTTCTTTTTCAGACATGATAGACCAAATGGAGAAATTACTAGAATTGCCTTATGGCAGCGGATCATACCCATGGCCGCCCCATGGATGACATCGCATTAAACGCCGAACAGTCAAATAAAACCCCTTAAACAGACCATAACGACTAAAAGCCGCGATGGCATAGGCACTACAAGTCGGTTGATATCGACAGCAAGCCGGCTTGATCGGTGAAATCACTAATTGATACAACTTCACAAAACCAATGGCGGCTAAACGACCAATATTGCTTAATTTATATGGGCTTTGACTATAAGCCATGCAGAGATCCAATCACTATACTCTTACGTTTACAAACATTTAAGTATAATGACTTAGAGATAATTTGGGAGCTTAAACTTGTTGTTTTATATTTTTTATTTTCGGCATACTCATCCTATATCAATCCAATGGCTCGATGGCAATATTTCGATACCAGGCTTGGCAAGGTGGGCCGCTATGGATTTGCAAGCAAATGATTCCAGAATCTTCTATGTCTGGATCTTCTTCAAAGTAATCGATGGTCTTAGCACCATTGAGCCAAATTTCGATGTGATTGCCTTGGCAACGGATTCGATAATCATTCCAGTCACCCGGTTTAAACACTTTTTTGATGAGCTGCTGATCGGCCCAGGCGATAAATTTATTTCTTCTTGATTCGTCGTAGATCGAACCCCAAATCAAATCACCTGCCATGACGGGCGGCATATCCTCATCAACTGTTCCCATATCGGCCTGGTAGCCGATCACTTCATTATCATTGGGAATGCGTTTTGTGCGAAATTGAATCCCTGCATTGGCGCCTTCGCCAACCAGTTTTGCTTGAAGTTTTAAGTCAAAATTTTGAAAACGTTTTTCCGTACAAACAAAAAAGTTCTCAGGAATCTCTCGATCCAGATGTCCACCAACGATCGCGTCCTTCTCAATATGAAAATAATCGAGTGGCCCTTCCCAACCAGAAAAATCATGGCCATTAAATAATGATTGCTTTGATTGACACCCTACGATATTGAAAAATATACAAACAACTAAAATAAGTAACCGCATCTGAACCACCTTTACAGAATTAAAAAGTTTATGAATTTTAGTAGTTGGGACTCTATTATAACAGCCTTAACAGGGCCTGGCCATGGAATATTACACTTTTAAAGATATAGACGATATGTTAAGCTTAAAAACCCACTAAACAGTCCGTTTAGATAATACTATTTAGCAATAAAGGCAAATGTTTATGCGTAAAAAAGTCATCGCAATTACAGTGATTATTCTGACTATCCTAGGCATCATCTATGTCATCTCTGGTGCGAAAAACCACCCTGTCCCAGAATTTCCCCCTACACAAAAAACACCTCATGAAAGCTGGGAATCGGTATTAAGCAATTATGTCAATGAACAAGGAGAGGTGGATTTTCAAGGTCTGGCAATTAATGCGGATCCTCTTAAACACTATGTTTCTTACATCGCAACAACAACGCAGTCAACTCACCCTGACATTTTCACAGATCCTCAAAAAAAATTAGCTCATTACATTAATTGCTATAATGCATTGGCGATGTATAACGTGATCAACACAAACTACCTGCCTAAACAACGCCTTCATTTTTTTGCTCTGCAAAATTATAACATTGGCGGAGAGTATTATTCGCTTCATGAATTTGAAACATTTCAGATTCGACCTCTTAATGATCCCAGGATACACTTTGCCCTGAACTGTATGGTTCGTTCTTGTCCACGCCTACTTAATAAGCCATATCTTGCTGAAACTTTGGACGAACAATTGAACAATGCGGCCAAAGATTTTTTTAATAGTGAGGCATTCACAAAAGTGGATGACAAAACAAAAACAGTGACGTTTTCAAAAATTATTAAATTCTATGCGAAAGATTTCCAACAGGTTTCAAGCACCGTTTTCGAATATGCCAATCAATTTCGAATGGATCCGATTGAAAAAAACTATCGTATTGAATACATGGAATACGATTGGTCATTAAATTCAATTCAGTAAAGACTTCATACCAATTTTATTATTGATACATCTTAATCTTGCCCAAATCTTTCTTGCTTAATTTAAGCCAAACAACCAAATCGATGCCGTCGTCCGTCGTTCGATAGCCATAACGCAAGGTTTCTCCTTTTTCAACCCTTTTGCCATCTAATTCAAGTGTCACTGGTACCTTACCCCAATTTTGGATAACAAAACAAGGATTGAGTATGGGCGTTTCAACAGATCCAGCAATTAAAAATTCGAGCGAGTTAGATTTCGATTCCATATGATACGCTCTTTCTTGCTGGAGATAATCAATCACTTTACACCCTTTTGTATTTTTAATTTCAGCAGGTGCGTTCCAGCTTTTGGCCAATGGCATTAAGCTTTGCGGGGATTGATTTGAAAATCCATACATCAACCAATCTTTTGAGGGTGCGCCCCAAACCAAAGAGGAATGGGATGAGCGATCTTTAAATCTAGCCTCACGGCCATCACTGGCAATCTGGCTTACAGGAAAATGATTCCACCAATGGAACTTTGACCGGCGAGCATGACCACCAAAAATTTCCACCCCTGATCCCGTCGGATAGACATTAAAAGGACGATATTTTGATTTAAGATTGGTCATCGTAATGACAGGCTCACCATGATCTTCTATGAGTTGGTTATTGGGTGATCCATTCTGCCAGGATAACTTTAATGACTTGCCTTCTTCATTAATGATGGTTAACGCCTGGGTTTCAATATTATCTTCCGGTTTGGTTCCCGGCGGATTGTAAAAAAGCGTTTCAACCCAACTATCTCCCCAAATTTTCCCGCGTGCTAAATGTCGAACCATCACGCCATCCGGATATACCGTCCAATACTCATCCGCCCAATCGCCTTCTGGTTTGGTCTCAGTGACAAAATGATATTTAGAATCGACTAAGCCATACCGCCAATGCACAACAACGCGCGCATCATGATTTTCAATGATTCTGACATGTGAATGACGACATTGCTTGTCAGACATAAATTCACAACAACCTTCCGCTAAACCAGGCATATCAATCTCACGATAATTTTCACTGCTCTGGTCTCCACCCCACTTACCATTTTCTGTAATCAATGCCGGTCCACTACTAATCCCACGCCAGAAAATCAGATGTGTAGGCAACTGGTCAAACTCAACCAAAATATCTGGATCTTCACCCACACGCCAAAGCTGATCCCATGAATGATGATAGTTAAACCGTGTATAGTATGCACCAAAATGATTTGCGACCTGATTTTCCGGATGTGCGGGAAATCGCCTTATCTCTAAATCTGGTTTGACACGATTAACATTTTGAGACAACATTTTTGACATCCTAAGAACAGTGGCAGCATCGAGCGGTTCTCCACAAACACGCACATCATCAAGTAAACCATCTATGCCAAAAAGGCTCGGCCATTTTCCTTTGCGAATTCGCCCTTCTGCGACAGGCATCTTTTCACGATTTAATCCCACGAAACCATCCGTATCAGACAAATGGACCTTGCCCTGCCCTACATCTTTTTGAGTAATCAACTTTCCATCCACATAGAGTGAAAGTTTCGCATGTTTATGATCAAAAACACCAGCGATATGATGCCAATGAAATAATGTTAATGACTGAGGTGCTATTAGCATCTGCCATTGATCATTGACCATGACATGGAAACCCGCTCGCCCTTGTTGATCTATCCCTAAATAATATCCAGCGTTGGACCACTGTGATTGATGAAACATTGGCGCCCAATCGAACGGGTAAGCTCCTAAGGCAACCCATCCATCAATGGAAAAACTTTCATCCAGCTTAGGCATCTTTAATGCAGGAATTTTTACTCCTGTAGTATACCCATCACAATGTATGGCATTTCCCCAAACCCCCTGGACAAATAAATTTCCATTTCCCAGTAATTCATAATCTTCACCAGTAATCCATTCTTTCACAGTGTTTTCTGTCCTGACATCAAACGTAAAATCAAGTTTTGTACTCCGGTTTATCCTTGCCCTAGGTTTTGCAGGTACATTCGTTTGATACGCTTTACTTCGAGAACCAGGCCTTCTCTTACGCTCAGCTGTTTGACGTAAATCCGTCGAAATAAGATGAATACCCTCAGGGCTCAATTCTAATTTGTGCTCAGGCAGCAAATATCGATTCTGCCATTGATGATATGTTTCTGTACCTGGGTAAATCTTACGTGTGACCTTACCGAACTTATCGATCTTAAAATATTCATGAACCACATCTGTAAACCCAATTTTTTCAAATGATGGAAAATAGCGCCAATGAACAATGACTTCATTTTTTGAATCTTTGATCAATCGAACATAGGTATAACGATTAATTTTATCCGGCTGTTTATCTGTGCCATCGCCTTGCCGCTCAACCATTTCTTCAAAAAACCATCGCCCTTTGTCCGTTTGCCAATAGGGTAAAAAGCTGTATTCACGACTAAAGACCACCCGACGATCAGACCCTAACTCTACAACGATATCCGCATATTTACCACTGATAGAATCCTGGTAATCCAAACGGGTATAGTAAGCTTTAAACTCTCCAGCGTTAACTAGTTGAAATAAAAATAAATAGATCGTACACACATAGATTTTCCGACATGCCATGATGGATGACCCCATAATTAGATAATATTACACACTTTACTTACGTTGATGGATATTATATCAAAAATGCCTGGAAAATAAAATGAATCCCATGGTATACTTTTTGTGCTTTTTAGCATAAAAAGAGAAAAAAATAGTGGTTCACATGAACAAATTTTGATATGAATGAGTATTAATATCAATGACAGAAAAAACAACCGAATGCTCTGAGATCCTTAAAGTTTTGGCCGATGAAACACGGCTGGCTGTTGTTCAGCAATTGATGAAAAAGCCAAAACAGGTCAACGAGATGAATGAAGAATTGCAAATCGAACAAAGCTTGCTTTCACATCATCTCAAAGTGCTTCGCGAAGCAGGCATTGTTGATACCCAACGCAATGGTAAAGCAGTGCTCTATAGCCTGGCATCTGGCTTTGAAGCTCACCGAAAAGGACAAACGATCAACCTTGGTTGTTGTAAGTTAGTATTTGATTAAAAATCTCTTTTACGTGTGTGGCACCATAAGCCAATAGCACAACAACCACTATTTTGACATGGCAAAGACTATTCAATATTCTCTAAACAATTTACATCTATTTTTGTTTTGCCTAGCAACCTGTTTGCCCACCACGTTTATGGGATGCTCAGATAAAACGGGAATGCAAGAACAACCTTCAATCCAACGCCTCATTGTCACAGGAAGCAGCACCGCAGCTCCATTGGTCTCAGATATTGCAAAGCGATTTGAACAATCGCAACCAGACATTCGCATTGATATCCAAACAGGTGGCTCATCTCGTGGCATCACCGATGCAGGAAATGGCCTGGCAGATATCGGTTTATCCTCCAGAGCACTCACTCTCAATGAAAAAGAAATATTACAGTGCCACACCTTAGCACAAGATGGGGTATGCTTTCTGATTCACAAGAATAATCCGATCCAAAAAATAACAAATAAACAACTAAAAAATATTTATACCGGAAAAACCACCAATTGGAAACAATTGGGAGGCCTCGACAAAGAGATCACTGTCATCCAAAGAGCTCAAGGGCGATCTGAAGTTTCGTTAGTGTGCCAATATTTTGATGTCAAACCATCTGACATCAAAGCAGACCTCATTGCCGGAGAAAATCAACAAGGTATCAAAATGGTCGCTAACGATGAAAGTGCCATCGTCTATATGTCTGTAGGCACATCAGAATATGAAGTATCGCGTGGCACCCCCATAAAATTACTCCCATTAAAATCCATACCTGCTACTGCTGAAAATGTGGCCAAAGGTGACTACCCGCTTTCTAGACCACTTATTTTTGTCACCCAATCTCACCCCTCACAACTGGTTTCAAAATTTATTGAATTTGCTCAATCCCCTCAGGTCAATGATTTGATTAAGGATCACTCCTTTGTCTCTATCACCACTCGATAAACGATGGTTTTGGCTGTGCCGCTTTTTTGCTTTCACATGCGCACTCATTATTTGCTTTATTATCCTTTTTCTATTTGTTGAATCAATCCCTGCCATACAATCAATCGGCCTGGAACGTTTTTTCAACGATTCAAGCTGGCACCCAACACCAGATCCATCAACTGGCAGCTTTAACTTATCAGCGATGCTCGTTGGCACCCTAGCCGCAACCCTGGGAGCCATCATCTTTGCTGGCCCATTAGGTATACTCGCAGCCATCTTTTGTCATTTTTATGCCCCCAAACAGATTGCCTACTTATTTCGCCGTATGATCGAATTACTCGCAGGCATCCCTTCGGTCGTCTTTGGTTTCTGGGGACTTGTCACGCTTGCCCCTATCATTCGCAACCTTGCGCCACCAGGACCAAGCTTGTGTGCCGGTATAATAATTCTAACAATGATGATTCTACCTACCGTTGTACTATTAAGTGATGCAGCGATTAAGAACATTCCTAAAAAATATATAGAGGGTGCTGCGGCATTGGGCCTTTCTCGCTGGAGTACGATCAAAAGCATTGTCATCAGAGCAAGCAAAGAAGGCCTATCAAATGCTATCATGTTAGCGACTGGCCGGGCTATTGGAGAAACCATGGCCGTTGTCATGGTTTGTGGTAATATTGCCCAAATACCTAACAGCCTATTTGACCCTATTCGAACATTAACAGCTAATATTGCTTTAGAACTTGGCTATGCAACCGGGCAACATCGCAGCTCGCTTTTTTTCAGCGGCTTACTTTTACTTGGCATCATAACGATGATGGTACTGATCTCCGAAAAACTCAAATCGGAGGCCATACGTGACTGATAAAACATTATCGCAAGATCTCATTTGTGGATTCATCTGGTGCGTCGCACTTGGGATCACCTTCATGTTTTGCTGGATACTATTCGATATTATTTCACATGGCATTCCAGAAATATCCTGGACGTTTTTAACCTCTTCCGTTCAGCAAGCCGGACGCAGTGGCGGTATTGGCCCAATTATTATATCGACATTATTGATTTTACTTGTATGCCTCTGTGTTTCCATTCCACTCGCTTTGGCGACCGCTATTTTATTGTCCGAGTTTTCAAATTCACACCAACGATTTACCCGCCTAATAAGTACAAGTCTGGAAATATTGGCAGGCATACCTTCTATTGTCTTTGGTCTTTTTGGTAATGCCTTTTTCTGCATCATTTGCGGCTTGGGATTTTCCATTTTGTCAGGTGGATTAACATTAGCCTGCATGGTATTACCAATATTAACACGTTCCATCGAAATCGGCCTCAGATCTGTTTCCGATGATTACCGTTTAGCAGGTGCAGCGTTAGCAATACCACGCGTTAAACTTCTTTGGCGGATCATTTTGCCAGCAGCAACACCCGGGCTGGTTGCCGGGCTGATGCTTGGCATTGGCAGAGCTCTTGCAGAAACAGCCGCTCTCATATTCACCAGCGGTTACGTCGACCGAATGCCTGGATCACTACTGGATTCTGGTCGCGCACTCTCCATTCATATTTATGATCTTGCAATGAATGTCAGCGGCGGAGAGACCAATGCTTATGCCACGGCTTTGATCTTATTGGTTTTACTTTTAGTTATTAACTTGGTCGCTCAATGGCTAAGCCATCGATTCCTTTACAGAAAAGTTCAATTGTGATGACTCCATTGATCTCTATCAAAAATCTAAGTATTTCCTACAAACAGAAGTTTGCCTTGCAACATGTTAATTTGGATATTTTTTCAGGGAAAATTCTGGCACTCATAGGCCCTTCTGGATGTGGAAAAACCAGCCTACTGAATTGCTTGAATAGAATGACTGACCTAATCCCCGATTGCCTGGTTACAGGAAGTATTCAATTAGAGCAACTCGAACTGGTCAACTCAAATATCGATGTCAACCAACTCAGACAAAACGTTGGTATGATTTTCCAAAAACCGAATCCGTTTCCTTTATCAATCCAGGAGAACATACATCTTCCTCTTCGAGAACATGCCAAGCTCAGTAAATCCGAACAGCTAGGTATTTCGGAAGATCTACTCAAACGTGTTGGTCTATGGCAAGAAGTTGAAAATCGATTGACCAAACCAGCCCTCAGTCTATCCGGAGGTCAACAACAACGTCTTTGCATTGCCCGAGCGTTGACACTCAACCCTAAAGTACTACTGATGGATGAACCCTGTAGTGCATTGGATCCTCTATCGACAGAAATTATAGAAAATCTCATCAACCAGATCCGGCATGAAATCACCATTGTCATTGTCACTCATAACCTGGCACAAGCAAAACGCCTGTCAGATCAAACGGCCGTCTTCTGGAATCACAATCAATGTGGCAAACTCATCGAACACGACCAAACCAAAAAAATCTTTGAAAGTCCCACCCACCCAGACACCATCGCCTACATCAAAGGCCTCCAGGGGTGACGCAGGCATTCGCCTGATCTACCGCCGCGACCATTATTCAGTAATCCGCTCCCGTTGGTCGCTGATTTTTTAGCGAGACTTGGTGTTTGGTTGATAATAATTTCCTTTTCAAAATATTTAAAATCTTTCCCAAGTTATTTCGAGCGAAGTCGAAAAATCTTAGGGCCTTCAAATGGGAAAACCCTAAAAAAGGAAAAACCCTCAAATGCTATAAAAACACTCAAGGGTCTCTGAGGTGCAAATTAAATAGTTATCTTTTAACTGGCTGGAAAACCGCAATCGCCATCCGTACAAACTTGACCTGACAGGCAATCACTATTATCAATGCATTCGACACATTCATTATTCGAATTACACAGTCCACCAGTACATGGATCGCCTATCGGAACGGAAGAATATATACACTGACCGCTTTGCGGTACACAATCGTCGATCGTGCATTCATTGCCATCATCGCAAGCAAAGGAACCTTGACAACTGCCGTTAAGGCATGAATCATTATTTGTGCAAGGATCGCCATCATCGCAAACAGCCCCGTTATTAAATCCGGTTTCACATAGACCCGTCGTAGGATTACAACCCAAATCAGTTGTACATGGATTGTTATCATCAATGCACTGCTGTTCAATATAGAGACAAGCTCCAGCAACACATGAATCTATGGTACATAAACTATTATCATCACATTGAACATGTGTTTCGCATTCACATGCTTCTTCATCAATTTGACCATCACAGTTATTGTCAATACCATCGTTGCAGATTTCATTCATACCAACATGAACATTGGGATCACATTCATCACAATCCTGACTTGGTGGATAGCCATCGCCATCATTATCAATGAGTGTGCAAGATGGGCCAGGACAACATTGTAGCCAATTTGATGAAAAAATAGAAAAGTCAATAATATCGACATAACAATCATTATTTAAATCGCCGGGCAAATCATAATCACATGGGGTGATTGGCCCAAGACAAATACAATCGTTATCAATAGTGCCATCACAATTATTATCGATCTCGTCACAGACCTCAGGAGCACCCGGATAAATGGCTGGATCTAAATCATCACAATCCCCATCACAAATCGTGAAACCATCATTATCAATATCGTCCGTGATTCCCTCATCAACGGACCCATTACAATTATTGTCTACGCTATCACAAATTTCTGTTGCTCCTGGATAGCGAGCAGGGTCATTATCATCGCAATCGCCGCTGCAAAAAGTCACAGGATCGCCATCAAGGTTTAAATCATCATCGCCCAAACCATTGCAATTATCATCCACGCCATTGCATAAAGTTTCTACATTACCAGGCCATATATTGAAATTATTATCATTACAATCCCCATTACAAAATGTCACAGGATCGCCATCAGTGTTTTTATCATCATCGCCATTGCCATTGCAGTTTTCATCAAAGTTGTTACATAGAACTTCCGCATTGCCTGGATAACGATTGGAATTATTATCATCACAATCACCACTGCAAAAGGATACGGGATCGCCATCGTTATTGATATCGTCATCACTTAAGCCATTGCAATTTTCATCAACGCCATTACAGAGAATCTCAGGAGCACCTGGATAAATGGATGAGTTACCATCATGACAATCAGCAGGAACATGAAAACCGTCACCGTCATTATCAACAGCAATGACCGCCTGGCACAAAACAAAGACAAGCACCAAGACAATTCTAGACATTTTTCGATCGATCATTTTGCCTCCTCAAGCAAGATCAGAAAATGTGAAAGGGGAGGATAACCAATTTAAATTACCCTACTTATCTAAGTCTAGCTATTAGCGATCAAAATGTCAACCACTCTATACCCAACAACAACGGCAATGATAAACTCTTTACTAAAAAGGCATTACAATTATACGTAAACATACTTCTTCAAACTCCAAACCTCACACACAAAATTATGACCTTGAAAAATCACCCTAATTAGATTATCAATTCTTACCAACAGAAAGGAAAACAGATGTTAAAAAAATTGATCGCTTCACACGTATGTTTATTATTGCTTTGTTTTACAACGTCCGGTTGTAAAACCGTTTCTATTCCGGTGCCTGTTTGGGACACCGATGGCTACAAAGATTTGTTTAATGGCAAATCACTTGCCGGCTGGGAAGATGAATTTGGTCGCTGGTCAGTCGAAGATGGCTGCCTGGTAGCAGGTGATCTGAAAACCACATTCCCGCACGACAGTTTTCTCTATTCCAAAAAATCCTATTCCGACTTTGAATTACACGTTGAAGTAAAACTTCTTGGCGGCATCACCAAAAACACAGGCATTTGGTACCGATGCAGACCTTATTTCCCTGAACCAGACGAGGGAGATGAAGAAGATGCAGAAGAAGAAATGGATGAAGAGGAAGATATTGAAGACGATGGCGAAGAAGATGGCGATAACTACCCAGAAGTGGCCCTCATTACAGGATATGAATGCGATCTTTTTATGGAAGATGATCCCGCCGAACCACAAAATAATTACTGGGGCACATTGCATGATTCCTATCGTCGCCCACTACGCATTATTGGCGATCAAACCAAAATCGATGATTACACCAACTTGAATGGCTGGAATCATTTTGTCATTCGCGCCGAAGGCAATCGGGTCCAACACTGGATGAACGGATTTCAAACAGTCGACTATGTTGACAACGATCCAACCGCCCCACTGGAAGGCAAAATAGCCCTACAAGTTCACGAAGGCGGCCCTCAAAAAATCTTCTACAGAAACATTAAAATTAAAGAATTGAAATAATTAATTTATTAGAAAGACTAAAAAAGCCGGTTAATCATTAACCGGCTTTTTATTTGCCTTCTTTAAATATCAGTAAGTAATTTACTGAATCATTTTAAAACTTTTTGGTTCACATCCAACCAAACGATCTAAAATTTATCTAAAATTTCTGTCACAATCGTAGCGGAATCGGTCTTCCATCTTTTAGCAAGATTGAAATGAATCTTGCGGAATTTAGATTCAAAGGGGCCGGCATTGGTTAAAGCATTTTCACGAGGATTATGCCAGTAATCAGACAACAGCAAATCATATCGTGGCACTTGAGGCATCTTCTCACTAGTAGAGAAAGTCAATTTCTGTGCAGGCTCATCAAATTTTACTTTCATTTTAACGATGGAACTATTCTGATCCCAACCATGAGCCGCTTGCCATTGATCCAACATAAAACCTTTAGGTGGCAAGCCTATCACGTTATAATCAGAGCTATTTGATTGATAAGGAATATAAAGCACCCCACCATTATCAACGAATACATTATTAAAAATATTATTCTGCAAACAGGTTGCCATGCGGCCTAACACCTTGCGATCTTCATTGGCTCGCATCTTGATGGCTTCATCTTTACAGCCACCAATGAGATTATGAGCAATGATCAGATCATCGCAGTCATGCTGATAAATCCCAACACCTTGCTTGCCATGAACACCCCAAATCACATTATGGTCGACAAGATTAGGTTTTTGAGATGCTTCCATAAAAATGCCACCATGGAAAATCGTCGAAATATTATAAATCAAATTTCGTGTCACACGCGAATTGACGATGGCATAATCCATCCAGATCCCCGCGGCGTCAATCGTATCAAACACTTTATTATTTCGAACGACAGTATTGACGGTACGATGCAGCTTTATGCCACCCGTCTCGAAAGTGCCTTCCACCCTGTGCCAACCTATATTGCTGATACTATTATTTTCCAGCAGCGTAAAGCAAACGCCATAACCTTGAATCCCACTAATACCACAATCGTAAATCGTATTACCACGAACCACATGCTGACCACCTTGAGCCAGGCGTGAATGCTCATTAAAATATTGCCCACCAATATCCATTGCTAACGAATTACACTGACGAATGGTATTATTTTCGATAATCCAATGATGCCCACCTCGCACCGACAGGGCTCCTTCTTGAGGCAATGGAAAACCATTAGCGGCTCGCTCAATAACAAATCCTTTCACGCGAATGTAACCCAACTGGAATTTTTCCGGAGCAAAAATATGATCTCGTTCTGTAATTTCAATTTCCTGATGATTCGGGTTCAAACTATAAAAAGGATGCATATGAATCTGAGAACCATCGGGTTCAATATAATAAGTTCCAGCCATACGAGAAAGTTCATCCGGATTGGAAACTTGAGTAAGCCTCTGGCCATTCTGGAATACCAATCCACGTTTAAGCTTTAATCCAGGATTTTCTTTTTGCCAAACGGCCCAGGGCATATAGGTATCAATCTGCTCTTCAGGCAAATTAATTTTTTTAAATGGATTATCACTATCAAATGATTCACTCGCAAGTGAAGCAGTCCAGACCAAAACTTTTTTACCTGTCACCGGAGCCTCTTTCGCTTTCCATAGCTGCCTGAACACACGTGAACCACGAAGCACCACTCTTTCATCTTTCGCCACTTCATAACTAATCATCATCTCAGGGGAATCACCGCCGCGTTTAGGGATGACACGTTCACGATAGATGCCTTCATGTACAATAACGCGTTCGCCAGACTGAAGAATCTGAGCCGCATGATTAATTGTTTTAAATGGCTGATCTTCTGTTCCTGGATTTTCATCAGAGGCATAAGGGTGACGATTGTCCACATGATAGGTCTTAGAAAAAATCATCGGACGTTCCCAAAAATCAAACTCATCGCCATCTGGCAATAGAATGGGGGAACGATCAGGCTCTTTCTCTTGGAATATCGGAAGGTCCTTAACTACGATTGGCTGAACTTGGATCGTACAACCCACGAATAACCATAGACTTGAAAACATCATAACTTGAAATAATTTCACTAACATTCTCCTAACATTTAGAGGTTATGAATAATGAGAATTATAGTAAATGAAAATGAAAAAGTCACTATTTGCGTTATGTTAGTTTTTTAATAATCTAATAGTAATTATCTCTGCCTAAAATGACTCGCCATTGCCCCGGTGAGGTTTCACGCACTAACATGAAAACATCTAAACCGCTAGGAAACTCAATATAGTATTCCCATTCGCCAAAAAAATAATCTAGATACCTTAAATGATACTCCCGACTAACACATTGAAAAAACGTTTCTTCTGACAAATAATCACTGAAACGAATATCAGCATTCTCTGGGAATTCGCCATGAGCCCCCCAGAGAAAAAAATTATAAACAAACTCCTTAGTTCTATGTTTATATTCTTTTCTAACATCACCAGAAATCATCACATACATAATAAAGAAAAGTAAGAACAAAGAAATTTTGTTTTTTATAGAAGAATCCCAAAATAAAATAATGCATAGAATGGCGCCGAGAAAAAACCAGAAAAACCCTCCTACAACAAACTCAACGCCAGCAGGATCCTGAAAAAGAGAACGATGGTAATAGCCCCACACCGCAACACACCAAACTAAAAACAATACCAAAAAAAAGAATCGTCTAAGTGTTATAATATTTGTCATGTCACCTAAAGACCTCACCATCAAGACAAAAACTTAATTAAATGCAATAGAGCTGACACCTAGTAATTATATCTGTGTTAGATTCAAAAAATCAAATAGTAACACAATCTTTATCAGAATGAGAAAAAACTATCACAATCACCATCGTAGAGATAGCTATCTGAATTGATATTGCGACCACGATAGATGTAGGTAAATTCACCATCGAAAGATTTATTGGCTTGTTCAGAGTAGAGTGTGATCTGAAAACCCATCTCGTCGCCGGTTTCCATATCGTTGGCAATAAATTCGCCTCGCGATACTTTCAATTCAAAACGACCGCTAGCTAAATCAAATTCAGCATTAAGAATTGGACCAAAGTTTTTTAAGTATCCGCGATCATCATTCTCGTTGCGATACACAATATCATCGGCCATCACTTTGTAATCATCGACCTCAAAAACAGTCGCCCTTCTTTTCGACCTGAACGTTTGCACTGTCACTGCTTCGTCACCCAGCGTATCCACATCACGAAAAGCTTCCAGGGTATACGTATCAAACGGTGTGGACAAATCCAATACAAATCCCGCCTGGGTCATATTAAAAAGGTGGCCTGATTTCAGGACACCTTCGATTTTAAACGAACCATTATAAATAAAATAGTCCCAGTCACCGCAAACTTCTTTTTTGGTTTCCTTGTGAAATTTAAAATCAACCCGATCAATTCGAAACTCACCAGAGACGTCCTCACTACCTGCTATTTTCCTAGAGACAGGCTCTGTCTTAACAGGCGGTGTTGAGACATCTTTATCAGCCGTTAATTCTATCAGGGCATCCAACACCTTATCATGTGTCTCACAGCCCAGATAAAATAAACCACTCAATAGAACCAAAAATAAGCTTAAGGATGGTTTCATTTTAAGCCTACAGAAAGCTTACTTCAATCCAGTTAGATCAGCCTTGGTATCTACCAATTTTTTATAATAAACGTCAAAACGATCTTTAAGATTTTTCACAGACTTAGAGATCGTATCAATTTCAGATTGCAATTTTTTGGCTTCCGCACCTAACAATTCCAAGGCAGGAATTTCTTTTAAAGATGCCATAAGCCCTTTCAATTTATCTTCGTTTTGAGTCAATAGCTTTTTGTACTTCAGTGCAGTTTCCTTAATCTGCTCGACCGGCATATCTGCAACCTGCTTTTTAATTTCGGCCACCGATTTTTTCAGATCTTCTTCCACGCTCGCGGCAACGGCTTTGACCACTTTTTCTGCTTCTTTCTTCATCGCCTCTGCGTCAACGGTCGGCACAGCACCTGAACCTGTCAAATCAGATTTCGGTGCGGTAGGCGCAGTAGATTTATCCGCAGAAGAAGACTCTGATTTACCACAACCCGGTAAAGCCACTGCCAGGCACAACAACCCAACAAAAACGATCATGATTCTTTTGAACGATTTCATTATTAGCTCCCTTATTCATTAGCTGTTTATTCGTCTCCTCAACACTAGGACTTTACGGGAGAATACCACAAATCATCCAGAGCGACAAGTCTTTAACATTTTGAAATTCATCAACAAAAATCATATATACGTATTATTTTAAATCACCATAACATCGTTCTCGACCGACCCTATGATTTATATTCCATGACAACTGATGGCCAGGCTTTTGTAAATTCATCAAGCAATCCGACAAACGCTTTACGCTCAGTGATTCGTCGACTCTGATCAATCGCATCGCGATCCGTCCAGGCAGCAGCACGCTTTTGCTCTTTGGCCGTCTGTTCAACCGCGGCATAGACATACCCAGTTTTTGCATCCAACAACAATCCCGACGCTGTTGTATAGACATACGTATTAATCGTGGGAGAAAGCCCTAACGTAATAACACTCACCGGTGTTGCAGTATCCTCTTTCACAAACTCCGTCTCAATCGTATAAAGTAAAATCACATCCGCGTGCAATGCCGCGGCGGCTTGACGAAGCTGCTTATCTGATTTAAGCTCACTCGGTAAAAGCAACCGGTTCAATGGCGCAACCCCTGCAACCTGAGGTAGCTGACGCAACCGTAAAAAATCCTCTTCCGCTTCAATATCGCGTACGGTTAGAACACTATAATTTCCACGCCCATATCCTTTTCCAGAGTAAGATTGATAGCCGGGTGCCTGTACACGTGCGACCATAAAGTGCGCGGGAAATTCAGCAACAGGTTTTCGCTGTAAAATCTCATCAATATCAGCATCCAACTTGATCCCCTGCTCATTATACTGCCCACCTGTAAAATGATACATTTTTGCCCCCCCGCCTGGCGTCACATAGTTGGAACATCCAACAAGTCCCAACAATAAACATAAAGAACTACACCTTAACCAAACCATAAAAATCTCCTTTTGCGTCATGTTATTCATATAAACTTATTTCACTGAATAACTATTAAGTCAAAAGGCATGCCAAAAAGTTCCATAAAAATAAATATATTTTTATCAATAACTTATGTAGAGAGTAAACACACACCACATTCCACATAGTCATATTATGTCAGGCCGTACAACATAAAATGCCTATGGATTCATTTGAAATTCTCCAAGATATCGCTATAGTAATCTTTGTCGCGGGTATGGAATCCCTCAAAACAAAAGCGAGTACCAAAATGAAGTATTTAGCCATAGGCTGCATAAAATTTTATCAAAAGTTTATTTCTCCCTACAAAGGCTACTCCTGTTCCTACCGAATTCGCCACAAAGGTGACTCCTGCTCCACCATCGTCAAGAACTTGATTTGGGAAAAAGGGTTTTTCGCCGCGAAGCCTTACATCAAACATCAATTCGCCCAATGCAAACAAGCGGGAGAAGAATTGCGGCAGCAATCAAAGGATTGGAACAATGATTGTCAAGCCAAACGGAAAAAGTGTGTCAGATTCTGCTGCTGGGGCCGCAGTAATAATAGCGGTTACTGCTTGCCTGTGATCTGTTTGCCATCAAGCTGCTTCGGTTTCGGTAGCTCAAGTAATGCCGAGACAACAAATAACTCACCTGATCTAGAAAACAGTAGCAAAGGAAATACAATGGGGACGGACGCATTGGATTCAGCCGAACCAACAACAAGCAACGCTGGAGGCTGCTTCTCAGACATCTTCAGTTGTGATGGCATTGGAGATTTCTGTGATGCTTGTGATACTGTAAGTGATTGTGGCGACTGTGGAGACTAAGCCAGATCTACTTCTTAGGCAACGTTTCTAATTCTTCCCAGCGGGCATATGCGGATTCGAGCTTTTGCGTTATCTCTTTAAGCTGCTCTGTTGTGACAGCAACGTCTGAGCCCTGCTTATAAAAATCTGGATCGGCCATGGTTTCATGCAACGTTGCTTGCTTATTTTCCAAATCCTCAATTAACGCAGGTAAAGCCTCGAGTTCTTTTTGCTCTTTATAAGTGATCTTGCGAACCTTTTCTTTTTCAGATTTGGACTTACTCTTCGGTTCAACTTTGGCTTCAACAGGCTCTGAGTCTTTCTTGCTTTGTCGCAACCAATCGTCGTAGCCACCCACATATTCTTTGACCACCCCATCACCTTCCAGAGCCAAAGTGCTGGTAATGGTATTATTTAAAAATTCACGATCGTGACTGACCATCAAAACGGAACCTGGATAATCCACCACAAATTCTTCCAGCAAATCCAATGTTTCAATATCTAGATCATTTGTCGGTTCATCTAATACCAAAACATTCGAAGGATGCATAAATAAACGTGCAAGTAAAAGCCGATTACGTTCTCCCCCTGACAGATTACTCACCGGATTACGAGATTGAGTGGGTGTAAAAAGAAAATCCTGCAAGTAGCCAACAATATTTTTTGGCCTGCCATTAATCATAATATTTTCAGAGCCATCTGAGATATTTTCATAGACCGTTTTATTTTCATCCAGCTGAGCATGCAACTGGTCGAAATAGGCAATCTCCAGGTTAACACCTTGTCGAAGCGTTCCCGATTGAGCTTCCAACTCCTTAAGCAAAACACGCAATAGCGTTGTTTTACCCGAACCATTGGGACCAATGATCCCGATCTTATCGCCTCGCATAATAGCCACATTGAGATCTTTGATAATCGGCTTATCAGGCTCATAAGAAAAATGTACTTTCTTCGCTTCGACAATCAAACGCCCAGATTGCTGAGCCGTATTTTGTTGAAGCATAGCAGTGCCCATTTGCTCTTTGCGTTCACTGCGTTCTTTACGCATTTTCTTTAAAGCCCGAACGCGTCCTTCGTTGCGTGTGCGACGCGCTTGAATACCCTTACGGATCCAGACTTCCTCCTGAGCCAGTTTCTTATCAAATAATTTATTCTCAGTGGCTTCAACCTGAAGTGCAGCCTCCTTACGCTCAAGATAGGTTTCATAATTACAGGTATAACTGGTCAACTGTCCACGATCTAATTCCAAAATGCGTGTGGAAAGTTTTTTCAAAAAGGCTCGATCGTGACTGACAAACACCAACGTCCCGGGATATTTCAAAAGAAAATCTTCAATCCAGGCAATCGCTTCGATATCAAGGTGGTTGGTCGGTTCATCCAGCAATAGAAGATCCGGTTCGCTGGCCATGGCTTGCGCTAACAAAACACGCCGCTTCATCCCGGCAGACAAACTGGCAAATTGAGCATCAGGGTCGAGCGACATTTTCTCGATGATCGTTTCCACCTGAACATTGAGTTGCCAGGCATTCTTGGCATCGATTTCCTGCTGCGTTTTATCAAGCTGCTCCATCAGTTTTTCATCATGGGACTCCGTCGCTAATCGATGGCTCAATTCATGATATTTGGCCACAAGCCCACCCGCAGCGCCCAACCCAACCGACACCTGATCAAACACCGTCCCGGCAGATTCACTCGGTACCGTTTGCGCCAGCTTGGCAACTTTCAGCGAAGGCGATTTTGTCAAATCCCCACTTTGCGGCTGAATCTCTCCCAAAAATAATTTCATCAGCGTCGATTTTCCCACCCCATTACGACCAATCAAACAAATCCGCTCACCCGCTTCTATCTGCAAATGCATATGCTCCAACAATGGCGGACCGCCAAACCCCACACTTACATCATGCATGCCAATCAATGCCATAAAACAGTTACACCTTATTGAGAATTCTAAATCATTTCGAAACCAGCATTATAATGGATTTCCCCCCAGCCAACAAGAGACCACAAACAATGTTAAGAATATAAAGATTGGGTGGCAGCCTCAGTTCGCCACAGGCGAAATGGGGATGGCGAACACAAATGAAACCTCCCCTAACCATCATCGGTGCCATGCCCACGCTCGCGTGGGCATGCAAAAATAATAATAAACGAAAAAGGTTATTCAATACATGCTCACACAAGCGTGAGCATGGCACCCTAGCGTTATAAAAAAACGAATACTACTATCCCACCCAAGTCATCTCGAGCGCAGTCGAGAAATCTAAAAACCTATGGTTTACACAAAACCATCTTATCTCAAAACGTTGAATTTAAGATTTCCCCGTTACGCTCCCTACGGGAGCTTCAGTCGAAATAACTATGTAGGTTACTTCTTCTTCCGAAACAAATAAACCAGAAACGACCCCACTCCAGTGAACTTAAACTCCCTATCCACATAATGCTCAATCACATAAAACATAAAATAATAAAACCGAGCCCCACACCATATCGCTAGTATAAGCAACCCAAACAATTTCCAGCTGGGATGCTCCATTAAAATCAGACCAACCGAAAGGAGAGCCCCAACCAAAAACAGCCACCCTTTCAAATAGATTAATTGTTTACTTTTTAAGTCGGCCATAGATCTATCTGCTACAATCAGCACGCACCATTATCACAATAAAACTAAAGATTCTCAGCCGTTTTAATTTTTTTTGATTTACTTTTATAAAAAAAGACGCTCCCAAATAAGGCGCAAACTAAACCGACTATTTCACTAACAAGGAACATTTGCCGAAAAGATTCAGATCCACTCCCAACAGTGTCTGAGCTTATTAAAAAACCCCAAACAAAACCAACCATCATCCTTGCAATGATGTATAAGACTATCGCTACAACAATAGTACCAACCCAAACCATAATCGTTTTTACTGGAATGAGACCTAGCCTATTATCATAAACAATATATTTCTTGTAAAAATACCAACACCCTATGATTGAGCAAAGTACACTAGTCACCTTAAAAGCGCTTATCATTCCTTTAGCAAATCCCTCAGAAACTTCAAAATGAAAAAACATACTACCTGACATAAACGCAAAAACACTCATCGCAAAACAGTAAATCACGACTGGTAAAAATATTAATATCGCCCAATAGAGGCTTTTGTTATATGCTACCTTGTTCATCAACTTTAATCCCTTTTAAACCTTTCATCATCATGTTGATTGCGACCTAACGGTATCTAAAGAGGTGCTTAGATATTCACTTTCAAGTGTCATCTCAATACCCCCGATATAATTGGCAACAAGTTTATACAATGCGGCAAAAATCACACCGCTAACGAAACCAATAATTGGATACAAGATAACCAAAAACAGTAATTCTGCGATATGCATTCCAGCATCAACACCTACTATCGATCCAAAAAGAAGAAATGGAATATAGATCAGTCCCAACATGCCATAAATCAGTGCTAAAAATTTTCCTGTCTGCAATACTGAAATCCTTTTGATGTTAACTGCCATAAAATTCTCCTTATATAAACTATTCATTTATTTCGCTGAATAAGCATTCGACAATGCCGACGCATCAAATAAATCTCCCGCGGCTTCGGGCATGCGACCATCTTTAGCATAAAAATAAAGAGCGGCTTGAAAAATCGACTGCTGTGCAAAATTAATCAATCCGACAATGATCAAATAAATCACCGCAATGGCAATTAAACTCACCGCCAACACGATCGAAGAACTAAACATAAAGACACCAAACCCTATCAGAAGATACCCAGGCAATCCCAAAAGAAAATAAACCAACCCAAAACTAAAATTACTCACGAGCTGTTCACCCCAAGTTTTCTTTAATAAGACTGTCGATTCTTTTAACGCTTGCAAAGGCGATTTATCTTCTACCACCATCACCGGGATCACCAGAAAACTGACCGCGGTCCAGATCATTCCTAAAATACTGGTAATGATCGTTCCCACCTTCTCGCTTCGCTCTTCAATCATTCGCAAAATCATCCCAACAGTTGCACTTACCAGAGCCCAACCAAAAATCGAATGAAACCGACGCATCGCACCACGAAACCCATCTGCCAATGTTGGATCGCCGCCATTGAACCGAATCGTCGCGCAGGTAATCAACGCGGTATTAAAAAAGATGATGATAAAGTAATTACAAAAATAAAACATAAAGGTCGTTGCCCAAACCCCAGGATCATTGAGTGTTTGCTCATCGATTCTATCCAAAGCCCCCGAGTTCACAATCGGAATCGCAAATGACGCAAACACAAGCAAACACGCAATCAGTGAAACCAATGGGAAGATCAGAAGCTCCTTATCTTTTTTGATCACTTCCCAACTACTGCCCATCAATTCCCAGGTATCCGATATTTTTCCAAACATGTCTGGCCTCACTTTCAGATTAATTGATCCAAATCATAAACCCAACAAAATCACCTTGAAATAGATTTTGTAATCGTCTCCATGTTTCCCGCGAAGACACATCCCCTTTCTCCATATAATCAATCGCCCCGCTTCCCTGTACCCACAGAATAAGATCAAAATGTTTTAAACCATTCAACGTTTTCTTCAAATTAATGCCTTTGTCAGGATCCTTAAAACGCCAGTGTGGGATTAATGTTTTCCCCTCTAATATCCCACTCGCCTCATCAAGAAAATCTGACCAACCAGCAATCCTTTCTTCCGTCATTGAAAGCCCCGTGACAGATGCTTGATTCGCATTGGGAACCCATTCATTCAAATCATCGGTCTCATTGATTATTGCATCCCATGACAAACGACTTAATTCAATTGTCTTCAAGACATGCTCTCTAGAACGGCTGAGTCGTTTAGAATCTGATATATCAAGACGAACCGAATGTAAAAATGCGACAATATCTGCGATTTGAAGCATACCATCAGAACTCACTTCCATTACTTTTTTCTCTGGCTTAGCAAAAAACAAGTAACCAAAATCATCAAACAACTCCTGACCATCAAACGCCAAAATCACATCGCAAAACGCCATCAACAAATTGGCATACCCCCTCAACCAATAAGCATCTCCGCGATCAAACGTAATGATAAATGGTTGATCGCTTTCATACAACCAGCTCGCCTCCCAATTATAAGCCAAATAGACATTATAAAAATAATCATCGTCGGAGATCTTACTATCACCATCAAAATCCAGTTTGATCATAGTAAAATCTACTGACACATGAAACTCTTCGGCCCCAATACGAGATAACGTTTTATCAACCTGTTGCATATCTTGATAAAATGTCTCAAATATATTTCTAAGCTGATCATAAGTGATTTTTTCAGGATTCTTATTCGGAGGAATGGGCAGCCGCAAAAAAGGCACATGCATACCAGCAATCGAATCCCCCCCCATACCATACCGATGAAATGATTGGATCAGACCTTCAACGCCACCTAAAAATTGGAGAACGCCTAATGAAAAAAGATCTTCCTGAGACGCAGGTGTCTTTTGCACCTTTTCCAAATAGGTCTTACTGCCCCCAGAGAAATCACCTTTCGCAAGAAATGCATTTAAATCACCAAAAACCAATCCTGGGAGACATAAAAGTAATAACACCCCAACAACAATCCAATGCCTTAAAATATTCACGACCGAATGCTCCTTAAAAAATAGAATAACTTCAACTCAACCGAGAACATATACTTTCACTGCTATTATAGAGAAATACTATTTTTTCTCTATTCTTTTTTGAAGACGCCTGAACAAGTGAACAATTGATTTTTGATATTGCGAAACACATATTCTCTTTTTGGCACGTGGCACAACCACCAAATCAAAAGATCCTTTCAATTCATGCTGAGACAATCGAAAAGCTTCTCGCAACCGTCGCTTATAATCATTTCTCTGCACCGCCCCGCCAACTTTCTTACCGACACCTAAACCAATACGGCAATGCCCCAGATTGTTCGGCCGGGCAAACAGGATTAAATGGCCATCAGAAATACTGCGGCGTGCCTGAAACACTTTGTCAAATTGAAGCGAACTCTTCAATCGATATTGACTGGAAAAACCAAATCGTTTTTTACTATTGTTTTGATCTACCAACTCAACCTCGAGCTTGTTTAACTTCCCTTTTCATCTTCAAAAAATGCATCGATTTCTTTTTCGTCTATGCGATACTTACTCCAAAGATCTGTTACCTCAGTTGGTTCATTTTTCTTACCCACATTCAAACTATGACGCACCGCTCGTCGCCACCGAAAAAAGGAAAGAATCGCTACGAACAAAACAAACAATGTCAAAACAATGATACTCAGCCATAGCATCAAACGAAGTTCTTGACGCGACTGCTCTTGTTTTGACTTATCAACCTCAACGATCGCCTCACTAGCTACAGGCTCAGACGTTTGAGCCTGTAATATGGACGCAAAAAATCCAAATACCATTCCAAGACAAAGGATCAATAAAATATGATGAGAATGTTGTTTCATAAAAAACAGGTTTCGATATTTTAAGTCAGCCATACTTATAACTGCCAATGTTGACGCAAATCATCCTGAGGATTCTTTTGTGAAAACTCTTCAAGTAATTGGAGTGATGCTTTATCTATTTTTTCTGGCAAGGTGATTTTCAAATTCAAATACATATCACCGACCTTACCTTTTTGAGAAGATACACCCTTGCCTTTAAGACGTAATTTCTTATCATGCCCAGTACCAGCCGGTACCGTTACCGTTGTTGTACCTGATAACGTCGGCACATCTAACTTGGTTCCATTGGCGGCCTCAAAAATCGTCAATGGTACATCCAGATAAATATCATTGCCCTCACGCTCAAAATAATCGTGAGCCCGAACATCCACCTGAATAATTAGATCTCCATGCCCTCCCGAGCCGGGTTCACCTTTGCCACGAAGCCGAATTTTACTGCCATGATCCACGCCCGCCGGAATCTTTGCCGACAACCGCTCGCGGCCAGCCTTTCCATCAGGCCCTCTCGATGAAATAATCACATCCCGCGAAGTCCCTTCAATCGCCTCCATAAAACTCAACTGAACTTTATGCTCAATATCCTTGCCTCGCTGAGGTTGGGCTTGCTGACGAGGATGCCCGCCGCCTTGACGCTGGCGAAGCTGCTCAAAGATATCACCAAAGCCGCCACCACCTCCCTGGCCGCCAAAAATATCAGAAAAATCAAAATTAATATTCTGACCACCCGCTTTAGACCGAAATCCACCTGGGCCGCCCGGCCAGCCGCCTTGTGTATCGCGAAAATCTCCAGCATGGCCAAATTGGTCATATGTTTGGCGTTTTTTCGCATCATGCAAAACATCGTAGGCTTCCTGCACCTGCTTGAATTTCTCAGCTGCCGCCTCATCATTGCCCGTCACATCAGGATGGAATTTACGCGCAAGACGACGGTAAGCCTTTTTAATCTCTTCACTTGAGGCTTTGCGAGATACGCCCAATACTGTGTAATAATCTTCTTTTGCCATAATATTTGGTAAGTTTGACCCAAAAGATTATACGCCGATTAGTCAGACTTGCAAACGAATAGATCCCATCGTTTGACACATTTTTATTCTTCTTAACTCATAAAAATAAGGGGTTTACGAACACAACATCTAGTAGAGGCAATTATAGGACATGACATTTTGGCAAGATGGACGTGATAGTTAAAATAGGTAAAGCACCGCCTTGGACCCCCAAATCTAAGCACACAAATAACGTCCGATAATTTTCATATATCCTTGCTATCAATACTAATAAGAGTTTTTTTAACGGCTTAGCTGCAAAGGCTGGAATTTCTCAAGTTTCTTTAAACCCCGCGACGATATACTCATTGTAAGGCAGAAAGAGAAAAAAACTTGATCTGCCGAGCATACAAGATATAGTGGTTCAAGGTGGACCACACACACCCTAACATTTAATGCAGAATAAACGAAGGGTAGGATTTATTATGAATAACATTAATGGAATTAATGGCTATCAGAGTCCCCAGGTGCTCCGGACGAACAGCACCAACAACACGAATGCGCAGGCGACGCCGTCGAGTTCTAATAGTCTAGAAAGCGACGACCAAGTGGAAATCTCAAGCATGGCACAGTATTTTAATCAAATATCAGAATTGCCCGAGGTTCGCGCCGACAAAGTTGAAAGCATTCGCCAAGCAATCAACAATGGAACATATGATATTGACGGGAACCTCTCAGAGGCGCTCGATAATTTCTTAGAGGAAAACCTCTTTGAATAACAATGATAGTTAATAAATGGGTACTAAAAAAAGCAGGTCAGCATGGCTTGCTTTTTTTATGCGCATTTGATGCCCTTCAGCTTGATTTCTCACATCGATTCGCGTAGCATGACTTTCTGATAACCCAAAACAACCCTTTTACAGGAAACAGCCTAAAATGGATGAAAAAATATTCAAAGCGTATGATATTCGCGGCCTCTATCCCGAACAGATCAATGAAGAAGCAGCCTGGAGCATCGGACATGCAACTGCACTTTTTCTACATTCAAAACTGGAAGGTTTTGATAAAGGCCAGCCCGCAGCCCGATCTATCGTTGTCGGTAGAGACATGCGCAGCCATAGCCCATCCGTTGCCAAAGCACTCATGGAAGGTATGACCAGTGCCGGAGCAGATGTCGTTGATATTGGTATGATTGATACGCCACAGATTTATTTCGCGATCAACCATTTAGGTGCTTGTGGCGGTGTTCAAGTCACGGCCAGCCACAATCCGGAACAATACAATGGCTGCAAAATCAGCGGCCAGCAGGCTCGCCCAATCGGTGGTGATACCGGCCTGAAAGAAATCCAAAAAATTGCGGTAAGCTTACGCCATCAGGAAACAACATTTCCTAAGGGGAAAATTACCGAAAGAGATCTAACGGATCCGTATCAATTGCATGTTTTAAGTTTTCTAAAAAACAGCCCTCGCAAATTAAAACTCGTGATTGATGCATCGAATGGCATGGCAGGCAAAATGGTGCCCATGCTCTTTGGTCATTTAGGCCTGGATATCTCAGCAATTAACTTTGAACATAATGGCACCTTTGTCCACGATCCTAACCCTTTGGTCGAATCAAATTTAACCGCACTAAAGGCAGAAGTCCTTGGCAAAGAAGCCCATTTGGGCATCTGCTTTGATGGCGACGCCGATCGATTGATTGTCGTGAATGAAAAAGGTGAAACGGTTAGCTGCGATATTCTAACCGCACTCATGGCACAATATTTCCTGGAGAAAAACCCTGGCTCAACGATTGTCTATGATTTACGTTCCAGCTGGGCCGTCAAAGAAGTCGTCACAAAATTAGGTGGTCAAGCCAAACGTGAACGCGTGGGTCACGCCTTCATGAAAAAAACACTCAAAGATACACAAGCCATTTTCGGTGGCGAATTGAGTGGCCACTTCTACTACCGAGACAACTTCTATGCTGACAGCGGCATGATTACACTAGTACATCTATTAAATATTCTCACCGAATCAGAAACCCCAATAAGCGAACTGATCGATCCACTCCTACATTATCATAGTAGTGGTGAAATCAACTTTGAAGTCGAAGACAAAGATGCCATGATGAAACATATGGGAGAAAAGTATAGCGATGGTGAAATTGATCATCTCGATGGCATCACCATACAATACAAAGATTGGTGGTTTAATTGCCGTGCCAGCAACACAGAACCCCTATTACGATTAAATGTCGAGGCCACCTCGGCAGACATCCTGGCGGAAAAACTCGACGAACTCAAAGAAGAGTTAGGTGAACCTGTCGAACATTAGATCGTCAATGACTCATCAATCGGGAACATCATCTCGAATAGTGCCGATACGACGCGTATTTGACAGATTCAAATCTCGCGTTCCAGTATAAAATACTCGCCCGAGTCTTCGGGCATTAATGGTGGCAATGGCATCGGCATTCTCGTTTACGATGTTTTTCCGGTTGCCATCAAGATATCCAATATGAATCTTGGAGACATTTATGCCTGCAGAAACTGTCGAATTGATCAAACCATCCTCTGCAAATACATTAGTAACATGTCTTCCACTTGATATACCTACTCCGATGATCTGGCCAGTAGCGCTCACTTTTTTAAGCGTAAAAGAACTACTAATCGAACCGCCAGAAATATCTCCTCCAGTGAAATTGCCACCTTCCGGCTCAGCCAACCTTTCGGCATTTTTATCAACACCGATCAAAATCTCACGAATATTCAAACTTGAAACGTTTGTACCACTCATCTGCTTTGCCGTCACCAGGTTAATAGAAGCTTTCCGTGTTGCAATTAAAGTATTGAACTGAGAAACATTCAATACATTATCTGCATGAATTCGAAGGATACGTCTCGCGGCAGAAATTGTACTAAATTGTATATTGCCGCGTGTATCATTCGGATCTAATACAGGGTCACTATGCACCATCACTGATCGAATCTCACCGCCTTTTTGAGAAACGATGATCTCGCTGGAAAACAAATCACCATTTAAGATTTCAAATCGACCCACCCTTGCTCGGCAATTAAAATCACTACTAACAACACTGCCCTGCTTGACCTGGACATGCTCAATCCGACTACCTGGTAAAATAAAATCGAATTCTGTTCTAAAAATCGCACTGGCCAGATCAGAGGAGTTGTCTACAACAAGTGAATCAATGCCCAACCCGAAAACAAAACTATCATTAATAACACCACCAATATGTATCGACTTGAACCGATTGCGACTATTGGCATCCATTAATTGCAACTGATCAATATCCTGCGACACATTCAAGACAGGCAAACTTTTCGCAAATAATATTGGCTCAATAAAATTGGGATCGTTCGCCATAAAATTAGGATCACCTAAATTATCTGCATCCAACTGCTTTATATTAAATTCGGGCAAATCGATAGCAATCGCACTGCCAACATCCAATAGCTCCAAAGTCCCTTTACTGCCAGATAGACTTTTAACTTCATCAACATGTCCCTGATAAGACAAACTCATCAACGAGTTATCTATAGTCAATTCATCCGAAGAAATCTCTCCTGGCTGATCAAGGTTTTTAAAAGTAAATTGGCTATTTTTATCAGTTCCTTGAATGCCCAATGATTTCGAAGATATGATTCGATTGGTTTTTTGATCCCGAACCACCTCCCATACCACCTGGCCAGGCCCTTGAATCTCCAATTGCAAACGATCGCCATCAAGTGTAAGTATTTCAAAAGGACTAGATGACTGGTTTATATTCAATGTCTCTGGAGGTGGATTTAACCAAACTGTTGATTGGATAATGACCTGATTATTTGGGTCTGGAACATTGGTCAGTGAACCTCCACCTGGAATATTTTGTGTTGAGACAGGAACATTGGAAATCGTATCAAGATTATCTAGACCACTAACGACTTGACCAAACACAGCAAAACCAAATCCACTAGGCTGTGCATTGGGATCAAACGCCGGATTGTCAGTGACATTAAAATAAAACTGAGACGTTGCAGAATTCGGGTCACTGGTACGCGCCATGCCAATGGTTCCACGCAAATTACTTAATCCATTATCCCCTTCATATGGTACAGGCGGATTAGGCGGCGTAACAAAATTGAGGTTTGGATCAAACCCGCCACCTTGCACTACTGAAAAACTAGGTTGTGATTCTACGCGATGAAAAATCAAGCCATCGTAAAAACCTGATTCGACATAATCGATAAAATTTTGTGTGGAAAAGGGAGCATTATTTGGATCCAGCTGAACCTGAATTTCTCCAAAATTGGTCTGCAGCGACACAAGAGGATCTTCGCTGAAACCATGCGACTGTGCATATAATTGGGGCGACAAAGATACCCACAAACTTAAAAGCACCCAAATTTTACTTTTCAACCATAACATCTCTGAATTCAATTGCTTGTCCAAAAAAGTTTCCCATTCTGCTGCTGGGTCGTAGGGCAAATGCAGCTCGTGTAAGATTTCCAGTTGATATATTGACTGTTAATTAAAGTCGGATTTTTCTCTAACTCTATACGTAAAATTCAGTTAGATTCACCAGTTTACTAAATTGGCTATCGAGATGCAAGTATCATCTGATCAAGTTTTAAGGCTAAAAAAGGGCAAAATCACCGTTTTTCGATGGATAAAATGCAAGAATAAGCCCATTTGAAGGCCCTAGAAAGCCCGTATGGGAATTTCTATTGATGATTTGCTGCGATCTTGCTAAAATTTAACATTAGAAATACCCGACATTTGTACAAATTTCGGGGCAGAGACAAAAGGCCCGAACGCAATGAACTGAAGCAACGTTCGGGGGAATTTCGAAACCCGAATATCCGGTGACATTATGGCCGAAAAACAAACGGCAAAAGGATCGGAAAAAAACGATTCCTACGAGTCTTCACAATCCCGTCAGGTACAACCTGCTGAGATTGAAGCCTTCGTCAACGGGCTGTCTGAAGAACAAAAAATGCTGGTTCTTCTCAAAAAAGAGTTGTATGAAAATTCCTGGGATGCAATGCTCAACGATTTGAATAATCGCTTGGATGGCAAACCTTATATTTTTAAGCTGGCCAACCGAATTAAAGATGATATTGAACGAATCCAAGCATTACAAACTTTTGAAACATCACACAACATTGACTTAACACAGTATGTTCAAACGCCTAACGCGTAACGAACAAACAACGAATAAACAAACCCCGTTACCCCCCAATACGGTTTACGGTTATGAACTTTAACTAATTTTCCTGGAGGTCCGTGTGCAACTTATTAATAAAAGATCGCTACAAAAAGGTCTGGCGATAGCCTTACTGGTCTTTGTAACTAACATCCCATGTCATGCTGCAAAAAACCAAGAGCAGTCTACTGCAACAAGTACACATAGCATTTTAGGTGCACCGCAGGAACTGGTCAGCAAATCTGGCCTAAAAACTCATTGGTATTTTTCAAATCTACCTCTGGGTAAGGCAACAGAAATTTCCCGAATCTTTTTTAATAACAAACAGCTCTATGTTTTAAATAATCATAATGTACTCTATGCAATCAATGGAGACAACGGAACAATCCTTTGGACAAAAACATTATCTAAATATCATGCACCACCCGCACCGGTTAATTTTTACGAAGGGTCTTTATTATTTGTTGTAGGTAACAGATACTTGCAGGTAAATGCAACCAATGGTAATACAGAACATGAATTTGATTTTACTTTTAACGCAACGACATCGGCACATCGCAATAAAGAACGTGTTGTCGTCGGCGGAGAAGACAAGCGTTTTTATTCTATCCGCCTAACAGATAAAGTTCCTATTTGGAAAGCTGTCCTAAAAAATCAGCCCACAGGCCATATATCCGTAGCGGATGAGAAGGTTTATTATGTAACGAATGACAAAAAAAACCGTAACAAACTGTTTGTCTCTGACATCACTGAAAAACAAATAATCTGGCAAAAAACAACGATTGACAATCTGATAGGCACTGTTGTCGACACGCAGCAATGTTTTCTGCCTTGCTTTGACACCACTCTCTATTGCTTCGAAACAAATCAAGGAACGATGCTCTGGAAGCATTTAACGGGTGGGCGTCTGGAAGTATTGCCAACCATCAAAAACGAATTTGTCTATCAGCCTGTTGAACATAAGGCGCTGCTCTGCATCGATCGAGCGGACGGGGCATTGAAATGGGAACTGAAAGATGGCAAAAGCTTCTTATCTCAAAACAATGATATGGTTTACGCCATCACACACGATAATCAAATCAGTGTATTTGATAATAAAAAAGCCAAACGCATCAATTCATTTTATATGCCTGAAATTGATTTGTTTGCGGTCAATACCGAGAATGATATAATCTACCTGGCAACCAAATCAGGAAATATTTTAGCGTTAAAACCTCTGTAAGATTTTTACAATTAATTTGAATATTTATTCACTAGAAACATAGGGACAATGGAATCAACTATTTCTCAAAGCAATCCGAAAAACACATCATCTCAAAATAAAATTAAACGCGCTCTGGTATCCGTTTCAGATAAAACGGGTATTGTCGAATTCGCTCAAGCCCTTTCAAAAATGGGCGTCGATATCATCAGCACAGGAGGAACAGCCAAAACCCTTCACGAAGCTGGCATTGATGTCATAGGCATAGAATCGGTCACAGGTTTCCCTGAAATGATGGATGGGCGTGTCAAAACACTCCACCCTAAAATACATGGCGGCCTACTCGCACTACGAGACAATGACCAACATACCCAAGCAATGCACGATCACCAAATCGAAGGAATCGACCTGGTCTGTGTCAATCTTTACCCCTTTGAAGCAACCATTGCCAAAGAAGGATGCCGCTTTGAAGATGCCATTGAAAACATTGATATTGGTGGCCCAAGCATGGTTCGCAGTGCAGCGAAAAACCATAAATTCGTAACCATTGTTACCAGTCCTGACCAATACCAAACGATTATTGATGAAATGAAAGACAATCAAGGGGCAACGACTCAAGCAACTCGCAATCAATTGGCCGCGAGTGCTTTTGCAAAAACCGCCGGCTACGATGCCGCCATTAGCAGCTATCTTGCCAGTCAGGCGAATGAACCTTACCCTCAAAAAGTATCAATCGCCATTGAGAAAAACAGTGAACTTCGTTATGGCGAAAATCCTCACCAATCAGCTGCATTTTACAAATTAGCGAAATCAACTAAAGAACCCTGTGTTGCCAATGCCCGCCAACTTGAAGGTGGAAAACAACTCAGCTTTAATAATTACATGGATACCAACGCAGCATTTGAACTGGTCAAAGAATTTGAAAAACCTGCCGCGGTCATCGTCAAACATATGAACCCATGTGGTTGTGCTTTGGACCAGGACATCGTTGAAGCATATCGCAAAGCATACATCGCAGATGTCACAAGTGCTTTCGGCGGCATCATTGCCTTAAACCACACTGTCACAGAAGCACTCGCAGATGCCATCGTTGAATCATTTAGCAGATGGGGTAAAGAATTAGGTGCTGGAGGCTTTTTTGCTGAAGTGATCATTGCACCATCGTTTGAACCAGCAGCGGTTGAATTAATCCGCACAAGAAAACGCTGGGGCCGCGAAGATGTTCGTCTCCTGGAAACAGGCCCGATCAATCGTGAGGCTATTGAAAAAACAGAATACGATGTTCGGTGTGTTACTGGTGGCCTGCTTCTCCAAGAACGAGACTTAATCGCCTGGGAACCTGACCAAGTCAGCGTTGCAACAATGCGCAAACCCACGAGCCAACAACTCAAAGACCTGGAACTTGCCTGGATTGTTGCTAAACATGTTAAAAGCAATACCATTGTCTTAGCGAAAGACAATGCCGTGGTTGGTGTCGGCGCAGGCCAAATGAATCGAGTCGATTCTGGTATGCTCGCGATTCGACAAGCGGGAGAAAATACCGAAGGTGCTGCTATGGCATCCGATGCTTTCTTCCCATTCCCTGACAATGTGACTCAGGCAGCCAAAGCAGGAATTACAGCGATAGCTCAACCTGGTGGCTCTAAAAATGATCAATTAAGTATTGACGAAGCCAATAGGAATGACATGACGATGGTGTTTACAGGCAAACGTCACTTTAAACATTAAGATGGCCTATCAGTAAATATCAGAGATTGTAATTGTCCTAAAAGTGGTTTCAATTCTACCTGGCTATCCTCCAGTTCATTGAAGCTTAATGCGCCTAACAATGCCATCAATATAATCTGTCCTAATTGATCGGCATCATGCGATAATGAAACTTGCCCAGACTTTTGCGCTTCACGAATGCACTCAGCTATAAAATTCATCAGCCACTGAACAATCTCATTTACTTTTTCAGATAAGTTTGATTGTTTCTGACCAAGCTCCTGAGTAAAACGCGATAACAACAAACAATGAACCCAATCTCCTGACACATTCAACTCGATCATCTTATCGAGAAGCATTTTCAACCTTTTGTCAGGTGCAAGTTGGTTAACAGGGGTGACAATGAAATCACGGCAGTCCTCTTGTAACTGTGAAAGTATCGCAAGTGCAAAGTCTTCCTTACTATTGAAATGATAGTAAAAAGCCCCCTTGCTGATTGAGGCAGATTCAAGAAGATCATTTGTACTTGTAAGATGATAACCATGCAATGCAAACAGATTAGCCCCAAGTTTCAAAAGGTCATTTTTTGTCTGTTTACCTTGCTCTGCTTTTTTCATAACATACCCGAATGATTATCATTAATTGATATCAGCCTACCCTTAGCAGGAACCGTCGTCAAGGATCTAAAACTGAGCGCATAAAAAAACCTGCCAGATATTACTCTGACAGGTAAAATCATATATCAAACGTTAACGCATCCACTAGCCGCCCTCGTCAAATCCCATCATTATCTTTTCTTTCGCATTAAATGCGAAGTGAAAGAGCTTGTCACCAACGGCTTCAACTCTATCTGCCGCTTGATTCAATCCCTCAACTTGTACTTGATGATCACCACTGACCAAAATGGTAGGGCCTGTTTTGCCCGGAACGAGCAGGAACAAGGTTAAAATCACCCCTGAGAAAAATGCTATAAAGATGGGCATTATAGCTAGACGTTTTCTATGCTTTTTCATAAGAAAAATCCCTGGTTTTGGCTGACTATTATTATTTACGACTAACTCAAACATACGATTCGATTTCGCCATAGGCAAATAACTTTGTGAAAAAGTATCAACCGGGCAGAATATTCTGTTAAATATTAACGATTAAAACAGTTACAAGAATTCTATACCTAAATAATCCCCAGGAAACCCAAAAATTATCGGAACAAAAATCCTAAATGGTGGTAAATCAGTAAAAAGAAAGGTTTAAGAGAGGCTATTTGATCAAATGTTTATCAATTCGAATTTTATCATGGTAGTCTATGTAATTTAAATCATAGTACCCTAACCCCATCGTTTGAGCAGTGATTAAATATTCAGCAAATAATGCATCAGTCACATCATCAGGCATATCTTCAGTGCGGCGGTAAAGGCGAATTAGTTCCAATCCAACCCGATCCAGTGCCACAGGGTCCGTACTAAAAAGCAATGACCCTTTTTCATAAAGATATTTCCCCATGATTTCAGGACCGCCATAGTAAGGAACTTGCAAACAATTCGCTATATGAAGACGAACCTTACCACGTATTTGCGGCAACTCATATATCTCTGGGATAAAAGGATCCCCTTGATTAATATATAAACGACCAGGATGTTTTAGCATCGCCCATGTTAAATTACCCATTGCACCATGCAATTGATATACATTATGATCCATCATGGTAGGCACATTAATGATTGCTGTGACTTCTTTCAACCATTTGGCGAGTTGATCCTTACCACTTTGAAAATCGACTAGAGTCTCCTGCCAGCCATATTCCCATTTGATCGTTTCAGCAACCAGTTCTTTTTCAGGTAATTCGATTAAGCCAACCAACATAAACTGGCTTTTCTTAAATCCAATCTCCTCAAAAATTTCTAACATCGCAGCGGCAATCTCTTTGTCGATACCCAAATTTTGTCCCACAACTCGGGTAAAATTTATTGCCACTTTATCCTGGTCATGAATATATGTTCGCCAGGCTTTTGAGATATCTTTTTGGCCACTGATTTCACGAATACCTGTATTCAGCATCAACTTTAACTGATTGCGATCAACCGTAATTCCCCGTACAGCATAGTTATCATAAACATTGTAAACATGAGATTTTTGCTTACCCAACGGATCGTCGATGGCATGTTCATAAATGTAGGTTTGTGCCCAACTGGATTGTCCGATAATAAAAAGCATAAAGGCTAGATTGAGCAGCGACGTAGAAATGTTCCCAAAAATGGCATATTTTTGCTGCATGGGTGTTTTTAGCTTAAAAATCCTGTCATCTAAAACGAGAGATTCATCTGCACATTTGAATCCATACCTATATCGGTAAAATAGCAATTTTTTAATCATCCTTTTTTGAGTTTCACTTGCCAGATTATGCCTAAATGGCTAATATTTGACATTTTGTGAAGGGCATTGGACTTTTTCGTTCATCATGCCGATGAGGTAAGAGGAAAATGAAATCAAGTGAAGGTGCAGAAATCTCATGGCTAGAACCATTAAAAGTAGAATTGACTCAATCGGGAAACAGTTAGTCAAACATGGCCAGGAACATCTGGTCAATTTTATCCAGGAATTAAGCCAAGCTGAGCAACTCACTCTGGTTGAGCAAATTGAATCGCTCGATATGGATCTGATTGACTCGCTCATTAAAGAGTTTGTCGTACAATCTCCCGAAATTAAAACACCCGAAAATCTTGAACCGCCCTTTGCCTATCCCACCGATCCTACAGAAGATCTGGAAGATAAATATAAAAAAGCCACTGCTCGCGGCGAACAACTCATCGCAGAACATAAAGTTGCCGCCTTCACCGTTGCTGGTGGCGCTGGCACACGATTGAATTATAGTGGTCCGAAAGGCAACGTCGCGGCAACCCCACTGAGAAATAAGTCGCTTTTTCGTGTTTTTGCAGAGAACATTCTTGCCGCGCAACATAAGTTCAATTGCATTGTTCCCTGGTATGTCATGACCAGTAAGGCCAACCACGAAGACACCGTTCGCATTTTTGAAGACAATGATTACTATGGGTTGGATAAAGCAAACGTCATGCATTTTCCTCAAGGCATGATGCCCTGTTTTTCGACTGAAGGTAAAATACTTTTGAGCGAAAAACATCAACTTTCCATGTCTCCCGATGGTCATGGCGGTTCATTACGTGCACTCTACCAAAGTGGCGCCTGTGGTGATATGGCCAAACGAGGCATTGAATACATCAGCTATTTCCAAATTGATAACCCGCTCGTCAATGTGCTCGATCCCCTTTTTATTGGTTTGCATGCCATCGATGGCTCCGACATGTCCAGTAAGGCAGTGATTAAATGCGAACCACTCGAAAAAGTTGGCAACTTTGCGATGCATAATGGAAGGCAAATGGTCATTGAATACAGCGACCTGCCTGATGAATTGGCCCATCAAAAAGATGAATCTGGAAAACTGGCGTTTGAATTGGGTAGCATTGCCATTCACATTTTAAGTCGACAGTTCATTGAAAAAATTAATAGTAAAGGTTTTTCCATGCCCTGGCATAGAGCGGTTAAACGTGTACCATTCATTGACACCGATGGTAATTTAGTTCAGCCAGAAGATCCAAACGCCATTAAACTGGAAACCTTTGTTTTTGACGCATTAGAAATGGCAGAAAATCCCGTCATTTTAATTACCAGTCGCGAAGAAGAATTTGCCCCGATTAAAAACGCTCAAGGAGTAGATAGTTTGCAATCCAGTCAAAGATTACAGATCGAACGTGCGGCCTCATGGATCGAAAAAGCGGGCATGGAGGTCCCCCGCAAAGAAGATGGTACACCCGATTTCATCATCGAAATCTCACCCCTCTTTGCCGTGGACGCCAACACGCTCATCCAAAAACGCAACCAACTCCGCCCACTACAATCCGGCGACATGGTCTATCTTGGCTAAAGTATTTTAATCACTAATAAGCCAGAATTCTGAAAAAATCGCAAGATCTAAAATATCAATGGAATGGTCACGATTGAGATCCATCTCTAAATAATTTCTATATTGCCCTGGATAAAGGCCAACTTCATTCGAGGAATGAGAACCGTCATAAAAGTAATCTAAAAAGTCATCACATGGACTAGTATATTCTGCATCTTCTTCTAAGCATTCGTTCCATTGTTCATCGAATTTTACAAAATCTAATAACGTAACTGAAAAATCTTTGTTGATATCGCCCAATGAATGTAACTCGTATGGCCGGCCTTCACATTCTTGATTTGTTAGTGCAAGCAATGATCCATCTCTTTGCGTAACATATAAAGTACCATCACTATTTATAACAGGATAAAGCAGTTCTGCATAATTCTTAGCTCGATCATGAATTGGACCTTCAAGATAGTCATCTTGTCCAAATCGATCTAGCACAGAAACCTGAACACCTTGAGAATCTATCATATACAATGAATGATCATCGCTCGCGGCATAAATCATATCATCCTGACCGATTGTCATTGTGAAACCACCGACTTGTCCGATTCGTTCAACCCAATTAATGTTTCCGTTTGGATCAACGCTGCGTAAATAAGGATCATCGAAGCTAACATAAATTGTGCCATCATCAGCTAACGCAACTTCTGACCAACCGCCAGAGTTTGGATAATCATCATGATAACTTTGCGGAAACCACTGACCTGAATTGTCTTTCATATTGCTGGCCCAGATATCCAAACCCGTTGCCGGATCAATCGCATGCAGGTGTGGATCGCTGGCCAAAGAAATATAGATCGTGCCATCGCCGCCAACGACTGGGCTGACAGAACATTTTGAAGGATCAGGATCAGGTTCATTTGGATCGTTGATATCATAAAATTCGCGTGTCCAATTTACTGCTCCCGTATCTGGCTGAAAACTATAAAGTACCGCAGGATGCGATGTAATTGCCAAGACAGAACCATCTAAACCTATTGAAGGAGAAGCAACAAAGCTATTAGAGATTTTGCCAAAACCTGGCGTGACATATTCCCAGAGAAGATTGCCCTGAATATCCAAAGCCGAAAATTTACCATCGAAATCCGCCAGGAAAATGCGGTCAGCATCATCAATGACAGGAGAAGCAAACAAAGGCATATTGCTCGATTTATGCGTCCAACGAATATTGCCATTTTTATCGACCACGTAAACGTTACCATTTTCACTTCCAATCACTAATGAACCATCTGTTGAGAGGGCCGCTTCAGTTGTTAATGGCGAGCCGGCATCATATTGCCAAAGCTCGTTCCCATTTGGATCGAGTGAATAGAGTTTTCCATCGCTACTGCCAATAAATACCTGACCATTCTCACCAAGCGTGACACTATTGATAATATCATCACCGGCCTGAAATTCCCATTTGATACAAGCGTAATCGGGACCGGAAAAATCACTGGCACCGATACGTTGATCTGGCCCATGCAAGTTAGGCCAATCAGATGCTACCGCTGAGCCAGGTAAACTGAATAACATCGTAAAGGGTTCGGTTTGCTCAAAATATATAATAGATGGATCTAATGAAGAGGCCGTTACAGATACTAAACACTGATCAGAAAAAACAACAAACGGCAATGTCCAAAGATAGCTTCCGGTATTGGGAACATTAAAATCGATGTATTGCCAAACGTTGCCCCCATCGCTACTAAAGAATAAATCGACGGGCCCATCGACACCAGAACTTCGCCAGGTAATTTCTCTTACACTACCACTGGACCAAACTTCACTGCCGTCAGGAATCAATTCAACAAGCGTCGGCGTATATTCATAGGCGCCCATATCACTGCGAATTCCAGCAATACGTGATTTGCCATCCAAATCCACACCACCAGCATTAGGCGTCATTGGGTTATAGATCAAACTACCCGCATCAATACAAGGCGAATCTGACCTTAAACGTACATCGCCATAATCATCTAAGCCCACTCCCCAACCATCACCACCATGATTCGGATCACGTACAAATAATGGATCAATTTCAATATTGCCATCTGCTACAAAATCCTCATCTAAAACCCCTCCCTCATCAGGGTATTTGCGAATTATACAGTTATTATTAAATAAAGTAAAACTGCCAGAGTTTACAATTTGTTGCCCAAAATTCACTGATATAAATTCTGGAGTACTCGTATTATTCCAAAAAATTGAATTTTTTATTTCTGCATTACCATTTATTCGAAAACCCCCAATTTCATAAGCATGATTACCAGTAAATGTAGAATTCTTAATTACCAAAACATCTGAACTAAACCGCCCAACACCATAATAATATTGCGCGTAATTAGAACTAAAAATACAATTATCTATCAATGTTTTATAACCACTTGTATATATAGCACCATGTTGAGTGGTAGAATTATTGGCTACAAACTCTGAGCTAAAAATATCATTCGATCCATGAGAAAGGATTGCCCCACCTCCAGTAATAGGGGCATTAAAATCCTGAGCTAAATTCTCACGAAAACGACAACTTGAAACTATTAATTTAGATTTATAAAAATCGCTTTGGTATGAAAAAATCCCTCCTCCTCCTCCTCCAATATTTTTATAACTAGTATTCTGAAAAAAATCACAATTAAGAATCTCTATATCATTATAATTACCCAATAATCCCACTGCCCCGCCTCTCCCACTTTGATTATTTCTAAAAACACAAGAGCGAATAACTGGTGCCCAAGAATCTTGCTCAACATACATCCCTCCTCCCTTACCTGTAGCTAAATTCTCTATAAAGGTACAATTTTGAATTTCAGGTACGATCTCATTTACCGAAGCTGTAACATTAGAAAATATCCCTGCGCCACTTGAGCCATCGGCGTGACCGCGGGTGATGGTGAATCCGTCGAGGATGATGTTAGGATCTTGGATAGTAACAACGTGGTAGGCATTATCGCTGTTGTTTGAGAAGTGGTTTGGATCGTTGTCATCATCACCGACGAGATCACCCGTAAGGATGGTTGGGTGGTTTTCGATGTCGCGTTCGTTGGGATCAGATTCGCTGCCGGCGAAACTGCCATACATATGAACAGTATCGACTAAAAGAAACGTACTGTTACGATCGAACGGTGTTGCACTGGCACCCTGGTCAGGTTTGTAGGTCCCTTCGGCAACCCAGATTTGATCGCCAGGCTGGACGGCAGCTAAGGCATCTTGCAAATACTTATGCGCGAGCTGCCAGCTTGAGCCATTTTGTCCAGTTGGAGCATCATCATCTACGTAGTGGATCGCCGCTTGCGACAAGGAGGTGCCAATTGCTAGAAAGAGAATCACTGTTAACTTGCGAAACAGAGGGAGCATCTATTTTCCCCTAACCTTTATCATTTAAATGAGAAATAAGTTCCTGGCTGATCTCGACTAACGACCAGCTCTCTACGTGAACTATTGTATCAGAAAGGGGAAAAAATTCAATGACTTATTCAATACATTGAAAGAAAAACAAGACGCTAAGTTCTTGCTATAAAACACTTTCTATGGCAGCTTTCATTTCGTCGCTATCAGGATCGACTTCGGAGGTAAAACGGCGAATGACGCTGCCTTCGCGGTCGAGGAGGATCTTATTGAAATTCCAGGTGAGTTTTCCGCCATGATTGCCATGCAGCATGGAATCAGTGAGGTAATCGAAGAGCGGATGGATAGTTTCGCCATTGACGGAAATTTTAGAAAACATCGGAAAGGTAACGCCGAATCTCCCCTGGGTAAATTCTTTGATTTCTTGATCGCTGCCTGGTTCCTGCTCGCCGAAGTCATTGGCAGGAAACGCCAGAATTTCCAGGCCACGATCTTTATAGATTTCGTAAAGGTTTTGCATGGCTTTGTATTGATAGGTATAACCACACTCACTAGCTACATTGACAACGAGTAAAACTTTGCCTTTGTATTTATCGAGCTTGATTGGCTGACCATCAATATTATCCATTTGGAAATTATAGATTTGTTCTGGGTTGGCAGCAGCTTGTTGTTGCACTGCAGGCTTTTCTGATTTAGTGCAAGAGAGAAAGAGAGTTGTACTTCCTATAACCAATGCCATGATTAGAAAACGCATCTGGGTTCCTTTCGAGAATTTTTTATTTCGTCACATTACTTTGGGCAGTCCGAAATTTGCGAGTTAGTGTGATAACTAAGGACAGTGTCTGAAAATCAAGCCACTGCCATCATCGATCCGATAGCGATCAAGATGCCACACGAATCTACCCTTGAAAGGTATAGTATACCATGATACCGGCAGGAAAAACAAATGAATTTGCCTGGGATTGTATTTACTTCAAAGGTGACAAACCCTGTCAGCCACACCAGTTGCAGACAGCGACCTGTCGATGTGATGGCTACAGCCCTCGTAGTAAAAAATACTTGTTTATCCAGCTATCGTCTGGGGCTGAGGTCATTCGCAGCCTACCGATCGTTGAGCAAATCAAACAACAAGATCCCCAATCTTATATTATTTACCTGACCCCTTTTGCTCCGCTGGTAAATGGTTTTGTGGATGAGGTCCTACCGAATGACATTGGGGCGATCATGCGATTGCAATTGGATCAAATCAACGAACTATATAACCTGGATATGGATAAGCGGGCTTGCAGTATCACGAATGTATTGCAAGCTGATTTGAAAAAAGGATTTTATTTGCGAGATGGTTTTTGCAGACCTCTGGATGAAGACGCAGAAAAAGTCTATCAGGAAATTCTAGAACCGAACCTGGAAGATCCTCACAAAACGATCCATTATGTTCAGAATCTTTTTCATATTTGCGGCATGACCTATCATCAACAGCGTCCCTACTTAACACCTCCCAAAACAACCCAACCCTGGCCCGACTATGAAGGGCAATTAGTAGGCATCTATACTTTGCCAAAAGAAGGTAGCGTAAGCTATTGGGAAACCGCTCGCTGGATTCACCTGATGAATTCATTATCCAATCAAGGTTGGATGCCCATTCTACTGGGCGACCAGATGAGTGAACAACTTAATTTGCAAATAGCCGAAAAAAGTCGAGCCATTTATCCAGGCCGGATGACCCTGGAAGATACCATAAAACTAATCCATCAATGCGACACCGTGATTAGCAGCGACGGCTTGATCAGCGAGATCGCCTTAGCCTTGCATTGCAACCTGGTTTTGTTACATGATGGCCGGCAGCGCCAGCCAGATTTGGACACAACGAAAGGAGTAGCCATGGTGAGTTCAGAAAACAATCAAGGAATCCAAGATATTTTACCTGATAAGATTTTGGAGGCAATTGCGAAATATCGCCAAGCGACCAATCACAAAGAACCCGAGCGAAAAGCTCCTAAGCCCTCTGCACCTGATGAACTTCCTACCACGATTGATGAAATGCGTAGCTTAACCGCCGCCACTCGAGGCAAACCTGGGAGTTATTAATTTATCAAATTACTCTTCCAGCCAGTTGGATGATAGCAAAGAAAAATCAATCATGTTAAAGATATTATCGCCTCCATTGGGTGCACAATCTTTTAGACTCACACCTGGAGTAAGCCACTCTTGGACAAATGAAGCGGATAGATTTTGCTGCGATGGATTGGCAACATAAAGAGCCCAATCTTTCATGTCGATAAAACCATCTTGCTGTTGATCATGATGCAAAACGTTTGATAACCAAACATCTGCAAGAACCGTTAAATCAGGCGTACCGATAGAAAGTGAACAATCGATATCCCCAGGCAGCGATTCCCATTGCAAAATGGGAAAATTTAACCCCTCACAAATTTTCCAGACATTATCAAAATCCCAATTTTCAAAAGTACTTTGTGTTTGCATTTCAGACGTTAATCGATCACGATCCTTACAACCCATTAACCAGGAAGTATCGCAACCTCTAGAACCAAGATATGGATTTGTGTCTTCGCGGTCAAAATAGGATTCTGAAAGAAAGCCATTTTGAAAAAGAACAAGACAAGCATGATCCTTTGGTGAATTACTATTGCCAACAAAATCAATATCTGTATAGCACCCTTTAATTTCGCCCTCATTAGTCCCAACTAAGCCACCAATATCTGTTGTATGAAATATAAATAATTCAAAATCAGCGTCTACTACATAACAATCCAAAATTTTTCCTGAATTGTATTCGACTAATCCATGCTGCCTATAAAAAGCTCTTGAAAATAAACCTCGAATACTACAATTGGAAATATAGCCATAATTATTTTTAACAAACCCAGACACGGCTTGGCCCTGCAATTGAACATTTTTCATTGAAACATTTTTTATCATTCCATAAGAATTTTCAACCAAAGAAACAACATCAAGATCATCATCACCCATCTGAATGTTTTTAATCTTTAAGTTCTTGAGTATACCACCCGGTGAACATTGTATACCAATCTTCGGAAATAAAACTTGATCTCGAGTGATATTAGATAACACAAACCCATTACCATCGAATACTCCTATAAATGGATTTTCTTCAGAACCAACGGAAATTAATTCCTGATAATTAACATCAATATCATTAATTAAAGAAAAATGTTTATCCATTAAACGAGGATTGTCACCAATTTGATTCCATTGTTGATATGTTGAAATCAAAAATGGATCTTCTAGTCCCCCTATTCCTCCAGAAAATACTGGTAATTCAGCAAGATGGTTGGGATCCGCTTGCCACCAAACCTGAGGGTAATTACCTGATTGTAACACCCAATCATCACTAGGAAGTTGATCTTCATATCCAACCACATCCCAACCAGCATTTAGATATAAATTAGGATCTAACATTTCAATAGTGGTTTTACCTGTACCGCCAGCACTAACCAATACACCACTAACATCTGTGTCCCAAAAACTATTTTGAACCTTACCAGGATCAGAATTACTCCCTACTAATCCACCTACATTCGTACTACCAAACAATTGGCCGTAAAAATAACTATTGATGATATTTCCATTAGCTCCAACTAATCCACCTACATGGCTATCGCCTGTAATCAGTCCATTCGCATAACAGGATCTAACACTATAGAACGCTCCTGTTTCGCTGCTTCCTGCAATACCTCCAACGCTAATTTCTCCAGAAACATCTGCTGTTGAATAGCAAGAAACAACATTTGCATGCGATCCAACAATTCCTCCAACTTCATATAGCCCAGTGATTTCTCCTGAAGAATAACATTGAAAAGCATTTCCTGTACCAATAATACCACCAACATATCGATCTGACCCATGTATACGACTATCACTAAAACAATTTTTAATAAATTGAGAATACCCCGCAATTCCTCCTATATTTTTTTGACCATCCACATTACACGAAGAATGACAAGATTGAGTATATGACGAAAAACCTATCAATCCTCCAACATATTCAATGCCACTTACAGCACAAGATATTGCAGAGCTATGTAGTATCTTACTTCCCTGCCTGCCTCCTACTAATCCACCAACATACTTATTACCAACGACTGAGCCACCAATAATATGGCAGTTCTCAATGCTCCCTTTTAATTCTCCTATTAAAGCACCTGTATTTTCATTATCGATCCCCATAACATTCGGGTCAACCATGCTGATATTTTTAATCTCTGAATCAACTTTACTTGAACCAATCAACCCAATATTATCTTGTGAAGATTGATACGAGAAATTTGAGATCGCGTGATGATTACCATTTATAGTACCACCAAAATTTTCGATTTGATAGTAAATCGGTTGCGGATGACGATTGGGATCAAATCCAGGATAATCATTGAAATCTAAATCATTCGTAAATTCTATATGGGAATCCCAATCACAAGGACATAGTCCAAGCTGATACCAATGATCGATCGATTCAATTTGAATAGGATCGCTGGCGGTCCCTTGCCCAGAATAACTTGGAGAAATGAGGGTACCGGGTAAGTTTTCCCATTCCAACCGCGGGTAATCTATACCTTCATCAATCTTCCAACCACAATACCAGTCAGTAAATGTCGATGCAGATTGCATTTGAGCCGTGGTGACACCGATTCCGCCGTCACTCGATGTTTGCCCGGCCACATCAGTATTCCAAAAACAATTATAAATTTCACCATGATTAATTCCAAACATACCCCCTACATTAATTGAACTGGCAACAGAACTTGTGGAATAACAATTCACAATCTTACCAGACGTCCACGCTGCTAACCCACCAGCATTTTTCTGATTACTTATATTTACAATATCAGTCGTCACGGTGGAACTGGTATAACAATTATCAATCTGTCCTCCCGAATTTTTCCCTACAAAACCTCCTACAAGACTAGCGTTTACCGTTGTCTGGGAAAACGATTTACTAATGTCTCCTAAATTTTCCCCTACGACCCCCCCTACCTTTCCATCGTGACCATCACCAGCACTTGTTATTAAAGTATTCTGGACAAAACTATTATGAATCGTGCCATAATTTAAACTAACAAGCCCTCCTAGTGCGGAATTAAATGCACTTCGACTAATTTCATGATTAGTTACGGAGCTATCTACAACATAGCAATTTTCAATGATCCCTTTATTTACTCCACATAATGCCCCCATAAAAACATCTGTATTTCCAAAGTGTATGGTGTTCAGAGTCGTATTCGATAGACCTACATTTTTAACGACACCTGTTACTGCGATTCGCTTAAATAGAGCAAATGTTCCATTAAATATGTTCGTATTAGGCTGATCAAATTCATAAGAAAAATTGTGAATTAGAAACCCATTACCATCAAAGACACCTCGAAACCCATCATCATTTGAATTTGCTGCCCAATAAGTAATCATATTAAACTCGGGCCTGCCCTCTTTGCCATCATAGCCGCTTAGATCGATATCATTCATCATTTTGTAATGAAAGAAGGCATTTTCCTGTTGGTTTTCTCCAATTGCTTGGAGGTGCTCGGGAGTATAGAGCAAATAGGGATCTTCCTCAGTTCCGCTGCCACCGCCAAACTGAGCTATGCAGATTTGTGGAAAAAGTAAGCAACTGAGGATTATAAGTTGATAATAGAAAAGACGTTTGAGGAAAAACCAACGTTGAACCACTGTCTTACTCCTTTATTGACAATCGGATCTGTTTTAGACTATCTCTAGGCTCGACTAATTAGTTATCGGAACAAGATGTCTTGAGACATGAATTATTCTCTGAAGAATTTGAGCATCAAATAGAGGGAAGGCTTTCGATAAAGAACATGTACCCATCAGAATTTCTGGGTTAATCTAAACCAGAAGAATGGGCCATCCTGAGGGATCACGGCGATTTCATTTTCGCCATAAGCAGGTACAGAGTGTTCGACATCAAAAAGGTTAAAAATGCCCGCGGCAATATCCATACCGGGCCGAACATCCAAAAAGCTAATAGTTAAATTACTGACAAACAGATCATCGGAGCGTTTTTGAGATTCTCCAACGACAATCTCATCGTCATCATCACCTTCATCATCATCACCCGCACCGGCATCTGTCACAGTACCGGTTTCAGCTCGAAGTGTATTTCGTTTACTATTATAAATGTTTTCGAATCCAATGATAATTTTATCTTTAACCACAGGAATCAAAATATTAAATTTTGCTAAATGAAATGGCGAGTTGAGCAACCGACTGCCGCTGCCTTCGTTTTCAGTGTCAACATAGGAATAACTGGTTCGAAATTTTATACCATTATCCCATTGACCATTCATTGCCAATTCAACGCCTCTGGCCTCAACAGATCCTGAATTGGCATAAACTAAAGGATCAATCTCACCAATAGCACTGTTCTGTTTAATAATATCTTCAATGCGATAATAAAAACCTGTTACATTTGCATTAATATTCTTATTGAAATAATGCGTAATGTCTGCTTCATAGGTTTCAATTTCCTCTGGGCCAAGATTATCAGCGGCAAACCGTGCTGTTCGATCATCAAAATAAATTTCATTGATACTCGGTGCACGAAATGCTTGACCATACATAAACTTTATCATGGTTTGAGGTGAGTGATTGTGAACCAATGCAAGCCGTGGATTTGTAGTACTGCCAAAACTATCATAATGATCATGTCGAAGGCCAGCAATAAAAGTGGTGTCGTCCGCCACTTCAATTTCATCCTGAATATAAACACCCCAGTTCTGTTGATGACGATTGTCATCCAGAATGATGAGTGTAGGATTTGCAAATTCCTCTTTACGAGATAATTTTTGTTTCTGCTTGGTATTAATCCTTACCTCAGTCCCAACGGTGATTTTATGACGATCAAAAGGTTGAGAGATAATTTGCCATTCGGCGTCCCACCAATGTCCTTGTCGGTTATCTTTTTGGGGTGACGTCTGCAGTTTTTCTTGTCCATCAATTTCGACGACTTCATGTGCAATCCAATAATTAACAAAACGGTCTGCTCGATTAAAGACAACACGACCTCGCATGGATAAAGACTCTGAAAAGTTTTCGTTGTAGGCTAAGCTAATAAAGCTTGATTCATTCTCAATTTTATTGTGCCTGTAATCTTCGAAAATGAAACCTAATGGCGCCGTTGGATTTCCTTTTTCACGTTCTTTATGCGAAACGGTTAAGGTAAAGTTTTCGTATGAAATTTTACCAAAAAAGTTATGTAGATCTTCAAAATCATTTTTAGTAAAACCATCTGGACCTAAATATTCACCTGGCGCAGGCTCAAAACCCCGTTCATTGAAGTTCTCAAAATATAAATCTTGCCCTGGTGTATGATAGGTTGTTGCAGAAAAGAGAACATCTAGCCCATTCTCGAATTGTTTACCAAAGGTAAATCGAGCACTTTTTGGATCAGCATTCCCTTTAATGATTTGATTTTCTCGGAATGTTCCAGCCTGACCTTCGACTTCGATGCCATCGTAATCACTACCTTTTTTGGTAACGATATTAATCACGGCAAAGATCGCGTTACTGCCATAAAGTGCAGAACCTGGCCCGCGAATGATTTCGATCTTGTCGATAATATCAACATCAATCGGTAGGTCATTTCCGATCGGAGCATAATCGCGAATATTTTCATTGAGACGAATGCCATCAATGAGCACCAATGTACGCATATTATTGTCACCGGGAAGATTAAACCCCCGTACACCTAGATAATGCGAACTTCGATCATAGGTGATATAAAAACTACGTACGCTATTGAGAATTTCAGCGAGATTTCGCCAACCATAAAATTTAATTTCGTCAGATGTGATGACCGTGACCGATGAAGGTGCTTCTGTGACCTTCTGTTCATACTTGGAAGCACCGACCACCGTTTCAATTTCAATGTCCATCAGCGCTTCTAAAGACATTTCCGTAATGTCATCTTCTTGCGCGTAAAGTGGCTGACTTGTAACTAAACTCATTACAAGAACAAGCATTAAACTGATAAGCCAGTTTATTCTAATGCTTTGCTTTTCGGGTAACATTTCTTAAACCTAAATTCCCCCATATATGATTCACACATTTCACTTATCTATACTTTCGACCAGAATTTAAGGGCATTTCAACTTATAGATCGAAGAGAAAAATATTCCAAACAAAATGGCGATTTCAGGTGTTAAAGAGACATCATCTTGAAAATATGGGAAAATATTTGGCGCCGTAAAATATTATCAGACGTGAAAAAGTTATCGCCTCAGGCAATGGAGGCTATGGGTTTGAGCAATGCAAAAAGTTCATCAGGTGTATAAGATTTATCTAAGTCAATGGGCATACAATGACCATGATTGTGATCAGACGCTAAGATAATCATATTGTCGTGTGGTCGAGCAAAACCTGTTTCCTGGGCCTGGTGACCGACCAAAAAGAAATCCACATCCCATCGCTCCTTCAGATCAGCCATGCATTTATCGTTGTGGGATCGATCCCAAGTCAAAGCACGTAGCGATGTATTATTAGCAATCGCATCTCGTGTAATATCCATGTCAAAAATCGAATCATCAAACTCTTTCAAATGTCTGAATGATGGTAACGAATGCGAAATCCAAATACGATTCTCCGTTCGGATTGCAATCGGTAATGAAATCAAGAAGGCATCCATCACTTCAAGCACTTTTTCACTGTCACTGCCAAACTCTTCGCGAAGCGCATCAAGAATGGCTTGGATCATGGGTTGACCATTTTTTAAAACTTCTTCACGGGCAATCTGTGCCATGGCATGATTGCCAAGCAGATAATGTACTTGGTCTGGATAGGTCGCTTTTAGTAACGCTGCTTGAGCAACGAGACGATAGGAATAACACAAGTTTGGCATCGCGGCATGGCCACGATGTATCAATTCATGCAATACCAAATGTGATTCAGGTTGGTTCTCTAAATTAGCAAACCGCACCAATTTTTCATAATTGCGGTCATGATCATGAATATCCCCTGTCATAATTAATTGACCCGGTCCGCTAAGACGAATCAGATTGCCATGACGATACTTGGATTGCAAATTAGCTTGTGTGCCTTTTTCCAAGGCATCGATTAGTTGATCAATGGTCATTTAGAAATATTATTTCCGTTCCCAGAACCTGCTAAAGGTTTGCCACCCGTAATATTATGGATAAGTAAATCGATACGCGACATCAATTTTTTCATATCAGATGGTCGATCCATCGGATTATCTTTGACACAATCCATAATCAAATTGGAAATTCCAAGCGGAATTTGCGGCTTAAGCTGATGAGGTGAAGGGGGTGGCCCGGTATTCGTCTCTGTGGCCAGTTCTACCCGATCCTGCTGTTTTGGTATCAATGTTGGGACATATCTTCCGGTCAATGCCCAGTACATACTGGCTCCCATATTAAAAACATCTGTTGCACGACTTAGAGGCTTCCGCTTGACCTGCTCTGGAGCAATATAATCAGGCGTCCCCTGAATTCGAGGTTTTACGGTACCAATTCGGCAACTTTGACCGAGATCAATGATCTTAATCTTACCTTTATCATCAATAATGATGTTATTGGGCTTAATATCACAATGAACAAATCCCTTTTCATGCATGCCATTAAGGCCATCAGCCACCATTTTGAAAATTAACAAAAGATCCAGAAGACTATATCCGCTTGCCTGTTGGAGGGATGTTCCCGGACAATATTCCATCAGCATGAAAATCTCATTCACTTGCAACAAGCGGCGGGATTTTTTAATTTCGAGGAATTTGCGAATATAATGATGGTCAATTTGCTGGCCCACTTTATATTCATTTTCGACCTGGTCGATCATACGGCCATCTTCGTCTGGCTGACGAATGACATGCTTCAGGGCATACAAATCCCCTGTCTTTTTGTTACTGACTAAATATATAACACTGGCAGCACCAATACCAAGGCGTTTTTTAACTTCATATCCTTCGTATGTTGGTGCTTCTGTGGCCCCAAGGGCAATATTTCTCGATTCTCTAGGTATGTCGAGCATAGGCAAACTTTCTCTGGGTAGATGGATTGTGTGCTTCCATCTTTAAATCATCGTTCAGTTTTTATTCCAAGATAAAAACTTTTCCAAAAAGTTTGTGTCAGATTTAATTAACCAGATTTTCGAGGCGTGTTTAGCAGGAACATTTGTTGGAAAGATAAAAAAATATAAAATAATACCAATAATAATATAAACGATTCCGAATCCGGAATCGTTAACCCAATCAAATAATGCCTAACTATTTCCCTTTAAAAAGGTTAAACAAATTTAACGTTGATTAGCGCATGCCACTAGCTGGTTGCTAATATATAGAGATTGTAGTAGACAAATTAGTAAATGACAAGTTGTTTTAACCCAGTAAATGCACGTTTTTGAAAGGTCCGATAACTGAATAACAGAAAATAAAAAGGATAAGCAATTGATATAAAATGATTTAAATCTAAATCCAGTAGATTTGCAGATCTTTTTGGCAGCTTCTAATCAAGGTCGAGGCTAGATTTTCTAGCTGCCTTGCCTGCTCGGGTGTGTATTGCGGGTCTTTGGGATCACCAATAATACAAATACGTATCGCCCCCATTGGTTCAAATTGATTATCTAGGTCTAAACAAGCCAATTGTCGGGTCCAGCGGTGTGATCCGAAAATCTGGCCATCATTTCCAGCAGTACCGTCGCTAATTACAAAATGAAACTCTAAGGCTAGTGAACCGGTCACTCCCTGATTATCGGAAAGCTGTCCTTGATTTGATCGGTAAGAAATTTCAATTCGATCCCATTTTTCTGGTTGGATCCCCGCACTTGCTCCCAGTGCGGCATGTACAGAATCTAGTGAATTTTGAGTTTGGCTAGAGAGGCTGAATGCCATGGGCTTGATAGGTTTTCCCTCTAATGTCAGCAAGATTGCAGAACCTGCAACCATGGCTGCCATAAGCGAAAACATAACTCTTGTAACTCGTCCTTGATCCATCTTTTTCACATCCTTGCTCAATCGATGGTTGATTACACATTCCATAGTCATTAGACAAAAATCAACATCTATTGAGTACGATTATATTGATTCATCGTCGCAGGACAAATATTATCTTCACATTTCAGATGGAAAATTTTCGAAAAGCCTTGGTATATCAAGAGAAATGATTTTATCGGTACAATAAAGACCTATCCATGATTCCCCTTCATGATACAAATAAAAATGTATGGGCATTATCAGTACTGATATGACCTATAACACTCTATTTGTTAATAAACACCACCATAGTAAATTTCGACTGGAATTGAGATGGATTGACGCATTTTTTTTGCGACCTTATCTAATTGATCATTGGTTAAACTCGAAAGACGTTGATCGGCAGGTCGTCGCGCGATGGTATGCAATTGTACTAAAGAAATTTTAGCACCTGCACTAAGAATTTCGTTGAGGCGATCAATGTAAGCATCTACTTCATGATCACTGATAGGCTGACCATCCACCTGAGTAAATAAGGTTTGAATCATCACAGGACGTTGTTTGCCTGCCAGAATGATATTATCCAGGATTTTACGAAATGGAATCGAGGTTTTATTAATGAATTTATAAAAATCTTCTGTTCCAGCATCTAATTTTGCCCAAATTTGACCATTGTTTTCATCAAGTAACTCCATCGCTTGCTGCACATCTGGCCGATCCAATCGGGTTGCATTGGTAATAATGACTATTTTCACATCATTTAATCCAAGATCCTGCTTGATCTTTACTACCGCCTGACACGTTGCCAGAAATTCTTTTTCTGCTGTTGGTTCACCATCGCCACTCAAAGCAATATCGTTAAAACGGCGTAGCGCATCTGGGGTCTGGTCAAAGGGCGATATATCAAAAATCTTACCTGACAGAATCAATTCTATTGTGTGTCGGCATTCCAATTCCATCTGATGTAAATCATACGCTGGCATTTCGGGTTGGCCGGGTGATCGATCCACCTGACAATAGGGACAATCAAAATTACAACCTTTATGTGGTGAAAGATTAATACCTAAACTAATACCACCTGAACGGCGTGATAATACCGGGTAAGTAAATAGATTGTCTTCAAATGTTCTAGGATGATCAGTATGCGCTTTAAGTAAGTTTTTATTTTTATCTATCATAGATACTCTCAGACGCTATGCTCGCTTAACTAAATATTTAATTGTAACTCCTTGTACAAGAATTGAAAAAACGACTACAACATAGGTCATCGATAAAATCAATTCTCGCGAAACAATACTTTTTGGAATCGCAAGTGCCAGTGCAACAGCTATTCCACCTCGCAGGCCACCCCAAGTTAATAATCGAATGGCGTGAGGAGAAAATTCCTGTTTACTTTTCAAGAAACTAATTGGAACAGCAACACAGCAAAAACGAGCAATCAAACAAATAGGAATCGCTACCAGTCCTGCCATGAGATAACTTTGTGACCATGTTAAGATGAGTACTTCCAGTCCAATTAACACAAACAACAATGAATTGAGAAGTTCATCGACTAATTCCCAAAATGTATCAAGATGTTCAATTGTTTTTTCAGACATAGCAAGTCGCCGGCCTCGATTACCGATCAACAACCCAGCAATAACCATCGCTAATGGACCTGAAACATGAATTCGTGGTGCTAAGGCATACCCTCCCACAACAATCGCTAGGGTAATGAGGATTTCAAGTTGGTAATCATCCACAGATTTTAAAAGAATATACCCTAAAAATCCTAATGCTAAACCTAACAAAACGCCTCCACCAGCCTCTTCAATCAGTAATGTAGAAATAGCGGATGCACTAGGTTCAAGTTCGCCCATAGCGATTCCTAATATAGCCAGAAAAACGACCACTGCAATTCCATCGTTAAAGAGAGATTCACCAGCCAACTTTACTTCTATTCCTTTTGGAGCTCCCGCCTTTTTCAAAATTGCCAGGACGGCAATAGGATCTGTCGGTGTAATCAATGCCCCAAATAAGAGACAATAAATAAAATCAACCTCCTGATTGGCAAATTTTGTGGAATAGTAAAAAAGCCCACCAATCATAAATGTAGAAGTAACAACACCTAAAGTCGCTAGAATCCCAATCAACCATTTACGATCCAATAAGTCATTGATATTAACATGCAGCGCCCCGGCAAATAGGAGCAGGCCCAACATCGCTTCCATGAGAACTGCTTCAAAATTAATACTGGAAACAATGTTATGTATCTTAATTTCAATAAACGTCCCTTTTACCGGAACATAGTGGGCATATATCATTAGTCCCACACACCCTGCTAATGTCAAAAACATTAACCCTATGGTGGTTGGCAATTTAAACAGACGGTGATTGATATAACTTAGCACCGCTGCCAAGGTGATTAACATCGCAACAATTTCAAATAGTGACATTTTTAGTCCTAATCATTAATAACAAAATCACTAAATTTAGGGCTCAGGAGGAACATTTTAATGTTGATACAATTAGAAACAAATCCAAAATCGATTATTAACCAAATCTTACCAATATTCTGCTCCCTAAACAGTAAAATAACTTGAACTAATTATCGGACGCAACTAACATCAACATTGATTGTTGTAAATGGCTTAAATGACTTCTAAATACCCCAGATTATCAAAAAATCGTAATTTCACTGGCTCTGAATGTAAGGGGTAATTTTCACTCATATAATGTGTCTATCGCGAAATCTTGTCCGATGTCTTGTAAATTTGACAATATCACCAGTGCAAGGGAATGCACGAATAGAGGGTCAATCTTTATCGCCCTTTTGTTAGGGATTTTCTGCCTATCTGGATTAGCAGCAGGTCAGTCAAATGAGGATTATTATATCGATCCAATTCTCGGTGATGACAGCAACTCAGGCCTGAACTCTACAGACATCTCGGGTAGTGATGGTCCCTGGGAATCCATGGACAATGTCCCCATCCTGACACAAACTGGTGACAATATACATATTGTCGGACAAAATAGTTTAGATCCCAACATCTTTGAAGCCGAGCTTGCACTGTGGCCATCGGATCGAAATTATTTTTCAGAAGGCATTCAGCATTATTCGATAACCTGGTCATTCAATAATGAAAAATTGATTGGTCGTTTTATCAATGGTGATTACTGGGTTGTAAAGGATCCAAACTTTTCCATTATAGAGATTTCACCCGAAGTACTGATTATCGATCGACGCCCAGATCCTAATGACCCGAATGATCCTAACGAACTGTTGCAATTGATTAATGGTTCGATGTTCAACCCAAGCAGTGATAACGCACAAGGGTATGACGAAGGTGTACCTGTTTATGATGCAGAGCTGACGGTCAATGTTGACCCCAATATTGGTTTTGTCCCCCCTTCGGAAGGTTCTTTGATTTCTTCGATTAGCTGGCATGCTCCTGGAAGTCATACTGATTTAATTTGCCATAACGTACAGTTTGCACATCACAAACTAAAACATGCCGCGGTATTAACGATACTGGATGAAAAACCACCACCCGATGCGTTTCGACCTGGGTATTTTGGTTCCAGCAAAACCATCTATCGAAAAAGTGATTTGGATTATTCTGTCCTGGCTGGATATATACCTTCGGCTACGACCGAACCATTTTATAATTTTGATGATGTTTCAGCAGGTGATTGCGGAAGAGAGCCACAAACATATCCGACAGTTGGCGATCAATTTAACCGCTACCTGGCTCGACCATGGTTATTGCATGTGGCTGGATGGCAAGGGCGCCAAGTTCATCCCACAGAAAATATGCCCAATTATCATGAACGACTCTACAATGTTTTGAGTGAAGCTTCAGTCCTTCTTCAATGTGATTTGAATACAATAACAGGCAATTCTGATGAGCTTGATAAAATCTTGCTACCGTTTTTGCAGATTGGTATTGATTCCTATTCGATTATATCGACAGGTGAATCTGCTGACAGTGGTTTGCATCCGATGCCCATCTATCTTTTAGGTAGAATGTTAGGCATTCCATCTATGTATCAAGATGAATATTCTTATCGCTCTACTTTTATGACCTATTACGTCAATGAGAATCAGCCGATTTGGCTAAGTGATAATCAATCCTCTTTGTCTTCGATTATTGTTCCGCCAGGTCAAATTCATAATAGCCTTCAAAGCCCGGACGGGAAAACGATTGCCTTTCGACAATCAGTCAACACACAAGAATATGAACATATCAGTTACTACCAAACAAGTCACCCAGATCATGTCAGCCATTTAACGAATCTGGATTGCAGCGATCCAAACATTTGTGATGAATGGGGACAAATCAGTGTTAGTGGCGGTGGTTGCAATCGTGATATATATCGCTCAATTAATAGCCCTGGGTTTGTGGGCATTGCCTTATCTTTAATGATGTTGGGCGACGATCTTAACTATCATCATCCGCCTTTATTAGATTACGTCTATCGCTGGATGATTCAAGAATCTAGATCATCAAAATCAGACTTCATCAATCCGATCTACTACGATTGGATCGGCTATGATCCTGAAACCGCAGATATGGCATCCAATCCCAATGTGATTCATACACAATCACAAGTAAACCCAAATAATTTATCATTGAGTTGGCAATTTCCTTACCAGGCAAATATTGACACCTATGATGTTTACCTGGATACGGTTTCACCACCTATTAATCAACTCATCACTGATGCGATTTATAATGATGCAAATAATGTTATCATTGAATGTGGTTTTACTTTTAATCTCATTGATTGCTTTGTCGGAAACCTGCAGCCTGGTACCCCTTATTATTGGCGAGTGGATACGAAAAATACTAACGGAACACAAACTGGACAAGAGTGGTTATTTTTTACCACACCAGAATCATCCCTTGATGACATGCCTCCCATTCCTAACCCAATGAACTTTTCTGTTAATCCGCAAGCAACCAATATCAATACCGTCATCATGACGGCACAAAATTCGATTGATATGCAGAACATGCCAACAGAATATTATTTTGAAGAATTGACAGGTAATGCGGGTGGCAATTCTAGCGGATGGCAAATTGGGCGTACTTATACAGACAGCGATCTGGAAGCAAACACACTTTACTTTTATCAAGTCAAAGCGAGAGATAGCCTGGGTAATACCACGGCACCCAGCGAGCCGCAATACATTCTAACACCTAAAGATCCAAAATTAGAAGTTGGCGTCATTGAAAATGTCACAGACCAGTGGCAAACGGTACCGCTCTATAAAAATTATCGCCGCATGGTGGTCGTAGCTACACCGAATTATTCCAACCATTCGCCACCGGTGGTCACACGTGTCCGCAATGCCTTTGGAAATCAATTCGAACTTCGCGTGCAATCAGCAGGTGGTGAGGATCCAAATAATGTTGATGTACATTTTATGGTGATGGAAGAAGGTGTTTATTCTGAAGAGGAAAATGGGTTTAAGTGTCAGGTGTTTTCATTAAACTCAAGTGGCACTGACAACCAATCCTCCTGGATTGGCGATCCATTAAATCAACTCACTTCGTTCGATGATCCAGTGGTTTTAGGCCAGGTTATGACCAGCAATGATCCGCGTTATTCTTATTTCTGGTCGCGCGGTTCTGACCAAACATTGCCACCTTCAAACACAGAATTGTATGCAGGAAAAAGCGTTGGTGAAGACCCGCAAGATGATCGGCAGTCAGAACAGATTGGCTACATTATTCTGGAAGCAGGCAGCGGAACAATCGATGATGTAGAATATATTACCAATGTCGGCTCACAAACTATTCAAGGCATGGGTGACAATCCGCCCTATTCTTACAGCATATCTGGATTATCTGATGCAACGGTAAGTATTGCAAGTCAAGCAGGAATGAATGACAACAATGGCGGTTGGGTGGTGTTGTTCGGTGAGGATCCCTATACGACATCTTCATTAAAACTTGCCATTGATGAAGATCAATTCAAAGATAGCGAACGTCAACATAACTCCGAACAAGTGGCTTATATTGTTTTTGATGATACGGATTTCTTACCTCCCAATCCAGACCCGGCCAGCTGGCAGCAAGTACCTACAGCATTAGACGGTTCAACAATTACAATGTCAACAACCACAGCAACAGATCGAAGCTATCCGGTAGAATATTCCTTCAAAGCTCTTGAAGGAGCTTATGGCGACATTGGAACTAACAGTGGCTGGCAAACCGATCCAGCGTATACGGATACTTTCTTAATACCAGGCACTACCTATGGCTACCAAGTAAGAAGCCGTGACACAGCTGGAAATACAACGGACTTTTCAGTAATCGGTACAACCACGACAGATCCAATGCCAGAAGAAGATTACATTATGGTCTTCAGTAAAAGTAAGTGGCGCAGCGATCCTATCCGAATCCTGGAAGGCAACACAGTGGATGGTATCATTTACCCATTTGTCTACCCTGCTGATGATATCGAGACAGCTTACTTATGGACGGATGACCCCAACATGACGCCCGGCAATGAGCAAATAGAGATCAAGCCCCCCTTCGATCTAGCGGGAGGTGTGACCAACTTTGCATTTCCGTTTGATACGGATCTGCTCACACTAGGTGAACATACCGTAACAGTGCGGTTGGAATTCATCCAACCGGATCCAAATAATTTTGATCCTAATATCGTTGACTATATTTTTACAACAAATTATTTCACCGAATAATCCTGCTATCAAAGTCTTCTAGGGGAAAAACTCATAATTTTCATGTGCAATTTTTTTGGCATAATGTATACTGAGTTTTTAAGGTTAATTGTAGTATGGGAAACGTTCGATGAGGTTCTGTATTTGTTTGATGGTTCTGATGGGTCTGCTTTCAGGTTGCAGCGCCCAAGGTCTTCAGCCCGGAGATAGCTACACACCTGCCCCCATTGTTTACAACCCAGCCAGTAAAGATATTAACGATGCAGCGAAACAACGCATTGCAGAGTTACTATCAACGTCTAATGAACACAAACCGATGTCACCAACACTGATGTGTGGTCCTGGATTATGGGAAAAAATCAAAAAACATCCCTCACTACGATTAAATGGTTTTGCTAACCTTAAAATAAACATACCTGAAGTTAATAATGGTATCGTTCAATCTGTCGAAATGCTGGACGGTAAACTTCTGCAAAGAACTTTCGAAATTCATTGGCTCTGGGATGCTTTTAAAGAGACTTATGACTTCCATCAACCATGGACAATTCGAAAATTAAACAGCAAAGAAAAAGAACGTTTCTGGAGCATGGTACCTTTTGACTCTATTGATGAGCCGATCTTTATCGCAGAAGGCACAAATTTTAAACTGCTCTTTTTCTTTGTACACTACGAGACAAACTACTTACCGTTATGGGTGGATGATTTTTATAACATCTAATTTTATACAAAAACATTAAAACTAATTTCAATGGGGAGATTTGAATGAGAACGAGAATAATCGTCGTTCGGCATGGTGAAACAGAATGGAATCGAACAGGATTATTGCAAGGACAACTAGATAGTCCATTAACAGATTTAGGTATTCGTCAAGCACATGCACTGGCAAATGGTTTGGCGAATAAACGATTCGATCAGTTTTATTGCAGCGATTTGGGACGCGCTCTTGAAACAGCCCAAATCATTAATGACACTATGGGCATGACGATTCAACAAGAACCGCGTCTGCGAGAACGCCACCTGGGCATTATGCAGGGACTAACCAAAAAAGAGTTTGGAGAATTTTATCCAAACGAATCGCAACATTTTTCATCCGGTGATCCAGATTACGTCATACCGGAAGGTGAAAGCATGCGACAACGCTACCAACGATGTGTTGATATAACTGAAGACCTTGTCAATCAATACACAGGCCAGACATTGCTATTTGTCACCCATGGCGGTTTTTTAAACAGCTTATTTTATAAAATGATGAATTTATCCTTAAATACACCAAGATGTTTTTCTCTCTACAATGCCAGCATCAATACATTGATTATTAAAGATAATCTATGGCACCTGGAAAGCTGGGGAGAAACACAACATTTAAAGCATCTCCAAACACTGGATGATAATTAATCGCCATGAATATTATCCCGTATGATGAAAAATATGCAGAACAAATCACCGATTTGTTTTACAACACAATTCATGCGGTTGCAGCGAAAGATTACACCCCCAAACAACTTGGGGCCTGGAGTGGTCTCAAAGGACAGTATGACTCCTGGAAAAAGCGACTCGATATCAAAAAACCATTTATCGCTCTGAACAATCAAACGGTCGTTGGTTTTGCAGAATTGGATCAAGACACGATCGATTGTTTTTATGTACATAAAGATTATCAGCGACAAGGCGTTGGACGATTGCTAATGAAAACTATTTTAGATCAGGCTCAAATGAACCAGGTGAAAAAATTAACCGTTAGAGTGAGCCTGACTGCAAAATCTTTTTTTGACACGATGGGTTTTCAACTGCTTGAAGATGTTGTTATTGAACGCTCCGGCCAACAATTGAAATGTTTTATGATGAAAAAGACATTGCGCTAAACCCTTGAATTAATCACATGTCTCATTACAATACATTATCTAATTATTCATTTTTCACATCTAATCATTAAGGAATGAATCATGGCTGATCCTAAAATCGCAGATACCAAACCGACAAAAATGACGCTCGAACCTGGAGATTACTGGTTTTGCACGTGTGGAGAATCGTCCAATCAACCCTTTTGTGATGGCAAACATAAGGGCAGTGACTTTTCACCTCAAAAGTTTAGCATAGAAACCGAGCAGGATGTCGCTCTTTGCCTTTGCAAACATTCCAAAAATGGCCACTGCTGTGACGGCACACACCGAAATCTCGGTAAATAGTCCAGAAATTTTAGTTCCGCCAACGAACTCCAACGGGTAGAATTCTGTAATAGATTCCAGATTTCATCGTATTTCTGGTAGACATTCAAATAATTACTTGTTCGTACGACTATATCCCAAAATTTTCTCAATGGAGGTCATTTAATGCGTCGCTTCAATACTACAATCCAACTTACTATCCTTTCCCTTATCAGTACGTCTCTTTTTGCTGGAGACTGGCCACAATTTCAAGGACCAGATCGCAATGGTGTCAGCAAGGAAACAGGCATCGCTAAAAACTGGCCCAAATCAGGTCCTAAGCAAATCTGGAAAATCGACACAGGTGAAGGCTATGGCGGCGCTGCGATTGTTGGCAATGAAGTCTTCTTTTTGGATCGCGTTGATAGTGAGAAAAATGTTCTCCGCTGTTTGGATTTCAAAACAGGAAAAGAACTCTGGAAAGTAGAAGCAAAATCTGAGGGCCGTGTCAATTACCCCGGCTCACGAGGCACGCCAACAGTCGATGAGAATTATGTGTTTGCTGCCGGCCCGTTACAGCACCTTTATTGTTTTGATCGTAAAGCAAAAAAACTACTTTGGGATATTGATGTCAACGACACCTTTAATAAAGAAACACCACGATTTGGCTTTGCCTGTTCGCCATTGTTGTATAAAGATTCCATCATCGCTTCACCATTAAGCGAGAGCGTCGGATTGGTACGTTTGGACAAAAAGACTGGTAAAGTAATATGGAAAAGTAAAGATATTGGTAATAGATCATACGCATCCCCGCTCATGGTCAACTTAGCAGGCGTAGAATGCCTGGCCATTGTCACCAATGATCGTATCGCATTTATTGATCCAGAAGATGGCAAGATCATTACCACCTTTAATGATTTTGAATGTCGTGCTCCGATTCCACTACCAACGATTATTAACGAAAATCATCTTTTTATTACCGCAGGTTATAAAACAGGCTCACTGATGCTCAAAGCGACAAAAACATCGGATGGTTTTACCGTTAAAGATGTCTTCCGCCTTGAAGATCATGGCTCACAAATTCACCAGGTCATTTTGCATAAAGACCACCTATTTGGCAATTTCAATGAAAATGATAATTTACGACGTGGTCGAGAAAATGGCATTATGTGTATAGACCTAAAAGGTAACATTATATGGCAAACGCACGAAAATCTTGAAGTGGATCGTGGTGCGATATTATTCGCAGACGATATGTTTTTTGTCATCGGTGCTGAAACAGGTACACTGACACTGATTGAAGCCAATCCCAAAAAGTATGTCCAGCTGGCGCAAGCAAAAATACTAAACGGTGATGAGAACATGTTTGCCCCGATGGCACTCAGCAATGGTATGCTGATTATTCGAGATCATGAATCAATGCAATGCCTGGATGTCAGAGCGAAAACATACGCTAAAGCAAAATAAAACGTAATCACATCTATAATAAATATAAAACGGTGTCATGTCCACACTTGTGTGGGCATGTGGCACCGATGACTATCACAAAAATCATGCTCACGCAAGCCTGAGCATGGCACCCGACAAAAGTACAACTACAGTCAGATTAATCATAGAATTCCCCTCTCTACTTGCAGCTTGACGCTACCGTCAACCAAACATACACTAATAGTGCAATTCCAATCAAGGTAGAGTTTTTGGTAACACAGAGGCAAAAGACGATGCAAGTAAATTTAGACTCACTGGAAAGTATCAATCACTTGAGAGAATCTGGTGGTGACCTTTGAGTGAATGGGCTATTTGGGGACCAGCTCTGCTCATCGCAGGTATAATTACTGCAGGCGGTGTGACCATTCATGCTGTTTTGTGGAAACGTGATAGCCGTGCGGTAATTAGCTGGGTGGGCCTGGCATGGCTCGCTCCATTTTTGGGATCGCTAGCCTATTTCCTATTTGGGATCAACCGAATCCAACGCAGAGCCGATGCCCTGAAGGATCTTCCACGAAGACGGCGACGACGGCGAAGCCCAGAACTTACGCCCGATGATTTAAATAATTTTGTGAACTTAACCAAAGATCATCCAAACCTGTTGGGTATGGCAAGAGCTGGACGAAAAATCAGCGGCATGCCACTCACGCCAGACAATCAAATCATTCCGCTCGTCAATGGCGATGAGGCCTTCCCCGAAATGCTAAATGCCATCAATCGGGCCAGCAGCTCTATTACACTAGCCAGTTATATTTTTGATAGTGATAAAATTGGAAATACATTTTTAGATGCTTTAGCAAAAGCAAAGGAGCGGCATGTCACAATACGCGTTTTAATTGATGATGTGGGTGCTCGATATAGCTCTGAAAATATGGTAGAAAAATTAAAGAAAGCAGGTATCACTGCCGCGAGTTTTTTGCCAACACGATTTCCCAGACTCCCGCAATATGCTAATTTACGAAACCATCGAAAAATCCTCGTTGTGGATGGACACATTGGATTTACCGGTGGAACCAATATTCGCCAGTCTCATTGTATAACTGAAAACCCAGCATTCCCTACACAATGTTTACATTTTAAAATCACAGGGCCCGTGGTGAGACAGCTTCAGCGTGTATTTACTTCAGACTGGGCATTTGCCACAGGTGAAACTTTAAGCGAGCCGATCTGGTTTCCCGAAATCACTCGAACAGGCTCGGTATGGGCCAGAGGCATTCAAGACGGCCCCGACGAACATTTTGAAAAACTCACAGATATGATCACGGTCGCTCTCGCAAGTGCGACCGAGCGAGTTCGAATTGTAACGCCCTATTTTTTGCCGAACCATGCACTGATACAAGCACTCAATGTCGCGGCATTACGTAACGTAAAAGTAGAAATCTATCTGCCATCTACAAATAACATTAAAGTCGTGCACTGGGCAGCAACGGCACAGCTCTGGCAGTTACTGGAGAAAGGTTGTCAGATATTTTATACCAGCGACCCTTTCGATCATTCAAAATTAATGTTGGTTGACAATATCTGGTCACTCATTGGGTCGACGAATTGGGACCCGAGAAGCTTAAGATTGAATTTTGAATTTAATATGGAATGCTATGATGACTCATTAGCAGATACACTAAATTACATCATCGATCAAAAAGCTGAAACGGCACATGAAGTTACCTTGGAAGAAATGAATAACCGAAGTCTACCCCGCCGTTTGAGAGATGGATTGGCCAGATTATTAACACCCTATTTGTAATTGAGTGATCTAATAACCTGACCTATCCATTTTATCTTCTATGTTTATTGCCTAATGCAGAACCCCACCAGCGACGGTATCACCATCTTTCATGAGAACAAAGCGGCCGGTTTCCTCAACCACTTCAAAGGCATCTGTGCAAAGATAATCGCTTGCCTGAAGTGTTAATTTAGCCACTTCAGTATCGCGTAATTCATCGGCAGCCCCTTCAATCACTTCAAGGCTTGAAGAGTTCATACGATCAGAGATCTTTTTCACCTGACAGGTTACTTGTGCTGTAGCACATTTCAGTTCGAGCTCTTCGCCTGCTTCACAAGGCTCACCGCTCATCCAAAATACCTGAGCGACTAGACGATTACCCACATTAGGAGAAACATCTACGCCACAAGCGACTTCGCCTCGCTTCATGGCTTTCATAGCAATGCCATCTTCCAGTACTACACCAATGGATTCACCAGCCGTTGCCTGCTGGGGGTCTTTACCAAACATTTTAATTTTTTCGATCTTGGCAGTTTTACCGCAAGGATGAAATATAACTTCCTGACCTTTTTTCAATGTACCTGACGCCATGCGACCGACCAGAATTTTTTCACCATCTTGATCATAGATATCTTGAACTGGAAAACGAACAGCTCCATCGTCAGCTTTCACAGCGGCCTGCAATTCATCAAGGCTATCAAGTAATGTTTTGCCATCATACCAACTCATATTCTCGCTGGCTCTGGCAACATTGTCACCCATCTGTGCGGAAATTGGGATCACTCGCAATGGCTCGATACCAAATTCGCCAAGTCGCTTAAGGATGGAATCCTGAAGTTCATTAAAACGCTCTTGACTAAAATCCATCAAGTCCATTTTATTGATAATGACCATCACCTGCTTAACACCCAATAAACTAAGCATATAAGCATGACGGTGAGTTTGTTCACGAAGACCTTCTTGAGCATCAATCAGAAGCAACGCCGCTTCAGCTTGAGAGGAACCCGTAATCATATTTTTCAAAAACTGCTTATGGCCCGGTGCGTCAATAATAACATATTCACGTTTTTCGGTTCGAAACCAGATTTGTGCCGTGTCAATGGTTACACGCTCTTTGCGCTCTTCTTCCAAGTGATCCATCACAAAAGCAAATTCCGTAGTACTACCATCTGCTTCACTCGCACGTTTTACTTCTTCCATCTTATCAGGTGGGAGAGAATTGGTATCATAGAGTAAACGACCAATCAGCGTGCTTTTGCCATGATCAACGTGTCCTACCACGACAAATTTCAGGCCTTCTTTCTTTTGAATCATATCTTCCATTTGACTTAATATCCTTCATCAATATCGGTAAAGGTAAATTTTATTTACCCTGGTTGATTTAAATCATATCAGGCATAACCTGACCTACTACATGTAACCTAATGCACGAAGTTTTTGCATGGCGTGTGCTTCTTCTTTATCCTGAGCACGACCTGCACGTTCAGATGTATTGGTATTTTCAAGCTCATCAATAATCTTATCAACGGTATCCGCCTCTGAATCAATCGGATTCGTAATAGGCATACAACCTAGACTACGATAACGCTTGCCATCTTTCGCGAAATACAATTCATTAATAGGAATATCTTCACGCTTGATGTAATGCCAGATATCACGTTCGGTCCAATGCAATAGTGGATGGACACGAATATGGTCATCTTCTTGCGTTTCGTTTTTATACTGATCCCAAAGCTCAGGAGGTTGATCCTTGTAGTTCCACTCAAATTTTTGGTTTCGCGGAGAAAAGTATCGCTCTTTAGACCGAATACCATGTTCATCACGACGAATACCCACAAACAAGGCTTTGTATTTATATTTTGCAATCGCTTGCTTTAGCGCGTTGGTTTTAAGTTCGGTACACACTTCAATCGAATCATGCGTATCATAGGTGACGCCACGATCGATGGCTTCTTGATTGGTATAGACTTGAAGATCAAGATTGAATTCTTTTGCCCAATGATCGCGAAACTTATACATTTCAGGAAATTTATAAGTCGTATCAATATGCATACATGGAAAAGGTATTTTTCCAAAAAAGGCTTTGTAAACCAACCACAAAAGCGTAGTGGAATCTTTACCAATTGACCAAAGCAAACATAATTCAGGGTAGTGATGATATGCTTCCCTGATAGTATAAATACTTTGACTTTCTAGTTCATCCAAATAGTCCATTAAAAAACTCCTCTATATTTATGCGTAACAACTTAAATCAAAATTAGGTGTAATGGCTTTACCTTCGCCATCCATATCTTCAGGTACTGGCAGTCCCATCGTATTGAGGATGCAACGAGCCAGCATCATAATTTCCAAATTATCTTGAGGCAACTCAACACCACGCGAGACCATAAAAGCATCATGATAAGAGTGCATGCCTGTCATCGCCGTATTAATAAAGATCTCTGGAGCAATCAAGCCCAACTTGAGATCATACCCATCATGCGGAACCGCAATCAAGTCAGCGGCTTTGCCATAGGTGCCACCAGATTGAGCACTCTCTTCTGGTGAAATCGTTCCAAGATTTTCACCGTTAGCATCAGCCCAGTAGGCATCTTCACGCATAACAACATCATCAATAACAGGATTGCCTTTGGGGTCTTTAAGATCCAACAAATCAGCTTTTATCTGCTGACGTACTTGATCATATTCACTCAACGGGACAATACCGCCTGGCTCACGCCCCTCCAGGTTAATAAATATTCGACCTGGGATTAGGCAATAAGCCTTTGACTTCGCTGGATCGATACTCAATGGATGTTGTGGCTGTTCAGCAGGCACTGTCCACCCTTTATCAATCAAATATTTACTCAATTGCACTTCATGGATGATGCGGCAAAAACCATGATCGGAAAAAATCATTAGAGGCACATCATCACCTAAAATAGTTAATAATTTTCCAACCGACTCATCCACCGCACGGAAATAGTTAAAGAAAGCAGGCTCAAATTCGGGATGGCCATCAAGCATTTCACCAAACAGAAAATGACACGCTCGATCAGATCCCATAACGTGCGTGTGGAAGAAATCCCAATCTTCCTGTTCAAGGTAATGAAACATCGCTTCCATGCGACGCTCATGCGTATTCATTAAATCTTTACAGAAAGCACTTTTATCCTGACGCGCTAATGCGGCATCATTATCACAAACATAATTTATCGATTTGAGGTAGTCGCCTTCACTGGCTGGATAAGCAATCTTATCTAAGTTTGGTGCCAAAAAACCACCGATCTGAATACCATTCACCTGCCTGGGCGGATAGGTAACCGGCACATTCATACTAAAAACCCGCTTGCCTGCTTTAGACAAAATATCAAATAAGGTATCGCTGGTCATCATACTCTGATTTGGAAATGCCAGATCATAACCGCCCTCACGACGATCGATAAAACCATAGATACCATGCTTACCAGGATTTTTCCCGGTCATAAAACAGGTCCATGCCACGCAAGACACGCATGGCTGTATCGATCGCATCTGCCGCAACCCTGTTTGACTGGCCAGATTTGCCAGATTGGGCATAATGCCTTCATCAAACATGCGCTGCATCAAACCATGCGGAACGCCATCAATACTATAAACCATAAATTTAGGATGCTTACTCATTGACTTCCCTTCAACGTTACTACTTACAAACTTATAATTTCTAACTCGCCCATACAGCGATTATTTTTCTCATTTTTTTCATCAAGATGGCTTTCTGAATCCAAGGTTAATTCATACTTAAACTTTCCTGGCTTGGTAAATTCAAAATGCCAAAGGTCTTCTGGAATCACGATGGTCTCGCTACTACTAGCGTTTAATGATACATAAGCAGGACCAACATAAGCTTCTTGATTATTTATTTTCAACCGAATATTAAATGTACCCGATTCAATAATTTCTGAGCCTAGATTTTCTGCATGCAATTTAAGAGCGACTTTATCACCAACTTTGATTTTTTGTTTTGCAAAGCTAACCGCCTGACATGACAAATCGACATTACTAGCAACAGCTTGTTTTTCCACTAACAAATCCTGTAACTCCTTGACCATTTTTGTCTCCATACCAGGTATGAATCCAACATGCACATTACTAACAACCCCATTTTTATCAATAATGACCGTCTGAGGAATCCCAGAGACTTGATAACTTTCGGCGACACGATTGGTTCGATCCATCAACACAGTGACATCTAATTTTCGACTCGCTAAAAATCGTTTTACCCGCTCATCAGATTCTCGCACATTAACCGCGTAAAAAACAACCCCTTTGCCTTTAAACTGATTCGTTACCGAAATCAATTTTGGCATCGCGTCAACACAAGGCTTACACCAGGTCGCCCAAAAATCAAGCACAACCACATCTTTGCCTTTATGGCTCGCCAAATCAATTTTACCCCCACCTAATTTCTCTAAAGAAAAACCTGCCGCAGGTTTTCCAATGAGTGCATGATTACCTTCACTCGCTTTTGAGGTAAAATTATCGACTTTCTTTGCTCCGGCAGGTTTATTAAATTCAAAATCTGCTTTGGAAATGTCTTGATTCACTTGCCAGTTTTTAAAATCCCATTGATAATGGATCGACTCACCAAGTTTTGCATAAGCTGATAGATCAGGCGTAAAACGAACAATGTTGGAATTTCCCCCTGCATTAATATAAAAATCCCAACTCAATTGTTTGTTATGTAATTTCAAATGATGACAGTCTACACCATCGATCGTCACACGTTCAACATAGTCCATTTTAGGGAATAATTTTGTAAACTCTTCCGCTGGTTGTTTGAGCAAAATAAAATCAATAAATGGAACTAACTGTGAAACAATTCGACCCGGCCCACTCCAGGGAGAAATAATACCATTCATCGTTGCGGGAGCCGAAGTCTGTTGATATTCATGCAACAAGGGAATATATGTGGTCATATCCCTGCCATCACTAATAAATGTCGGCTCAGAAGAACCATTTAAAGGAACAATGCTTAATTGATTCGGCTGAACATAACGACAATCCAGACTGTCTTTCCATGTTTGCTTAAATCCATACTTTTCAGAAGTACTTTTCTTGTCAATCTGAACCGATAGACTCTCAATCGATTGATGAAAAAGACTAACCTTATTTAAAATCGCCATGGCATCAGGCTTTGCAACACCTTGGTCCTCTGTTGCTAGAACAGAAACGGTATTGAATAGAAAAAAACAGAGTAAAATATGACTCACGCCAAATCCATGCGATCGATTAACAGGTTGAAAAGACATTGTGTATGACTCCTTATTATTTACTGGGGCTTTCTTGGGTTGAATCTAAATATCCTAACGCCTGTAGTCGCTGTTTCACTTGCTGAATTTCCTCTTCACCTAAATCGGTCTGAACGGACATGCCGCGACTGGCAACCAGATCCCGTAATACATAGACCACAAAGTCGGTCACTGAATTGTATCCAGAATCATCAATCACCGTGGCAATCTTGTCATAAAGTTGCCGGGGAATCTTCAATGTCACTTTATTTCGACTGTCTTTCAACGATAGAGGCTCCTATAACACTCCTATGAGAGTGCCATAATAGCGTAGTAAAGTCAACATTTTTCTTAAACTACTACAAAATAAGGAGTAAAGAAAAATACAAACATCGACCACAGAAGGCTTTTTGTCAATTTCAGAAATATATCCTATAATTGACTTTGAATTACGGCTGTGTTACTTTACGTCAGTAACAACGAGATGTTTTACCAATTTTGTGCCCTGAACGTCGTTTCGATAACCAGGATACATAAAAACGAGGAAATCAAAATGTCAACGCAACAATGGTCTGACAAAATATTGAAAGTCGATTTACTAGATGACCCTGAAATGTCAGACGAGCTCACTGCCTTGACCGAACAAATGGAAACCAGTGCGAAGAATCTGGTCTTAAATTTCGATAATGTCAATTTCCTTAATTCCTCGAATATCTCCCGACTGCTGAAACTGCGTAAGACGTTGCACGCCCAAAAACGGCGACTGATTCTCTGCTCAATCCCCCATCAGGTATGGGCCGTTTTCCTCGTCACAGGCCTGGATACCATGTTTGATGTTGCAGAAGACACTGCGACGGCATTGGCCTCACTCCAGATCCATCGATCAAGCTAAACCTTAGTCGCCATGCTTATCACGAAGGCGAGTACTTAATCGAAGCATAATTTGGATTCGCTCTACTTCCCCTAACCAATCGCTGAGAGTCATATTGACTTCATCTGTTTCAGGTGTGAATAATCCCGTTGAACAGGCAGCACCCAATTGTTTTTCTGCCAATTTGCGATAACGGTTTAATGTACGATCTCCATAAATACTACAAAGCGCATAATCTTCTGCCATAAATATCGCGACTGGCACACGCGTACCTGCACAAATCGTAATCTGATCTCGCAAGTCAGGCAAAGTATCTCGATCAATAAATCGCAAATCGATCTTATCGCTAGCCTGGGCAATTGTCGCTATCAGAGGGCACTGTTCAACACAATCGCCACACCAAACACCGCTAACCACCAGAATTTTCATCTCACGCACGAATGACGCAAGAAGAGCTTTTTGTTCATCATTCAACGAAATCTTATCGTTCATTTGTTGCCAGCGGGCCTGCTGGTCAGGCGTTCCTGTTGCTAAATATTCTTTATAGGGCAAGCCTTTATCAAACGCATCTTTCGCATATTGACTATCTGCTAACATCATGTCTCCGTTCAAAATAAAAAAAAACGCCAGATTCTATAGAAAACCTGGCGTTCAATTGTTGAGTAGTAAAATTACATGCCGAACGAACTACCGCAACCACACCCACCTTTGGCATTTGGATTACGGATATCAAACCCAGCACCATTGATAGATTCTACATAATCAATGGTTGAGCCACTTAAGTATGGCATGGAAATTTCATCAATAATAACACAGCCCTGATCTGGACCAAATTTATTATCACTATCACGAACTTTATCCAATTCAAGGACATATTCAAAACCTGAGCAACCGCCCGCTTTAATACGAACTCTCAGTCCATGGCCTTCGGCTTTTTCTTCGCCTTCTAAAAATTCTTTGATTTTTTCAGCAGCGGTATCAGTTACTTCTAACATGGCGGTTGTTTCATCTGGTGCCATCGAAAAACTCCTATAATTAATGTATGGTTTAATATCTACATTCTAAACTACGTCCATTTTAGCGGGCTGTTCACACAGAGTCAATATCGATAAGTCGTTTTTAAAACATACACTTAACAAAATTATAGTCCTCAAATAACTCTATGATTTACAAGTCATTAGCCTAATAGTCTTTATAAAATATTTTATTCGACATTTGAGCCAAATATCTAGTTTGCGACATTTCAAGAATTTATCGATTAAGTCGCCTGTGAGTTATAACGATATTAACGATGAGAACGATTTGGCCGTTAGTATGAAGTCCGATATTTAAGGAAAAACTCATGGACGTTAAAGAACTGATCGACACATATAAAAATGACACCCAATGGAATGACCCTCAACAACGAAGTGAAAAGCTGCAACGATGGCTCGAAATGGTAAACCAGGAGCTACTCGCTACTCAAAAAAAGCTAAACTCAGCCGAAAAGCAGCGTGACCAAGCAGTGATCCAACTCCAGGACTTACAGCAAACCAGGGTCCCAGGCCAAACTCCCCATCAAAAACAAGCCGCCTTGGATATCCATCAATCAATCGAAGATGGCCAGGTCACCCAAAAAGAACTTGAACAAATCAAAGAAACATTAGAAGCTAAATCGAGAGATCGTGACATCCAACTCAAACAGTTAAAACTGGGTATTTCGCACCTGGAAAGCCATATTACACTTTTGGCAAAAGAATATAATATTGCCTGGGAAAATCTCTCGCTTTATACCTCAGAATTGATGGCAGCCTCAAAAAAAGTGAAACACCTGCAACAAGAAAATAATGAGCTAAAAACATCGCTATCACAAACCATCAAAGATAAAGAGACGATGGCCATTCAGCTGGCTGACCATGATGCCTACATTAAAAGTCATCCCGAGAAAAAAGTCATTGAAATGCAGCCATCTAAACCCAATAAAGAATTGCATGTGTTACAACAAAAGCAATTGCAATTATTCAAAATCATCGAATCACTTAAAAATGAAAATCGCGATTTATCTTCACAGCTAGACAGCAAACAACAAGAATTTAATCTAATCGAGAAAAGACTCTTTATTGAGCGAGAAAAACAAACGGATAAAATTCAAGTCGAAATTGATCAGAAAAACGTGTTAAAATCAGCGTTGACAAAATTACTCAACGCCCATGAGCAACTTAAACAAACTCAAAAGACGACCAAGATAGAAATGACCGAAGCACTAAATCGAGAAATATCAAAACGAAAACGCGCGATGAAAACACTCCAGGCCATCAAGGACGAGTTGAAGAACCGCACATCACGTTCTTCAACAAATCAGAAAACGATGCAGGAGAGAATCGAACAAAAAACCAATGATTACAAACGGGTCAAATCCCTCTTAGTCCAAAGCTTTGAACTGCTCGAACAACGCACCAATACATGGACACAACAAAATGCTACTAAAAATACACAGTTAAAACTCTCAATGCAACAGCAGGATCAATTACAGAAGGAAAACCATTCACTGAAGCAAAAATTCAAAGTACAAGTAAATGGCTTAATGCAAAAACAACAAACATACGAACAAACACTGAACAAACAAAAAGTGTCTAATCAAAAAATGCGACAACTTCTGGCAGCCATTCGAAACAAACTTAATCAGAATAGTAAAACCTGGGCTGCAGAACGCGTTGAATTGAAAAACAAACTACAAAAAGCAACACAGAACCACAATAAAATCAAAAACATACTAAGCAGTGCTTTTGATGAAGGGGCTATTAACAATCTGCAATCCTCAATCAAAGATTGAAAGATTTACAACATTCTAGTCCAGTAGTTCAAATGTCGTTTTGATTTCAGCGACGGCATACATCACGCCACCACTGCCTTCACCTTTACTGGCAGAAGAACCAAACTGACCGGTCAAACCATCTTCTGTGATCAGAATGGTTGATTTAATTTGTAATGTCTCATCAGAAATCTTATTTGACTCTGTATTGAACGTTGCACGGCCTTCATAAACCATTTCATTCATACTTCCAGCATTGATAATCAAACTCTGGAACATATTCGTCGGCTGAGGTGAAGGAGGAAACTCTTTGGGCACATTATAGGCAGGCGTTCCTTTTAGATGCAATGTGACATTGCCCATGGCACCCTTCTCTTTCTGGCTTGTAACATAAATCCCGTTTGCTTTGATCATTGGAGTAGGATTCTCAATTAACTTTTCTTCACCAGGTGAATAATGACTCAAGACTAACCGATTATGACGTTTTTTAATTTTACCTTCAGTAAATAAACGGCCTACTTCACCAGGACTTTTCAAATTTAATCCCATTTTATCTAGCCCTGCCACTTCAAGAACTGTAGAGTCTGGGGCAACCTTAATGTGATATGATTTATTAACAAATTGAGGTTGTCCTTTCCAGTCGGACTTAAATTCCGATTCATTATTGATATAATGTGATTTATTTTTGGTTTTGGTTGTGTTGACATCCTCGGTAACTTCAACACTTTCAACGGTTACATTAATCCAAGCACTACCATCTGACTCGACAGATTGCACATCCCGTTTTAACACCATTGTTCTAATATTCAAACGTGAATTATACTGCTGCGGATCTTTGCCAGGCATTTCGACCCAGGATTCATATTTCTGCTCAAAGGAATATTTAATACGATCTGACATGCCCTGAGCGTACTGATTGGCAACCTTATCACTGCCACCTGACAACATGGGAAGACTCAAACCGGAAGACCCATTCGATGAACAACCAACCATCGCTAATGAAATGGCGGCTATCATAACGGTGATATACTTATTAACATCCATACTTCAATTCTCCTAATCAACTTATTATTGATGACTATCCATCAATGGGTGTTATGTTTTTTTTGATTTGATAATAAAATCGCTTATTATTTTTATTCTTATTTCCTCGGCGTACGCTCCCCGCTTTTACATCTGCTGTTACAGTCTCTTGCCATGACACCAGCCGTTTACTATCAAGTGAGTGTGTTATTTTCCCACTACCTTTAAACGCTGTAATACTAAGACTACTTGAACTGGATTTCTTCTTCGACTTATCTAAACCAGCATCACTTTTAGATATCTTGTAAGTCACAAGCGATACGGACTCACCATCGGTCCCTTTTTGCTTACCTTCCATTTTGAAATTGCGTGACGTTGAAACGGTTTTAGAACTAGGCACAACAGTAAGCCCAGATGAAGCCCACTTGCCTTTGGATTTCCATGATTTAGCAAACCGTGTCGATAGACCTAGCAAGGCATAATCTTTAAGACAACTTTCATTCAACAACATCGTAATCTGATCACCACCAAACATACCTGACAATTTACCATCAAGAATCCGTTGAATGGCCTCATCCACATCATACAATTCAGTAACAACCCCCTCTGAATTCACTTTGGCATAATATGAACTACCTTGTAATTTAGTGAATGACTGACGGTATTTTTCCTCACGATTTTGCTTTTTATCTTTTTTCGGGGGCAAAGGACCATTGTCTTTCTGACTATCGTAAGATAACTGCACGGTCAAACTCACCATGGAGGCATTGAGGGAATTAAATGTCACCTTAACAGGGGTCTGCCCACCCGTATCATTCAAAATCTCATGAGTGAAATCGATTGTCGTTTCTTTATGATCAGCGTTAGGAAATAGCATAATAAGATCACTGACCATATTAACACGATATTTTTTAACTTTCTCCTCTTCGCACCCTTGCAGCAAGGTTAATGAAACAAAGGTCAATATACAGGCCAAAACGATTCGATGATATTTAGACATTATTGAGTAACCATTTTTAAATTTGTCAGGACCTCGCCTAATCCGAAGTCACTGTTTTAGTTTTGCCGAATAAAAACAAGCGCCGAAACCATTTAATTTAGTGGCTTGAGATCTTCTGCGGAAGGTAAATCCTTAAGCGAATGAAGGCCAAAGACTTCAAGAAACTTTTTCGTTGTACCATAAAGCATGGGACGCCCTAGCTCTTCTGCGCGCCCTACTATTTTAACCAAGCCTTTTTCAATCAGTTGCCGAACCATTTCACCCGCTGCGACACCGCGAATATTTTCAATATCAACACGCAGAATGGGTTGCTTATAAGAAATAATGGCCAGAGTCTCCAAGGCTGCTGGAGACAACTTCGTTTCTGAGCGAACTTTGATTAACTTTTTTAACCAGACATTATATTTAGACATCGTCAACATCTGGTAACCACCTGCAATCGATTCAATTCGAAACGCACATTGCACTTCTTCATATTTCTGATTGAGCTGTTCGATCATCTCTCGAACATCTTTCACCGACCCAGTCCCCATGATTTCTACGAGCTTACCAGGAGTCACCGGTTGATCGGCAGAAAACAGAACCGCTTCAATCACGGACGACAATGTAATATCTTCATGATCGTCCTGCTCTGATTCATCGATGGGCTCCACTGGCAAGGCTTCGTCCTGCTCATCAGAGGCATCCTCTTCTAGAACATCTTCTAAATGTTGATCGTCTTTATCTTGCTCAAATGCTTCCATTGATGGTTCGCTTATCCTATCTGACGCATCCAAAGTTTCATCTAGTTCATCATCTGATGTACTTATGGTTGACCGGCGAAGCTGAGGATCCAACTCCAGCTCATCAACCACCGAAGGGTCAGATTGCTTTTCTTCTTCTATCATTAATTTATCACCCGGACTGTTGTGTCGCCTTCCTGCAACAAATCATATAACTCTTCTACATCTTTATTGTGTAAACGAATACAACCACGACTCGCTGACTTGCCAATTTCATGTGGCTTTATCGTTCCATGAATACCAAAACCCGTACGTCCGACAGCATCTCCTTCTATGCCTTCGATCGCAATCCAGCGTTCACCCAATGGATTTTCAGGGTCATCAGGATAATAATGCTTTCCTTCCTCTACATCATCCCAAGCAGGATTGACTTGCTTACGCCCAGGGGTCACACGCCATAATCCCGTGGGCGTTTGGCGACCTGGTGCACCTAACCCTACAATGTAGGATCTCACTAGTAAGTCATCTAAGTAAACACTCATGGTATAGGTGCTACGTTTCACTTTCACTTGAAACGGCCCTTGAATCACTTTTAAATTCTGACCCGCTCTTAATCGAGCAGCATCATGTATACCATTGATCTTCATAAGAAGCTGGTAAGGTACTTTAAACTTTTTGCCAATGGTTGCAAACATATCGCCTGTTTGCACTTTGTAACGACTACAATATGGATCATTTTCAAATATATTTTTTGAAAACAGCCATTCGTCAGACGCCTGATTAATCAACTTACGCGCCTGTTTTTCTTCTGTAATGGTTAGCCCTGCACTCACTGCGTCACTGAGAAGCTGTCTGGCCTTAATATAATCTTTCTGCATTATTGCCTGCCGCCCTTGTTTTAACAAGTTGAGCCCGGCATTCTGAATAGGCTTTTTGATGATAGGTTTTTCTACAGGCTTAGTGACAGGTTGAGCCGAAGAAAATGCAATTTCAGACACTTCCTGATCATTCTTACGAGGCAACGTTGTTATCAATCGAGCTGGTTTTTCAGAAGACTGGCTGACGGCATGCTCAATTTGTTCACTAATATGAATATGTTGCGGGGCTGCTACCGTAGAATTCGCTGGCACCGAAATAACGGGTTGCTGCGCCTTTGCAACAGTCCCTGTCTCTTTCGAATTTAATAGAGGATCAAGATAAAATCGCCAGACACCCACGCAAACAATGATGACAAAAAGCCCTGCCATAATAAGTCGTCTGCGAAACACGCGTTGTTGATGGTAGTAGTGCCTACGTTTGGCCATCCCTAGCTCCAAGAAATCTTCGGTTTACATTCTATCAAATTTCAAAAAATCCATTTATTGGATGAGTCTTACCTGCTGATCGGTAACAATCATATCCACAGCTACATCATGTTGATCGATTGGAATACTGTCAGTCACCTGATCTTCGAAGACGAATCCGCATGTTGTTGCTTGCAATTCCTGCCGGGCCAAAAAACGATCATAGAAACCGCCGCCTCGGCCCAGGCGATAACCCTTGATATCATACCCTAAAGCCGGAACAATGACCAGTTCGATATTGCTGATCGGATAGGTTTCTTTTTCAACAGGTTCTTTCAATCCATATCGGCAAGTCTCCATCTCACAATCCATTGAAGACAGACGAATTGCGAACATTTCCTTTGTCTCCCAATTGACCGACGGCACCAGAACCGTTTTGCCCATATCGAAGGCCTGCTGCATGGCCATTTCCAGGCTTATTTCCGAGGGCATCGCCAGGTAAAACAGAGTAGAAGTCGCACGCCTAAATAACTCCGTCTGGCATAATTGGCCACAGGCCGCCAAACTCTGAGATTGACGCTCAAAATTATCGATTAAACCAAGAATAGCCTTAAAGTGATTTCTCTTATCTTCTTTACTCATATATATTTATGACTTATCTACCTTAGATTGGGTATTCGAGTTCAGCTGGTTGATGATTTTAGCAAGTTGGTCAAGGTATTGTCCAATCTGAATTTCCCGTCCCCTATCAGAGGGTTGGTAATATGTTTTCTTGTGACCGGACGGCATATAATCCTGTGGTACAAAAGCATTTGCATAATTATGTGGGTATTGGTAATCCACCCCCCGCCCCATTTTTTGGGCTCCGGCATAATGGGCATCCCTCAAATGCTCAGGCACTGGAGCAGTTCGGCCTTGCTGAACATCGGACATCGCCTGGAAAATAGCTTTGGTACATCGATTACTTTTAGGTGCACAGGCTATATATATGGCGGCCTGAGCTAATGGCAATTTTGCTTCGGGCAGACCAACAAATTCGCTGATTTGCACTGCCGCAGCTGCCAAAATGGTCGCTGTCGGATCGGCATTGCCCACATCTTCCGCAGCACAGACCGCAATTCGCCGAGCGATAAATCGAGGATCTTCCCCACCCACGATCAAACGAGCCAACCAATAAACCGTCGCATCCGGATCACTGCCCCTCATACTTTTTTGTAATGCACTCGCTAGATCGTAATGATTGTCGCCACTGGCATCGGAAACCAAAGATTTTTTTTGAATCGATTCAATTGCAAGAGCTTTATCGAAATGAATTTTGTCATCTTCTTGAGAAACATGCGCCTGGGACAGTACGCCAACTTCCAGTGCCGTCAGAGCAGCCCGGGCATCACCATCTGACATGATCGCAATATATTCAAGTGCCTCATCAGACATCTCAATCGGATAATGGCCCAAGCCTCGTTCACTATCGCCTATCGCAGAAACGAGCAATTGAATAATATCTTCCTGAGACAACGTATGAAATTCAAAAAGGGTACTTCGCGAAACCAAGGCTGAATTCACACTGAAATAGGGGTTTTCTGTGGTTGCGCCTATTAAAACAATCGTACCATTTTCCACATCGGAGAGTAAGACATCTTGCTGGCTTTTATTAAATCGGTGAATTTCATCTAGAAAAAGAACCGTACGCTTATGCTGTGTGGATAAAATCACCCGTGCTTGCTCGATATAATTTCGTATATCATGTACACCAACGGAAGTCGCATTCGTGGAAATAAAATTGGACTGAGAATGATTCGCCAGGATATTGGCCAGCGTGGTTTTACCCGTACCGGGCGGGCCAAAAAAAATCAAACTACTCAGACGATCTGCCTTGAGCATGCGCCACAGAAGTTTACCATGACCGACAAAATCCTGCTGGCCGACAAATTGCTCCAACTCCGTAGGTCGCATACGGACCGCCAGAGGCGCCACCGCCCGAATTTGTTTTTCTTCTGATTCACTGAATAGATCCATACGTTTTTTTTTAATTTATTACCATCCTAAACACAAGTAAAAGAAACAACAAAATAAGTCCGATAAAATCTTAAATCGATATGATTTTTTACCTAACAATTTTTTGTCAAATGGCTGGCAAATCGTATACTTAGACTTCAAATTTACATCTGGACTTGGGTAATTTTTGTGACGATAATACCAAGACTGGATATAATATAAGACAATTAAGGAACCAAAACCTATGTGTGGCATCGTAGCATATCTGGGCAACAAAGAAGCCTGCCCAATCTTAGTAGAAGGTCTAAAGCGTTTAGAATACCGTGGTTATGATTCATCTGGTGTGGCGTTCGTCAATGACGCGGCCGTAGATGTGGTCAAAACAAAAGGTCGAATCTCCGTTTTGGAAGAAAAACTCAAAGACAAAAGCCTCACCAGCTCTTTGGGAATCGCCCATACCCGCTGGGCCACGCATGGTGTCCCAAATACCACCAACGCTCACCCACATGTGGATCATACTGGCAAAATTGCCATCGTGCACAATGGGATTATCGAAAACTTTTCTACCCTCAAGAAATGGCTCACCAAAAAAGGCTGCACATTTACCAGTGATACAGATTCAGAAGTCGCAGCAAACTTGATTAGCCTTTTTTACAATGAGCAAACAGAAGAGAAAGATAACGCACTTCGTTTTGAAAAAGCAATGCGTCTGGCACTCAATAAAGTAGTGGGAACCTATGGCATTGTTGCTATCTGCACCGATGTCCCTGACACACTCATCGCAGCACGAAAAGGTAGCCCGATGGTATTAGGTGTTGGTGATGGCGAATATGTTTTAGCCTCAGATGCCGCGGCGATTGTTCAGCACACAACACAAGCTGTTTACCTGGGCGACAATGAAATGGTCATCATCACGCCAGGTGGTTACAAAACACTCACCATTGACAATGTTCCTTTTGAAGCCAAAATTGAACAGATCGAATATTCACTCGATGAAATCGAACTGGCGGGCCACGAACACTACATGTCGAAAGAAATATTCGAACAACCTGAAACACTTAAAGCGGCACTCAGTGGTCGTTTAAATATTACCGATGGTCAAATTCACTTGGGCGGTATCAAAGATTTAAGCCGCGAACTGGTGCGTGCTCGCCGCGTAAATATTACTGCTTGTGGCACAGCATGGCATGCAGGATTAGTTGCAGAATACTTATTCGAAGAATTTGCACAACTACCGACAGAAGTGGATTATGCTTCTGAGTTTCGTTATCGCAACCCAATCATCGAAGAAGGTACCATTCAGATTGTCATTAGCCAATCGGGTGAAACCATTGATACACTCGCGGCCCTTCGTGAAGCGAAAGATCGTGGCGCATTAAGCTTGGGGATCGTCAATTCAGTAGGCTCAACGATTGCTCGTGAAACAGATGCCGGGGTTTATCTTCATGTGGGACCTGAAATTGGCGTTGCTTCGACCAAAGCATTTACAGGCCAATTGGCCGTTCTTTCGATGATCGCACTGTATATTGCACGTCGTCGTCATATGTCACAGCAGCGATTCAGTCAATACGTTGAAGCGTTGAATGAAATCCCAGATAAAATTGGTGAGATATTAAAGCAAAGTGAAGCGATCAAAGAGATCGCTAAAAAATATTGTGATCGTGAAAACTGGCTCTTCTTAGGTCGCGGCTATCAATTCCCAGTCGCTCTGGAAGGTGCATTAAAACTCAAAGAGATTTCATACATTCATGCCGAAGGCTTACCTGCCGCGGAAATGAAACATGGACCGATCGCTTTAATCACAGAAGAAATGCCGGTGGTCTTCTTGGCTCCGAAAGGAACTCAATACGACAAAGCACTCGGCAACGCTGAAGAAGTGAAAGCTCGAGGCGGTATTATTCTGGCGGTAGCAACCGAAGGCGATGACCGCATGAAAGAAATAGCCGATCATGTGATCAGCATTCCAGATACCCTGGAAGAATTACAACCGCTGCTAACGGTGATTCCTTTACAACTTCTGGCCTATCATGCCGCGGTGCTTCGTGGTCATGATGTTGATAAACCTCGTAACCTGGCAAAAAGTGTTACTGTTGAATAATGGCGCTATTTTCTCGACAGAAAAAAGATGACAACACCAATGAAAGCATCCCTTTCAAACAGCCATCCTCTCGAAAAAATGATGACATCAGCGAACTAGAAAAAATCAGTCAGGACTTCATGGTAGCGAACCTGGAAGCAATGCAAGCCGAACATGATAAGCGTGCCAAAAAATTTGACTCCTTCCCCATTGACGAGGAAGCCCCTAAAGAACCTCAACTTATTTCAGATCAAGAAACACAAGCTTTACTGCTAGAAGAACTAGCTGTTAGCGAAAACCTTACCAAAAAAGAACTCCCAAGCAGGGTCGGTAACTCCATTGCCGACGTGGAAGATGTGGCAACTGCCGAAGAAATTCCTATAAAAGAAGAAATCAAAGAATTAAAAAAGAAAGAAACGAAAAAAGAATCATCTGAAATACAAATCTCTGAATCAAAACAATACAACGTGGGCAACAATTTTTCCCACCCTACAAAAACAATCACCAATCTCCAACAAGATCAGCAAAATACAAAATATCCCCAGCACCTCCTCAACGATCTCATTACTGATATCGTAAAGCAAGACATCAAAAAATCAAAACAGCTATAATTGAATAAAAGAGTTTACCAATCCATGCGATCGCCGTAGTGGCGGTAGAGCAGACCAATGGATTTCATGGTAAAAATTTGGCCTGACGCGATGGTTAAATTGAGTAGCAGTACTGCGACAATATAGCCACCCGACATTGCTCCAAACATTCCCTGAGGCATTTCTTCAGTCGCTTGAGCTGTTGTCATATCGCTGGCTAAATAAAGTAACCCTGTACATACACCTAGAAAGACAACACAAGCGAGATAAGGTAAAAACATTCTCCCAATGGAGATGATCACCAAATGAGGTTTTATGATAAAACTATCCCCCAACGCAATTGTCAATATAATCATGGGCCAGGCAAACACACCCGCAGCAATCATCACCAGAAAGATGGTTCCCATTCTAGCTAAAATATTGTTATCTTCTTCAAGCAATGGTTGCCCACTAACAATATTAAAAAATTCAAACACTAAATAAATGACTGCCGGCGCATAAGCATATAAATAACTCACAATAAATAGCAAAAATGGTCGAATCAGGCTGTCCCAAATTTCACTCACATCAACTAAGGGTAAATCATTTTCACCATTAGCAATATCCAAAATCACATTAAAGTAAAAGGCGCTAATGTACCCCATCACCATAGCCTTCGATGCCAACACATAACCATTAAAAACGGGCATTAAATCAACATAAACATACCCAAGGAAGATCATGATAAAGGGAACCAAATCACCGGCACTGCGAATGGGCGCCGTAGACTTCACTAAATCTTGCCAGAAACTGCCCATACTATTTTTTTGGCCTTGAGCCTCTCTAAGATGATCGGGCAAATTCAATTCAAACCCGCAATCGGGACAATTGTCGGGCTGACCAGAATAAACACCACTACAACGAGGACAAACATCTAGCTCATCCTCCTGGTTGAGAGCTTCTTGCTCTTCAGTTTCAACATCGTGAGTAGTAAACATATCATCCGACCAAATGGAATCCGATTCGACAGGTTGAGGCTTGGCTTCTTCTATATGTTCTTCAACGATGGCATCCTTAGGCGTCGATTTGATCAGTGCCACCTCAGGCACCACCACCATGAGCTTGCAGCGCGTACATTCAACTTCCTCACTGATGTATTTATGAGGCACACCTAATTTCTGGTTACAATTGCCACAAAAAAACTTGTGTAAATTCACGGTATTTTCCCAACAGTAAAATCTCGAAAGTGCTCTAACCGATAATTCGTATTATACTCGACTTTTTCTACCTTCGCAAGCGTGTGGTAATTTTTTTATAAATGTACACTTACACTCAACTTGGTAGGCCGACCAGCCCCTGACCTGCAGTTCAAACATAATGTCAGGCAAGAGGCTGCCTGGCCTACTTGGCTACGTAAATTTCCCTCACCAATTATGTTGCTACCCATATCAAACTCCTTTAAATTGAACTATAGAAAAATAAAGGAGAATCGTATGAAAAAAGATGAAATCACATTCGAAATTGATAGAGAAAAACTGTACCAATATTTATGTACAAAAAATAAGAAAAGCATAATAAATGGCAATATACTACTTTATTGGTTCTTTACTGTATTTATACTGCTTGCATACAATAAATTGATATTGGAGTACCTAGTTGCAGACACAAAAGCAACATCAAATATCATCTATCTTTTATTGAATGCTGTCATAATTATTATCATGACATTACTAGGTTACATAACGGGACAGCGAAGATTTAAAAAACTATGTAAGACAGAATATAAACTAATGTCAGAAAATATTTACTTGGGCATTGATGGCAACTATGTACATATTATTAATGGTGGAAAATTAATTGAAGATCGTAAGATTCATTTCAAAGAATTAGATAATTACATCTGCTATCAAGATGAAAACTTAAGAAAATTTAATTCATTCGGATTAAAAATGGATAAGATATTGAATAACGGTGTGAGAAGAGCCGAAACAATTAATATTGAATTCCTAGTAAATTGTCAAAATGCACGTGATCAATTAATCAAACTAGACCTTGAAAGAGAAAATAATCAAAACTAGTCATTTAGTGATTTAAAAGACATGGATCCCCGCCTTCGCGGGGATGACAGCGAGGTAACATATTACTCGATCTTTGAGTGGCACCCTTAAACTTGTTTAAGGGTGAAAGAATAGGATTGAGCTCAGGTAATTAAAAAAAACACGGGCAAACTTAGTTTACCCGTGTCATTCGGAATGTTTAGTTGGTTGTTGGTTCAAACTTAAAGCTGTGATGATCGGCGTCGATTTTGACGGTGTCGCCATCGGAGATTTTGCTGGCCAGAATCATTTGGGCTAAGGCGTTTTCCAGTTTTTGTTGGATGGTTCGCTTTAGTGGACGAGCGCCGAATGCACTGTCGTAGCCTTCATCCATTAGCAGATTTTTGGCCGCGTCGGTCACCTCGATACTCATCTTGCGATCTTGCAAACGACCATCCAGGTTATCCAATTGGATATCGATAATCGAACGCAATTGCTCTTTGCCCAATGGATGGAAGATAATTGTCTCATCCACACGGTTCAAAAACTCAGGACGAAAATGATTCTTCAACGCTTCTTGCACATGTGCTTCGATTTCCCAATCGGTGCCATCTTCTGCAGCGAGCTTTTGAATTTCGCTACCAGCAATATTACTGGTCATAATGATCACTGTATTTTTAAAGTCAACTGTTCGGCCATGCCCATCGGTTAAGCGGCCATCATCCAAAACTTGCAATAGCACGTTAAACACATCGCGATGCGCTTTTTCGATTTCATCTAATAGAATCACGCAATAAGGTTTGCGACGCACCGCTTCGGTGAGTCGACCGCCCTCTTCGTAGCCAATGTATCCGGGAGGCGCACCGATTAATCGCGCGACGCTGTGCTGTTCCATGAATTCACTCATGTCGATTCGCACCATCGCCGCTTCATCGTTGAACATATAATCGGCCAGAGCTTTGGAGAGTTCCGTTTTACCCACACCCGTTGGTCCTAAAAATAGGAAACTGCCGATCGGACGATTCGGATCACCCAATCCAGCACGCGCACGGCGAATTGCATCACTCACCGCACGCACACCTTCATCTTGCCCGACCACCCGTTTTCGCAATTCATCTTCCATATGTAATAATTTTTCCATCTCGCCAGATAGCAATTTCGCAACAGGAATACCTGTCCACTTAGCGACCACCTCGGCGATGGCATCTTCGGTCACTTCTTCTTTAATCAAACTATCGCCATTGGCTTGTTTTACCGTTTGCTGTTGGGTTGCAATTTGTTTTTCCAACTCGGCAATGGTTTCATAGCGGAGTCGTGCAGCTTTTTCTAAATCGCCCGTGCGCTGCGCATCATCAAATTCCTGTTGAGCTTGTTCGAGTTGTTCCTGCATCGTTTTTATGCCACGCAGTTGTCCAACTTCGCTTTCCCAACGCATGGTGAGTGCTCGATCTTCTTCTTGAAGATTGGCGAGCTGCTCTTCCAATTTTTCTAACCGCTGCCTGGAGGCATCGTCTGATTCTTTTTTCAACCCTTCGCGTTCAATTTGCAGCTGCATAATCTTACGACGCAATTCATCCAACTCACTTGGCATCGAATCATTTTCAATACGCAAACGAGACGCGGCTTCATCTATCAGATCGATCGCTTTATCTGGCAAAAATCGATCCGCAATATAACGATGACTTAAATTAACGGCAGCCACTAGGGCATTATCCGTAATACGCACGCCATGATGGGTATCGTAACGATGTTTCAGGCCACGCAAAATGGCAATGGCATCTTCCACCGCAGGTTCACACACTTGAATTGGCTGAAAGCGTCGCTCCAACGCAGCATCTTTTTCGATGTAATTGCGATATTCATCCAACGTGGTCGCACCGATGCAACGCAACTGACCGCGAGCCAGAGCAGGTTTCAATAAGTTACCTGCATCCATCGCACCATCGGTTTTTCCTGCACCAACGACCAGATGAAGTTCATCCACAAACAGAATAATCTGTCCATCGGAATCTGCTACTTCCTTTAGAACGGCTTTGAGTCGCTCTTCAAATTCGCCCCGCATTTTAGAACCGGCGACAAGAGCACCCATGTCCAATCCGATTAATTTTTTATCTTTGAGCCCTTCAGGCACATCGCCATTAACGATTCGTTGTGCCAATCCTTCAGCAATGGCGGTTTTCCCCACGCCCGGCTCGCCAATCAGAACCGGATTATTTTTTGTGCGGCGACTCAACACCTGCATCGTGCGGCGAATTTCTTCATCGCGGCCAATCACAGGATCAATTTTTCCCTGACGCGCCAGCTCAATCAGATCGATTCCAAATCGCTCGAGTGCCTGATACTTGGCTTCGGGCGTTGGGTCAACCACTTGCTGACCGCCTCGGATGTCTTTGAGTGCCGCGAGAACGGTATCTCGCTTGACGCTATTGACGATCAGAATTTCCTTGGCGGTGCTGTCAATTTGAATCAGAGCCAAAAGCAAGTGCTCTGTACTGAGATATTCATCTTTGAGTTGGTCACGCTGCTTATTCGCATCGAACATCACTTGGTTGAGCGCCTGATCGCCGGCGAGTTGCCCTTGCCCGCTGGTTTGCGGCAGTCGATCCAGTTCGCTTTCCGTAATGGTGCGAATTTGTTGTGTGTTAGCCCCGATCTTATCCAAAACGCTGATAACAACATTATTATCTGGGTTTTCCAGCAGAGCGGCCAGAATGTGCAGCGGAGTCATTGTCCCATGCTGACGATTCGTGGCTATCTCCTGGGCGGTTGCTATCGCTTCTTGTGCTTTTACTGTAAATTTGTCAAATCGCATATTATCTCTTCCTTATATATAGATATTTGATCTCGTTTTTCATTTTTCCTCTACTAGATACTATTGCAATTGGCGTGCCAAAACAGCCATGAAAAACATAAAAACATATATAACAACAACTTAAGGTATTTTTTACACGAATCGAGCCACCCAGAAAAGAATGCCATTTTGGCAGAACTTTTCCATATCTGGCTTGGCTGTCAGGTTGGCATTTCAGCCGTAACTATTTGTCACACTGGCAGTACGGCAATCAGGCTGGGGAAAAAACGAAATTTTGCTAAAATTATAAGCCATTATATTCCAGAACCTTAAAGCCTCTAGCTCCCATTTACTCTCGATTTGGCACTTACTTTGCTTTGATAGTCAGTGTTGGAATTTGTCTTTATCAAATGACTGAATTTGATGACATAAACTTACTTTAGGAGACAATAAATATGGCGGCAAAGGACTTAGCGTTTGAGAGTGATGCTCGAACGGCTCTGCTCGCAGGTGTTGAAAAACTGGCCAGTGCGGTCAAAAGCACCCTTGGCCCAAGAGGCAGAAATGTAGTTTTGGACAAAGGTTGGGGTGGCCCAACAGTAACCAAAGATGGTGTGACCGTCGCAGAAGAAATCGAATTGGCTGACAAAGCCGAAAATCTAGGTGCCAAGTTGGTTAAAGAAGCCGCTAGCAAAACCTCAGATTTGGCTGGTGACGGAACCACGACTTCAACAGTTCTCACCGAAGCGATTTTTAAAGAAGCATTCCGCAATATTACCGCCGGTGCTGATGCTATGGCGATTGGCCGTGGTATTCACAAAGCGGTCGATGCCGTCAAAGATGAGCTGGAAAAACTCAGCAAGCCTGTCAAAGACAAAGATGACATCATTAACATCGCATCGATCAGTGCCAACAATGATAAAGAAATTGGTCAAACCATGGCCGATGCTTTTGAAAAAGTTGGCAACGATGGCGTCATTACCGTGGAAGAAAGCAAAAGCCTTGATACCTACGTGGATGTCGTTGAAGGTATGCAATTCGATCGCGGTTACCTTTCTCCTAACTTCATTACCGATCAGGACAACATGCTTTGCGAAATGGAAAACCCATTGATCCTGATTCATGAAGAAAAAATCTCAACCGTACAAAAACTAATCCCCATCATGGAAGAATTAGCCAAGAACAAAAAGCCACTTTTGATTATCGCTGAAGATATCGAAGGTGAAGCGTTGGCAACCTTGGTGGTTAATAAACTTCGCGGTATCATCAATGTTTGTGCTGTCAAAGCACCAGGTTACGGCGATCGTCGTAAAGCGATGTTGGAAGACATTGCTATCTTGACCGGTGCCAAGCCTTTATTCAAAGATTTGGGTGAAGATTTAGAATCCATGAAAGTATCAGATTTGGGTACTGCACAAAAAGTAACCATTGATGGCGATAACACCATCATCGTCCAAGGTGCTGGCAAAACCAAAGACATCAAAGCTCGTATCGATCAAATCCGTAATGAAATCGGAATTACCACGAGCGATTACGATAAAGAAAAACTTCAAGAACGCCTAGCAAAACTCGCCGGTGGTGTCGCTCAAATCAATGTGGGTGCTGCCAGTGAAGTTGAACTCAAAGAAATCAAAGCTCGCGTAGAAGATGCTCTACACGCAACGCGTGCCGCGATCGAATCAGGTATCGTTCCTGGTGGTGGCGTGGCATTGATTCGTTGCCGCGAAGCTGCGAATAACGTTAAACTCAAAGGTGACGAAAAAACCGGTGCTGAAGTTGTTTACAACGCACTGAAAGTTCCTGCCTGGCAAATCGCTGTTAATGCTGGCGAAGAAGGCAACGTCATCGTTCATAAAATCGCCAAAGGCAAAGCGGCTTTTGGTTTTAACGCAAACACTTTGGAATTCGAAGACATGGTCAAAGCCGGTGTCATCGATCCTACCAAAGTGGTTCTCAGTGCATTGACCAATGCAGCAAGTGTTGCGAGCCTACTTCTCACAACTGACGCTGTCATTACCGATCAACCATCTGAAGGTGGTGGAGCCGGTGGTCCTGAAGGCATGCCAGATATGGGTGGCATGGGCGGAATGGGCGGCGGAATGCCGGGTATGGGCGGCATGGGTGGAATGCCGGGTATGGGCGGCATGCCTGGAATGATGTAATCCGATTAATTAAACATAAACACAAAAGATAAAGATAGATTTGGAGATTGATAAATGAAAGTTAAACCATTAGATGATCGTGTTATCGTAAAGCAATCAGAAGCGGAAACCACAACGGCTGGCGGTATTGTTCTACCAGATTCAGCTCAAGAAAAACCACAACGCGGTAAAGTTGTTGCTTGTGGTCCTGGTAAACTTCTCGACAGCGGCAACCGTGGCGACATGAGCGTCAAAAAAGGCGACGTTGTGATCTACAGCCGTTATGGTGGTAGTGAAGTAGAAGTAGATTCTACCAAGTATGTGATTTTGCGTGAAAGCGATATTCTCGCGATCGTTGACTAATTTTTTGATATAAGATTTTAAAGACGGGAGTCTATAAACATGGCCAAACAAATGATGTTTGATGATACCGCTCAACGCGAAATCCTGAAAGGACTTTCACAATTGGCTGATGCCGTGAAAGTAACCATGGGACCGACCGGCCGTAACGTGGTATTGCAAAAAAGCTGGGGCAGTCCACGCGTCACTAAAGATGGCGTGAGTGTCTCCAAAGAAATTGAATTATCTGATCCATTCCAGAACATGGGCGCAAAAATGGTCAACCAGGTTGCCAGCAAAACGTCTGATGTCGCTGGTGATGGTACAACAACCGCAACGGTTCTTGCTGAAGCGATCTTCAAAGAAGGCTTAAAGCATGTTACCGTGGGTGTGAATCCAATGTCCATCCAACGCGGCATTAACAAAGCGGTTGCTACAGTGGTTGAATCCATTGCAAAGCAGAGTAAAAAAGTTAAAGACAGCAATGACATCGCTAAAGTCGGTACCATTTCTGCCAACAACAATCCTGAAATCGGTCAATTATTGGCTGAAGCAATGGAAAAAGTTGGTCAGAAAGGTGTCATCGAAGCGGAAGAAGGCAAAGGTATCGAAACCGAGCTGGAAGTCGTGGAAGGTATGCAGTTCGACAAAGGATTTTTGTCACCTTACTTCATTACCAAAACCGATTCCATGGAAGCGATTCTGGAAGATTGCTATATTTTGATCCACGAGAAAAAAATCAGCAACATCCAGGAAATTGTTCCCTTGCTGGAAAAAATCGCGGGCAGTGGTAAACCTCTATTGATCATCGCTGAAGATGTTGAAGGTGAAGCCTTAGCAGCATTGGTCATCAATAAGCTTCGCGGTGTACTAAAAATTGCTGCCGTCAAAGCTCCTGGCTTTGGTGATCGCCGCAAAGCGATGTTGGGTGATATTGCAACCTTGACTGGTGGTACTTTGATCAGCGAAGATATTGGTATCAAACTGGAAGCTGTAGAAGTGTCTCAGTTGGGCCAAGCTCGCCGCGTAGTGATCGATAAAGATAACACCACCATCGTTGAAGGTGGCGGAAAGAAGAAAGAAATTAACGCTCGGATTGGTCAAATCGAAACACAAATCGAAAAGACCACCAGTGATTATGATCGTGATAAACTTCAAGAGCGTCTGGCAAAATTGACTGGCGGTGTTGCCGTGATTCGTGCTGGAGCAGCGACTGAAGTAGAAATGAAAGAACGCAAAGACCTGCTGGATGACGCATTGCACGCAACGCGTGCGGCCACCGAAGAAGGTATCGTTCCTGGCGGCGGCGTAGCTTATCTGCGTAGTATTGACGCAGTGAAAAAAGCTCAAAAAGATGTCGAAGGCGATGAATCGATTGGGTTCGATATCATTGCAAAAGCATTGACCTATCCAACTCGTCAGATTGCAGAAAATGCGGGTAGCGATGGCGCCATGATTGTCTCTGAATTATTAGAGAAAAAAGGTGCTAAAGGTTACAATGCTGCAAAAGACGAATATGTCGACATGTTCGAAGCAGGCATTATTGATCCTGCCAAAGTATCACGTGCCGCATTGCAAAATGCAGCCAGTGTTGCTGGCTTGATGCTGACGACCAATGTACTGGTCACCGATCTGAAAGATGATGAGGAGCCTATCAACGGCGCCATAAGTTAGTCTGATAATCGGCCGCGATCGCAAAATCTTAGCCGGTTTGCCCCAAGGCAGGCCGCAAAATCAAGATGCTGCGATTTGCGGCCGATTTTATATATTATTCACAAACACAAAGCGAACAAATCATGGCAGCGACAAAACGGGATTATTACGAAGTCTTAGGCGTTCAGAAAGATAGCTCAGCGGATGATATCAAACGAGCCTATCGACGCCAGGCGATCAAATTCCATCCCGACAAAAACCCCGGGGACAAAGAAGCTGAACAGAAATTCAAAGAATGCGCTGAAGCTTATGAAGTCTTGAGTGATGCTGAAAAGCGCCAACGATATGATCAATATGGACATGATGGTCTTCGCGGCAGCGGTATGCATGACTTTTCCCATATGGGATTTGATGACATCTTCAGCATGTTTGACGATATCTTTGGTGGTGGTGTTTTTGGTGGGCAGCGTCGAGGTGGCGGCAGAGGTAGAGCCTCTCGCGGCTATAATATTGAAACACAAATCGAAATCACCCTCAATGAGGTCCTCACCGGCGTTGAAAAAGAAATCGAATTCACACGTATGGATATCTGCCAAACGTGTGATGGCAGTGGCGCGGAACCGGGCCATCCCCCTGAAGTATGTCCGCAATGTGGCGGCCAAGGTCAGGTGCAACAATCTGGCTTAGGCGGCATGTTTCGCATGGTCACCACCTGCCCACAATGTGCAGGAAAAGGCACCATCATTACCACTCCCTGCAAAGCCTGCAGCGGTGAAGGATTAATCTCAAAAAATTGTACCATCCAGATTCAAATCCCAGCGGGTATCCAAGAAGGACAAGCCGTTCGACTGACCGGCCAAGGCGAACCTGGTAAAGGTGGCGGACCTCGTGGCGATCTCTATTGCTACATTAAAGTAAAACAACATCCGATTCTCATTCGAGAAGGTGATGACTTGATTGTGCGTATGCCCATTAGTTTTGCTCAAGCAGCACTAGGTGCTTCGATTGATGTACCATTGTTGAATGGCAAAGAAGAAGTCAAAATCCCTGCGGGCACGCAACATGGCACCGTTCTTCAAGTTAAAGGACAAGGCATGCCAAACATACGCTCTGGCCGACGCGGTGCATTACTGATCCAGATTTTGATTGAGATTCCCAAAAAGCTCAATAGCAAGCAAGAACAACTGCTTCGCGATTTCGCGGAAACAGAAGACAAAAGTGTCATGCCTCAGAGCAAAGGATTTTTTGAAAAGATTAAAGAACACTTAACAGGAAATGATTAATCCTGTTATCGATAAACGATCCAGAAGAGTTAAATAACCATGAGTGCGAAGAAAAAGAAAAAAGAAGAAAAAGTCGAAGAGAACGTTCAACCTGAAGAAGCTCAGGAAACGGAGGCCGTAAACGATGACCAGCAAACGATTCAGGAATTGAAAGAGCAACTTCAGCGTCTAGCAGCGGATTACCAAAACTACCAAAAACGTTCACACAAACAAATTGAACAGGCATCGCAATTTGCCAAGCAGGACATGGCGAAAGCACTACTTCCTATACTTGATAATTTTGATCAGACATTATCTTCTGTAACGGAAGATCAGGATGTGGCTGCCGTTTTAAAAGGTGTGAAAATTGTTTATGATCATATGATCGACACGCTATCTGGCCAATCGATTCAACCTATTGAAGTTAATCCTGGTGACAACTTTGACCCCAATTTACATGAAGCTATGATGCGACAAGAAAGCGATGAAATTGACGAAAATTGCATCATCGCTGAATTTTCACGTGGATATAGTATGGGTGATATTGTTTTACGCCCGACCAAAGTTTCTGTAGCACGCAGTCCTCAAGTCGAAGCAACTGAAGCGGAAAATGAATCTGAGGAAGACTAATCATGCCAACGTATGAATATGAATGTCCAGACTGCGGTTATACATTTGAAGAATTTCAGTCCATCACCGCCAAACCACTCAAAACCTGTCCGAAATGCAAAAAACGCAAATTAAAACGATTGATTGGCGCCGGGGCTGGATTAATCTTCAAAGGCAGCGGCTTTTACGAAACGGACTACCGAAGTGATGGCTACAAGGAGTCGGCCAAAGCGGACAAAGACAAAAAATCCTCATCCAGCGATAGTAAAAAATCCAAAAAGTCTGAGAAAAAAGACAAAACCAAATCGGCAAAAAAAAAATCAGACTAACAATTTCATTCTAAGCTCATGATTGAAAATAAATTTCATTGCCCAACCTGCCACGATAAACTCGTGGGAAATCCAAACGATCTGGACTATTTCCCTTTTTGCAGTGAACGTTGTCGCATGGTTGATCTGGGACACTGGTTGGAAGGTGATTATAAAATCGCCGGGGATAAAACCAATAACCTGGACAATGAGAATCCAGAAGACTAATCACCCTAAACTCCTTATTAGCAAACTTTTTTGCAGGTCAGCCCTTAAAAACATCTCCAATTATTTCTATTGCACCCCTGCTATATGCACTTATAATAATTGTTGTCGATTAACAGTTAACCTAATTATAAAAAATAAATCGACTTCGGTTGGTTTTTATTCATTAAAAGTAGTCAGGAGCTTTTTATGTCGCATCACACATCAGAATCGAATGATTTCAATGCCGGGGATTTCCTTAAAGGCTTTTATTTTACCAAACTCTTCAAAGGCTTTTCCAATGCCATAAAACCTAGCAAATTAGTCTTGGCTCTGATGGGAATTATCCTTATGAATGTCGCGGGATGGCTGCTCGATAGCCTAACGCCTTCCCACAGCAAGATGATCAATAATGTCAACCAGGTTTCCAGCATTGGAGAGAAAAATCATCTAACGGCTTACTTAAACAATCCGGCAGGAACAGATATCGAGCAATTCAACCATCGCCTACTCACCGATATAGAACAGCGACTCAATCAACTAGCCGACAATAAAACATCGTCAAACACATACGTCTCAATTGATGAGACCTATAGAAAAAACTATAAAGTCTCTGTAGAAACACTCGAAAAATGGTATGGTTTTCGTACCAAATATATTAACGACGCGTATGAAAAATCGAGTGAACTTGCCGGTAAAAAAGATTCAGAAAAACAAAAAGAACTCGAAGATCTGAAAACCAAGCAAATCAGCGAGCTTGATATTGCCTATCGCACACTGTTCAAAGCAATCAATACAGGCACATTGAGTGATTGGGATGAGAAAAACTATTTACGCAAAATGATTATTGTGAATGATCGCAATTCTCAAGCAGATCAGAAAAAGGAAAAAACACAAGTAGAAATTGATATCAATCAGATCAAAGATACGGTTCGCTATGCTCAAATGAAATCACTGGCAAAAGCACGTGACGGCCAAGGACTTTTTTCTGCATTAAAAGATTTTTATGGAGACAATTTTTACGCAACAGCTCAAGCGTTGGTATTTGAACAGGATTTTGGTAAAGTTAAAGACAATATTGTTTCAGCGATGCTAGCACTTTGCTGGCTCACACGCTTTCATCCATTTTTTGCCATTTTATTAATTCTATCTTGGCTCGCTGTCTGGTCTATTTTTGGGGGTGCAATCTGTCGCATGTCAGCATTGCAATTTGCAAGAGATGAACGGATTGGTCCACTGACTGCATTGAAATTTAGTTCTGATAAATTCTTTAGCTTTTTTACAGCACCTCTGATCCCAATTATGATCGTCTTGGTCATCTCTTTAATCCTGATGCTGCTATCACTTTTAGGAACACTGCCCCTGGCAATTGGTGATATTTTGACTGGGTTGTTAATGGGCTTGGCTCTATTAGCGGGCTTTATTATTACCTTTATAGTTATTGTCTTTATTGGCGGTGTCAACTTGATGTACCCAGCTATTTCAGTCGAAGGCTCTGATCACTTTGATGCGATTAGCCGATCTTTTAGCTATATCATTGGTCGTCCTTGGCACATGCTGTTTTACACATTGATCGCTTCTATCTATGGTGCGATCTGCTTTTTCTTTGTCAGATTATTTGGCTTTGTCATGCTGATCACCGTCCGCGGGCCAGTACAAGCAGCCATGGCATTTGATGATGCCTCCCAAATTGATGTCGTCAATAAAATGGATTTGATCTGGCCATCACCCAGCTTTCAAAATATCCACCCGGATGTTAACTTCATGGCATTAAGTGGATCAGAAAGTATCGCGGCGTTCTTTATTTTCCTTTGGACCTGGGCCATTGCGGGTTTGATTTTATCATTTGCAGTCAGCTATATCTTCTCGACCAATACCACGATTTACTTTTTACTACGAAAACACGTAGACGATAGCCCATGGGAAGATGTTCACTTAGAGGAAGATGCAGATCTCAATCAACTCATCGCTCAAGAAGATCAAATTGAAGAATCTCAAGCAAATCAAGAAACAGAAGCCTCTCAACCACCTTCGCAACCGCTCGTTGAGCCCCAACCCACACAGGATCAAGGTGTTGAAACATCTTCAAGCTCTGAATTACCTGAAGATGAGGACAAACCCATTGAGCTGGAACCCATGCCAGAGCAACAACAGGACGAAACCCCACCATCGTCTGATGATTCCAACAATGAAGATTCAGATAATAAAGAAAATGACTATAAACCCTATTAATGATTCAATTACAAATTAAATATAAAAAAAGCGGATGATTGGCAAAACCAACATCCGCTTTTTTATTGCTTCAAGAATTCGTTTTTTTATTATAGCACAATCAAAGATTCGCCTGTCATCTCTTCGGGTTTCGGAATGCCCATCATAGCAAAAGCGGTCGGTACCACATCAGCTAATCGACCATCATTACGAAGCTTGCACCCTTTTAATTCTTCATCAACAATGAATAATGGTACTGTATAGGTCGTGTGTGAAGTCATCGGACTTTTGACATCTGGATTGTACATGCATTCCAAATTGCCATGATCGGCCGTAACAATGGCACTGCCCCCAATCTCTTTGATCTTATCCAGAACTTTACCCACACATTCATCAACGACTTCAGCAGCTTTGACAGCGGCATCCAAGTCACCGGTATGACCGACCATATCTGGATTAGCATAATTCAAAACCACAAAGTCATACAAACCACTATCCAACTTACCGATGAGCATATCTGTTAACTCATAGGCGGACATTTCAGGTTTCATATCATAAGTTCGCACCTTAGGAGATGGAACAATCTGACGATCTTCACCTTCAAAAGGTTCTTCGGTATAATCGTTGTAGAAAAAAGTCACATGAGCATATTTTTCTGTTTCTGCACAACGAAACTGTTTTAGCCCAAGCTCTGATAAGTAAGATCCGCAAATATTTTTCATTTTCGCTGGTTTAGGAAACGCCACTGGCGCATCGATGGTTGAATCATAAGCTGTCATGCAAACATAGAAAAGATCCAGCCTCTTCTCACGGTCAAAGCCACTAAAATCAGCATCCACAAATGCACGCGTAATCTGACGAGGTCGATCGCCCCGGAAATTATAGAAAATTACGGCATCGCCATCTTGAATGGTGGCCAATGGCTCGCCGGCATCATTAACAATACAGCTTGGCTCTGTAAATTCGTCAGTAATCTCATTATCATAACCATGCTGCATGGCTTCATGTGCCGATTTGAAGGCCGTGCCATTGCCTTGTGTTAAACAGGCGTAAGCTTTTTCAATTCGCTCCCAACGCAAATCGCGATCCATGGCCCAAAAACGCCCTACAATCGACGCCACTTTCCCAACGCCAATTTCTGCCATCTTTTCTTCAATCTCTTTGAGATAGCCTTGTCCGCTTTGTGGTGGTGTATCACGACCATCTGCAAAGGCATGCAGGAAAACATTGTCAAAATTTTGACGTTTAGCTAATTCTAATAAACCATACAAGTGACCCAATCTTGAATGAACACCTGCATTACTTGTCAAACCCAACAAATGAAGTTTACCATTATTCTTTTTGCAAAATTCAATGGCTTCCAAAAAAGTTTTATTTTCAAAAAAATCACCTTCACGAATACTTCGTGTTAATCGCATGGATTCTTGATCAACAATGCGCCCGGCACCAATGTTTTGATGACCGACCTCACTATTTCCCATAGTGCCATCAGGTAGGCCCACATCTTCTCCGCTAGTTGCAATCAAACAATTCGAATAATTTTCTTTTAGAAAATCATCGATAGGCGTTTTTGCATGACGTGTCGCATCATACTCGTGAAGTTTTTGGTTTGGATTTTCTCCCCAGCCATCTCGGATAACCAAGACAAGTGGGCGTGTTCTCAGCTGCATTTCAGACATTGTTTAAGGTTCCCTTCAAACAAATATATATAAATACCATTCAATAAAACGATTCGAAACAGAAAATGTATCGCTCTACGGCCTTTTGATCAATGATTAAAGTGAACAATTATAACGTTTTGTAAAAATAGGCAGTTTAATTTTGTCACATTAGATAACTTATGTCGACTGGCTGATTTTACCACGCGGTAATTCCTTTATTTACACGAACTTTAGGGGCTGGAGCCTTTAAAAAAAACGCTAAATTGCCTATAATAAATCTACCCTCCCAAAACCAATTGGGAGAAACCTATGCCTTTATGACTGGTGCAAAATGATGAGAGAGCGAAAACAGAAAACTTTAACGACAACACTGACAAGCCCACTTGGACTTTCTTTAGTCCTATTGTCCTGGGTTGTTTTATCCTCCATTGAATCACATGACCTCTTTGCATCGCGGCAAGATTCACACCAAAAGCTCTTACAACAAGTCGATCAGGCCATAGAAAATTTCGATTGGCGCCAAGCACAATCACTTCTTAAAAAAATCCCCAACACTGCCGATGAGCAAGACCCTGAAGTTGATAAACGCAGACAATGGTGCTTGGCGAATCGCGCAGTAGAAGACCGATATCTTGACCGTAGCATTACAGACACTATGGCCTACATGCAACCTCACACAGCGATGATGCAACTTGAGGAAGTACTTGAATTAGCCGATGAGCAATATTTTCAAAACTTTGACCAAACAACGTTATTTAAAAAAGGCTTGCTTCAATGCCTAGCCGCGACGCAAAATCCAGCGATGCAGAAAGCTCTGGATACAACACCTGAAAAATTATATGAACTCCAAAACAAGTTGGTTTCACTCTATAACACATTTGAATTCACTAGCTCCGACACAATCAATGAAATCAAACAAACACTTAAAACGCTATATGCATTAAGCGAAAAAGCGGGATTAAACCCCTGCTGGCCTACGATTGAACTCTCTTACGCTTACGCCGACAGCCTTGATAAATACTCATATCTTATTAGTCCGCAAAAGTATCGTATTATGCAAGACAGGTTAAAAGGGAATTATGTTGGTATAGGCATTGATGTACTTTCCGGCGAAGAGTTCCCTATCATTTTTGATGTGATCCCAAACAGTCCAGCTGACAAAGCGGGTATCCAACCGGGCGATGCCATTATCAAAGTAAAGAATAAGCATCTCAAAAATTTACCCATGAGCAAAGTGGGCAGCTTACTAACCGGCAAACCAAATACATTATGCCAATTATCCCTTAAGCGTGACAATGACATCTTTGAGGTTCAAGTAAAACGCTCGCGTATCGATTCACCTACGGTAAGGAATCTCAAATACATTTCAGAATACACAACGGGCTACTTCCGCGTGGCAGGCTTCGATAATGATACTGAAATTGAAATGAACCAAGCCATCAAAACATTAACGCAGCAAGGTGCAAAATCATTAATCATCGACCTGCGAAGTAATGGTGGTGGCAAAATGGATTCAGCCATTAATGCAGCGAGTTTATTTATCCAAGATGGTGTTATTGTAAAGGTACAAACAGCAGATAATAAAATTATCCATCGCACCAATAAAACATCATCTAAAACATATGCTCATCCCGTCGTGCTATTGGTTGATGAACACACTGCAAGTGCCGCTGAGATTTTTTCCGCTGCACTCAAAGATCATCAAAGAGCAACAGTTATAGGAAGTAAAACACTAGGTAAAGGTTTAGTACAAACAATTTATCATTTAAAATATACGAATGCCGCTTTGAGTTTAACCACAGCATCATTTACCCCTCCCAGCGACATTAGTTTCCATCGCAAAGGGGTCATACCAAATATCATTATTGATGCTAATAACACGATGTTTACTAAACTTATCTCTACAAAAAACTACTCATCAAACGATGATTTACACTTTCATACAGCATTACAGTGCTTAATTTCTAAAAAAGAGTCAGTAAAAACTCTCATTTCTTCAAAAAATTTATAATTTTTTGTTTCTACTATCAGACAAGCTGTTAAAGAAGTGAAAATCTCTGCTTCGCGCATGTCTTTTTACTCATTTTTCCTTAACTTTGTGCAAAATTAGGCGTAATGTAGCGCACAACTTCTAAAAATTATGAAGTTACTACACTTTTTATGACGATAGAGAGAAACAAATCGGACAAATAGTGCGTAACAAGACTGAAAAACTGTTTTCAACACTGTTTTTTAGTTTATTATTAGAAAAATTTTTTGACACCTGTTTTTACCACAGGTAAAATTTTCCATTAAATACGCCCAATGGAAAGGAGGTGATACACCTATGGCAAAGAAAAAAGCTAAGAAAAAAGTCGCAAAGAAGAAAGTAGCTAAGAAGAAAGTTGCGAAGAAAAAAGTAGCTAAAAAGAAAGCTACAAAGAAAAAAGCTAAAAAGAAAGTAGCAAAGAAAAAAGCTACGAAGAAAAAAGCTAAAAAGAAAGCAACCAAAAAGAAAGCTACGAAGAAAAAAGCAACTAAAAAGAAAGCTAAAAAGAAAGCTGCAAAGAAAAAAGTAGCTAAGAAAAAAGCTAAAAAGAAAGTTGCTAAAAAGAAAGCTACAAAGAAAAAAGCTAAGAAGAAAAAAAGGTAGCAAGTAAGCAATTTACAAATTCTTCGGAATTTGTAATGCCGCTCCAATTAATGCAAGTGTATCACTTGTAGAAATGGAAGATCTTAACCGCGCCACGGCAAGATCTTCCATTTTTTTTTGCTCATTTCGGTTAATCTGGCTATAATGACGACATAAACCATATATTATCGGTCGTTTAGGCGTTTTAATGATGGTTTTAACTGATCATGAGACAGGGATAGTTTTTGATCTATCCCACCCATAAAATCACTTAACTACTTGAAAATAATATAATAATGAGAATTATTGCCATAGCAAATCAAAAGGGCGGCGTTGGTAAAACAACCACAACGGTAAATCTGGCGGCCGCGTTAGCAGAAAAAGGAAACCGTGTGATTTTGATGGATTTAGATCCTCAAGCACATTTAACAACCTTTTTTGGCCTAGATCCAAGCCAATATGAGCATTCATGCTATGATTTATTACTGAAATCTGCATCACTGGACCAATGTTTGATTCAACTAAGAGAGAATGTCCAATTCCTCGCTTCAGGAATTGACTTAGCCGGTGCGGAACAAGAATTGGTCACCGTGGTGGGACGCGAAACGATTCTGCGTGATGCTATTGAAGCATACGATAAGCCTGTAGATTATGTGTTTATCGATTGCCCACCCTCTTTGGGGCTATTGACGTTAAATGCTTTTGGGGCCGCCCAAGAAGTTTTTATCCCACTTCAACCGCATTTTCTTTCCCTTCAAGGGCTAAGCCAACTACTTGAAATGCTCATGCTGGTAAATCGACGTATCAATCCTGCGCTGAGTGTATCAGGGCTTCTATTTTGCATGTATGATGCTCGCACATCCCTTTCCGCTGAAATCGTTGGTGACATTGAAACTTATTTTGAGCAACAACGAGACACCGATACGCCATGGAAAGATATTACGCTATTCAAAACACGTATACGTCGTAATGTCAAATTGGCCGAATCACCCAGTCATGGCAAAACAATTTTTGAATATGAACCCAACTGCAAAGGGGCAGAAGATTACCTCAGCTTAGCAGGTGAAGTCATCGACATGACAAAACAGCATGAATTGCCAGCAGACACCGTTCAAACATCTGAATCTCTGCCACCCGTTGTTCACGCAGAAGAAAAAACTATCATCGAAACACCTGCCCCCGAAGCGCAACTAACGACTCAGCCACAAGTTGCCAAAGATCCAACGCAAGGACAATCCTAACAATACCCAATTAAACAACATCGCCAGACACCCCTTGCTTTTTCTCATAGGTCAGATAAAATCAATGATTCGTTCCAAAGCCTTTATACCATTCCACAAAAAGGATTTTTAACTGCATGAGCGTCTTGTCCAGGACAAAGCTAAAACGCAAACAACCTTCGCCGATTTCTGCGGTCACGATTGCGACTCAAATTGGCGGCTTAACCTGGCATTGTCTGACCGCCTACCGAAGTCAATTTCTTAAAAAAGAAATGATTGATTTTGCAAACCTGGAAATTGAACCAAAAGCAATTTTAGTTAAGAAAAATCCAATGCGACAAGTCTATCGTATTTGCGATAATGATATGGATATTTATATCAAGCTGTATCACAATGAAACCCTACAGCAAATGGTAAAACAAGCCATCGCAGGGAATCCAGCAAAAATGGAATTCAATGACCTGTATCTGGCACACTCAAGAAACATCGATGTTCCCAAACCCATCGCATGGGTTGAAGGAAAAGCTTTTAACCTATTAGTCACTGAATCCATTGGCGAAAGTCAATCGCTCGAAGACATCCTTTGGCAACATCCTCCGGTCGACAAAGAATTTCTTTACGAAACATTGATGGCAACCGCCCGCACCATTGCAAAGATGCATTGCAACGGACTGGATCATACCGATCTTCACTCAGGGAATATTCTTGTAACCTCGACGCCCAATGGTTTGAAATGCACCATTACAGATCTCTATAATGTGAACTTTGAACAACGAAGTGGGCACGCCTCAGCTCACCCGCTACATCCTCGACGCATGGCAAATATCGCATCACTTTTTGCAGGCATGCGATATCACCTGCAACAAGACCCCTTAAGACTTTTTATAAAAACCTATCTGGAATCCCTTAACTTATTGGAACATTTCAGCCAGGAAGATTTCGATACCTATTACACACTGGTCAATCATAAAGCCGATTTGCATTCACGCAAAATCTGGAAAGGCAAAGATCGACGCGCAACACGTAATAGTAAATATGCCAAAAAAATAAAACTCAACGACAACTGGTCAGCAAATGTTTTTTTGCAATGCAAACACCCAGATCCTGAATCGAAAGCTAGTAAAAAGATTTATCAGACCCAAGAATGGAAAAATCTCTTAAATCACCCGCTAACATTGCTCGAAGGTGGCGAATCACTTAAAGAAGGTGGACATTCTACCATTATCGCCAAAACGCTCTGCTTTGAAGATTTAGATCTAGAGGTAGTTGTTAAACATATTCGACTAAAAAGCGGCTGGCGCGGCTTTCTGCAAAGCTGTCGAGCCTCTAAAGCCTTTCGTCAATGGTTAAGAGGTCACGCATTGATTCATCGTCGTATTGATACCGCTTGGCCACTGGCTTCTGTAGAGCATCGCAAAGGTTTTTTCCTACAAGAAAGTATTCTCATTACAGAACGCATCAAAGGCGCCTATAACCTGCATGTCGCACTTCGTGATAACCATTTGCCAGACTCACACATCATTTATAATGATCTTGCCACACAATTGGGACTCATCTTGGCAGATTTTCGTAAAAAAGGGTGCCGGTTTCGTGATGCCAAAGCTCAAAATTTTCTCGTCAGCCAGCGCCCAGATCAGTCATGGCGACTTCACATCATTGACCTGGATGGTTTTCACATCGATCAAACGATTAACTCCTTAACAAAACATGAGGCACTCATTCGCCTGGCGGTTTCAATCATGCGACACCCAAAAATCGGTCCCAGATACTATGTCAGAGCTTTCACGGCATATATTCGGCTCTTAGCGTTGCCACAAGCATATGATCGACCATCCAGACATCAGCTTTGGCATGAAGTCAGCCAACACGTCTTAAAAAGTTGTCAAACAAAAGAAATCATCGAATCAACATGACAAATCGAGCTAAAGAGGCCATTGCACTTTGTCTTTAGAAAAACAAATCTATAACAATATTCTCATTATCAAACCCAGTAGTTTGGGAGACGTGGTTAGAGCCGTTCCTATTTTTCATGGTTTGCGAGAAAAATTTCCTCAGGCTCGAATTTCCTGGCTGATTCGACCCGACTGTGCTGGAATGATTGAATATCTACCAGGACTGGATGAAAAAATATTATTTGACCGAAAACTCTTCGGAAAATTTGGACGAGAATTTAAAGCCACAAAAGCCTTTTTTCATTTCTTAAAAGAAATACGTCAAAAAGAATTTGATCTGGTGGTTGATCTTCAAGGTTTATTCCGCAGTGGTTTAGTGACTAAAGCAACCAGAGCAAAAACACGCCTCGGCTTTACGAATGCTCGGGAAGGCGCAACGCTTTTCTACACTCATAAAATTGAGGTCGCTAAAAACGAGCATATTGTCGATAGTCTTTGGCGATTTTCTAAGGCATTGGGTTTTAACGATCTTAAAAAGAACTTTCGTCTATCTGATGGAGTAATACATGATGCTGCATTGGCAGACATTTACAATCAGCATGGTTTAAGCAGTAAAGATAATTATGTGATACAACTTATTGGTGGAACAGAAGCTAGCAAGCAGTGGCCCATAGAAAATTATGCAAAACTTGCCCAAATGTTAAAAAACGACTATGATTTTAAGACAGTGGTCTTAGGGGCAGGCCCTGTGGAAACCGAATTAGCCAACCAGCTTGAAGAGCTTACGAGTGGAGAAATTGTTAACTTGGTGAATAAAACCAACTTACAACAAATAATTCCGATAATGTCTTCTGCGAAACTGATCGTGGGAAATGACTCAGGTCCGCTCCATATTGGAGCGACATTATCAACCCCATTAATCGGTATTTACGGCCCGACCAACCCTGCGATTGTTGGCCCTTATGGTCACCTCGAAAAGGTTGTGCAAGCAGGTGCATCCATTCCTCGTAAACACCGATATAGTAAAGACCAGAGACACAACATTGATACCATCAGCGTAGATCAGGTTGAAAAAACGATTAAGAAACTATTGAATTAAATTTCTATGTGGCAAATCAAAAAAATGATTGTTCGAATTAGGCGGTTTATCGTCTACCGTGTATTGCACATTGATGATACACCTCAGCGATTGGCATTAGGAATCGCCTTGGGATTATTCATCGCCTGGACACCAACCGTTGGTATTCAAATGTTTTTGGTATTAATTCTTGCGCCAGCATTACGAGCAAATGCGGCAGTGGGCATTCCCATGGTTTGGTTATCCAACCCTTTTACCATTATTCCGATTTATTTTTCTAACTACTGGCTCGGCAATAAGTTTTTAAATCTGTTTACAGAACGCCCCTATTATAACTATTCCCAATTCGGCAATTATTTTAATAAATACATGGAATCAGATAGTATTTTTACACAAATGACCCAAGCAGATTTCTGGCATAAAGTCGTTGACCTTGCCTGGACCATAGGGTTGGATCTTTGTTTAGGAAGCGCTTTAATAGGAATTATAATTGCAGTAATAGGTTACTTCATTGGCTTGAAACTTATTGTCTGGTATCGCACGCATACACCTCGTGGACGATTACATGTACTAAAAATGGTCCATAAAAAGAAAAATGCATCCTAAATCAATTGGAGGATCATCCACTATGATCTCATATCATCGCTGCCTAGTGACATTATTGATATTCGTTTGCGGCACCGGATTGCAACTCAAAGCATCACAAGTAGATTACACATTATTCGATCCATTGGTTGATGCCATTGATCTCATCCAAAAGCATTACGTCAAAGAAATTGATAGCGACAAACTGGTCGCAGGAGCTATAAATGGCATCCTGCATGAACTTGATATGCATTCAGAATTTATTCCAGCAATAGACGTTGATAACTATCAGAAAATGACAACAGGCTCTTATGAAGGTATCGGTGTGGGAATCGAAAATCGAGATGGGCAACTAAAAATTATCAGCCCTTTTGAAGGCTCTCCAGCAGATAAGGCAGGCATACGAGCTGGAGATGTTATTTTACAAATTGATGGCAAAGACACTAATAATATCAGTGACACACAAGCTGTAAAGGAACTCACAGGCCCAGCCAATACTGAAGTCATATTAAAAGTTCTTAGAGAAGATAATACTGAAGAAGAGATTAAGATTAAGCGCCAGAAAATCAGCTTACCCAGTGTAACGGGTTGGCGACGAAATAGCGTCGATAACCAATGGGATTACATTCTGGATGATGAGAAAAAAATCGCCTATGTCCGACTATCTCAATTCACTGAAAACAGTGCACAGGAATTTACAGACGCCATTGATCACTGCTTAGCCAAAAATTGCCAGGCCATTATTTTGGATCTTCGCAGAAACCCAGGGGGACTCATGTCCAGTGCCGTCGAAATTGTTGATTCATTGATTGACGAAGGAGTCATTGTCTCTACCCGAGGTGCTCACTCTATGGCAAAAGCTGAAAGAGCCACCTCCAGTAGCACTTATCCTAAATTCCATATGGCTGTTCTCATCAATCAAGCCAGTGCCAGTGCGGCAGAAATCGTCGCAGGTGCCCTTCAGGACCACAATCGAGCTGTAATTATTGGTGAGCGGTCCTGGGGCAAAGGGTCTGTACAGCGACTATTTAAACTTCAAGATTCAGGTGCCGCTGTAAAAATGACAACCGATTATTATTATTTGCCCAAAGGACGATGCGTCCATAAATTACCCAATGCAGATGAATGGGGCGTAGAACCTGACATAAAAGAAACGATGGATAGCAAACATTATGGCAAACTCAGCGTTCTCTTTAGTCAATTAACCAGCAATAGTGATCGCACCGTTTCTGGAAACCTGGATGAGCTTTGGCAAGAAGATGCAAAAATCAAATCAGAACAGTTAGAGAAATTGCTAGAGCTGGATAATCAATTTTCCCAGGCATACAAACAATGCAAAGGATTTATTAGAACGCGACCCGCCCTGGAAAGCCTGTCAAAAACGATACAAGAAACCAATTAATGTCATTTCAATCGATTTAAATTACGGCTGTACTTCTGTTTGTGCATCAAAACTCAATGAGGATGATAGGCTAAAAGTAATGATACCTGTTTTATCCAAAACCGGTGCATCTTTAATTGAACATTTAAAAACACACTTATCTAAGTCAATATCAAGTTTTGAAACATGGCCATTAGCGGTCTTTGGCTTTTTATAAGTAAATTTCTGTCCTTTTTTATTAGCAAACTCCCCCATAGGGATATTTTCAATAAATCCACCCCACTGTACCGTAACGATTTCCTGAGTAAAATCCACATTGGTTTCTGCTGAAACAATCTCTCCTTGTATATTTAAAGAATCTCCCTTTTTATTGCTTTTTAATGAAAACTTTGAAACAATAAGTTTATCTTCTACCCCCGTCATCAAGCAGGTTGGGATTAATTTTTTAGGACCATTAATCACCATTTCATTAATCTCATTACTGATAAAAATATTTCCAAATTCAATCTCAAGAACCAGTGGACTGTCAAAACCTGTCAGATCGACATTTTTTGCAGCCAAGGAAAATCGGCCCTTATTAAAATCTATTTGAAATGATGTGATATTCTCAGATTGCAATTTATGACTTATTTTATTTTTGGTGACATCCTGGTTAGAGATAGGAAGAATTTCATCAAAGCTGCCTGACTCAGAATCAGGAAACAGACTGACTCTAATATTATCAAATGCACCCACTTGCTCTGCATTGACTGTAAAGGTTCCTGATAACGTAAAAGCATCACTCATCGTGGTTCGATTTTTATCTGCTTTGATTGTAAGTCTGGTTACATCAGAAAATGTGACAATATTTGGCTCGGGCTCATTGGGCTCATTGGGCTCAATAATCTCTGCAGGTGTAAATCCAAAATCATCAATCGCAGATATTTGACTAAGTGATTGAGCATCATTGATGAGCTGAAGGGAATAAATCGGACCAAGTTCTGGAAATTCTATAAAAGTAAATAGCTGCCAATCGGAAGTCAATGGAGCACTTGATATAATACTACTTTGATTATTTAATGCCCGAATTACCCCATTTGTACCTTCCCCAACATCTTTGGCATAAAACTGAACCATCGACGCCGGCGATTCAAATTCAACTCGTCCATCTACATCATTAAATTCAATCCAAAACGCCTTAACACCAGATCGATAAATCGACGCTGTGCCTCGAATGCCATTGTTACCAGTAAATGTAATGATATTAGGAGACGTGCCAAAAGTATATTGAGAAGTATTACTGGAATCTTCAAAGTCTGTAAAAACATCCAAATCTTCAGGTTCAGCACGAACGCAAGGCTGAGAAATAAATGACATTACAACAATTAGAATAACAATAGTTGAAGATTTATTGGATCCCATAGCAACCTCCTGATAAAAAACACTCTTAGATTTAATCTATTAAACTTACTACGGACTACAGCAGCTAATTGTTCATGGCCTAAAAAATTATCGTATCGGTAGCTGAAAAATTATCTGAACTTATTTCGAAAAGGACATTTCCTTCTTTATCAAGAGACGTGGCATCCTTTATGGATAACTTGATGCTACATTTATCCAGATCGATATCCATTTTCGAAATCGCCCCAGCCCCCTCTTTGGGTTTCTTATAAGAAAACTTCTGGCCTTTCTTATTGGTAAAATTGCCTGCTGGGATTACTTCGGTGAAACCACCCCACTTCACCGTCAACGCCTCGGCGGTAAAATCTACCGCTTGAGCAGCTGAAAGTCCACCGCTGGCATTGAGTGAATCGCCTTTCTTGCCAGATTTCACCTTAGCTTTATCAATACTAACGGCATCAGCTGAGCCTGACAAAAGACAAATCGGTAAAGGTTTTCCTTTGTTCACAATTTCAGCGTTAGCATCATCAACCATTCCAACACCAGAATAGATACCAAATTTAATCGTCACAGAAAATGGTAATTGCAATCCGCTCAAAGATATTTTTTTGCCACTAATCTCAAAAGTGTTCAACGTAAAATCAATGCTCATTTTTTCGATGGGGCCATTACTGTTTTTATCTCGTTTGTAACTGAATTTCTGGCTATTTCGTAACGTATCAGGATTGGTATTCAAGGTAAACTGGTCAGTCAAAATAGTGGTGACGATATTATTATTCGGGTCAACATTATTCACGATCACGCACATATCCTGAGCAAACACCAGATCATCCACATTGGCCTTCTGGATACTGGAATAAAGTTTGCCCTCAATCTTCACTGAATCCTGGGGAATATCGCGACTTTTTCCAGCTTTAACGGCGACAGCATCCAAAGTAATCGTTTCATCTCGATTCACTTGCCCACGCAATTCTCCATCACCAAATGCAGTGGTACTAATTTGAGCGTACCACAAGCCGCCTAAAATTTCATTGGATTGTGTCGTCGTTAATTGAACAGGACTGACACTCGATAAATCAGTAAGCGATTGACTATTGGTCAATATATCAACCTGAGAGGATGCCGTTTGTCCAGATTCTGCTGGTCCAAAGAAATGTGCTGATGAAACAGAACCATCGCCATCCGTTAAATCGGAAAGATCTATATCCCAGGTTAACTCTTGTGTATCTGTATTTAAAATGAGTCTTCCATCACCTGATGCATCCGATGTCACCGGATTGATTAATTGCTGTGGGGTCAGATCAAACGAAATGGTCGTCAGATTGGTTGCATCCCACCAAAGTTGCGGATATAAAAAATCATCATCAATCGTCCAAATCGGTGAATCAAAATTCCAATTCTCAAAGGTATCTTCGAGCTGCATTTTATTGGTCGATTGCCCATTACTGTTTTTACAGCCAACGCCATCATTGGGTTGTGTACCGCACATATTGTCAAAATCGCTTTTCTGTTTATCCCAATAACAATCGATGATTTCACCTTCATTGGTACCGACCAAACCACCAAAATTATTGGTAACCAAAGCAAAAGCATTCACTTTTCCAGATGAATAACAATTTATCAAACTGCTAAACTCAAATTGATCCCCGGCGAAACCACCGACAAAATCTTCACCTGTAACATTTCCTTGTGAATAGCAATTTTGAATCAGCCCAGCTTGCTGTGAACCGACAAATCCCCCCACCTGCACATTCCCTAACACTTTACAAGCCGCATAACTTTGAAAAATCGAACCGCTGTTGGCGCCGACTAAGCCACCGACAAAATCAGTATTACTTACAATGCCACTGGAAACAAAACAGCGTTCTATGGTTCCTTTCTGTAAAAACCCTACCAAGCTTCCCACAGCTGAGGCATTAATCGCATCCAGGTCGACATCGACAAATCCCAAGTCAAAGATCAAGCCGCCATCCACCAAATCGCCGACGACGCCAAATAATCCTACATACTCATTTGCCGTCGCTGTTTTATAATTGAAGTTGATAATGACTTTCTGATTGCCATCAAACACGCCGGTAAACGCATTCGTCGCACTTCGACCAATAATATTAAATTTCGTTCCGGTAAATTTCTTCATATCAATATCTGACATGAGCTTGAAATGCTTGTCCCAATCATCTTGATTTTTACCAATTTTCTGCAGGTTTTCCGCGGTATAAATCAAATAAGGATCAAGGATCGTGCCACTGCCACCACCATAGGCTTCATCAGCGGCATGGGCATGTTGGGGCAGACAGATATTACATAGCAATCCAACAACAAATAATAACAGGATATTTTTTTTCAACATCGTCGCTTTTCCGGTAGGTTATATTCCCCCTAACAATGTTGATATTATAGCAGAATAGCAGAAAAAATCAACCCGCTGAAAAGACAACGCATCAAGACGCCTGACTCACATAAATGCCTATCTAAAAAGAAAATGTATCTGACTCATCATAGTTTGTTGCGAGAACATTTATCCTGAAGGTCACGTCTTCTGAGAGATCGAGGTTTGTCGCTCCTTTGATCGACAGCTTAAAAACACACTTATCAAAATCGATATCCATTGATTGAATATTACCCGCATCTGTCTTTGATTTTTTGTACGAATAGCGATTCCCCTTACCTTTTTTGACAAAACCACCCGCATCAATCACTTCATTAAAATGACTCCCCCAAAAGATCTCGACAGCTAATCCACTCAAATCCATGTCTGGACTCTCTGCTGAAATGCCTCCCTGGACATTAAACGATTTGCTGGATCCTTTGGCCTTATAAACACGAAGGTCATCGGCAACCGAACTCATTAAACACAAAGGTAAAGGCTTTCCAATGGCAATATCTTCATCTCTATCTAATGCAGCCGTTCCATTAAAGATTCCAAAGGTCAAATTCATATCAAATGGTGTAGTCAAACCCGACAAGTTAACATTTCTTAGGACCATACTGTATTGATTCTTTTTAAAATCTAACAACAACGTTTTTATCTTACTTGTTTTATTACTGGATTTTAAAGCATAACGCTGCTTATTAATGATGTTTACTTTGCTTGCCATATCAGTAGGAAGATTGATACTGATCAATAATAAGCTTTTGTTTGCATCCGTGAATTCAATTGATAAACTATCGGCATTTGCAATATCTCCCACGTCAATCATCGCTTCATTGCCATATAATTGACCAGATACTGTTAACGTATCTACCACTGGATCTGAACGATCTTTATCTGCTTTGACTTTGATTTTTGCAACGGTCATATTTGACAATTTAACAATCTGACCGCGGATGTTTTGACTAATAATTACCCCCACCTCTGATAGATTATTCGGATCAACCACGCACCCTGGATACAACACACAACCAGGGATCAATAAATCATTCTTTGGAATCGTACAATTCGGATTAATGAAACAATCAAAATCAATATCAACATTCAAATTCGGTATAGATATACAACTTAGTGGTATAAAATTAGGATCAGGAGAACAATTGGGTTCAATATTATTGGGATCAAAAACGCAACTGACACTCAGCAGGCCATTTGGATCCAACACACAATTCGAATCGACATAAATATTTGGATCCACAAAACAGCTTGCCTCAGGCGTACCATTCGGATCAACCAATACAATAGGTTTCAAAATACCTGATGAATCCAATACATTGGTTAAACTCAAATCCCCATTCGGATCGACAATTATAGCCGGATCAATAAAGCAATTTTGATCTAAAACGGCCATGGGATCAAAAATAATTTCCTCATCAAGCTTCTCTACAACTTCGATGTACCATTTGCCTTCCAGCAATTCATTTAATTGCGTTTCTGTCAAATCAATGGGTTCTGAACTTGTGAGCAAATCAAACTGAACATTCCCGACACTCCCAACATTGGCCGGTCCTCGTAAAAACACCTGGTCCTGATTGGTTTCATTAATCGTTAAGTCCCATTCAATTTGCGACAATGCCTTATTAATGTTAATGATACCACGACTATTAGGATCATTCACATTTCGCGTATAAAACGGAACGACCTGACCGGGCTCAATGTTAAATTCAAGCGTCATAGCCTGAAACCCTTCCGTATTGATTCGAGGGTAATCTGCTGGTTCTTCCTGGATGATCCAGGGTTTTTCAAATTTCCAACCCCTACTAGAAAAAGTCTCTTTTTCCTTCATATCCGCAGTGGTTTTACCCAGAGTATCATCGCAATTAAAATCACCTAAGATATCATTGGGGTCTAATGGCCCACCACACATAACAGGCTCACCAATCGTCTTATCCCATAATATATCTGTCGGAACAAATTCCAAACCATTCAACCCAAATAGCCCTCCACGCCTGGTCCCCGCTGTAATTACACAGGTTGAATAACTGGTCGTTACCGTTCCTCGCGAAACACCTACTAATCCGCCAGCGATATCGCTGCTTTCTATATTCACGCTGGCATAACAATCCACAATTTTTGCACCATGTCTCATTTCGCCAACAAGACCACCTGCAATAGGCGACCCTTTAACCTTGCTATCACCTACACCCCGAGCAAAACATTTTTTTAGATTCCCCTTCTGTAAAAATCCAACGAGACTTCCTGCAGAAAAAACTGTTCGATTAATGGCATTTTGGTCAGAACCCCCAATAGTATTTGGATCATTTGGATCAATCACGACGGTATCATTCGGGTCGATAGTGATGGTGACATCCATTTCAACCACAGGATTTATCAAACCCAGGTTTCGAATTTTCGGATCCTCTTCATAAGGACCGGCAGGTGGCCCAACCCAACCAAACAACCCTGCATCTTCGCTTACGGAAGTTTTGATATTTAAATTGGCAATAACATTTCCATTCCCGTTAAACGTTCCTGAAAATCGTGTCGTGGCATTACCTATCGGTGTAACGTTAGCACCTGTAGCATCTATATATCCGGTCAACTCAAAATGACGATCCCAATCGGCTGAGGTCGTACTTAATGAGCTAAGATCGGCTGAGGTAGAAATTAGATAGGGATCACGCTCCTTACCACTGCCACCACTATATTTGGTGGTGCTTGTGGTCTGCGACCAAAGAACGTTGCTAAAGAGTGTTACAGCAATAACTAATGCGACACATCGTAGATAATTATATTTCATGATATCCTTTAGATTGTTAAACCGAACGAAGGTTTCCAAGAAAATCGTTAAAATGTTAAATTCATTGCAGCAGGAATTTTCCGACCCTACAATCTCTGGGCACTATGACAGAATTTTAACAGATCTAAAGACTTATCTCAAATAGTTTTATCTACTTTTTTAGTTCATAAATATCGCACAAATTTGACAATAAAATTAGTCGAAGTTATATGTATCCGATTCATCAAACGTCGTGGCATTCACTTTGAGGTTAAAAGTCACCTCACCAGTGACATCCAGGCCCGTTGCACCTTTGATAGAACATTTGAACAGACATTTATCAAAATCGATGTCCATTTTTTGAATGTTGCCAGCACTTGATTTGGGCTTTTTGTAGGAGTACCGACGTCCTTTTCCCTTTTTAACAAAACCACCTGAAAGGATGGTTTCTGAAAAATCACCCCATGATACCGTTACTGGAAAGACATTTAAATCCATGGCGGGATCAATTGCAGACAAGCGCCCTTGAATATTTAAAGACGAACTGGAACCTTTGACTTTATCGACTCGAACATCATCGGCAAATAAATTTTGTAAACATAGTGGCATAGCTTTACCGATCTCCAAATCTTCATCAAATGCAACGGATGCTAAGCCAGAATACAACCCAAATGAAAGCTCACATTCGAAAGGAGTACTTAAACCAATTAAATTAATATTTTCAAATTCGATCACATATCGATTCTTTTTGAAATCTAATACAAAGGTTTTTACCAAAGAAAGATTATCAGTGGGATAAACCAACCGCTGCTGAGCTAAAACTTGCAACGTCGCTAACTCATCTAAATTTAAAAATAACTCAAAGGCAATGAGTCTAAAACCAGGAATAGTAATATCCACAAAAATGGAATCAGCGTTAAGCACATCCATAACATCGATCTCAGAGGTATCATCATATAACTGCCCAGAGATATAAATTGAATCCGTCACGCCACCAGTCCTGATCGCATCCGCCTTGACTTTTAGCTTATCGACGGTCATTGTTGAACGCTTCAAGGCTTGCCCACGAATACTTTCAGCAATAAGGACATCTACATTTTCTAACTCGCTTGCATCAACAACGCAATTAGGATCAAGCTGATTATTAGAATTCATAAGAATATCTGTTCGAATAATGCCATTAGGATCAAAGACATTTTCCAGTGTCAATCCACCATTTGGATCTGCTATAATATTTGGGTCAATACGACACGTAGGATCTAATGCTCCCATAGGATCGTAAATCACTTCCTGAATAAAATCCCCTGAAGCCTGTACATACCACTCACCTTTTAATAAATTATTTAACTGCCCTTGTTCAATCACAAAAGGAGTGGTTCGCATAAGTGTCGTTGCTGTTCCATTTATTGTAACAACATCACTCTCGGCCAAAAGATCGAACATGACAATTCCTGTTTGATCGACGGTTGCAGGACCACGTAACTCAACCGCATCTGCCTGGATATTATTGCAAATAATGGTCCATTGCATTTCTAATAATGCCGTATTAATTCTAAAGGTGGCTGTCCCACTAGCGCCTGATGCACTGCCATATGATGGAAAATACTGGCTCGCCTCTACAACAAAATCTAAATCTAGAAACTGTGTGCCTTCATTAAACAATCGAGGATAATCTTCCTGCTCATCTAAATTCCAAATCTTATTAAAATCCCAACTTGCTTCAGGAAAGGTGTTTTGGGTTTGCATTTCATTGGTTGTTTTACCATACAGACTATTACAGTTTGGGCATGTAAAATTAACCGTTCTTCCGTACATAATGTTTTGCTGGCTCGCTTGTGTGTCCCAAAAAACATCTGTAAAATCATCTAGAAAATTAAATCCCATAGACCCACCGGAAATCACACCACTCACACTCCCCGTCGAATAACAGGCTTCGAGATGTCCGCGTGCAATACCAATCAAACCACCCGAAACACCACTACTAATCACCTGAAGGCCAGAATAACTATTTTCTACGCTGGCGGCCTTTCCCATCTCTCCGATAAGACCTCCTGCAATTTTATGACCAGTAATAGAACTGGAGGCATTACCTCGAACGGAACATTGTCTGACCAAGCCACTTTCTAAAAATGCTACCAATCCACCAGTAGCAAAAACATCATGCGTCAAATCATTATCGACCAAAAAATCGGTGTTAGGATCATTTGGGTCAAGTAGTTCTGGCGTATTAGTTCCAAATAAAATCACTGGATTGATGATACCTAGATTTTGAATCACCGGCTGTTTTTCTTTTTTATCTGCAGGCGCTCCGGCGACACCGAATAAACCAATATCACTATCATCTGAACCCGTAATCGTTAAATTTAAGATGCTGTAACCATGCCCATCGAACTTACCAGAAAATGGGACCGCCAAACTTCCAATTGGCTTCATGGTCGCACCGGACATATCTATATCGTTTGTCATAACAAAATGTTGGCCCCAATCATTTGAGGTATTCCCCAAAGTCGTCAAATCGGTAGAGTTACTAATTTTATAGGGATTGTTACCTTTTCCTTTTCCACCACTATATTTGATAGTCTGCTCTTGACCAAACAAAGCGGGCAAACAAAATGACACCAGAAAAAGATACGTCACGACATGCAATTGAATTTTATTCATAAGTTTCTCGGAGTTTTTAGGGGTTTTTCTTAGTGAAAAATAGCAATATCTCAACTATGACCGATGCTATAACTATCGACCACAACTCGATATTTGCCCAATAGTTGCCAGATTAATTTTAGATTTATTTTCAGATGTCAAAACCAATCGATAATTTCACCTGAATCCCTCTGAATGCCCTTTTGACAATTCCAATGTTCTATGATATGATAATTTGTTGATATATAAATCTTTGTGACGTTAATAAGAGACAAAATGACCAACAAAACGATTACTATTTTAGGGATAGAATCCAGCTGCGACGAGACCGCAGCCTCGATTGTAGTGGATGGCCATAAAGTACTTTGTAGTCCGATAGCTTCTCAGATCGATTTGCACCAGAAATATGGTGGCGTGGTCCCGGAAATCGCAGCCCGGGCCCATATTGAAAATATCATTCCCATCATTCGTGAAACCTTCGAATCGTCAGCAATCACAAAAGATCAAATTGACGCTGTCGCGGTGGCTCATTGTCCAGGTTTAACACCCGCTCTGCTCATTGGTGTCACTGCGGCTAAGGCCCTAGCCTGGTCATGGCAAAAACCCTTGATCGCGATCAACCATATTCATGCACATATACAATCGGTACTGCTGGAACAAATGCAAGAAGTCTTCCCTGCCGTTGCGATGGTGGTCTCCGGTGGCCACACCAGTCTTTACGATTGCCGCAATCCATTAGAGTTGTCGCTCATGGGACAAACCTTGGATGATGCAGCTGGCGAAGCTTTTGACAAAGTTGCTGCGATTTTAAAATTACCCTATCCAGGTGGACCATCGATTGAAAAATTGGCCAAAGATGGCGACCCAAAAGCCATTCAATTCCCCCGCACCTGGCTTAGCAAAGAGTCGCTTGATTTTTCATTTAGCGGAATTAAAACCGCGGTACTCTATCATTGCCGCGGACAAAACATGTTAGGCGACAATCGTGTTGAAACGATGAGTCATCAGGAAAAAGCAGATATCGCCGCAAGCTTTCAGCAAGCAGTGATCGATGTTCTCATAAAAAAAACCTTACGTGCCACTGATAAAATTAATGCCAAAACCGTGCTCATGGGTGGCGGTGTTGCAGCCAACTCAACCTTGCGGGACGCATTGCAAGTGGCCTGCGAAAAACAGGGCATCCAATTAATCGTCGCACCCAAAAAATATTGTACCGACAATGCCGCGATGGTTGCTTCGCTCGGCTATCATAAATTCATTGAAGGGCAATTTGCCGAACTCTCTTTAGAACCCAGCTCATTTCACGTAGCATAAACTATGGACGCCAATCAACTCAAACAACTTCTTGAACAGGTCCAAAACGGCCAACTCGCAACCGATAAGGCCCTCGAAAAATTACGTGATCTCCCCTTTGAGTCTATCGATTACGCAAAGATTGATCATCACCGAGCGTTACGTTGTGGCACCCCAGAAACAATCTATTGCCCAGGAAAAACGACCGAACAAATCATTGAAATATTTCAACGTATGGCAAAAAAGGGAACTAACGTCCTGGGAACACGCTGCGAACCAGAAACCTACGAAGCTCTGAAAAAAGTTGTCCCTAATGCGCAATATGAACAGCGAGCTCGAGCAATTGTTCTTTATCAAGAAGAAAAAAAAGAGACCGAAGGAATAATCGCCGTTGTCACTGCAGGCACCAGCGACATTCCAGTTGCGGAAGAAGCCCGCGTTACAGCTGAAGTTTTTGGCCAGACCGTCCAAACCATTTATGATGTTGGGGTCGCAGGCTTACACCGCTTACTAAGTCATAACGAATCACTACAAAAAGCCAGTGTCATCATCGTCGTTGCTGGCATGGAAGGCGCCCTAGCTTCTGTCGTCGGCGGCTTGGTTTCAGTCCCGGTCATTGCCGTACCTACTTCAATCGGTTATGGCGCAAGCTTTAACGGACTCGCACCTCTCTTAACCATGCTCAACAGCTGCGCATCAGGCGTCTCCGTCGTCAACATTGACAATGGTTTTGGTGCTGGTACGATTGCCGCGATGATCAATCGTCAAACATCGAAAAAGTAGCTCAGGCATCTTGCTTGAGATTAAGTGATTCAAACTTAACAAAAAAGCTGGAATAACAATGAGCCAATTAATAAACGATATCCCAACATTACCTCCTCGCCAACCCGAAAGCCACAAAGGGATATTTGGCAAAGTTCTCATCATTGGCGGCTCTCGTCAAATGGCTGGCGCTCCGAGCCTGGCAGGCTTAGCGGCTCTTCGCAGTGGCGCGGGGCTAGTTCGTATTGCCACACCCGACTCCATTCAATTGTCGGTAGCACAAATGACACCTTGCGCAACAACGATTCCATTAGAAGAAGAAAATGGTTTTATCCACCCAAATGCTCGACAAAACATACTGAACGCACTCGGAGAAAATGACAGCGTTGTGGTTGGTCCAGGTTTAGGATATAGATCTCAACTCTATAGCACCATTGAAACTATTGCCTACCAATGCAAGAAACCATTACTAATCGATGCCGATGGATTAAATTGTCTTGCTGCGATTGCGAATCAAGAAACTAAATTACCAAGAGACACAATCCTAACGCCACACCCAGGTGAAATACAACGGCTTTGGCAAGCCTGGTTTCGCGAATCTCTTCCGAATGACCGCCGCGAACAAGCCGAAACATTATCACAAAAAACAAACGCCATTGTTGTACTCAAAGGCCACCAGACAGTCGTCACCGATGGCAACCAAACCTATATCAACAACACGGGTAATCCAGGCCTGGCAACCGGTGGTAGTGGTGATTGTTTAAGCGGCACGATTGGTGCACTTCTAGCTCTTGGCGGAAACAAAAAACAACTCACGCCTCTTCAAGCTGCGACTCTTGGAGTCTGGGCGCATGGCAAAGCTGCTGATATTGCTGCAGAAACCTATGGCCAAATTGGACTCATCGCAACCGACCTACCTGAGATCATCGGTAAAGTCCTAAGCGATCACGCAAAGTAATCCACCAAGTCATTTCAATCGAAGTTCGTTTGCGGACGTAGCGGAGAAATCTCAAAACTAACCATATTTCAACTCCTACGATTTTAGATCTCTCGACTGCATTTGAGATAACTTCAGAAACATTTTTCTCTTTCACAAGACAAGTCCGATATACAGCGATTTTCTCTAGTAATTTACTTTTTTAACGCGTCTATATTCCCGATAGTAAGAGTAAGAGCATTTAGGAGAAACGGTCATGGATTATATCAAACGGTCATTTAATTTACCCAAAGAAATAGATGAGTTGCTTCTTCGGCAAGCTGAAAATTTTGAAGGCATTGGCCCTGAAATGTCATCGATCGTTGCTGCAGCAATGATGAAACTGGGATTACAATGTTCTGAATTGCAACGTCAACAGGCTATCGAATTAATGATAGAAGACATGGCAGCACAAGCCGACATGATGGATGCACAGAGTATTCTCAAACAAACCGAGGCTAAGTTTGTCGGATCGCAAGAAGAAGATGATGATCCAGACGACGAAGATTATTTCGGACAATTCAAATAATCATCCTATAGATCACTGAGAAAGCGGCGGTTGAATAAAATCACCATACGCCATTTCAGGATGCTCATTCAGAATGGATGTTTTTAAACTAGTGAGCCAGTGCTTGGGCGCCCCCATGATCAACTTGGCAATATCCAGAACTTCATCCACCTTCTCCGGCACAATATTAGCCGTAAAGCGACTCTCTGTTCGCAAGTAAATCATACGTGCAACCAATTTAACTTCATTCTCATCCATGGCATTCAAATCAAATTGATGATCTATCACACGCACTTCATCGTGAAAGATCTGCTGCCATTTATCCGGCTTATCATTGATAAGCTCAAATAGATCACTTTTGTGACTCATGATATTTCCTGCTAGATCCCGACACCCGACCGGACGACCTAATAAATAACGATATCCGATTTATCGTCCAAAAGAGTAGGCGACTTCAACGAACTTGGTTCCGATAAAGAAAATTTTGAGAATATTCCTGTAAAAAAGATAGATCAAACCTTAGAATCCTACGTAATAATAGAGTCGTTTCATGGTTTTATTTTTATGGCCCACTAAAGGATATCAAAATGCTCAGCATTGTTTGGTTTCGCCGTGATCTTCGATGTGAAGATCATCCAGCCCTTTACGAAGCCATCAAACGACAAAGTCCAATTCTTCCCCTATTTATCTGTCCCGAAAGTCCGATGGGCAAATGGCCGCTTGGCGCAGCCTCTCGAAGTTGGTTACATGATGCCTTAGTTGGGCTGCAGACTCAATTAATACAATTGAATTCAAAACTCATCGTGGCAAAAGGGGAATATTTACTCATACTAAAATCTATCATAGAAAAAACACAAGCAGACTCACTCTACTTCAATCGCAGCTACGAACCCGATCAAATCAAATGGGACAAAAAAATCACCGCGGAATTATCTAGCGAAGGAATTTATGTTGAATCTTGTAATGATTTGCTTTGTAATCCTCAAGAAATACGCAGTCAATCTGGCACCGTCTATAAAGTCTTTACTCCTTTTTATAAAGCCTTTCAAAAACAGGTCGATGTAGCTAAGCCACATAAAAATCCAAAAAAGCTTGCTTCACCAAGTTCCTGGCCAAAATCACTTGCTATCGATGATCTTAACCTTCTACCTAAAATAAAATGGGATACCAGTATCAAAAAATTTTGGAAACCAACGCAAGATCAAGCAAAAAAAAATCTAAAACAATTTTCAGAGAACGCTGTTGAAAATTATATCGAAGATCGTGACCAACCGGCCTTACGTGGAGGCTCATGTCTATCGCCCTATCTGGCATTTGGACAAATCAGTCCTCGTGTCATTTATCATCATTTACAAAACCAATATAAGAAATCACGAAATCAATCCCATCGAAATAATGTCGAAGCGTTTTTACGCCAACTGGTTTGGCGAGAGTTCGCCTATAACATCCTTATACATTTCCCCAATACTACCGATAAATCTTTAGACCAACGCTTTGACCAAATAAAATGGAAGACGAATAAAAAACATCTAATGGCCTGGCAAAAGGGCCTGACGGGCTACCCAATCGTCGATGCCGGTATGCGACAACTCTGGAAAGTGGGTTGGATGCACAACCGTGTTCGAATGATTGTCGCTTCTTTTCTGGTCAAAGATTGTCAAATTCATTGGCGCCAAGGCGCACGATGGTTTTGGGATACACTTGTGGATGCGGACCTGGCAAACAATTCACTCGGTTGGCAATGGGCGGCAGGAAGTGGAGCAGACGCAGCTCCCTACTATCGCGTCTTCAATCCGATTTTGCAGGGAAAAAAATTCGATCCTGAAGGAAATTATGTGAAAAAATTTCTTCCTGAATTAAAGGACTTACCAAAACGTTGGATTCACGAACCTTTTAATGCTCCAGAAAATATTTTACAGCAGGCCGGTATTACGTTGGGAAAGAATTATCCGAATCCAATCGTAGATCATAATCAGGCAAGGCTGGATTACCTTGCTTTCGTCAAAGAGTCGCGTGATGAAACCAAATAAAGATCTTATTCTAATCACAGGTGCTACCGGCTATGTGGGCGGTCGGTTACTCAGCGCATTGGAAGAAAATAATTTCAATATGCGATGTATGGTTCGCAATCCTGACTATATGAAGGACAAAGTGCTACCGACCACGGAAGTCATAGCAGGCGATGGTTTAGATATTGGCTCGCTAATGAAAGCCATGAATGGTGTCAAAACCGCTTACTTTCTCATCCATGCCATGGGTTCTAAAAAAGATTTCGTGCAACTGGAATATGATATCGCAAAAAACTTTGCCATCGCAGCACAAAAAGCAGGGGTTGAAAAAATTATTTATCTCGGAGGACTGGTTCCTTCCAAGGAAAAACTCTCTGCCCATCTTGAAAGCCGCCTGAAAGTCGGTGAAATTCTCAGAGAATCGGGCATTCAAGTATTTGAATTTCGTGCATCGATCATTATTGGCTCGGGCAGCCTCTCATATGAAATGATTCGCAGCTTGGTTGATAAACTCCCGATCATGGTCACACCTCGTTGGGTGCGTGTTAAAGCGCAGCCCATTTTTATCGAAGATGTCATTGATTATCTTATCGCGGCCATCAATATCCCCATTGATGAATCAGAAGTATTTGAAATCGGTGGAAAAAATATCGTCACCTACGAACAACTCATGCAAGAATATGCCAAACAGCGAGATCTAAAACGATTTATGATTCCTGTGCCCGCACTTTCGCCGAGACTGTCAAGCTGGTGGCTGAACCTGGTCACCCCTATCTATGCACGCATTGGCCGCAAGCTGATCGATAGCATTAAACATCCAACCGTTGTCGAAAACCCGCTGGCCAGTCAGGTCTTCGATATTCAACCGCTCAGCGTAAAAGAAGCCATCCAAAAAACCATCGACAACGAAGGCCGCGACTGGATTAATTCACGTTGGTCAGATGCCATTGGTTCTGTTGGCCCACCTAAGCCACTTAACTTAGAAACGCTAAATAAATGTATTACTGATGATCGAAAAATAATCGTTAAAACTTCAATAGAAAAAGCGTTTAAACCCATCCGCACCATAGGCGGTAAAAACGGTTGGTACTGCGGAAATACTCTTTGGCGTATTCGAGGCTTTCTTGACAGTTGGTTCGGCGGCGTCGGTCTTCGTCGCGGCAGGCGAGATCCAGAACACCTGCGCGTAGGTGAAGCACTCGACTTCTGGCGTGTGGAAGAATATATTCCCGAAAAAAAATTAAAACTCTTTGCCGAAATGCGACTTCCCGGCAAAGCCTGGCTCGAATTTGAAGTCACAGAAAAAAAAGACGACCAATGCGAAATCCGACAAACAGCCATCTATTACCCCAAGGGACTGGGAGGACAACTCTATTGGTATTTACTCTATCCCTTTCATGTCCTGATCTTCCAAGGCATGCTCAATACCATCGCTCAAAAAGCATTAGGAAAACAGTAGACACTATTTTGCTTTGCGCAATTCAGAATCCAAAATTAAAGTTTTCGATTCCGTTTTAATCTCGTCTAGTAATTGATTCATCCGCTGATTAATGGTTCGTTTTTGAATCGACTCGACCATATCAAATTTGGCATCAGAGTAGCTTGTCCCATCGGCTCGCACAATCGCTTCGGCTCGTAAAAAGTACCAACGATAAACATCATCCTGATCATAAAACGAAATCAAATCGCTCGTATCACCTTCACGTACCAACTTAAAGGCCGCATCACGAATTTTTGGATGAATCCGCTGATCCGATTTGGTAAAAGGGCCAATCACACCATCGTTGGCGAGCGATGCTTGGTCTTCAGAATATTTTCGCATTAACATGACAAAATCTTCACCCGACTGAACACGTTTTTTAATACTTTCCATGATTCGTAAATTAATATTACTAATCAATCGAATGGTCACTTTTTTGCCATGTAGGAATTCATACTCTTGAAAAATCATATCATCAGACACTTCCACATTATGATCCACCATCTGACGCAATAGTGCCTGACGCTCCAGAATCATTTCAAACTGAGGCTTACTTAACCCACGACTTTGCAACAAATAATCCAACAACGCTTCCCGATTCTGCGGCAACGCATTCGGTGCCATCTCCGCCAACAATCCTCGTCGCTCCAGATCGATCAACTTCGGGGTTGTTTCAATCGATTGCGACTTAGCCCGCTGACGTACCATTTCAAGCACCATCATTTCATCTAAAATTTTACGGCCATAACTTTTAATCAATGCGTCGGTTAAATCACTCTTTCGAATGGGTTCGTTATTAACTCGAGCCATAGTCGGATCTACGATCTCTTGTTTCATGTTAACCGCTGGTGTCGTAAACTCTTTTTTCGGTGTGATCTTGATCGTTGGTGTCGCAGGTGCCGTTGAACTCGTTGGAGCCGGCGCAACCTTCGCTTGCGGCTTGGAACCACCAAGTATGTTTGGAAATTGACATCCTGAAACAACCAACATCATCATACATAGACAAACGTTTTTCATATCTAACCCCAATTTAATGGATCTTTGTCTTTACGACTGATTTTAAATTCAACACCCGGACAATCCGGCTTTAACCGTTTAACAATCTCAGGTAGAACAATGCGTTCAGAATTGGTATGACTCAAACAAACGGTAGTCACACCCGCTTCTTGAAGCTTCAAAGCATCATGATGCTTTAGTTCTCCTGTTAGATAAAAATCACACCCCTGTCGAATCACATGCTTGAGCATTGAACCACACGAACCGGCACAAACAGCTCCTCGCTTGGCACGCCCTGAAACGGAACCGATCAAACCCACCACGCTTTGCTTAAAGGTTTTCTTGATCTGCTCAATCAATGTTTTTTTACTGATGGCTTGCGAAAAATCTCCCACCCGGCCAAAACCAACATCAGTTTGGCCGTACAATAGCGGAATCACATCATAAGCCACTTCTTCATAACTATGTGCATTGATCATGGCAGAAACCACAGCACTCAACGCGACAACAGGAACAATGGTTTCTAAACGAAACTCACCGGCCTCTTCAAATTGACCTGTTTTACCAACCGTCGGATTCGTTCCTTCTCCACCTCGAAAGGTGCCTGTACCACTACAGCGAAAACTACACTTATCATAATTACCCACATGACCTGCACCAGCAGCAAAGATCGCTTCGCTTACTTTCGCCAAATCACTTTCAGGCAAAAAAACAACCAATTTACACATTTTTTCTGATTCAAAACCACTCGATTGCAATGGCTTTGTTTCTGTTAGGCCAATGGCATCAGCCAGAACATCGTTCACACCCCCCTTAACAGAATCCAATGCAGTATGTACCGTATAAATCGCCATGTTCGAGCGAATCGCATCATGTAACAGCGGCGTCACACCTTGGCCAGAGACAATTTTTTTCATCGGCTCAAAAACCGGCGGATGATAGGTCAACAAAAGATCCGTCTTATTTTTTTGGGCCTCTTCAAAAACCGCTTGCGTCATATCAATCGCCAGCATCACCCGCTTGATCGCTTGGTCAGGATTGCCCACCAACAAGCCAACATTATCCCAATCAGCCGCCAACTCTAATGGCGCCAATGCTTGCAATTTTTGACTAATCTCACTTAATTTCATAATTGAATCACTTATCTTAACTCTGGGTGACAGCCTCAAAACCAAAGGTTTTGGGGATGGCGAACACATAAAAACCTCGCCATGACCCTAATGAATTATCCTTTATATTTCTTGTGTTTTCGCACGATACAATTCACTTATTTTTTTAAAAACCGGTCCTGGCTTTTCATCGCCCACCGCATGTTTTTCCACACGACAAACCGGCATCACTTCCATAATCGAATTGGTCAACAGGACTTCATCTGCCCCCAACAGATCTTTGACAATACATTCCGATTCCGTTGCTTCAATACCATTCTCTCTGGCAAGTTCCAAAACCACCTTACGAGCAATTCCAGGCAATACGGGCGTATCCAACGGCGGCGTTATTAAGATATTATCTTTCACCAGAAAAATATTACTGATACTGCCTTCTGCCAAACGATTGGTTACCGTAAACCAGATCGCTTCACCCGTTTGATTTTGATGCGCTTCCTGCAAGGCTGCCATGCGAGGAAAATAATTTAAGGTTTTATGCCCCGCAGTGGCATCTTTGCCATGCTGTTTATAATCACTGATCAAAACCGTCATTCCCTTTTCATACATTTCCGGAGGATACGCCACCATTTGAGCAGCGGTGATAATTAAGGTACTCTGAGGAATCGTGCCATCATCATTGACATTTCGCAAACTACCCGGCGTCACCGTCAATCGCAAGCGAGCATCAGATAAATTGTTGGCGATGAGCAAATCTTCAATCGCCCCAATAATTGTCTTGCGCTGTTGAGAAATATGAATCTGCAATGCCTTGGCAGAATCAAATAAGCGATCCAAATGATCCGCCAACCGAAAAACCTTACCGCCGTAAGCACGCATCGTTTCAAATAAACCGATCCCATGCAATAGCCCCACATCATGAATACTAATTTGTGCCGATTCGGCATCGACCAACTGATCATTTAAAAATACTTTTTCACTCATACGGTTTGTTTCGTTGTCTCCAGCTGCTGCGTTGTTATTAAAGCGGTTGCCAAAGCCCTGGCCTTGGTCAACGTTTCCTCATATTCATCCTCTGCGATCGAATCATCCACAATCGCACCCCCAGCCTGAAAATAAGCCAATCCCTGTTGCAGTATAATCGTACGGATCGCAATATTCAAATCGAATTGTCCATCTACACCAAACCAACCAATACTTCCTGTATAAATACTGCGAGCCGTTGGTTCTAATTCATCAATAATCTCCATCGCTCGTATTTTAGGTGCTCCGCTAATCGAGCCGCCTGGAAAAGTAGCTCGTAAAATATCAGATTGGGTTATATTATCTTTTAATATCCCAGAAATTGTTGCCACCGCATGAAATAAGGTCGGATGCTGCTCTATGTCTCGCTCTTGCAAAACCTCAACAGAACCCGGCTGACAAACCCGCGACAAATCATTTCGTTCTAAATCGATAATCATATTCAATTCAGCTCGCTCTTTTTCGGAATTAAAAAGCCGTTGAGCATGCTCCTGGTCCTGATCTACGGTTTTGCCACGAGCAATGGTTCCTTTAATGGGCCTGGTCTGAATGGAACGGCCTCGCTTTCGTAAAAAAAGCTCCGGCGAACTGCAAACGATGTCAAATGCCTGTCCACATAGCAAAGCACAATAACTAGACGGGTTTTGTTGAGTTAATCTGTGATAAAGCTGACCAACAGACCCTTCAAACGATCTCTGAAAACGATGCGACAAATTGATCTCATAAATATCCCCCGCCTTAATATATTCTTTAGCTTTTAAAATTTTATCAATGTAATCCTGACGAGACAATTCACAATCTTCCCGGTAATCCCAACGATCAAATGATGCTGGAAGATCTAACATTCTATCTGTTTTTTCCCCTACTGCAGAGACACATTTGTGCAAACGTTGAAATCGCTCATCCACAGATTCAACTTGATCATCATACTCCAACACTAAACAATAACCACATTGCGTTTGATGATCCCAAGCAATCAGATGATCATAAAAACCAAACTGCATCAAAGGAACATCAAAATCATGAGAAACGTTATCTGGTAACCTTTCAACATAACGGCAAAGATCGTAACTTAAAAATCCAACCCAACCACAAATAAAATCTACCGGGCAATCCTCTGGAGTTTTCATACAATAAGTATCCAGTTGTTTTTGAAATTCCAAAAATGGATGACCTTTGCTATGAGTGTAAAAAACAAACTGCTTAGAAGGTTGTGGACAAAAATAACTGAACCGACCAGGATAACTGGAGGAAAAATCACCAATAATCATCTGGCTTAATCTATTATTGGGGTTCGCGATCAGATCACTTAGTGATAGTGATTGTTTGAATGATTCTATATGTAAACGCATTATTTAGTATGTATACTTACTATATTTTACTTGTAAATAGTTAGTGTCTATATATTAATAACTTAGAAAAAATAAGCCTTCGTCGCATATAATACCATATTACCTTTCATTTTACCCCTGCTTTTATAAGCAAAATAACGCTCAATTTTTTTGCGTTCTAAGTTCTTAGAAATAAAACGTTCTGGATATTTAGTGGAAGTTTTTTGGTTTTTTTGGATTTCACCTATTGACGACTTATGTAATATTAGTGTAATATTAATGAATCAAGTTTTTGAGTCTCTTTGTTGTTCTAAATTATTGCTTAATTCTTAAACGTGTTCATTTTTCAGCGGAGTATTTTGGAGTATAGTGTTGCGCGGATCGATGAAAATCGAGTTTAAGAAAAGTTCTTTGTGATAATTTAAGCTAAGTAATGAAGGGTAAGTGGAGTGAGGTCGCTCTGTATGGGTAAATATCGAGCGGCCCTTTTTTTGCGCACAGATTTCAAAAACATATTACCTACCCGGCTTATTTCCCCAAAGATCGATATGAAGCCTTGAACTAAAACGAAAACCACGCTCAAGACAAACTTTAATCATCCAATCACTTCGCTCATGCAATTCCTGACGAGAACGGCCTTCCGGCATCAAAAGAACTTTATTGGGATCAACATCGTTCAACTGCGAAAGTAAATCATCAATTTCCGATAAATCTGCTTCTTGCTGCACAACAAATTTTAATTGGTAATCATATTGATCGATAAATTTCTGAATCGCTTCGACATTAAGTCGGTTTTTCTCGTGAGACTCAGCAAACGAACTGTGCTCCCCTTCCCATGGCGTCGAATGCGATAATTTGGGACTCATGCTCATCAAATCACACGAGACATCACGAAACTGAATCGCTGACGTTTCGATGGTCGTATGCTTACCTAAATCTTTCAGCGATTGCATTAACTCGGGTAATTCCTTAGCGATAATGGGATCACCACCAGTAACCACAACATTTTTGCATGGGTACCGCTTGACCTCTTCAAGCACGGAATCTAGCGATCGGTTTTCACCATCCGTTGATTTTAAAGCATAAGGCGTATCACACCAAACGCATCGCAAGGGGCACCCGGCTAAACGGACAAAAACACTGCTTTGGCCTGCCAGACGACCTTCACCTTGAATCGAATAGAATATTTCATTTACTCTCAATAGATCACCTTATTAACAACTCACGCCGCATAAGTAATTGGATCACTCACGCCCGCCTGCTCAAATCCTTTTAGCCGCAAGATACAGGAATCGCAATGCCCACAGGCCACGCCGTTTTTATCTGGATTATAGCAACTATGGGTTAGCGAATAATCCACGCCTAAATCGAGCCCTTTTTGGATAATTTCAGCTTTGGTCAGATCAATCAACGGCGTATGGATGGTAAATTTCGATCCCTCTACACCAGCTTTGGTCGCTAGATTAGACAAGGACTCAAATGCCTGGATAAAAGCCGGACGACAATCAGGATAGCCGCTGTAATCGACGGCATTTGCACCAATGAAAATGTCAAATGCCTCAAGAACTTCTGCCCAACCGAGTGCTAGGGATAGCATAATGGTATTGCGTGCCGGAACATAGGTCACTGGAATTTCAGCCTCAGAATGATCCTCAAAATCTGGCACATCAATCTCATCTGTCAGAGCTGAGCCGCCAAATAGCCTCAAATCGAGTTTAATCGTCTTGTGATCTTGCAGGTCCAGCCTGGCAGCGACCTTATTTGCACAATCCAATTCAATATTGTGCCGCTGGCCATAGCCAATCGTGAGCCCATAACAGTCAAACCCCTGCGACTGAGCAATCGCGGCAGTCGTATAGGAATCTAACCCGCCACTGAGCAATATCACGGCCTTTTTTGGTGATTCACTTGTCATTCATTGTCCTTGCGTGTAAGATGTTTTCTCAAAAGAAACTATATACACCCTAAAGAAAGAAATCACAAGAGATGGCTGAAAAACCACCCCTGGAAACATTTGAAAATCCTGCTCCACAAAGGGATTACGAAATTAAAATTGATTGCCCGGAATTCACCAGTGTTTGCCCTAAAACGGGTCAGCCTGACTTCGGCACCATCACAATCACTTATTGCCCTGACAAGGTCTGTCTGGAACTCAAAGCTCTGAAATACTATATGCAATCCTATCGGAATAAGGGGATTTTCTACGAATATCTCACCAATGAATTACTTGACGATTTCATAAAGGCTAGCCAGCCCAGATGGATGAAAGTGACGGGAAGTTTTACGGCTCGAGGTGGGATAAGTACCAGCGTCACAGCTAGTTACCCTAAATAATATATTAAACAGAAGATCGAAAATTCTCTTGGTTTTGAAAGATAAAAACAAAGCGAGAGAAAAAGGACTGTGTGGCTCTCTCTCTCTCTCGCTCAAAAGGAGGAGGAAAATGTTCTCTTCTAATAAGTTCTCTCAAATATAAGTATATCCCAAAATGCCATATAAGCAAGCAAAAAAGTGCAAAATTCATACAGTCCGACGAGACCTCACAATCCCTACAAGCCACCCAAGTCAAAGAAAGTTCCCAAGTTAACAATTATAAACATATTAAAATAAACCATTTAAAGCATGGTTATTCCAACCTTAGATTTTGCGTCAATTACGACTCAGATTTTGGAGAAATTCAGACTTGATCACCCCCTACTTACCGATGCAAAACTCGCTGAAGATAATGCCCAAGACATCATTGGATGTTACCTTGCCACTGATCCCGCCCAAATAATCCAGGCTCTCTCTTAATTCCAGGGCAAAAAATTCGGTTTGGAATCCTGAGTTTGACGAAATCATATCCAGTGCCGCCTGACATCGAGCCAAACCATCTTCAAGCGATTGCCGCTGACGTGATGTCAAAGCAATCGACTCACTTGAGCAGCCCGGAACTTCCTGAAGCTTATCTTCGATGTGCCTTTTGAGTTGGGACAAGTTGTCGTCATGTTTGGCACTAATTGCAAACAGCTCACCAGAAAATTCTTTAGCAATAGATTCCAATTGCCCTTGAGTACTTGCTGTGACCAGGTCCATTTTATTCGCAATGATCAAAGTCGGGGCGACACCTTGCAACTCATTCAATAAATTGATCTCTTGCTTCCAACCATCTTTTGAAGCATCTATCACGAACAAGAGAAGGTCACAAAATTTAACCGCTTGCAAACTTAGCTCCTGGGCTTGAGCCCCTAGCGGATCTTCGACCTCTCCCAACCCAGCGGTGTCAACCAACATGCACTCCCCTTGCGCAAGGGCCAATGGAGCCGTCACTAAATCGCGAGTTGTCCCAGCAATACTACTTGTAATCGCTCGATCCATCTTCAACAGAGAATTGGCTAAAGTACTCTTGCCGGCATTGGCCAAGCCAGCCAGAACCACTTGGGGCAAATGATCTAATTGCTGCCAACTGACACTATTATCTATTAGCGATTTAATTTCCTGGACAATACTATTGAGTTCTGTGGTGAGTTGATGATGATTTGCTATTTCGATATCTTCGTCACTAAAATCAATATCTGCTTCTACCAACGCTAAAAGATGCGCGATTCTCTTGGATAGGGATTTGCAATTTTTTAAGAGCTTACCTTCTAATAAACGCCCCGCTGCACGAAGTTGATCATCACTTCTGGCATTGATCATTTGCGCTACTGCTTCAGCTTGTGTTAAATCGATTCGGTTATTATAAAAAGCACGTGCAGTAAACTCGCCGGGCCCAGCCATTCTTGCCCCGAGATTTAAAAATTGACGAAGCACCATTTTCAACAGTGCTGGCGAACCAGGCAAATGAAATTCAACCATATCCTGAGTTGTATAGCTACGAGGTGATTTAAAAAAATAGACCTGAGCAGTCACAACAACATCCTCATCCAGAAAACACTGCCCTATACGCCGCTCCCAGGTAAGCGACTGAAAATCATTACTGCCATCATCAGCTTGAAAGATTTTTTGACAATAGCTGTAAGCTTGCGGGCCGCTCAATCGCACAATACCATGATAGGCTGTGCCGTCGCCACTACTAATAGCAACAATTGTATCGTCTGGAGGTAATATCATATCCTGCATAGAGATATTGTACGAAAAAACAGATGATGAAGCGATGGGAATATTAAAATACACGACCTGAAGATTTCTATTATATCGAGGAGATCAAAAGGATCAGGTATGTACTGTAAACAGGTCTATAATTAGCCTAAAATATGATATTGTAGCAAAAAATCTAGCAAGCTATAATCAATGCTAAATTGAAGTGTGAGCAATCTCTATAAAGATAAAGGAACGAAGGAAAATGTTGAAAGCGTACCCCTTATTCACTCTTTTGGCCATTCTTATTAATCCTATCATTGGTTTTTCTCAACCAAAATATCTCATGACGCGCATTGGGATTTTGACAGAAAATTCAAATGATAGTCGTGCCTATAAAATAAATAATGCTGGGCAAGTTGTGGGCGGAGAAACAATAGAAGGGAATGGTTCCATTGCTTTTATTTGGGATCACGCCAACGGTTTGGTCAATTTGGATCCTCTTTTGGGCGCTGGTCAAAATAGTTTCGCCTACGATATCAATAACCATGGCCAGATCACAGGTTATGTAGCAGATCCAAATAGTATCATCCGACCCTTTATTTATGATCCGAACTCTGGTGTTACATTCTTGAATGTTTTATCAAATGGTCCCGCTGAATTTGGCCTATGGTATCGGTATCAACAATCATGGTTTAATCGCTGGTGGAAGTATTGGTGCTACGGATATAGAGGCCGTTGTGTGGGATACGAATATCCCCCAAGATCCGAATGACCCAAATAGTAGTATCATTTACATTGGCACGATTGACGATTTACCAGGTGGGACGAATACGAGTTTTGCCAGTGGTATTAACAATCATGAGCAAGTCGTTGGCGAAAGTACAACCACTGGTGGCCGGCGCGGTTTCTATTGGGATCCTAATAGTGGACTCATAGAACTCAGCGAACTACCTGGCGGTGATGAGAGAAGCGAAGCACTTCGCATTAATGACCAAAAGCAAATCGTTGGTGCCAGTCACGGGGCAGATGGCAAGCATGCTGTCATATGGAATTCAAGTTTGCAAATTCTGGATTTGGGTGACCTACCAGGTGGAGCGGTATCTGCCCTTGCCTTAGATATCAACAAATCCTCTATCATCGTGGGCGAAAGTGAGACGGCCCAAGGCAGGCATGCTTTTATCTGGGATAATTTTAATGGCATGCGAGACTTAAATGAGTTGATTTCATCTCCGCTTTATTGCACTTTGTTATTCACCAAAACAGCATGCACAGGACGATGGTCACTTGCTTTAACATCGACCACCTTCGCACCTGTGCAGTGCAAATGCTGGTTGAAAAGAATATGATCGTACCTGTTCTTGAGTGTGAGTCCTGGGAGTACTTTCCATGTCCAAGTCTGCGATTTCGTATCAAATAGTGAAAGAGCATCTGTGAACCCTTCTGCGAGAAGGCCTTGAATAGCTTTGCGACGCTCATTCTCGTTGAAGTCGCCAGCAATGATTAAAGGAGCATTTAAATCTGCTGACTGAAGAAAATAGGCGAGCTCCTTTTGGTGGATGTTTGAACTTTCGTAGTAAGCAGAAACAGTTGCTGAAGCTTGATCATTTAGTGGAGGCCTCAAGTGCACATTGAGAATCTGCAGTGATCCAATCGGTGTTACTACGTCAGCAATAAGAGCCGGGAACCAGCCGGCCTGGGCTTTCAAAAGTCGTATATTGTTCAATGGATATTTTGACATGAACGCTATTCCCCCAGCTCCGCGCGAGGAATGGAATGAGCAGTAAGGATAGATTTTTGAAAGTCGATCCTGAAGAAAGACTTCCCATTGTCTATGCGTTTCTTGCAGACAGACAATATCCGCATTGGCCGCTTGTAGAAATTCAGCAACCTGCTCAGGATTTGGACTCCCCCAGTTAATGTTGTATGTCACTATCGCGACAGAAGGCTGACTTGGAGCGAAATTTGCTTGCGGCAGTGATTTGCAGCCTACCATAGACAAAAAGGCGATTAGTAATGATATACACTTCATCATCATAGTGGTAATAAAAGGATAGACAGCTCAACCGGCTCGCTACATCCCTAAAACAGTCTGCTTATATTCATCGGGTGACTTCCTATGAACAATGACAAAAGACTCACCTATTTTTGTATCGAAACTCAGCAAAGACCCTTTCATCTTTTTCCATTTTTTACTGTCTTTGTAGATCGTAACCTCAGCATTTTCACCCCAGGGATTACGCAGTCTGCATTCACCACCGGATTGTGATTTGATCTCCACAAATTCTATGATCCCATCCTGCATGGATGCTGTCACCAGGAAATTGCCGCGAGCTAACAGTGTATATTGCGCATTCCAGTCTTTTGGCCATGCGGGAAATACATGGATCACCGTCTGCCCTGCAGGACTTGGCGGGGCAGCTCTGCATAACGAAAGAACAAGCCCATTCATACAATTACCGATCCGTTGCAGGCCCATTCCCTGGTAGCCTTCCATCAGGCTCATCCGATTTCTCAGCGGGCCTCGCCACCGAGCCCAATTTTGCTCCATATCTGGATAGCCTTCTTCAAGGCCACCATAGCGAATCTGTGCGGGAATTAAGGCTTTGATGCCTTCGGCATCTCCCATGGTCGCCGTCGTGATGGTTGCCTTGGACAACTCGCTAACCCTGGGTTCTTCGGTTCCACGTTTTGAAAACGGGATATAAGAATTCCTGGCAAGCTCAACCATCTCAGGATTCGTAGTTTCTAATGTAAACAGATCATAATAGGTACTGGGTGTTGTGGCTCGTCGATTCGTACTTTGCCTTCCAAGGGATTGATGCTTGGTGTTGACCCAGTAACGGATCTTGTCTTGCTTCGATTCTTCTGTATGTGTCGGAAGCGGCGTCATATTATCGAGAAACTCCTGCCAAATCGGACGCATGTCATGATCCACATCGAGCGTCTCTGACGCACGGAGGGCCGTTTCTGTTACGGCACGCATCGCGCTCAGCTCTTCGATAGTATCTGATGCACCCCATGTTGATTCCCAATTATTGACGCCATGAATATGATATTTTCCATCATCTTCTTTTTTAACATTGGGATAATTGCGATAAAATTCCGCAACCCCTTTAATAACAGGATAGCCGAACTCGCGGAGCCATTGCTTATCCTGCGTGTAATCATATCGCTGCCAATGGAAGTACGCGATCTTCGCGCCCGGGGCAAATAAATGAAGCACATAACTATAGGGTGACGACTCCCTGGCTTCCCAGTGATAGTGGCCGTTTATCCACCTTTCAACATCAAAGTTCTTCCAGCACCATCGACTATCAAATGCATTTTTTGATGCAGCATACTTCATAAATTCGTCCGACACTTCAGACCATGGTTTACGCACAAGGTATAGGTCTCTCATTTCCTCGGCAATATCTTCCGGCAATCGAGGAGGACCATCAAACCATGTCGTTTCCTGAATATATATACCTTTACTTCCCCATTGTTGACGTGATGCCAGTGCCATGGCATCATAATTCTTCGCAAACATCTTGACGGGCGGTTCTGTCAGATCAATTTTATTCGCGGCTAACAGAACATTGTTATAATAACAAAACAGGTTATACATCCACTTCATGGATCCCCATCGCCGCACATCACCTTCAGTATTCCATAACATACCACTGTATCGAGGTGGATACTGACCCCGTGAACAAGACGCCATCGCGTAAAGGTAATAGGTATAATGCTTCTCAATATATTCGGCTATATCGTCATCACTTTCAAGAGAGACAAACGAGCTCGACCAGAATTTGTGCCAATAATCTTTCGTTGATGTCATCAACTTTGACTCTCCCAAATCAGAAGCTCTCTTTAGTTGTCCAAGAGCGGTGACATTTATATCCTGCTTAATATCAAACGTCGCAGCACTGGCAATCAATATCATAAAGCTTCCTTTGCCAGGTTGTGCCGCCAATTGAATCGCCCCATCGTTAAGCTGCTTGACCTGACCGTCTCGTCCCAGAAGCCCTATCGCAACAGATGAACCACAATAATAGATGCGATCTTCGATATCCGTTATTTCCGGCTGTGGAAACATGGCCGTTCGGTCTGGTGAATCTTCTCCTTCAGTAAACTGCTGACGTAATAGGATTTGATTATTTTGCGTTGAAACACGGCTAAAGGCATAATGATTTTTAAGCCGATAGGTGACCGGCCGCAGTGCTCTTAAGGTAACTTTTATGCTATCAGGATCCTGACGATTGTCAGTAACTCGAACGGCCATCACATCGCCATCCTGCCAGGCAAAAACTTCTGCCTTCACATCATTTCCTGTCACCGTAACGACACCGTTATAGACTGACAAATGCTGTTGTGTGTTGTCAGCGGGAAAGGCATCGGGACCATAATCTGCGAACTCGATATCTACAAACCCGCAACCATGCGAGTAATCGGAATCGACACGTGGAAAACTATTCGTTTTACTGTTGGCACAATAAACGTCAACACGATTGATTTGCATCTTAAGCTGCTTTGGCGTTGTCCACACAAGACTCCCCATAACACCATTGCCTACAGGAAGTCCTTCCATGCTTGATCGCACCTGCTGCGTATAATGCAAATCAGCTTTGGAGATTAATGCTTCATAATCCACATTCAAAATGGTTGAGCTGCTTTCATTTTTTGAAGCTTGTGCAAAAGAACCAAACGGAATGCTAAGTAGCAAAACGAGCAAGAGGTTCATTGTTTTTAGATAGGACTTGTCGGACATAAATAGTGGGTTTGTATCCATATTCTTACACTCCATATAAAAACGATTGATTTTTGTAGGGGACTATATTGAACATGGATTGAGCTGAGAAATCCAGGGCAAATTTTAAAAAGATTCAATGGAAATATAAATCTGATTTACAAGATCTTATTCATCTTAATTGCACAAAAAATAATCGTATCAAAAACTCTTCGTAGAATGGTGCAGTTTTGTAGTGGATCAATTCAGCAAGTAAACTAATCATGAAAGTTTTTTTTATCGTATGCCTGGAAACCAACACCATCTATCTGCGCTAGAATTAATCACTGCTGTATATAAAAAACTCATTCACAAAGCTTTTGCAATTGCATTTGCATTTTAAAGTGCTGTCGATCTACTTAACTTCATTATTGTTTTTAAATCCGATAAATTAATTTATTTTGAAACACTCGCGGTAAATGTGATAATTATTTGCAGAAAACCAAACATGAAACGGTTTTTTCTTGTTTCGTTATAATTAAATTTAGTAAAATTGACGATGTCATATATGAAAAACATTTTTCCATCGTGAATTTGGTAAACATCAAAGAAACTAATAGGAGATTATCATGGCAGACAAAATTAAATGTGCTTGTGATGAATGTATTTGTATGGTAGACACGAACAACGCCTTCGAAAAGGATGGCCAGTATTACTGCGACGAATCTTGTTCTAACGGCCATATTGATCATGTAGGTTGCGGCCATGAAGGTTGTGGTTGCCACTGATTTAGATGATCAAACCATTTAGCTTGTGGCGACACCAATCCTTAAAAAATGTTAAAGGCCAGACACTGATTATAGCTCACCTACGGCTTAACTATGTATACTTGAAATCGTAGTGACTTAATTTTCAGGCACCAACAGGTTTGTTGGATTTCAAATATGAAATAACTTCCTTGGCTGCATAGCCTGTCATAGTGTCTGTTGCCAACTTGGTTATAAAAGACAAATCATCTCCTAAGGTAATAATTGGTAATTCTTTTATCCCCTTTCGTGTTTGCTCTAAACCAATGGTTGCAGCCAGACCGTTGCACAAACATTGTTTGCCTACGGTTTTTTCGTTACAACCACCTTTGCTTAGATACTGCTTTTCTGGCTCGCCTGGACATCGGTATCCTAATTTTCCATTTCCCTTATAATAGAGTTCACGTAAATACCCTAAATCACATATGCGATCTCTTCGTCGTTCACTCTTGGCATGTAATGCATGATTAATGCAAGCCAACTTAAAGGGATACCCTGTTGGGGATGCTTGAAAATCTGTCATCACCTCCAATGAGCCATTTAAACTTTTCTCAATGACCTCTTGTTTAATTTCAGGCAAAACACCTGATTCATTGCTCAACGCAAACGCTGTTCCGACCTGTATGCCTCTTGCACCTTTCGATTTTGCTTCTTCTAACGCCTGTGGCGATGCGCATCCTCCTGCTAACCAAAATGGTTTGCCGATGGCTTTTATCCTATCAAGATTTGCAACATCTTTTACCCCGAACGATGCAGGCTCTTCGCTCCCGGTTTTACGTGGAGGCGCATTATGACCACCAGCAGTATGTCCTTCCACTACAAAACCATCCACCTCACCTGAACCGCGACGAATCATTGTCTTGGCAACAATTTCAGAAGATACGATTGCTAAGAATTTTGGTCTCTTTAATTCATTCAATTCTCCTGAATAAAATTCTTTCGGATTAAACCGATGCGAAAATTCAATGCCATCAATATTTTCTTCGACACTTAATTTGAGCTCAACAGGCTCCATCTTGGATAGGCCATCCAAACATCCAGGAATCGATAGCGGTATTCCTCCTCCCATTAAGACATAATCCACACCTGCTAACATTGCACCAAATAAGGATGGCAATGTGGGAATCTGAATCTTTTCCAGATAATTAATGCCTATAAACCCATCATGGCCTTGCTTGGCCAAAAAAACTTCAACAAAATTGGCAACGATTAACAATTCTTGACGCAAGCGATCCATATCTAGGTCAGGCATGGGCAATAATTTAAAGGGTTGATCATCTGGCTTGCCTCCTTCAATAAAATAATCTGCAACAATTTGCTCAGCCATCTCAGGGATGGGAAATTGCGATAGCGCCTGGCGGAAAACACCATCGATATCCCCCACCTGCAAACGGCGCACAAGAATCGTATCAATCCCCGTCCCAGAAACTACGCCGAGCTGTCCCTGCTGAGCAACACTTTGGGCTAAACGCCAATTGGAGACACCAATCCCCATCCCACCTTGTATAATATCAAACGGATGATTTGATGAAGCTTTAAGAACAGAATTATCAGATTTCATTGATTTCCTTTCATCTGAATATAAGAACACGGCATTGATTCAACGTCACTATAAATCAATAGCGATCGCAACTGATTGTTGACTAACAAGTCAATAATACCAAAGTTTTGGGGTTTTACAAGGGTTGAAATCCTTAAATAACGCCCATGATGATCATTGGATCACAAGACATATACCGATTGGTGAAAATAGGAAAATCCTATTTTTTATCTTTTTTGATAAAAATAAGGTGTAGTCAGTGGAAATTTCCCCTTCGGATCTGATATAATAAGATAACAATGATGAAAACCATTTTGATCATTGTGATTAAATATAATTTGAATTAGCTAAATTCCGGGATTCATGGAATTATACAAAAAGCTAATGGGGACACTATGACAGACATAGTGTTAAATGAAGAAACCTTCCAGAGCCCCGCCAACTGGTTGGTACAAACAATAAACTCTTACCAATAATGGCGGCAACGACAAACTTACCCGGTCTTCATGGAAGGACCTAAAATTTCCTGATACAGCAAAAAATTAATAAAAAGACTAAACCCATATGAACTAATTTGTTTTAGGTTGGCTCGGTTGCGTTTTTCTAACCAGAACCACATGCCTTGTTTGCAATCGGGCCAAGAACTCCATCTTAGGAGTGAGAGAGATTGCAGCATGAAAGGATCGCCTCCCTTTCATGCTGCATCATAAAAAATGATACAGACAAAACATTAAAGACAAAAGTCTACTCACCTTACCCTTTGGGATTTCTTACTGCTGTGGCAAAGCCTCCCAGGTCATAGCAGTAAGATCCCTACTATTCATTTCATAATAATTCAATGATCTATCGAACTAAGATATAGAACACGGATGACGCGCAATTCACGGATTTGATATAAAAAGAAAATGCATTGCCTTATTCCACGGAAATCAAAATAGATCCGCGTTATCCGCTTCAATACTTGATCTATATTCGTTTAAGGCGTAATTAAAGCACATTTAATTGAAACGTGTCGGCGGTTTAGGCTTTTTCTTTTTAGGCTCCATTTTTTTGGTGATTTTGGATGTTGCCTGTGTGGTCACACTCGCCTTTTCAGCATCCTCTTGTTCGATATGCTTACGAATGCGTTTTTGCTCTATAACACCGGCAAATGTACTGGCCATGATGTACAGATTCAGTCCTGACGGTGCGGCGTAGAAAAAGAATAGCATCATAACGGGCATCATAACACGCATAATTTTTTGCTGCTGTTCCATCTGAGGATTTGTTGCTGCAGTGGGCTGAGCCGTTAATTTGGTTTGTAAATACATTGCGATGGTTAACAAAATAGGAAGCAAATTAAATGCATCCACGTAGCCCATATTTAAAGGCATGGTAAATGAAGGCAAGCCCAGTACGCTAAATGGAATTAAACGGTCAGGTGCCGAAAGATCTGTTAACCAATGAAATGATGCAGGAAAAAGCCCTTCATGACGCAATGCAACATTAGCATCAACAGCGGTATAAAGAGCGATCCAGATCGGCATCTGAATCAGCATGGGGATCATTCCCAAACAACCCGCAGCTGGATTGACACCCTGCTCCTTATAAAGAGCCATGGTACGCTTTTGAATTTCCGCATTATTACCCGCATATTTCTTTTTGATCTCTTCCATCTTTGGCTGAATTTTCGCCATGGCTTTAGACATACTCATCATATTCACCTGGCCTTTTTTGGTGATGGGATGAAGAACCAGCCGAACCAAAAGCACGAGAATAATAATGGCAATGCCATAATTACCCATAAATCCATAAAACCATTTAAGCATCTTTAAAATAAAGGCGGTTAGCCAATCGAAAGCACACGCACTACAAGCCATTGTATTTAACAAGTTTTCAAAATATAAAGCAGCATAAGGTTCCTGGGTAAACAGATCGCTATCAATTGGCCCGAGATAAATTTTAAAGGGCATTGTAACCGCTTGCTGGCTAGCCAACGCCTCTCCTGGATCAAGGCCAATATGGGTCGCCATGGTCAAATGCTCTTCGATGGTACTTTCAAATTTTCGATAATCAGGCTCCAGCATCGCAAATTCAGATTGCACTTTACCTTGAAAAACATAATTCGTGTTCGACGTATTTGTAATCGCAAGCGGACGCAAGACACAGGTAAAAAACTTATTACTCACACCATACCAAAGCATGCGATCATTCGGGTGCTTACGAATGACTTCCCCTAAACCATTCACGATGCTATCGTCGCCACGTGCTTGTGCCAACTGATACTTTTCAATATAAACGCCATCTCCAGTGATTGGTTGAAAGGCCGCGACGGTCTGGCGACGATCGGACCTGAGATCTTCTAAAATGGGGCCTGCCGGGCCTGCAAATTGCAATGATTCAATTTCCAGTGGCCCAATCGTTTTATTGATTAATTCAATCGAAAAATCCATCTGATAGTCATTAGGTTGATAACTAAAGATTTTTCGAATCGTAAAAAGCACACTGTCTTTATCATCAACAATTTCCGCTAAATAAGAAACGCCCTGTCCATCCTCATGCTTGATTTGCTGCCAACAACCACCTGACAAATCAAACACTTCGCTGCGGCCTTTGATTTTCAGCTGACCTAGCATAAATGAGTTTAATGGCTTATTCTTATATTGTACCGGCATTAAAACAGGGTACAGAGTATCCTCGTCAGACACTTTTAATTTATATTCACTCAAAAAGGCAGACTTTACCGCCCCGCTATTAGAATCCATGGTGATTTCAGATTTATACAAACTCTCTTTTGATAGTGAACCAAGCTTTACCTCATCCATCGCTGGCTCTACCGCCTTCAAGGTCCATTGCCCCTCTACGGGTGTCGCTGGCTTATCACCACTGCTTAGCTGTGGTTGCGTAAACGTATCTGCGACAGGCGTCCCAGAGGAGGAAGAGGAGACAGGCGAGGTTGGTGATGTAGACGATGCAGGGGCCGAGGCAGGTCGAGGCTTAGGCGGATTTTTCTTTAGCATGTAAGATTGCCACGCAATCATAATACCAACACACAAAACAAACGACAAGAGTAGCCGCTTAATATCGATTCCGTCCATAAATTACCGGCCCACTTTCAGGCGATCGCCTTCAAAGTTATCTAGATAAGGATTTGCATATACCTTCTGAACTGTTTCTTCGATCGGGTATTCCAAACGTACAAATTGAATTTTTTCTTCCGTCACGACAACATAACTACTGCGTGTATCCTGATCGCGAGGTTGACCTACTGATCCGACATTGATAATTGCTCGCTCTTGATCACTAATGGTATATTCATAATCTAATTCATCCACACTATAAAAATCGGGATCTTCTAGAAAAACACCTGGCACATGTGTGTGCCCGACAAAACAGAGATGGTCAACACGTTCAAAGATCGATGTGATCTTCGTTGAATTGGTATAGATATCATCGGGGAAAATATATTCTGTGACAGGTCGCCTTGGCGAAGCATGTACCATAATGATATTTCCCATCTGCAGCCGAACAGACAATCGACCTAAAAATGCCCAACGCTGATTACGTTTTTCAGCATCAGGTTCATCTTCCAACGCCTGGCGACTCCAGTAACTTGCTTTTTCTGCACCAGAATTGAAGTTGGTCGGCTCATAAAAGACAGCATGGTCATGATTACCCATGATACTAGCAATGTTATTTTCTATAATTAAATCAAGACACTCTTTAGGGTCAGGACCATAACCGACAATATCACCCAAACAGAAAATCTCTTTGATGCCACGGCTACGAATGTCTTCAAGGACAACTTGCAACGCTGCTAAATTCGAATGTATATCAGAAATTATTGCAAACATATCTACTACTTATCTTCGTTTCTAAAATCTGTCCCCAGGTATGCTGCAGGGGGTTTTACCTTAACAATAAACGATAAGTACAACAGTTTAAGATATTTAAGTTCGAAGTCAAACGATTTGCTGAAAAATCATTCCCCCTCCCCCTATCTTTATGTTAATCAGCTGTTTATGTGAATATGGGTTTTGTCTCCCGACCACAGATGCCTGAAAATGACCCAAAATCTCACAGCCAGAGTCGACTAAACTAAAAACAGACTTTTGATGACAGCAACCAAGAATAATTCATCTATAGTCAGGATTTATCTGAGTGATTAACATTAGTAAATGTGATATATATACGCATCATCATAAAATAAACACCATCGTTCTATTTAATTTTAAGCAAACACATGCTGTTAACAAAAAGTGTTTACAAATTAATTAACAAATCGAAATAGATAAAATACATTGTGATATATCGGTTTACGAAAACATGTTAAAGTTTCTGTTCTTTGCCATTGACACTTTGTTAGAACATCAGTAGACTAGGAACACTTAGTAAGAAATTTTGTTTCAAAAACTTTCAAAAAAATAACTGTACATATTATCTGAGTTTTTTCTAAAATTCGGTTTAGCTATACAAATCTGAAGCCCAATGGAGTGGGATATTCATATCGGAAAAAATTGGCGCAACTCTTTTCGCAACTAGTTGATTTCAACCAAATGAATGATTAGCGCAATGGGTGGGTTATCGCATGTTGGATTTAAAACCGATGTCAGTGGGATAGGATGATGCATGTATCAGCAATTATGATAAGCAGCGAAAGGAGATTGCAATACTGTGGCTGATCTTTTAGCAGATATTTGGGATAACATACTGCGCTATTTTCAAAAGTATCACAGCGAAAGCTGGCGCAGCTGGTTTGAACAACTTGAACCGATTAGCCTGGAAAATGGTTTGCTTCGCATCGGGGCACTAGAACGAAGTTGGAAACAATACCTCAAGCAGCCTGAATGTAACGACTCACTCAAAGTGGCCGTCCAAAATGTGACCGGTCGCCTGGTAGGTATTGAAGTCGTATTAAGTGATCAGGAAGAAGAGTCCTCAGGCGAACCTTCTCATTCCGGAGATAGTGAAGCATCTGATTCTCCTGTTGATGGTGATGAATCAAGTTTTCTTTATTTTAGCCCTGACTATACTTTCGATAATTTTGTCGTTGGTCCGTGCAACCGCTTATCGCATGCCGCCTGCGTTGCAGTGAGTGATTCTCCTGGAGAAACTTACAATCCATTGTTTATCCATGGCGATGTTGGACTCGGCAAAACGCACTTATTGCAAGCGGCTAGTCAATCCATACTTAATAACAATAAAGACATGCGTGTCATGTACCTATCTTGTGAAACATTTGTCAATCACTTCATCCGAGCGGTTGAAGAAGGTGACCTATACGATTTTAGATACAAATATCGTCATGTTGACATGCTGGTCATTGATGACATTCAATTCTTAACGGATCGCGACCGATCCCAAGAAGAGTTTTTCCATACATTCAATACGCTCTATCAAAGTCGCAAACAGATTATTCTTTCAGCAGATTGCAGCCCTTCTGAGATCCCTAACCTGGAAGAACGCTTGATCAGCCGTTTTAGCCAGGGATTGGTGACACGGATTGATAAGCCTTGCATGGAAACTCGCATGGCGATTTTATACAAAAAATCGCAATTACGAGGCATGAATGTCCCAGATGACATCATCAACTACATCGCCAAACGCGTGGAAAATAATACCCGTGAACTCGAAGGTGCTCTGACTAAAATTTACGGAATGGCCATGCTGGATGGCGGTGAAATTACACTCGATCTGGCACGTGAAGCCTTTGGTGACGAACCGACACAAATTCGACACCAAATTACCATCACACAAATCATTGATGCTGTAACGCAACACTTCAATGTCCGACTGGGAGACTTGCAAAGTAAACGACGTAGTCGAAGTATTGCCTTCCCTCGCCAAGTATGTATGTACATCGCGCGTGACTTAACATCACATAGCCTGGAAGAAATTGGTGGTTACTTTGGTGGCCGCGATCACACCACCGTCCTACATGCCTATCGAAATATTGACAAACTATGTGATCATGACCCCACAATCAGAAACATGGTTGATGGTCTTGTCACCGGCTTGACACTCAACGACTAACCATAAAAAAAGGCAACCCAAAGTGAGTTGCCTTTTATCAATTCCATAAAACGAATACGTTATAGCGTACTGAGTTGTTGCTCCAAAGGTGAACCACCACGAACTTTCTGATCTGACTGAGGAATATTCACTCTTAAGCCATGGGTACCTAAACGCGATGCCAAACCTGGAAAATAAGGATCAATGCGAAACGCTTCACGCAATGTTTCGACACCTACTTGTTTTTGGCCTGATTTAAAATACAAATCGGCTTTAGCGACCACAGGCGAAGCATTGCCTGGATCTTGAACCGTTGCGTAATCACAGGTCATCATTGCTAAGTCCAACATACCGCTCTGTGCAAAATGTTGAGCTAAGACGATCTTGTCTTGGGTATATGTTGGATCTTTCTTGGTTAAACGTAAAAATGTTTGAGCAGCTTCAAAAGCTTCGTTTTTCTGACCATTATTATAAAGTGATTTAATATAGGTCACTTGATACACATCTTTCGAAGGTACAAACCTTACAGCAAGGCTATATTGATAAATTGCTTTTTCAATTTTACCCTCAGCATGATAGCATCGGCCCAACCAATAATGAGCTTCAGCATTTTCATAATCATAGTTCAGACTTTGGGTCAGTTTCTCTTGAGCTTGAGGAAATTGACCGTACTTCACCAAGGCCTGACCTTGATTACTCAACTTAACAGACTCACTGCAACCTGACAAAACTAGTAGGCCCAGTGATAAAATAAGCGAACATGCTATTCGAAATGCCTTCTTCATAATAATATCCTCCATGATGGATTATTTTCTTAAACGTCCTAAGGTTATTTCTATCAAAAAAGGGGGATTTTGCAAGGAAAAAGGCCGATAAATTCAAGATTATTCAAATTATAGCCGAATGTGAAACGTTTTGGACTGACCGATTAAAAACGCTGGATCCCATAAAAAGCGTAACATCCCCGCTCAACCAATGAGAATAAACCTCGAGAATCATCGAGAGCCTGCCGGAAGGAGATATGCCCCCACCTCTAATAGTTGCTTAAAACAGCCTTGTGCGAACGGTCAACCTTATCATAAACCTCAACGGGAAACAGAGTCTGGTGCGGCTTAATCATATTATGGCCTTCGAGAATTTTGGCGATGGAATAATGTTCAAGTACCTGTGTGACCTGAACTTTACCTATTCTCTGGCCAGTGATAAACCCAAGTTGCACATTCGAATCGGGATCAATCACGACATTGGATGGCGGACGAACAATAAATTGGCTATACATCTGAATGCCCCGATCATTTCCACCGTTGATGACCACTCGATCATTGATCATTGAAGCGATTTTAGGCTGATATGGCGGATTTTTAACTAAATGCCCAACTTCTTTAACGGCATATTTGAGAAATTTATTTGTCGCCTTACCCATAGTCGTGTAGAAATAAGCGTTACTGGCAAAGGACGCTTTTTCATTATGCTTGACCTTATCCAGCTCTTCCTTGGAGCAATTCACTTTACCGCTCAACCGCTTGACAGCTAATGTATGCCCGGTATGGGTATCTATTAGACTGAGGGTTACGCCCACAATAGCGTAACCTCGGCTAAACATTTTCAGTTCCCCTACTCGATCTTTCCAATTGTCTAATTCGACATAGCCATAATCAGTGATCTTTCCTCTAATCAGGTAACTGATTTGATTGGCAGTGCTGGGTAGGAATTGGGCCGCTTGCTTTTTGCGAAAACGGCTGGTATTTTGGGCCAATACGCCATGTGTTTGTTGCGGGGTCAAAATGATAAACCGTTCGGTTTGAATGAGTTCTTCGGCAAGCTGTTCTGCTAATTGGTGCCCCAGGTTCGCCGGCATTTGGCCATGAGCATAATTACTGAATGCCATGACACCCACGGTCGGTTTGGCGTATAATTCTTTGGTCGTCTTTGCTACATATGACTTAGTAGGAGTCACCTGGCATCCCAACAGGAAAATAAGCGCTAAGCAAATACAAACCAGGGGCTTACGACTTATACGATCTTGTTGTGTCATTTGTATTTTCATTCATTATAGCCTTTTTTGTCTAGTTCGATACTAGTCCAATATCGGCTAAAATGGTTTTTGGGCTATAAAATAGAGATGGATTATTTTTTTACGTTGATGATACTCAACAACTCGGCAGGACGTTCTGTCAGCAGTAATTGATATTTTTCCTGCAGTTTTTCAATGCCACGTGATTTGGTGAGAATGAATACACCATCGGCCATTTCGAGAAGATGTTTGGCGGCTTTCTGATGGGGCTGTTTGGCTTTTGCGGCAAGAACATTTGGGCTATACAATAAAACAACGTCAAAACTATTCTTTAAATTATCCCAGCGATGTCGCTCTTTAGATAAATCCAGATCATCCGTTCCCTGCTGAGCATTCAATTTTCCAGCAGGCATAAATACAACATCGCGAAGATGGGTATCGTGGGTGACCTGAGACACCCAGGCCTGACCGCATCGCCATTCAAAAAAACCGGGCTCTACGGGTACATTAAATACTTCTTGAGCCCAAATCGAACTGGATTCGTCAGCTTCAATCATCAAAACACGTTGTTGTCGCTTCTGCAATGTAATTGCCAATTGTGACTGGAATCGTGGCGAGATCTCTTTAGCATTCGCAGCAGTAACAATGATAAATGGACACTTGGTTCGCGATCGCAATGCGTCGATCATATCCGCATACACATCACACTGTTCCTCGGTGCCAGAATCGCTATTAGGATCAAAAATATTTTTATCTGATTCCGGTTTTGTTTCAATTTTAGGTTCCGGCTTTTTCGCAATTACCTTAGGCGGCTCTGGCTTAGGAGCTGGTTCTTTTTTGGGGGCCTCTTTTTTCGGCACCACTTTTTTGACAGGTTTTATCGGTTCACTCTGCAAGGAAGTTAATGCAGGTTCTTTATCTACCTTTGCGTTATCGTCAGGCAATGGTTTAGGTTGTGTTTTTTTGGAAGGCCTTTCTACTGGTTTTTTAGCTAAACCTGGCGAGACCACTGGCTTATTCTTCGCTGGTGCTTTTGGTTTCGGCTTGTCTGAAACAGACTTAACCTCATCGTAACTTTTACTTTCAGTTAACGGGTGCGTCATAGGTCGCTCAATAATCACCGGTTCCAGTTCAAAAGGGTTTTTTGAAACATTTTGTTTCTTAAGCCTATTTTGAGGATACTTTGACCATCCAACAAGCAATCCAACAACAGCACCAAAAAAGCCTGTCACAGCAATAAGGTAAAGTTGTAACTGGCCAAATACGGTTTTGGTTTGGGTTGCAGCGAGAGGATTCTGAATCATTAAGGTGGGACTTCCAGCCTCCAAGTTGACAAATCGAGCCTTTGTTGGATTTAACTTATGGAGCTCCGCTTGATGCAAACTAATACGAATAGCAATTTCCAACAATTGCTTTTCTTTGACATTCAACTGGTCTTTGAAACCGACAACCATTTTATGGTATTCGTAAATCTTATTTTTTTGAATGCGTTTATAGATCGGCCAATGGTCTGTTTTTATTTTCTGATCAATGGTCTGTTTAATTGTTTCGATCTCATGTTGTGCCATGATAATATCCAACTGACGTTTATTTCGTTCCGATTCGATAGCTGCTAGCCCTTCGACGGACGTTTCTTTACCAGCTAAAATATCAAGAGCGTTTTTCTGATCACGCGTGAGCTTGAGGGTTTTCTCATATTCCAATAATAAATGATGATTGGAATAGGACTGTAAAAGGTATGGTTGTAAATATGTTTTAAAATCTTCGTTATCTTCAAAATTAATATCATTCACGCCCCGCTCTATCATAATTAATTCAGATTGCAATCGGTTTAACTTGAGTTGCAATTGCATTTTTTCTTTCGTGACTTGTTTCTGAGAAGTAAATTCTTTTTTCAACTCAGAAATCAATAAGTTTTCAAATTTCTTATTTTCTTTATCAAGCGTAGCATTTATTGGCAATGAATTGCTGGGCATCCAGACCGAAGGATTTTGACCATTGAGTCCACTAGTTTGATTTTGAAATAGCTTAATCCATTGATCAAAAGGTGAAATCAAATTAATGCGAGAGTCACACTGCATAGAAACATGAATAGTCGGTGGTTGTGTGGATAACGAAAACTTAAGATTATCCAGGAGGAAATCTCGCGAAATAGGCCATTGCACCTCAGATGAAATCGCAAGAGATTGCAAAATCTGCTTTTGATCCTCCAGAGCGATTAGGATTTGGGCCTCACTTATGGTCTGATCAAATGGGAGCTGGTAGGCAATATCGCGAGATACCAAGGTATCAGAATCAATCGCAACAATGGCGACCAGGACTCCGAAAAATATAAAAATCAAACAACCCAGTAAGGCTGCCAACAATCGTTTGGTCATAAATCAAGCTCGCGTGTGCTATCAATCGTTTTCTTCCCAGCCAGCAAAACCTAACCAATTGAACTAAAAGACCTTACGCCACAGCCCATTGAGAAAGGGTTTGCACAGGCTACATTATATAAAAAGAAGGTGGATTTTTCAATTGATAGAATCAGATAATGATAGATTTAACTACAAGCATACCAAAGGGCTAGAACGGTCACTAGTACCTTGGCGAGTCCAAAACCCCTAAAGTTTGTCTTCCTAATTATTTTTTTCTCTCAACGTATTTCGAGTGGCTTTAATACACATATTCGTATCAATCATATATTTACTTATTTCCACTTTTTTGCTAAAATTATTGTAACTTCAACCCGAGATGATCGTCTAATATTCAAGCAACAGCTAAAAATTGAGGTTCAGGAGGTCCTTGTGGATACATTAAAAGAAATGTTGTTAAGTATGAATGGCGGCCAAGTCATGGGCCTTCTTAGCATAACAGTTTTTGCCATTACTGTCGCTATTATGGTGACAGTTCTCTCCCTCAAGGGCATGCAAATCAAACACGAAGAACGCATGGCACGCATCCATCAAGGCATGGAACCTGACCGTGACCCTAGCCTACTTGAATCACTTATTGGTCCCTACGACAAAAATCTCAAAGAAAAAATCACCCGCCAAGACACCACTAGCTAATCAAACAGCTATCACGGTTTAGAAATTCAAACACAAATAACATGTAGTTTAATCGGTAAATATTTGATTACAGGTATTCTCTAAAAGAGCGTCACTGTTTTTGAAAGGATTATTTGCTGTCGCATCCTTCATAAAAGGCATCGGTTTTTTACCAAAAGAAATAACCTTGATGTCAGATCGCTGGGATAGAATAAATGGCTTTTCCAATTGCCCTTTGGGGATCGGGTAATTGTTGTGATCATAGGCAATCAAAATCACCGGATCAAAGGGATTGGCAGAATTTTGTTTCACAACAACACCCCACTGGCCGGTACTCAAACGCAATTTTGCACCAACCGGCAATGGTTGGATAATATTTGAAAATAATTTTAATAATCCTGGATCATAACAATGGCTGTATTCGCCATTGATCATTTCGTAAAGAGTATGCATCATGGATTTGCCTTTACGGTAACCTGTGCCCATCGTCGCTGATGAAAAGGCATCCGCAATTCGGATGACACGACTAAAGATATCTATATCCTCTCCGCTTAAGCCAAAAGGATAACCGCTTCCATCAAAATTCTCATGATGCTGCTGAATCGCGGCATGCACTTTTTTATCCATATCTTCTGGCAATAGCTCTGCCGCAACTGATGGGTGTGCCTTAATCAATGACCATTCACTATCATCCGGCTTATCGCTTTTATCAAAGAGATGTTGGATGGGCACCATGCCGATATCATGGAATAAGGCCGCCGTCGATAAGGGTCGTAAACTTGACATCAGAGATGTCTTCCTGCTTGAATTATCATCTGCATGCATCTGTTTAAAATGATCCTGCAATTCAAAACCAAGTAGGGTCGTGTAATAAAAAACATTCATCCCTTTATCACGCAGATAATCATGCCAACCTGCAGATTTTTCCAATAGATTCATATTGACCGGATGGCTTTGTATGTATTCCAGCATCTCGGTAATAGCTTGCTGGATTTCTTTCATTTTCGCTTCATCAATTGCTCGTCCATCTTTCATAAATGAACCAGCGGTTTCCATCACACGATTAAAACTTTCCTTAAGCTCTTCAGAAACTTCTTCAGACAGTTCATCGGCCACATCATCTTCTGTGCTATCATGCACTTTGACAGAAATCATCGGAAATTTTTTCTTGAGATATTCAATATCGCTATCGGTCAGTTCTTTGCCTTTAGGCAAAATAGTATGCATACCACTAACAATATTTTCATCAAGACACATCCCTGGCTGAAGTTCTTCTGGTCCTAGCATTGTTTCTGACATGGGCAACCACCTTGTGTAGTTTTGATATAAACTTTTGACTGCATTAAACGATATCTCTTAATTATCCTACAGAACGGATTACGATAGCGAACCACTGGCTTGATATGATCATAGTTCACTTGCGATATTCCGCTATATCAAGAGTATGATATAGTCAGTAAGCACACAACGTCCCATAAACTGTTTTGGGGGTATAAACGTTTAGTTAATTGTTAAGTTATGAGGATTATAAGCTCTACACCGCTTCAAAGAGCGCAGCGCAGGTTTTCTCTAACGCTTCATCCGCCGACTTAAATGGGGCATGACATTTAAAATCTTTCATGAATGGCAAAGCTTTTTTACCAAACGCCACGATCTCGATGTCGTTACGATCAGAAAGATAAAATGGTTTTTCCATTTGCCCTTTTGGCAGCATCACATTGTTATAATCAAATGCAATCAGCAACATCGGGTTAAATGGATTTTTGGGATTCTGTTGAACAACCACAGCCCACTGTCCTGTATTCAGGCGTAGCTTAGCACCTACAGGTAAAGGCTGTAAGATATTGGCAAAGACTTTAAGTAATCCAGGATCATAGCAATTCCTAAATTCGCCATTGATCATCTCAAACAAAACCTGGATTTGTGATTTCTTTTTACGGTAGGCTGTTGCAGTCGTCGCAGCGGCAAACGCATCGGTAATTCGAAGGATTCGACTGAAAATATTAATATCGTCTCCACTAATGCCATATGGATATCCACTACCATCATAGTTTTCATGATGATGCTGGATCGCATTGCGAACTTCTTCGCCAATTTCTTCGGGCAAAATATCCATTGCAACAGCTGGATGTGCTTTGATTGATGACCATTCCTTGTCATCCGGCTTGCCTGATTTATCATATAGATGCTGAATAGGCACCATACCAATATCATGGAATAAAGCTGCTGTTGCCACAGGTCGTAATCCATTGGTCACACATTTTTGATCATCATCAGAATTAATTTCATTGAAGTGATCTTGAAGTGCAAATCCCAACATGGTGGTATAGTAAAAGACACTTAATCCATGATCACGTAAATATTCATGCCAACCCGAAGATTGTTCAAGAAGATTCATCGTCATGGGATTTTCTTTAATGAACTTAAGCATTTCGCTAATGGCATCTTCAATTTCCTGAAGACGTTTTTCATCGATGGTTTTGCCATGCTTGACAAAACTCCCGGCCTTCTCAACAACTCGCTTAAAATTCTGTTCGATTTGCTGAGCCACTTCCGGGGACAGCTCCTCAAGTTCTTCAGGATCATTATTGGTACCATCATCAATCTGGACAGAAAGATCTGGAAATTTCTTTTTAAGATAACCAATATCATCTGCGGTAAGCTCACGCCCTTTGGACATCAGCGTATGCATACCACTCATGATATCTTCCCCAAGACACATCCCGACCTGCAAATCATCAATTTTAAACATAATAGCCATATCTAATCTGTCCTATTCCTAACTCCCAATAGCTTATAATACGAATTTCACATCTGCAAAAATTTGGAGTCAAACCCCGCAAATGTTATAGGACATTATCTCGTACTATAAACGTTACCCGACAGTTTCAATCCTTCTAAACGAAGGTTTTTCTAGGGGATTACACTGGAATGAAAAGATTCCCGACACTGGAAACCGACCTCGTAATTCCCACTTATTCCATATTTTTTATCGAATGAATGAGACGGTAACTTAATAAGAAAATGGAAAAAATTGAGGGCTCTGTCGACTTATAATTCAATATTTTATAAGGCTTTAGATTACTTTTTCAGTTCTATAGGGTTAAAGAGTAGTTTGGTTGTCCGCCCTAAACGTTTCGAAAGAGTTCGTGCAACAATTTCCATAAATTTAAGACCCAACTCAGGATATTTTTCCTTTAGCCTTTGAAAGCCAATCTTGCTGATTTGGATAAGGGTCGATTCATTAACGGCTGCGATAGTCGCAGTATGGGGCTGATCAGTTACCAGAGTGTTTTCACCAAAAATTTGACCAGGAGAAACCACAGCAATTTGCTTATCAGGTCGATGCTTTTTGCCTTTATAAATTGATAACAACCCTGACTGTACAATAAACAATCCTTGCATATGACTATCAGTGGTCTTTTCATAATATAGGACTTGTTTTTTTTCCAATTCACGATAAGTAACAAACTTCGCTAATGTTTCACAGTCCTGCTGAGTAAAGTCTTCAAATAATGGAAACTCTGCCAAAAAATGGGATAAGGAGAATGCGGTTTGAACGTTAAATAATTTAATTTCTTCTGAATAAGTTCGATCAATATCAACAAACTTGCAAACACAAAACATCAGATCATTCACATCATCATAACTGGTCTCAGTCACAACGGCATCAATGATCATGGGCTTATCAATCTGACAGAGCTTTACACGACATTGCACTTCCTGGCCCACCTCCACTTTGAGTTGTGTTTGCAAAGAAAGCTCTGTTTCGCTTAACTTGATGGGACGCGTTGCGATAAAATTATCTGCTTCATTCAAACGCATGCAAATGACAAATTTCGCTACGACAGGTTCTATTTTATAGGTGGTATCCATATCGCTATTATCGACCTGAACTTCCCTCAACTTCACGAAACCCAAGGCCCGATAACAACAATTTTAGTCATCAAGCGAAATGTGAACCTTGACGACATCTTCTCGACTGCAAGCTTTTTTCATGCCATCCAGTAATTGATCAAACTTAAATGTATGGGTAATAATCGAATCAAACTGACCACGCCCGGAAGCCACTAAATCAATCGCCGCAGGAATCACGTTGGCAAATCGAAAGGAACCAACCATCTTGAGTTCTTTGACCATAATTAAATTCGCTGGCAAGGAAACCTCTTGAGGTAATGTCCCCACCTGTACCAGAGTAGCTCCTCTCTTGGCCAGATGAATGGCCTGCTTTAATGCCGCCGGTGCACCAGATACTTCGAAGATGACATCGAATCCTTTAGGTGCGATTTGCGCTGCCTGATTTTCAAATTGATCTGATAAAGGATCGAGTGCCTCTTGAGCCCCTTGCAATAAGGAAAAATCCCTCGCAGTAGACTTAACATCACTGACACAAACTTTCGCAGCTCCCATAGTTTGCAATACTTGCAGCAGTAATTGCCCAATGGTTCCGGCTCCAGTGATCAAAACAGTTTTTCCAAATAATTCACCTGCTTGTCGAGCGGCATGAATACAAACAGACAAAGGTTCTAATAATGCCGCTTTGCCATAATCTAATGAAGCTGGTAGATGAAAACAATTTTCTGCTGGCATACAAATATATTCGCAATAAGCGCCATCAATATGAGGATCGACACTAGCACTACCTAAGAATCGCATATTCTCGCATAAATTATAACGACCGGTTAAACAGAACTCACACACATGGCATGGATGTGATGGATCAACAGCCACACGATCATGCATTTTAAATCCCTTTACCCCTTCACCGATTTCAATGATTTGCCCGGAAAACTCATGACCCAAAATAAAAGGTCGCTTGGGAACAAATGCACCGCAATACCCATGTTCATAATAATGCATATCAGATCCGCAAATGCCAATCCGCTGAATCTTGACGATCACTTGACCAGGCCCAGCCACAGGTTTGGGTTTTGCTTCTGCTCGCAGATCTTCTTTGCCATACAAAGAGTAGGCCGTCATGGTATCTGTCATTTTTTAATCTTTCTCATATCTGTTTAATGTTTAGAGACCTGGTTTGAATCGACTTGACGTGCTCCCTGAACAATCCAGTCACGTAATAAATCAGCTTGCTCTTGAGGCAATTTCTCGCCACGAGCTGGCATAAAATCAACATGTTCAAATGGTAAAGTTACCAATTTATAAAGTAAGCTTTTTTCAGGATTTCCAGCAACAACCACCTCTTTGCCACCAGCACCTTTACTGAGCCATTCAAATGAATCCAATCGCAATTGGCCTTTTTGCTTTTCCGGCCCATGGCAATGGACACAAGTTTGATTAAAAATCGGTTGAATCTGGCTGGCAAAATGAATAGGAACACCATCACCCGCCCCCTGGACAATCCAGCTGCGAACCAATTCTGTTTCTTCATCGGTGAGAGGATCCCCCTGAGCTGGCATAAAATCATCATGCGCAAATGGCAAAGAAATTAGATCATACAGTTTACTGGCTTTATCATCGCCAGCGACAACAACCGAATTTCCATTTGCACCTTTATTTAATTGTTCCAAAGAATCCAATCGCAATTGACTATATTGCTTATCAGGGCCATGACATTCCACACAACTTTGATTAAAAATCGGCTGCACTTGATTGGCAAAATGAATTAAAGGCCGAGACAAGGCGGGATCAGCCACTTCAGGTTTTTGGACTTCAACCTCTAACATTTTTTCACCTTGCAATAACCATTTGCGAAGCAATTCCGTTTCAGCTTTGCTTAAGGTATCTCCTTTTGCAGGCATCACATCAGGGTGATCCGCAGGCAAAATAGTTAATGTATAAAGCTTACTATCTTGAGGTCGACCAGATATTGCGATCGGTTCACCGTCAGCCCCCTTAGCAATCCACTCTAAAGAATCAACACGAACCTGGCCTTTCTGCTTCACCGTACCATGGCACTCAACACAATGCTTATTCATGATGGGCATGATGTCTCTTTTAAAGTCAATTTTATCACCTGTTAAAGTGACCTCGGTTGGATCCACTTTGGGTAGTTTCACCCCTTGTCGAATCCACTCTTCAATTAATTCAATTTCCATCCGACTTAATGGCTCATTTTTATATGGCATAAACCGTTCATTGTCAGGTGAAAGATTGATTAAATAAACCAATTCGCTTTCTTCTGGTTTCCCTGAGATAATCACCGGTGCACCATCTGCCCCTTTGGCAATCCATTCCAAAGAATCCAAACGCAAACCACTTTCCTGACGATTAATGCCATGACAACGGGTACAATTTTGTCTTAAAATAGGCTCGATATCTTTTTCATATGAAATACTATTTTTCGGTCCAGAACCAAATGCGACCGCCGCTAAAGAAGAGGCGGCTGGTTCACTTTTATGACTTTGTTCTTTCTCTGGTTGAATTTGCTCAACAGGTTCTTCAGCAGGAAAGTCTACACCCTGTTCGATCCAACGGTAAATCAATGCTTGTTGTGCTTTTGTCAGCGGATCCCCTTTGGCTGGCATGATATCTGGATCATCTTCAGGTAAAATAGTTAATGTGTAAAATGAACTTTCATCTGGATTACCAGAAATAACAACAGGGTCGCCTCGAGAACCTTTGGCAATCCAAGCAAGCGAATCGACACGCAATTTTCCTTTTTGTTTTTCAGGACCATGACACTCGATACATCGCTCTTGCAAGATCGGCATAATATGAACATCAAAATCAACCACCTCTGGCAATTCAATCTCAACCCTTGGCTTCTGCGTGACAGTGACTTCAGTCTCTTCAACAGCCTCTGCCACTGACGTCCCCTCTGCCCACTGAGCACCACGATTAACCCAATTCACCAGCGTCATAATATCTTCTGGTGTCATCACACCTTTGCCTTCAGGTGGCATCACTTCATCATGCTCTATTGGCAAAAGTACACGACGGATGAGTTCACTGGCCATCGCATCGCCTTTGACAACCCCGGGAGTCATACTCTCGCCACCAAACAACAACGCTTCCAAAGAATCAACGCGAAAATCACCTTTTTGCTTTTCCGCACCATGACACTGAAGACATTGTGATTCTAATATGGGCCAAACGTTATTGGCAAAATCACCACTGGATGCAACCACAGTTTTTGATGCGCCCTTTTCGATGCCCAATAAATTGGCGATAGAATCAGGCATATATTCCGTTAAATAATTTGAACCATGTGTCAGATTGGCTCCATAATGACCTGCAAAGGAAATCAAAACCGCACAACCTACTAACAGTACTCGATAAGTATGCAAAAACTTTTTCTTCTTTTTTATGCCATACATTAATTTCGGTACGACTAAAATAGTGGACAATATGGCAACAGCAATACCTAACCATTTGTGCCAATACAGCGTTTCGGAATCGTAACCACCGCTCCAGGAAAGAAAAACGCCGAAGATAGACGCCTTAACCGCTGAGAGCCAACCCAGAATCAGCAAAATCCACATCGCCGCCTCAAACCCTTTGGAGGTTCTAAAAAATGCAATCACTTCAAACAAAAGCAATATCGTCAGAAGTGCCACAGGAAAATGTAAAATCATCGGATGAAAGCGACCACAAAATTTGATGAACTCTGAATCAGCCAAGCTTTGTGCAATACCAGACTCTTTTGTTTCCAGCCAACCAATGAACGATGGCACTTGAGCTATCAACGCAGTGACAAGCATTAGTAAAAAAACAAAACAAACAATGAGATATACAAACTTAGGTTTCGTCGCGGGGGCAGGGTCATTTGTCATACTCAGTCACACCTTTAGTTTTTTGTGGAGAGATTGGGGTAGCATTCAAATAACTAGTACGAATACACATTATACTCGGTTCTCTACAATTTTACAAGCAGCTATACAATACGATAAAGCCTTATATAACAACCATTAAAAAATGCCAGACACTACATTTCGTAGTGACTGGCATTCATTTCATTTGATACCATATATATGACTATTTTGGTGGCTTAAATCCACTCCAACGACTAATCTTATCTTCCGTTGGAAAATCCTTAGGTACTTCCTGTGTGACTTTTCCTGTCGCAGCCCATTCAGTTCCACGTAAAAATGTTGTGATAAAGCCAACGCATTCGAGAGCAGGCACTCCTTTTTCACCAAGCCAAACGTGCCCTAAAGTGGTATGAAAACAACGGCCCTTGCCATAATCAACTGTCCAAAGGATTGGTTCATCATTATTTGAATCCTTGGAAAACGCTGTTGATAATAATGTAATATTCATAGCAGGACCACGTAAGTGATCATACAACTCATCAAATGCATGCATCCATTTTTCAGGCAATCCTTTTGTAATAGGATGTTCGGTATTACGATTCACCATCAAGAAATCATGTTTTTCACCATGTTCGCCACAAGGACCAGGCACCTGCTCAATGACAACTTTGCCATCCCGCCAACGAAGGTAAGGACCTGATGCCGCTGTGCGACCACCCCAACCACCTAGACCAATGATTTCATTATATTCTTTCCAACCACCAAATGCATTATTCGCGGCATGATAAGAAACAACGCCACCGCCATTTTTAACATATTCTACAAAAGCTTTTTTCGTGGCATCTGGCCATTGTATAGCTTCAGGCTCTACCCAATCGTCTTCATCATCTTCAAACTCTTCGTCATCTTCCTCGCCTTCGCCTTCATCATCATGCCCTTCTTCTTCCTCCTCACCTTCGCCTTCACCGTCACCATCCCCTTCGGCATCCTCTTCGCCGGGACCATGCTCCTCTTCTTCCTCTTCCTCAATTTCGGTTGGTCCGACATAGTGATTGTAGTCCAGAACCAAAACATCATAAGGCTTGAAGTCGATATGAAATGCCCGAGTCTCTTCATCAGTTTCCACCTTGACAAGATCAACTGAGAATAAACCGGAATCTTCCAACATCTGTTTTAAAATTGGTGACGTGCGGCACCAATCGTGATTATTTCGACCAGTAATAATCAATGCTTTGATGCCCGCTTTCTTATCTGATTTGACAATCGGCGTTTTCGCCCCAGCCAGCAATGAGCTTTGACTACCAAATGTCAACGCTATAAATAGACAACTTAAAATCAATAACTGAATCTTCTTTACATTTTGATACATGGTTTACCCTCAAGTGAAGTAATAAAAAAAGTAACACACAAAAATTTAGACGCATTAGTGTAATCGAAATCGATGACAAAAACAATCTCTAACACGCCAAAGAATGACACGGATATCGACTATCTATTATAGCAACCATGCCCTTTTCCATCAAAATCAAAGACTGCAACTTCTAGTCTTTCAATAAGTTACAATATCGAAAACTCACAACGATTGCACTTGAAAGTTCGCGAGAATATGTTTATGATAGATTTTTAATAGCTTCTTATATGACAAGAATTTACAGGAAATTATATGATAAAAAAAGTCATACTCGCAGAACCCAGAGGATTTTGTGCTGGCGTACATATGGCCATCGAAGCCGTGAAATTGACACACAAAAAATATCCCGGTAGGAAAGTTCATGTCAATCATGAGATTGTCCATAACGCTCAAGTTGTCAATGAACTGATCAACGACTATGGCACCATCTTTGTGGATCATATTTCAGATGTCCCCTCAGGTGGCATATTAATCATGAGTGCCCATGGCGTCTCACCACAAGTTTATCAGGAAGCAAAAGATTTACAGTTAGAAGTCATTGATGCAACCTGCCCATTGGTGGACAAAGTTCATAAAAAAGCCATTCGCTACGACAATGATGGGTACGAAATCATATTAATCGGCCACGAAGGTCACCAGGAAGTCATTGGCACGCAAGGTTATGCCCCAATGCACATCGTTGGGACGGTTGAAGATGTTGAAAATCTCATCGTTGAAAATCCAGACAAGGTTGCCTTTATTACGCAAACGACATTATCGAAAGATGATACCAAGCAAATTGTTGAAGCACTTTATAAAAAATTTCCAGATATCAAAAATTCCAAAGATGATATCTGCTATGCGACAACCAATCGCCAGGAAGCGGTAAAACGTCTATCTGAAATGGTGGATCTTGTGTTTGTTGCAGGTGAAAAAAATAGCTCAAATTCAAATCGTCTTGTGGAAACCGCCAAATTAAAAGTACCAGCCTATTTAATTTCTAGCTACAAAAATATCAAAGAAGAATGGCTAGAAAATGTGGAAACGGTTGGCATTACCTCTGGGGCATCTACCCCTGAAAAAGTCGTTCAAGGCGTTGTCAAATTTTTCCAAGAGCGCGACAATGCAACGATTGACACAATGACTTACAAAAAAGAAAATGTGACTTTTAAGCTACCTGCTGAAGTAGCCTAATCGATTCACCTGGGGATAAACTCCTGGTTGGAGTCACGATCCTATGCTATATTATCTGCTTGCCCTTGTTGCAGTGATTTCCTGCTCTATTTCCGTCATATTTATCAAACTTAGCAGTGAAAATATGTACTGGCTCGCGGCATGGCGACTACTCGTTGCCGTTGCATTACTTGCCCCGATCTTTTTCTATCAGAAAAAAAAGCATCACGACACTTTTAAAATGAAACAGGTCTGGCAAGCATTTTTGCCCGGGTTATTTCTCGCACTCCATTTTATTTCCTGGATCTCCGGGGCCCGAAAAACGCCAGCAGCCAATTCAACTGTTATCGTTAATCTTATCCCGATTATAATGCCATTTATTATTTTTGCACTTACACGTGAAAAACCAACCGGCAGGGAAATCCTTGGAACACTTATTGCGATGATGGGTGTTGTCTGGATAGGCGTGGCAGATTTTAGTATCAGCCAGGAGAATTTCTGGGGCGACACTATTTGTTTTGGCTCAATGTTTTTGGCATGTTTTTATATCGCATTGGCCAAAAAAAACCAGGATATTCCAAATATATTTCTATATATTACACCGCTCTATTTTTTTGCAGCCATCTGCTGTATTATATTTGCTTTATGCCTAGGACAAAAACCACTGGGAACTTATTCAACGAAAGAATTGATGCTTATCCTTGGCCTTGGAACCATCCCCACAGTCATCGGACATTCGCTGATTAATTATTTAATGAAAAAGCTAAGAAGCCAAATCGTTGCAAGCATGGCATTACTACAAATCATTTTCGCTGGAAGTTTTGCCTATTTTTGGCTTGATGAAATCCCACATGCATCCTTTTACTTCGCCTGCATCTTTTTTGTTACCGGCGTACTCATCGTCCTCATTCCTCAGAAATCAAAAGCCTAGTCAGACATGTCTTTTTTAATCTCTGGTTCAACAGATTTCGATTGAGTAACCTCACGAGGCTCAGCATTCATGCCATGATGGTCCATCATTTTTTGAATCATTTTAAGGTTTTCTTCCAACATATTCATCATGCCAGCGGAATCCATCTTTTCTTCTATTTCTTTTTGACTCGCTGCAAAGAGATTTTTTAATTGATCAGACGGCAATACTTTTTGAAGCTCATCATTGATCGAATCCACTTTCTGATGAATATCCTGGATCACTTCTTTCTCATGATTCATCTGTTTAACCAACGGTTCCTTGATTTGATCTAACTTCAAACTCAATGGCTGCTGTGAATCAGAAAAATGCACAGGTTGAGAAACTGGCTGACTCACAACCACCGGGGCTTGAACAGCGATTGGTTCTGCAGATTTTGATTTTTCCTTCATACCTTGATAGCGGTTAATGTAATTTTCTTCATCTCTAAAGACATCATTAACAACTACACCAAGAATATGACTTCCAACACTCTCAAGACGATCCATTAATTTCAACCCTGCTTTTCGCGTGGTTTTTTCTGCCTTGACGATCAATAACGTCGCATCACAGACAGCACCCAATGCTGCAGAGTCTGCCGCATGATTCATTGCGGTACTATCGACAATGACTCGGTCATAACTTTTACTAAGCGTTGATAAGATCTCATGAAAAACATCACTGCCTAGAACATCTGAAGGATTTCCTATCAAAGGCCCAGCAGGCAAAACATCCAAGGATGGAGAGGAGGTTTGCTGAATCGCACGTGACAATAAATTCTGACCTGACAACACACTGGTTAACCCCCGATCGGCATTCAATAAAAAGACTTCATGCTGCATCGGATTTCTTAAATTGGCATCAACTATTAATGTACGTTGACCAGATTTGGCAAAGGAAATAGCAATATTGCTTGCAAATAAAGACTTACCTTCACCAGACTCAGCAGATGCAATTAAAATCGTTTTTACATTTTTATCAGCTTGATAATACTGCAGGCGGTTGCGAATGGTTTGATACCCCTGAGAAGCAATACCGTCTGGCTGTAAGCGAACCTGTTGGCCACAACTTGAAATAGAACTCTGATCAGACATCCGGGGAACCATCCCTAAAATAGGTACTTGAAATACCGCGGAAATATCTTTTGCATGAGAGAGTCCAGTCAAGCTCATTTCCATAATAAACACCAAAGTAGATCCAATTGCTGTACCGCAAATTATCGCCGTTAATAAAACAAGAAAAGTATTTGGAGATATCGGAGCTCGCGGCTTTCTAGCTGTTTCCAATATCGTAATATTAAATATACCAACATCATCCGTCACATTCATCTCTTTAATACGTTCATCTAAAATACCATTAATCCGGTCGATACGGTTTGCCTCTGATTTTAAAATAGCCAACTCGGCTTCACGAGTATTCAGCTCTTGCAAGTCGAGTTTTTGAGCATCAAAAGATTTTTGAATCTGCTCTTGTTTTTTCTGAACGGTCTGCCATTGACGCGATACTTCCTGTTCGATGTAAGAAGCAACATTTGACCCAAGATGATCCAGTTCATTATTCGTTTCCGCTATTTGTGCTTTAGCCTTTTGCACACTCGGATGCTCGTGTGTAAAATATTGAAGCATGGTTTTTAATTTGGTTTCAAATCGCTTCAATTTTTCTTTAAGTTGTGCCTGCTCAGAATTAAACTTTGTTAAGTACTTTTGACTTTCTGGGGAACGAATAAAATTTTCCAGCATATCCGGATTTGGCAATATTGACTTTATGGTTTCCAATTGTGTTTTCTTATCAATATTTTCCAATTGTATTTTCGTTAATGCATCTGACAGGGTCGATAATCTCTGCAATACCACATTTTGACGATCTTCCTGAAATGCAAAAACCGTATTATTTTGATTAAACTCCAATATTTTTTGAAGTTTTTCATTTAACTCTGCTTCGCGTTGACGTTTTTCATTTTTTAAAATCTCCAATACTTCCTGTGATGTCGATCGCTTTCGGTCAGCATGATAGCTTACATAAGCATTAACAATGGCATTTACAACCTGAGCCCCTTGTTCAGGATAATGACTATCAAACCCTAATGAAATCACATCATTGGTTTTACCTACACCACTTCTTAAACCTTTTTTCAAAAAAGAGACCTTGTCTACTTTGCCTTTAAATATGTCTAAAGAAGAAATTGCAGGATCATCGGCAACTTTAGACAACACAGGAGTTGACAACAAGAGCTCGGCTTGTGTATAGAAATAATTCTTGGATTGAGTGAGAACCCCTTCTTCTCTAGATATAATTTTGGGGCCTGATCGTTCAACATAAAGCCGTGACACATTTCGATACACTGGAGGGGTCGTCTTGAGATAGATAAAGGCAGCAATGATACTTATGGTCAATGAGAAAACAAAACACCACCGCCATCGCCAAATAATTTTAATTATCCGGCGTACCATTTCTACCATCTCGTGTAATTCATTCTTTGAATCACCCGATTGGATTGGAGTTGTTGGTCGAATCTTGTTTGTCATATATTATTTCTTAAAGGCGTCTCACTTAAACTAGTAAGATTTCCCTACATTGATACCTGTTCCAATTTTCAAAATTTCTGATAAAAACAATCTCGTTCGTGTTCGTACTGTCTGATCAACCGTAATGATATCACCCGATCGCAACTGAATACTTGCAGCTTTGGCTATCTCTTTTTCTTTTACACCTAATTTAATATTAATTAACTCGCCATTCTCATTCTGTCTCATGACGCGAACCACTTGTGGATCAGCAACCGTATTTAAACCACCCGCATAGGCCAACGCATCTATAACACTCGTTTTCATGCCTGGCTCGATAGGAAAAACACCGGGCCGATTAACCAATCCAGTAACAGTAATGCTTTGTTGTATAAAAGGTTTTACTTCTATATGGTCACCATGACGCAGCTGAATATTAGCCATCGGTACATTCTTATGACGAATGGGCAATAACACAGACTCACTTTTATTCTCTTTATCCTTGCGTGTTACTTCGATCGTCATGGCACCCTTGTCAGTAATACCACCAGCTTTCATCACTGCAGAATACAACGTCATCTCATCATGCTGTAACATGACAATCCCCGGCTCTTTTACAGCTCCCAAAATTGTCACACTCTGTTTTTGATATTCTATAACTTTGCCAACGATCGCTGGGCGATCTACCAAATATTTTGGATGGTATGCTTTAATTAACAACGCTTCTATGTCTGGAAGATTTAAGTCTTCAACAAAAACCTGTCCCAAAAGAGGCATGGAAATTGTTCCATCTGAGCTCACTCGACAATGATAGGCTTTCTGTTTCTCAAATGAGTTTTTTTCTTCCGCCATTTCAACACGTTCAACCATAAATGGCAGCGTAAACTCTAACACATCACCTGCGATGACACGGTAAGGACCAGGAGACCCTGAAATATCTTTGACATCCTCAGACACTTTAGACCATCCGGGCTCCATCTTCGAAAAATCATTGATCTCCGTAGATGATGAAATCTTATGATCCTGACATCCTGCCATTAAGCATGTCAATATCACGGTCCATACTAAAGCTAATAACTGTTTATAGAAATTCATATGTAACCTAAATTTACATTGTGCGACTATGCAGTATTTTTTTGTAATACCTAACCAGCAATACCATCGAGCCAAAACTCAATAAATAAACTGTCGCCGGGTTAGGGATCCTGGTCTCTTGTAAGAAAAACATACCCTCAAAAAAGTAATGGTACGCGATGCTGAATACCACGATCAGCAACACCATAAACCAACCATTGACAACTTTTTCGCCCCGATTTTTTTTCTCTGACGCAGACATAATCTAATCCTATCTCCTAGTAACAAAAGTTAAAAATATCAGCACACTGCAATTTGAATTCAAAAAGAATACCCGACCGCTTTTCATGGCATGATGGTCATTATGAATACATAGCTAAGCACACTCTACAAACCAAGCTTGTAAAGCTCTTAACATGCAGCCTATAATGAAATAAATCCCACAACGACCGATAAAACAGGAGAGTTAGCCAGTGCAATCTGCGTGATTACAGGCTGATCTCCCCGACCTAATTAGCATTCCCAACCATTAACTCCTTAAATAACAAAAGGTTAATTCCATTTCCGGCCCCAGCCGGATATTTATAAAATCCCTACTATGTTCCACTCAAATTATCGTCAAAATGGGCAGACCACTCTCTGATAATTCGGAGACTTTTTTATAGATAAATTCCTTATTTTAAAGGACTTTGGATTAGATTATTGGCCAAATGAATATTGGTCTAAAATCAGTGGTAATTTACCCCCCAGGTGAGCTTGGCGCCCAACGCTTAATTTGTTACAATAGGCCTTAATAAATGGGATATATGAACCAAACATCCCATATTTTAACCAATTGTTAGGAATTATCGGATGCTAAATAAATGCCGCTATGCCATGATTACAATCTCATTTGGATTGATTTTGGTTATATTTACTTCATGTAACAAAGATGTTCAGGATACACCAACGCCATTTGATGCCTCAATTGATGGAATTGCAGTATCAAGTTTACCGCCTGTTGACCTGGATCTGGCAAATAAATCATTTGATGAGGCTACAACCTTGATTCCTAGACATCGAAGCACAGCTCCCCTTGATAACGTCGATTTCAGTACTGATATCGATGATTCAGGAGATGATGCTGTTGATGTAGATGATGAAACAATGGTAGAAGAAGAAGAGTTTGAAGAATTTGAGGAGTTTGATCCCAACGGTTAAAATAATTATAAAATATTCATATAGATATCTTATGATTATTTAACTTCATGAATAGCCTCAAGTTTCTAATACTCTCTTATATATACGACCGATAATATAGTTATAGCGACTATTGCTTTAAGATATCAGGGATTCACTGAACTTTTCATAGCAATCCTATTGCATATTACCTGTTAGATTGATATAATGGTTTTATACCCAATAATTTACGGGCTTTTTCTGTAAGGCGTTAATTATGAATGCAAAACTGGTGATTTTCAATCGCAAGGGCCACAAGAAAGAAATATCATTAAAATCAGGCACCTCCACCATTGGACGCAGACCTGACTGTGATGTTAGAATCCCTTTATCAATTGTCTCACGAAAACATTGTCGTTTTACGATCAATGAACAAGAATTGACGATTCAAGACCTTGGCAGCGCGAATGGAACTTATGTTAACAGCGCAATGGTCACTGAAGCCAAAATCAAAGCGGGTGATATCGTCAAAGTAGGCCCCATGAAATTTGTTGTCCAAATCGATGGACACCCCAAAGAAATCTTCCCGCCCCCAGATGATGACTCTATGGATGATTCGTTTGAAAGCTCAATTCCTGACCTGGCAGGCTCCAGTATTTCGTTAGATACCGACGATGATTTCCCCGAATAGCTCTATCCCATCATTAAACTAAAATTTAATCACTCATTTTTATTTTTTCCCTCGTTATTACATGCTAAACTATATGCATGGAAATAACACTCGTAAATACACCTAAGCAACCAACCTATTATTGCCTGCTTGATACCGAATGGGGTATTGCCGGGCTGGTGGCTGACGAGAGTCTGTTACACCGTATTTATTTACCAGAAAAAACAGACAAAAGCCTCCTCAAGAAAATCACCCACCATAATCCGCAGACCAAACATCGAAAACAACTTCTTGTAGATCTACAATCTTATATTCAACAATACTACCTTGGTAACATCATTGACCTAACGTTGAATATTAATATTTCCTGGACAAAGGATTTTGGTCATCGCGTACTCTCGGAATGCATTAATATCCTCCCTGGCCAGACACTTTCCTATGGTGAACTTGCCAACCGATCCGGGCACCCTAATGCCGCGCGAGCTGTTGGATCAGTGATGGCCAATAATCAAACGCCTCTAATCATCCCATGCCATCGTGTTACTCGAAGCGATGGTATCATTGGAAACTATTCTGCAGTAGGAGGCAGTGCGACAAAAAAAGATCTCCTTGAGCACGAAAAGAAACTTAGCCAACACACAATCACTCTTTAATTTTTTCATAAAAAAAGCAAGGCCCATAATAGAGCCTTGCTAAAGTTAGACAGCAATGATTGCTGAGATCATTCTATTATGGATTCAAATTAAATTTCACTTCGCCCAGTGAGTGAGAAAATCCGTCACCATAATTACTAATAGAAGTTATAATCACATAACGAGCACAAATACCACCAAAATCAACAGCATCAAATCCAGTGTAACTATTGTTACCCGGAGCTTGAGGGAAATTAGGTACACCCGTTAGCTCTATCCATGTGGAGCCATCTTGTGAATAATCAATCTTAACACTTTGCATTCCACGTGTTGTACAGCAAGTTTCATTATGATTCCAGACATGTAACATACCAAGTGTATAAAGCTGACCAAAATCATATTGGATCCAATGACCCGTGCCGCGAGCAGGATTTGGATTTGCAGCAGTATCCGGGCTTTGCCATGCACTGAATTCACTTGTATCATGAGCATTACCCGTCAAACCAGACCCATCAATTGTTTTCAATCCCGTTGAGGTGCCATCAGAACTACTCTGAGTTACCGTAATACCTGTAGTATGGCCTGCACCTAGATAATCGCTAAAAGGTTGACCGCTTCCACAAGATGAATCTGTCGTCGCACTAGAGACAGCTGATGCTGTTCCAACATTACCAAATGCATCACGCATCTGAACAGTGTATTGATACTGAGTAGACTCTGCTAATCCGGAATCGGTATAACTGGTTGATGTCTGCCAAGCACTATCACTTCCACCGCTATTGCCGGAGATTTCATCAAAGAAATATTCCACAGGACTTGCGACATCACTACCAGTAGTCGCAATCATGCTAATCGCACTATCACTATCTGCCGCTGGCGGAGAAGCAAATGTCGCCGGATTAGGTGTAGGAGCGGTATTATCAAGTATGTTTAGCCAGAAACCATGCAGTAAAGCAAAATCATTGAGGCTGGTTAAACCATCACATGAGAGGTTTGTCTCGTTACAATAATTATTCGACTGATTGCAATTCGGCATAAGCCAACCACTCGCAAACAAATTAAGATCTAAAACATTAACGATATTATCATTATTCAGATCGGCATCCATTCCTCCATTGATGGTAATTTGTCCAGCCATAAAGTTTGGAATACCGCTGCCATGAATATGACAGTGATAGTTATAAACATTTGAACTTCCGCCATCGCCTGTTGTGCCACACAAAAAGGTTTGATCAAATGTCATGGCATATAGCACTCCCGCAGGATTGGTAGTTTGTGGTGTTGCCGAAGAACTAAAGATGATCTGACTTGGATTATTATCAAAGAAATTATGTGCGCCAGTCAATCCAGCCCAAACGTTGTGGCCACCTTCTACAAAATTCCATTCCACCGTATCACCCACATTAATCGTGACATCCGATGGCGTAAATACATTACCAGGTCCTACTTGAATTTCAACATAGCCATCTTCAACATTCGTCGTCGCACACGTATTGGCTGAATAAGCTGACACATTGGGAATCCCCACGGCATCACGAGCACGAACTTGATAGCAATATTGTGTATTGGGTGTTAAACCATAATCCAAATGCGTGGTAGATGATTGCCATCCACTACTCGTCGCACCTGAATTTCCAGACGTTTCTTGAAACTGATAACTAATCGGCGGTGTATCATCACTAGCGGTCAGTGCCGTCATAGTGATCATGGTATCGCCGACAGCAGAAGGAGCGACGGCAAATCCAATAGGAGTTGGAGCACTTGAATCTATATTACCCGTGGTTGCACATGAAGGAGATGAAGCAGTGCCAGCATTACCTGCCCCATCACGCATCTGAACGGTATAACAATATTGTGTATTACCAATTAAGCTGGTATCTGAATAGCTTGTGGAATTCTGCCAACCACTATCGTCACCACCAAAATTTCCTGAGGTTTCATCAAAGAAGTAATCAATTGGAAGCGTTGCATCAGAACCCGCTGTTGCTGTCATATCAATTTGTGAACCATTCACTGTAGGCGCAGATGCAAAAGTGGCTGGATTGGGTGTGGGAGGATCCGTTTCAGCTGGAGCAAAGTCACCGATTTGAACCCACGCAGCAACCGATGGAATTTGTGTGCCTGAATTCGATCGGAAAATATACATCATATAATATCCAGGAGGAAGTAAGGTAGGATTGGATGGAACCGTTACGGTCAATGAAGAGCCATTATCTGTTACAGCAATATCACCACTCAACTGACTCACACCAATCATATTATAAGTAAAACTATGCGTTGATGTACCCGGTCGCCGTAAAACAACATCGGTAATCGGACTGCTCGAGGTATAACCTACATTAATGTTTTGACCATAGCCTGCTTGCGTGGGAGACGATGTGATGGTTGGACGAGCACCTGCCGTAAGATAATCAGGTGAATAAATCTGAATCTGATCTGTTTCGCCATACCCACCTAAGCCTCCATTACCTTGACCACCAGAAACAATTACTTTGCCATCAGGCATCAATACACCTGTCGCATGATAACCACGAGGTAAAGACATATTCGGAACATTGGTCCAGGTATTCGTAGCAGGATTATAAATTTCTGCCGATGTACCACTACCATAAACCAGTACGCGACCATCTGCTAACATGCTAGCTAAAAAGTAGTGACGAGAAACATTCATACTTGCAACAGCTGACCATGAAGGCGAGGCAGCTTCTGGATCGACAATAGCTGCAGTATTCACGGGTGCTGTGGATTCATCTAAACTAAATCCACCCGCAGCAAGCACTCGGCCATCATGCAAACGAACATATATGGCTTCCAAACGCCCGGCGGGTTCACCGCCACTGGCTGGTGGTGTGAAAGGATCTACCGGGCCTAGAGTCATGGTACTGGTCAAAGTATTCGTATTAATTTCATAAAAATAAGATTGGGCTGATGGGCCGGGATTAAATATTTTAAAGATATTGGGGTTTGGATTATTCGTCGGTACCATAAAGACACGAGAATAAGCAGTACCACCTTGCTGATATCCCAAAACAGCACCACCGCCATTTAAATAATTAATACTATGGCTGGTTGGATTGTAAATTTCTGCAGAAAGTAAGTTAGCAGGGTCTGATGTCGCTGTTCCACCTGAAGGAACACCACCAAAGGTGACCACAAGTCCATTACCCAAAATCATCGTTGATGGGTACCATCGTTCGTCATTCGTAATGGTATTACCTACTACAGGAAATGTTTCTGTAATAGGATTGAAACGTGCAATGGCCCCACCGGCGGTACCATCAACAATCAGAAACGAACCATCTTCTAGTACACTATGGCCAGCACAAAAATGATCGCCAGAGGTACTACCGCTCGTTCCTTGGGTTGGGTTTGCAGGATTAAATATACGATAAACATGCGGCCCCCCTTCACGCCAACCATAGACAAACACGCGATCTGTATGCAACATTCCCATATGAATCCCTTCGACACCACCTGATGCAACAGGCGCTGTCCAAGACCCTTGCGCGAATAGCTGCGAAGAAGATGAGCACAGAACTGCCATTATGAATATTGTCATATAACTTTTTACTTTGTTTTTCATCCCAGATGTCCTTTCCAATTTACTTTACTTCCATTTTTTACACACCAACAGATACTAGCCATCCATCCACCAATAATACTTCACTTTTATTAACATTAAGATTGCGCTAGTGTTGCAGCTCTCGATACAACGATTCAATCTCTTCGTGGGTAAGTTCTCGATTATAAATTGCAATATCATCCATCACCCCTTTAAATCCAGGTAATGACAATGCGTCTTCCATTATTTCTGAGGACCCGCCTAAAAAGGTCGTATCAAAAATATTAAAATTAATACTATCAGCCTTATGCGTTACAGAATGCAAAGCTTCACCGTTGATAAACAATGAAAAATGTTCATCCATACGGCGAATAGCAATATGAACCCCATTATCTGCTGGCAATTCGACTGGGGCTCTCATTACAACGGCATCCTCATCAAATTCATCATCGACCGTTAAAGGATGATGTTTCAAAACGATATAGACGCTATCCTTGGCATCATCAGATTCAATATAAAGTTGTTGATAAAACGCCATATCATCCATGTCATAATCTTCTTCCAAAACACCATGCAATAAAATGTTTTGTGATACCCATTGCTCAGGTTTAATCCATAATGAAAATGTAATACCAGCAGACCAATCTTCATCACTTAAATCATTGATTCTTAAACATGGTTTCTCTTGCTGACAAACTAATACGGGATTCATACGATCCAGGTTGCCAGCAAAAGAAACAACATGTCCACCTGGTAAAATACTACTTTGTGTCAATGAATCATCATCTCCAAAAGTAAAACCAACCAAAGGTGATAGTATAGAAGCACCACTTCCTTCTTGAGTTTCATCTTGTTTTATACCATTTTTTACTTCAGCCTCTTGTTTAGCATAGGCATGTTCAGATAAAGGAATTGAAGTAATAGTTCCATTTATAGCAACACGCTTCGATTCACCTTTAATAACATTAACATTTTGTGAAGATTTCTTAGAATACAGTTTGGTTAACCCATCAAACACGTATACATCACTCTGACCTTGAGCATCAACATGTACGCTAAAGTCTGTACCTAGATCCACAATCGATGCCTCAGGGGTTTCTACAGTAAATCCAACCCCACGTGGCGGTACATGAGCATGCAATTTCCCTGCTGTTAGAAAAGCACTACTCGAGGAGGTTAAAGTAAATTCACAAGGCCCTTCAAACGAAACGCTTGCTCCATTATGAAATTCAATATCCACGGTTCCTTGCAACAAATGATAAGATGCTGCCTGTAATTCAGACTCTTGATGAACGATAAATCCCGGTTCTTTCCATTGAACCTGTTTTGTATCAATAATCTTTGCCACACTGCGAGACTGATTCATTTGCAGATAAACCCATCCACAACCTATGACAATCAGACAAGCAGCAATCGCTTTTATCGATGAAATATATGATTTTGCATAATTAGATTTTAAACGTGGTTTTCTAGGAGTATAAGTTTCTTCAGGTTGAGATGTAGAATAGTCTAAAAATTCAGACAATCGATGCTTTGCCAACGTTTCTACATCAACTTGTTTCTGCACCTGCTCTTGTAATGTGTACTCTTCAATTTGATCTTCTGTCGTTTCCCGTATGGCACTACAGAGCGTAACGAAGTCGAGGTAATACTCTAATGCAGCCTGGTCGCTTCCAAGCACATGATTCAACTCTTCTCTTTGAGAAACACTTAAGTTGTCATGCAATCCAATCATGACCAACTCTTCGATTTGCTCTTGTTTTTTTGCTTCCAGCATTACCGTCTCCCCTCTGCTGCAACCGTTTTATTAACACACTGCATTAGTGATCTGTGAATACGCGAAAACTTTTTATAAAGCACATGAACAGATTGATTAATTTTTTCAGCAATAGCTTTAATCGTTAATCCATGTTCATATTGCATCTGGATCATACGTCGATCATTTTCAGGAAGTTTTTCCATACAGGTTTTAAGTGATTCTAAATAAACCTGTGTTGAATCGGAATAGGTAGTCCTATGTTGCTCAATAAAATCCGCAACCTCAGGTGTGTAAAGTACTTTGGAATGAAACGCCTTTGAATTAAGTTTAAGAACCTCATTTTTTGCAATGGCAACCCCCCAAGCACCAAAAGCAGTCCCCGCTTCAAATTGATCGAATTTGCGCCACATGATCGATACCGTTTCCTGCATAATATCTTCGGCATCTGACATATTGAGCACATATTTCAGAATATAACTATATATTCTACGACGATTCACAAGCAATAATCGTAGAAATTCATCATAATCTTTGTTATTTGAGTTGGTTACGTCCAACACTATCTCTCCGGAACTTGAGTGCTCACCATTTAACGCACCATATACACTTTACATAGCTATACCTAGTAAAAACGCCAAATTAGAACAAAAAATCAGAAAAAGTTTATTTTTCTTTGTCTGGTGCTATAACTTATTTTATTAAAACAAATTACGTAGAAACTGGAGATTGATGAGGCTGATAAAAAATTGAATTGCAGTGATGCAGGGGTGTAAATTCCGGTCCAACATCAGATAAAGACTCTGAGCTCCCCACAAACATATAACCATGTGGATCAAGAATGGCTGCCATGCGACGAAACATATCTTTACGATCTTCATCATCAAAATAAATCGCGACATTTCGACAGAAAATAATATCGAACGGCCCCATCCCAGTAAACGGTTTCATTAAATTGATTTTTTTAAACGCAATCAATCCACGAAGCTCATCTTTGACTTTCCAGGCGTTTTCTGTTTCGGTAAAATATTTACTAAGTAATCGCTGCTCCATGCCACGTTGAATTTCAAATTTAGAATAAAGCCCTAAGCTGGCCTGCTCGATGGCTGAATCACAAATATCCGTTGCCAGAATTTGAATATCCCAACTATAAATATCTGGGATGAGTTCATTCAATACCATCGCGATGCTGTATGGCTCCTGACCTGTACTGCATGCCGCCGACCAGATTCGAATCCGTTTGGGATTCAAGCTATTTGATTTACTATCAATTAATTCCGGAATAGATTTATGTTGAAGAGCTTCATAAGGAGAGGTGTCTCGAAAAAAGAGCGTCTCATTCGTTGTAATCGCATCGACAATTTTGTCACGAAGTTCTTGTTCACCGTCGTATCGCGCTTTGCAATAGA
>JANQJS010000009.1 GCA_028281535.1 Sedimentisphaerales bacterium | reverse complement strand
ATCCCAATACCGTCCTGGAAGGGGTGCCCATCACCGGCGGCAATGCCAATGGTAGTGGCGTGAACAGCGTAGGCGGTGGGATGTTTAATAGCAATAGTTCCCCAACCGTGACGCACTGCGTTTTTGACGGAAACCAGGCTGGTTTTGGCGGTGGGATGTTTAACGACAATAGTTCTCCAACCGTGACGAATAGCGTCTTTTCCGGAAACACTGCCGACATTCATGGCGGCGGGATGGTTAACAACGATAATACCCCAACCGTGATGAACTGCGATTTTTCCGGAAACACTGCCAATTTTGATGGCGGCGGGATATATAACACCTCTTCTAGTTCCCCAACCGTGACGAACTGCGTCTTTTCCGGAAACACTGCCACGAATCATGGCGGTGGGATGGCCAATGAGACTAGTTCCCCAATAATAACGAACTGTGTTTTTGACGGAAACATTGCCACTAGTGATGGTGGTGGGATATATTTTTTTTCCGGTAGTGGTTTTATCACTAACGCTACATTTGTGAACAATGTTTCTGGTGGGAATGGTGGTGGGGTATTCACTACAGGCGTCACCACGCATACCATGATCAGTTCAATCTTTTGGCAAAACAGTGATAGTGGCGGGATGGATACGTCTGCACAGATTCATGTGGACAGTGGGTCTGTCGAAGTCAACTACAGTAATGTAATGGGCGGTTGGATTGGTTTGGGAACGGGCAATATCAATGCAGATCCGTTGTTTGTTGACGCCGATGGTCCGGATGACGATCCAAATACTCCTGCGGATAATAATTTTCGATTGTCTTTTGGGTCTCCCTGTATTGATGCCGGTGACAGCAGCGCCGTACCTGTAGGGGTCGTCACGGATTTGGATGGTAATCCCCGTAAGCTGGATGATACGTTCACCGTCGATACAGGCGTTGGCTTTCCAACGGTCGATATGGGTGCCTACGAGTTCCCGCCGGTTCGCAATCTGACCCAGGCAACGAATTATTTCAGTCTTCAGGCTGCCATTGATGCCGCCGTGGATGGCGATGTGATAGAGGCCGGCCCTCAAACGTACTTTGAATCGATAAATTTTCAAGGTAAAGCGATCACGCTCAGGAGTGCTTCCGGTGATCCTAATGATACGATCATTGACGGAACCGGCCATTTCCATGTGGTCCAATGTGTTAGTAGTGAAGATCCTAATACTTTACTGCAAGGCTTCACGATCACCGGCGGCAATGCCAATGGTATTGCTGCGAACAGGTTAGGTGGTGGGATGTATAACGCCAATAGTTCCCCAACAGTAACGAACTGTGTTTTTTCCGGAAACCAGGCTGATGTTGGTGGCGGTGGGATGTATAACTTTAATAGTTCTCCAACAGTGACGCATTGCGTTTTTAACGGAAACACTGCCAATTTTGTAGGTACTGGTGCAGGCGGCGGGATGCTTAATGACAGTAATAGTTCCCCAACCGTGACGCACTGCGTTTTTTCCGGAAACCAGGCTAATATTGGTGGCGGCGGTATGTATAACTTCGGTAGTTCCCCAACAATAACAAATGGCGTTTTTTCCGGAAACACTGCCAATGAGGACGGCGGTGGGATGCTGAACGACACTAGTTCCCCAACAGTAACGAACTGCGTTTTTTCTGGAAACACTGCCAATTTTGATGGCGGCGGGATGTATAACGGGGTTAGTTCCCCAACAATGACGAACTGCGTTTTTTCTGGAAACACTGCCACTAGTGATGGCGGCGGGGTGTATAACTGGAATAGTTCCCCAACCGTGACCAGTTCCATCTTTTGGCAAAACAGTGATAGTGGCGGGATGGATACGTCTGCACAGATTGATGTATTCGGTAGTACTGTCGAAGTCAACTACAGTAATGTGATGGGCGGTTGGCTCGGTTTGGGAACGGGCAATATCAATGCAGATCCGTTGTTTGTTGATGCCGATGGCCCGGATGATAACCCAGCCACTTTCGCAGATAATAATGTCCGATTGTCTTTTGGTTCGCCCTGTATTGATGCCGGTGACAGTAGCGCTCTACCTATAGGGGTCGTCACCGATTTGGATGGTAATCCACGTCAGCTTGATGAACCCTTCACCATAGATACAGGCGTTGGTTTTCCAACGGTGGACATGGGTGCTTACGAGTTTGATTTTTCTAAAGCTTGCCAGTTAATGAACAAAGGCGATCTGAATTGTGATGGCATTATCAATATATTTGACTTCGCAATTAAGTCGGCTAACTGGCTTGTCAGCCAATAAACCAGACCGGGTGGGATGAGATAAGCCCACCTCGTCCATGAAAAAAAATATGTCTTACCAAAAGACCAAGGAGAACAAAATGAAAACACTAATAATAAAAATGAGTTTAGTTTTACTGATGCTGCTGACGAGCCAGAGTTTTTCAGCGACAATCAACGTACCTGATCCGAATCATTTAACCATTCAGGCCGGGATTGATGCCGCAGTGAATGGCGATATTGTCAGCATTGCTTCGGGCACCTATAACGAAGCCATTAACTTTAATGGTAAATCCATTACCGTACGCTCAGCGACCGGCAATCCAGCGGATGTGACGATCGATGGCAGCGGGAATTTTCATGTGGTGCAATGTATTAGTGGTGAAAATCCCAATGCTGTCCTGGAAGGGGTTACCATCACTGGCGGCAATGCCAATGGTATTGCCGGGAACAGGTTAGGCGGTGGGATGTATAACTCCGGTAGTTCCCCAACCGTGACGAACTGCATTTTTTCCGGAAATCAGGCTAATGTAGGCGGCGGGATGTTTAACAGCGTTAGTTTCCCAATAATAACGCACTGCGTTTTTTCCGGAAACCAGGCTGATTTTGGCGGTGGGATAGTTAACAACGGTGGTTCCCCAACCGTGATGCACTGCGTTTTTAACGGAAACACTGCCACTAATGTAGGCGGCGGGATGTATAACTTCGGTGGTTCCCCAACCGTGACGAACTGCGTTTTTAACGGAAATAGGGCTAATGATGGCGGCGGGATATATTCTGATACCGCTATTGGTATAACGATCAATAACGCTACATTTGTGAACAATATTTCTGGCGGGAGTGGTGGCGGATTATTGGCTACGGGCGTCACCACGTATACCGTGAACAGTTCCATCTTTTGGCACAACAGTGATAGTGGCGGGATGGATACGTCTGCACAGATTCATGTGGGCAGTGGTACCGTCGACGTCAACTACAGTAATGTGATGGGCGGTTGGCTCGGTTTGGGAACAGGCAATATCAATGCCGATCCGTTGTTTATTGACGCTGATGGTCCGGATGATAATCCAGCTACTTTCGCAGATAATAATGTCCGATTGTCAGTTAGCTCGCCCTGTATTGATGCCGGTGACAACAGCGCCGTACCTGTAGGTGTCGTCACCGATTTAGATGGTAGTCCACGTCAGCTGGATGATCCCTTCACCATAGATACCGGCGTTGGTTTTCCAACGGTGGACATGGGTGCTTACGAGTTTAATTTTTCTGAATTTTGTCAGTTCATGAACAAAGGCGACCTGAATTGTGATAGCGACATCAATCTTCTGGATTTTGTTGTCATGTCGGCCAACTGGCTTATCAGCCAATAAACCAGACCGGGTGGGATGAGATAAGCCCACCCTATCCATAAAAAAAATGTCTTCCCAAAAGACCAAGGAGACAAAAATGAAAACACTAATAATAAAAATGAGTTTAGTTTTACTGATGCTGCTGACGAGCCAGAGTTTTTCTGCGACAATCAACGTACCCGATCCGAATCATTTAACCATTCAGGCTGGGATTGATGCCGCAGTGAATGGCGATATTGTCCTTATTGCTTCGGGCACCTATAACGAAGCTATTAACTTTAATGGTAAATCCATCACCGTACGTTCAGCGACCGGAAATCCTGCGGATGTTACGATTAATGGCACCGGGAATTTTCATGTGGTGCAATGTATTAGTGGTGAAGATCCCAATACCGTACTGCAAGGGGTTACCATCACCGGCGGCAATGCCAATGGCGGTGTTACTAATAGTTTTGGTGTCGGGATGTATAACGAGGGGAGTTCTCCAACCGTGACGAACTGCGTTTTTTCCGGAAACATTGCCACTGTTTCGGGCGGTGGGATGTTTAACGCCCGTAGTTCCCCAACTGTAACGAACTGCAATTTTTCCGGAAACCAGGCTATCCTTGGCGGCGGGATGTATAACATCGATAGTTTCCTAATAGTAACGAACTGCGTTTTTTCCGGAAACACTGCCAATCAAGATGGCGGTGGGATATTTAACAATAATAGCTCTTCAGTAATAACGAACTGCGTTTTTGACGGAAACATTGCCAATGTTAATGCTGGCGGGATATATTTTCAGAACTTAGCGGGTTTGGATGGTATAACAATGACGATCAACAACTCTACATTTGTGAACAATGTTTCTGGCGGGAGTGGCGGCGGATTATTGGCTACGGGTGGCACCACGCATACCGTGAACAGTTCTATCTTTTGGCAAAACAGTGATAGTGGCGGGATGGATCCGTCTGCACAGATTCATGTGAACAGTGGTACTGTCGAAGTCAACTACAGTAATGTGATGGGCGGTTGGCTCGGTTTGGGAACGAGCAATATCAATGCAGATCCGTTGTTTGTTGATGCCGATGGCCCGGATGATAACCCAGCTACTTTCACAGATAATAATGTCCGATTGTCAGTTAGCTCGCCCTGTATTGATGCTGGTGACAGCAGTGCCGTACCTTTAGAGGGCGTCATCGATTTAGATGGTAGTCCGCGTCAGCTGGATGATCCCTTCACGGTAGATACAGGCGTTGGTTTTCCAACGGTGGACATGGGTGCCTACGAGTTTGATTTTTCTATATCTTGCCAGTTAATGAACAAAGGCGACCTGAATTGCGATGGCATCATCAATGTTTTCGACTTAGCCATTATGTCCGCCAACTGGCTTGTCAGCCAATAAACCAGACCGGGTGGGATGAGATAGCCCACCTCATCCATGAAAAAAGATGTCTTACCAAAAGACAAAGGAGACAAAAATGAAAACATTTACGATTCACATAACATTGATATTGCTCATGCTGCTGACGAGCCAGAGTTTTTCAGCGACAATCAACGTACCTGATCCGAATCATTTAACCATTCAGGAGGGAATTGATGCCGCAGGCCCTGGCGATATTGTCCTTATTGCTTCGGGCACCTATAACGAAGCCATTAACTTTAATGGTAAATCTATTACCGTACGCTCAGCGACCGGAAATCCTGCGGATGTGACGATCAATGGCACCGGCCATTTTCATGTGGTGCAATGTATTAATGGTGAAGATCCCAATACCGTCCTGGAAGGGGTGACCATCACCGGCGGCAATGCCAATGGTGGTGGCGTGAACAGCGTAGGCGGCGGGATGAGGAACGTGAATAGTTCCCCAACCGTGACGCGCTGCGTTTTTTCCGGAAATCAGGCAGCTAATGGTGGCGGCGGGATGTTTAACGTGAATAGTTCCCCAACCGTGACGTACTGCGTTTTTTCCGGAAACACTGCCGCCACGAATAATGGCGCCGGTATGCATAATATCCAAAGTTCCCCATTAGTAACGCACTGTATTTTTTCCGGAAACGCTGCCAATGCTGGCGGCGGGATGGGTAACGAATTTAGTTCTCCAACAGTAACGCACTCTGTTTTTTCCGGAAACACTGGCAATATTGAAGGTGGTGGAATGCTTAACGAGGGTAGTTTCGCAACCGTGACGAACTGCGTTTTTTCTGGAAACGCTACCAATGGTAATGGCGGCGGGATAATTTTAATTTCTGATTTTGGTCTTATCACCAACTCTACATTTGTAAACAATGTTTCTGGCATGAGTGGTGGCGGGTTATACATTACGGGTCACGCCGCGTTTTGTACCGTGATCAGTTCCATCTTTTGGCAAAACAGTGATAGTGGCGGGATGGATACGTCTTCCCAGATTCATGTAGACGGTGGTAATGGCGAAGTTCGCTACAGTAATGTGATGGGCGGTTGGACCGGTTTGGGAACGGGTAATATCAATGCAGATCCGTTGTTTGTTGACGCCGATGGCCCGGATGACGATCCAAATACACCTGCGGATAATAACCTTCGCTTATCTTTGGGTTCGCCCTGTATTGATGCCGGTAACAGTAGTGTTTTACCTGTAGGCGTCGTCATCGATTTAGATGGTAATCCACGTCAGCTGGATGATCCCTTCACGGTCGATACCGGCGTTGGTTTTCCAACGGTGGACATGGGTGCCTACGAGTTTGATTTTTCTATACCTTGCCAGTTAATGAACAAAGGCGACCTGAATTGTGATGGCATTATCAATATATTTGACTTCGCACTCATGTCGGCCAACTGGCTTGTCAGCCAATAAACCAGATAGGGTGGGATGAGATAAGCCCACCCTATCCATGAAAAAATAGTCTTACCGAAAGACAAGCTACTATTGGCGAAGGTATTTATGTAAATAGTAATGCAGAGTTCTCTTACTGTAAGATCATAAATAATTCATCGATTGGTGTTGGGAGTGAGGTTGCAGTTACATTCTACCCTGTCAATTTACAATTTTTAAAAAAGCAAAATGAAATCCACTAATCACTAGCTAGCCAAACAATATGGAGCTCATTGCTCATACACTTTTTTAAAATGTATGTTCAAATGTATCGTAACTAACTATCTCATCAGTAATTGGCTTGACTTCTTTATTTAAGTTGGATAAATTAGCCTCTCTAAGTTGCCGCAGGTGACTTTAAATAGAGATTTTCCTATATATATGTATAATTTGGGAAAAACATCTATGTCGCTAAGGGCCCATAGCTCAGTTGGTTAGAGCAGGGGACTCATAATCCCTGTGTCCTAGGTTCGAGTCCTAGTGGGCCCATTTTTTTCAAAACGGGGTATCTATATCGATTTTAGATCCCTTGATCTGGAAAACATGTCGCTTAGTATCTACCGAACCAGCGAAAGTAGAGCGAACTGGTATCAAAGAAATTTAATGTGAAGGATATCGTTAAGAGTGCCAGGAAACAGCGGCTAGAGTAGCGGCTTTGGGATATTGCCAATAGGCTAGTGATGATTCATTTAAGCAAGCATTTAATGTCAGTATAATCCGGATATTGACACTGGAGATTAAAGAACAAATCTGTTTAATAATTTATTGTGTTTAATTATGGCAAAGAAAAAAATAAAACGTCAAACAAAAACGATCGTCACGGGGCATCTCGAACAAGTCTCGCGCAAGGTCTTCACAGAATTCCAAAAACAGATCACTGAATTAGTCGGAAACAACTTCGGAATCTATGCCCTCTATAATAAAAGCGGTCAACTCTATTATGTCGGCTTAGCCACTGATTTAAAAAAACGTGTAAAGCAGCACCTTTACCGATAAACATGCTCGAAAATGGAGTCACTTTAGTGTCTACATCATACGCAAGCAAGATCATATACGAGAAACAGAAGCACTGCTTCTTCGTATAGCAGACCCCAAAGGCAATAGCCAACGAGGAAAACTCAAAGGATCACATAATCTTCTAAGAGAGCTAAGCAATCGTATCAAGCAGGCTCAAGATCAGAAACGTAAAGACCTCCTAAGTCAAAAAAGGTCGATCAGCAACAAGGCTGTCAGCAAGAAAAGGACTAAAGTCACAAAAGTAAGCAGGAGTAATGTTAATCGTCCTTTAAATGGCTACTTTCCAGGCGGAAAAATGATGTATGCAACTTATAAAGGCGAAGATTATAAAGCATGGGTTAATAAGCGTGGCCGAATCCGCTTGTCACACAATGGCAAAAGATTTGATACCCCTTCAGCCGCCGGCTCTGAAATCAAAGGTGGCAAAGCCACCAACGGATGGCGATTCTGGAAAGTCAAAGATAAGCAGGGCAATCTGGTACCCTTAAGCACCTTGAGAAAATGATAGATTGCGACGGCAATCTATCAAACCCCCTTGCTAAAACCCTTCAAAAAAACTTAAAAGCCTGTGCCATTCAGTTTATACCTCTAACTTTCTAGAGATTTTACCCTCTATATCCCCAATAAAGAAAACAAGATCTATTTATGGCTTAAAACGCTCTATTTTTACAGGATACCCTTGGTCTGCCTTAGTTTTTTTAGAGCTAAAGATACCAATCCACATACCAAATATATACGCTAAATGCGTTGATAGTATAGTGATAGGAATAAAAAGAGTGATACCCCACCTTTTTTTAGTCATTAAATAGTGTGTCATACTACACAATAAACACATAATGTATGGAATTATTATTCCTTTTAGATAAACACCTTTCCTGGCTAATCCAATAGCGACTAGTACAAATGGTATTAAGCAACCAGATAAATGAATTGCACTCCAAAAACTTGGGCTTATTTTAAATTGCCTTGCTCGACCTATGCCATACCCTAGCATTTTTTTGAAAAATGCTTTTAATGTAGTACTTCGGGGTTCATAAGCGATCAGGTTTGGGTCGTAAAGAACTTTTTTATCAGGTAGATTTTTTGCTATTCTTTCAAAAAACTCATTCTCTTCATTGGGTGATAATGCTTCGTGTAAACCATCCAGTTCTAAGTAATCTTCACGTCGCATAGAAAAATTACAAAATATCAAATCGCTATCTTTACCTACTCTAAGATGACCGATAGGTTTGTAGCGATTGACTTTTGAAAGCACTGCGACTCTGGATGTTAAAACTGCATCGACGAGATTAGGAATAAACTTATTTGTTTTTAGTGCTGGATTTGGCCCACCTACAGCGGTAATCTCTGAGGTATTAAAATGAGGTTCAAGTTGTTTTAAGTAATCGGATTCCGGACAAGAGTCGTTGTCAAAAAAAACAAGTATTTCACCATTTGCCTGTTTTGCGGCTAAATTTCGTTGTCGGCAAACTTGATAACCTCGCGAGATAATAATTTCAAACTGCTCTTTTGGATAGTCTAATTGTTCAATATGGTCTATTCCAAATGGGCGATTGCCTATAATTTCTTTAGGCCATTCGGGAATAATGATTGAATATTTTATATTATGCCTAGTTTTCGACATTGGATTTTTTATTCTTCTGACCTATTAGGTTCTAGTTCATTCTGATTAGGTAAAACAATTTGATTTAAAGATCGATTCAACTGGGTAAGTGTATCTAAAATTTGTGGTTGAGTTGGATTTAAGCCTAGTGATTTTCCCCAGTTCTTGATGGCTAGTTCTGGTTCTCCATATTCAGCAAGTAAAAAGCCTAGTTCGCCATATACTCGAAAATCTTCTTTATCGAGTTTGGCGAGATCATTAAATACTTGGATAGCGTGTAATTGATCACCGTTAGCTTTGAATAATCGAGCCAGATTCCAACGAGGGGTTAAATACTTTTTGTCAAGCATAGCCGCTTTTTCGTAATAATGAATTGCTTCGTTAACCAAACCAAATTCTGCATAAAGTGTTGCAATATTATTCATTTCTTCTTTTAGCCCCTCACTTAATTCCGCAGCCTTATCAAGATGTTCTTTCGCTTTTGTGATATTTTCTTGGCGTAGTTCATTGGCTGCTAGATGGAAGTAGTAGTCTGACATGATGACGAAGGAAGCATGGTCTGCTTTTAATAATGTGTTATCGAGATTGCGATAGTGGTACTTCGGTAAATCTTTGACTTGGAAATTGTCCTCTCGTTTTACAATTCGATAGAGCATGCCATAGCTTATGGCATCATAGTCTGGTAAAAAAGTTAATCGTGGTTTAGTCGTGTAATAAACTGGACGTTCAGAATACCGTATCAAGTAAGCTTCAATAGCTTCACGTTCCTGAATGGTTCTTATACGTTCTGGGGCATCTGGCATATCTTTGTATACATCATATTCAATATACCCGTATTTATCTGCAATAAGTACATCAGGTCGGATATTTTCGACATGGTTTAAGTAAAGTGTTGGGAATGTATTATGGTCGCCAGAAGGAAAGAGTATCGCGTTTTCGTCTAAAGATTCAAGGATATTCTTCGCATGATCATAGGCATAATAATAATACCGGAAATTGTTGTCGTTAAAATTCTTTGTCAAGATCACAATAAAAAGAACTGAAGCAATCAAAGTTATGCAGGCGGTCATTTTTTCTGATGATAGTTTTGAGAAACATAGTTTTCCTATATATTGTATTCCCAAAATAAGCCAGATGGCGGTGAAAATGTATGCTGGAATAAAAAAGACTCGAGCGGCAAATAGCTCAATTCGTTGGTCTTGAAAATTAATCAATTCAGCCAATCCAATGCTGTGAACTAGAAATGCTCCAAGGGTAAAGTAAAATAAAGACCGAAACTTAAAATATTGAACACAGATGCCCGTGAGTATGAATGGGATTGCAAAAATCGTATATTGTATGGTGTTCCAGCTGGCTAAGGTCTTTAAGTGAAACCAGATGCTGGTAAGCGTCCTGGGCTCTTTCATGGAGTCATCACTGTATTGTTGTCGTGTTACATGTTGGACGAAGCGATCCCAGCTGCTTGGGTCGCCCCAGTTCATATAAGGATCGCCGCTTGCGGCTAATGGTAAGTATAAATATGGCAAGAGTCCTAAGCATAAAAAGAAAAGGCATGAAATAATGGCTTTAGCTGAAATAAAAACTTTAGGTTTACATATTAATACCGTAACAAATAAAATCGGGCCTATTAACGTTGCCAAGTGATGGTTGGAAAGTGCCAGTCCACACAGAAATGAGGTTAAGAATAAATATTTATTCTCAAGAGATTTCATCCAACAAAATGTTGTATAAATAATAAGACACAATAGAAATATGTGAAGCGTATAGACTTCAGTTATAACAGCCTGTGACCATAAGTGAGAGCCACAAGCAAAAGAGAGTGCTCCAGTAATTGCTATGCCATTTGAAATTTGAAAGAATCGCTTTAGTGTTATGAATAAGACTACAGCAGACAAGCTTGCGAGTATTGCGGAGAGTAAATTGGTAATATAGACAGGAGAGGCAAAAGGAAATAGTCTAACCATTAGGCCGCCAAGTAGTGTCCAAAGGGGGTATCCAGATGGATGCACGACACCAAAATCGTAAGCGCCCGCAGCAAGCTCTCCACTATCTTCGCCGGTAACAGTAGGCGCAAGAGTGAATAGATATATCAGCATGCTAAATATAAATATAATAATAGCGGATAAGCGGCTAGATAAAACCTTCATAATAAAAGTATTATCGTTAATTGCTGTGAATTATTCAATTTTATTATTATAAAGTTGACATTTGGGTGTAGTTGTGTATAAATAATATTGTAGAGGGGGAAGGAGAATAATAGGTCGAGCAGAAATGGTTGGATCATAATCTCCAATAAAATTGTAATGCTACATTTGTGTATTTTTACAAAAAATAACAATGTTAGCAAGATGGTTGAAGTTTGCGCCTTGTGGATACGGGAAACATTATGGTTGTGCTTGTTCAGGATGAGATAACTTATCTTAAAACAGTTAGTGATTTTGGTCGGGAAGCTTGCATTTCAATATCGCACAGTGATTGTGTGGTTATTATTCCTACCTATAATGAATGTGAAAATATTTCACGTATGATCACGGCATTAAAGTCTTTGCCTTATCCTGTTGATATTCTTGTTGTTGATGATAATAGCCCAGACGGCACTGCAAACGTAGTTCGTGAAAAGATGCAATTCTATGATGGTGTTTATTTATTGCATCGTGAAAAGAAAGAAGGCTTGGGAAAAGCTTATAAAGCGGGATTTCAATTTGCTCTTCGAGGAGGTTGGGAGTATATCTGTCAAATGGATGCGGATTTTAGCCATAATCCAAAAGATGTCATGTGTTTACTACATGAATGTCAAAATGGCTCAGATATTGTCATCGGTTCTCGCTATGTTAAAGGTGGGAAAACCATCGGTTGGCCGTTAAAGCGGCGCATCATCTCAAAAATCGCAAACATAGTAGCAAAAATCCTTTTGAGGATAAAAATCGATGACATTACTGCTGGTTTTAAATGTTTTACAAGATCAGCGTTAGAAAAAATCAATGTCAATCAAATCGAAAGCGAAGGCTATATATTTCAAGTTGAAGTAAATCATCGCGCAAGATGTGAAAACATTCCTGTCAAACAAATCCCAATTTCTTTTACCGATCGCACAAGAGGTGAGTCAAAGCTGGGGAGAAAAGAAGCAAAACAGGGTTTAATACAATTATTTAAATTATCTAATTTATATAATAGGAATTTATGAATTTTAAGGAATTTAAAATGATGAATATGATAAGCAGGAAGAGATCTAAAATGTTGGCCATATTTTGGCTGTGTAGTCTTTTGTTAAATAGTTTTTCTGTTGTGTTTGCTTGGGAACCATGGACGGCAGAGGATGGCAATTTTCCTTATTCTGATCAACTTGATTGGTTCTCAATGTCTGCAAGTCATCCTGGTATGTCTTTGGAAAAAGGACACATCGTGGGGCAAAGTTGCTCTAAGCCAATGGAGAAGTGTAGTGCTACATTGCTTCCTTTACCTGGTTATCCACCCTATCCTTCTTATGAAATTGTACGTGATGATTATTCTAAAGAAAAAACTCATATTTATGTAGATGGATGTAAAGTAAATGATGTTATTGTCGATTATGATATTAAAGTTACTGGTACAACATCATGGAAAAAATATATCTGTATTACATGCGGTGAGGGTGAATGTTTTACGCAAGAAGAATGTCCTTGTAATAGTAATCATGGTAATGCACATGGCGGCAATAAAAGAGTTCTTGCTGTAAGTGGAGCAGGATTACATTCCTATGCGGTATTTGATCCAACAATTTTTAGGGTAAATGGACAAACAAGCTCGCCAGTGGGAAACATTGATGATCGTTACCATATCGAACTTGTTGATAAAACATGTGTCGGAAAAATGCGTGCAATAGGTAAGTCCGTGGAAATTTATGGAGATGTTCATAAAACGTCAAGAACTACAGGTGAGTGTGACTTAAGTGCATTAATCCCTGTATACCGAGCCACATTAGAAGAGATTGGTCTTATTGGGGCAGTTAGTGTTTATGGATCTGCATCCTGCCCATTGCCAAAAGGCCATTAGTATCATATGACATTTAGTTTAAATGATTCACAAAATAACTGTAAGTTATTTTTGACATGTAGGAGTAGCTATGCAAGCTAAAAGAAAATGGGTATTACTAGTTACTGTATATCTGGGTTTGATTATCGCAAGTGTTAATGCGCAATCTTGTAGCAGTTGTGGCGAAGGTATCCAAGATAATTCGATAGCAGGAAACGGTCAAGCAGGGGATGCTTTGGGTGTTCTGCAGGTAAAAAAAGCATCAGTGCATCTATCGAGGGAGCTGGGTGAAACATTGACAAATTATGGTAATGTTCGTATCCATGAAGAATCAAATTCTAATGATTCTTTAGCTTCAGACCCTATTGAAGTAAATTTACCAGGTAGATGGATTAATGCAAGCAGGCTCTCAAATACAGATGCTTATCATGTTAGCCAGAATTTCACCTATGACCCACCCAGTGGTACCGTGACGAAAGTTTATTTTGAAGTTACATCTGCTAGCAATGTAACATATTATTATGAATACGATACAGGTGGTCCCTGGCCAGAGCAACATGAGGCATTAACTGCGATTAAAGGTAAAAACATACCACTAACATATACCAAATATAATGGTACTAAGCAGCTTGAATATGTTTATGATGTAAATGGCAATGTGATAACACAGCATTCTAAAGCTTCTGATGGTATTGCTAATGAAGCATCCATAGTATATGCCTATGATGCTTCTAATAATTTAACAAGTCTTTGGGCTGGACTGGATCCGCTGGTACCCGCGAATGGGCGTACGGTTAATCTCGCCTATGATGAAAATAATATGTTAACGAGTGTATCGCATGGTTGCGGCAGTTGTGGTATAGGGGCGAGAACTTTTACTTATCATCAATGGAATGCAAATCCTTATCAGTTACTGTCTCATCAAGAGTTTTTACCTAAGCAAACAAAAGATGCCTCTGGAGCAGCACTGTTTACGTATGAATATGATAATAAGCGAAGGAAAACTACCAGTTGGTTGGGGGCTTCTGGTTCTGGGATTAAAATATCTGAAGCTAGCTATACAGATGATGATAAAAATAAAAAATATGGACTTGTTCATCGGCAGTATGTCTATTCCGCTGGCGGAGTGGATTACTATCGAGCGAAAGAATATATTGAAACAGAATTATCATACGCCACAACAGATGTAGAACGCCATTATCATGATTTACAAAGCGGTGATACGCTCAAAGGAGCATATTCTAAATATGAAAATGGTTATGCTTTAGCCAATGGCACATTATGGTATGTCTCTAAAAGGTATCCAAATGATTTTGGAGTAATAAATTATTATGATCCTTCTATCGGACAAGTAACAAAAGTTAGCGAAGGCAAGTTTGGATCTATCACTGGATATGTGAATCTATATACATATAGTGATTTTAGTGGCTATACTGGATTAGCGCAAGCCATCGATCGAAAAGGAGGTACGACAGATTATGATTATACCAGTGAAGGCCTGCTCACAAAAATGTATGGCGTAAATCCAAATGTGATTTTACAGGACGATATTAAAGGGGGTCCTCATGATCCAGGGCGATTGACGACGGAATACCATTATGACGCCGATAAAAAAATGACAAAACATATTCAGCGTAAGAGTGGTAATGTTATTTTAGTGCAAAAAGATTATAGTTATGATGGGTATGGAAATTTAATAAGTGAAACGGTTGATTCTGGAGGAGTCAATGCTATTACATCTTATGAGTATAATGAATATAATGAACAAACTTTAGCTACAGACCCTGAAGGAAATAAAAGTGGCTCATTTTATTCTGATTCAGGTGTTTTGACTAAGAGTGTTCAGTATGCGAGTTACCCGACGACAACTGCAATATCTGAAATTCAGTATGAGTATGATAACAATGGATGGTTAACGAAAAAAAGAGTCGCCCAAGATCCAAATTCTTTTAGTGTAGGTTCTCCTGCTAGTTGGATTGATGAAGTTAGTCAATACGATAATTATGGCCGTAAAACAGCGGTGATCGCGGATTCTGGTGGTAAGAATTTAACGACAAGTTATGAGTATAATTATCAGTCGGAGATAACTAAAGTAACCAATCCTGATGGCCGCTATCAAAAAACGGTTCGAGATGGTAGAGGTTTAGTGTCTCTAGAGATTAATGGTTACGGTAGTGCAGAAACAACAACTCAGTATCATTATGATTTTAATGGCAATCTTACCCGTAAGATCGACCCGGAAGGAGTTACAGAAGTTTATCAATATGATTTAAGTAATCAATTAACTCGGACTCGTAAAGGTAAATAAGAAATAAAAATTATCCAAAAATGATTAAGGAATAGGTCATGAGTGTTATTATTAAGAAATATGGTAAAACTATTATATATGTCGTTGCTTTACTTGCGGCTGTATTTTTAGTTGGGTTCATGGTGGCATTCACAGGAGCCCAGTCAAATACGGAAACAATAAAAACCGCAGAAGAATTGATAAGTGAAGCAAGTTCTTCTCTGTTGAATAATGAGGAACAGAGCCAAGCAGTAGAGCTGCTTGAAGATGTTGTGACGACGTGGCCAGATACGTTTGAGGCTGCCCAAGCTAATATTCTTCTCGAAAAAATGAATTATAACACCTACCTTTCTCAAGATGTAATTCAATTTGGAGCCTATGAAGAGGATGGTCGTCCTTTCTTTAATAATAATAAACTGGGTGATCTGGACAATTTACCGCTAGACGATGTCGCTAATCGAATAGCTGATGACTATTTAGATAGTCATGAAATAGAAACTGCTGAGAAGTTACTTGAATTGGTGGTGAACCATTGGCCTGAAAGTGAACAAGCTTCCATTGCTCGGGTGAAAATGATTAAATTAGCTTATCTTTCTGAAGATTACCAGCATGTAGATGTGTTGGTAAATGAAATCGTTTCAGATAAAGTTGATAGCCATTATAATCAACAAGCCATCTTTGATGCTGCATGCCAAATGTCTTCAAAAGATCGTAAGATTTCAAAAGCGACTGAGTGTTTTGATTTGTTAGTTGAAAATTACCCTGAATCATTTCATGGAAAAATCAGTAAGATTTTAAAGGGGATTTATGAAAGTGATCTTCAAATTACAAAATCTGAAATGTATGGTAAGTTGATTGATGATATTCTCAAAGAATATTCTAGCCCTGAAGACAAAATTAAAGCATTGAAAATTATTGATGGCTTTTGTACGCAGCAAATGAAAGAATATCAATTTGCCGCACAAATTTGCAAAACCATTGATCGTTATGATCCAGACAATATTGCCGTGGATGCTCAAAGACTTAAATATTTAGCTGCAGATTTGAACACTCGAAATCAAGTGATGTCTGATTTTGAAGAATTTAAAGAAACGTATGTCGGTTCAGATAATTTTCAAAAGTATTGTTATGAAATAGCTGAATATTTAAGCCATCCAGACGTGAATTCAATGGAGTTCTCGACACACATATCTCAAATGTTGATTGACGAATATCCTGGAAATAACTATACCCTATGGGCCCATCTGAACTTGGCCAGGCAATTGATCCGAAAGGGCGAATTAGAGCATGCTCAAGAGCATATCAATGCGATTGATCAGAATTATGCCAACCATGACAAATATTTCGATGCAATAGGTGAGATTGCGTTCAGCTGTCTTAAAAATGGACATTTTCAACAATCAATAAAATTGTTTGAAGACTTGATAGGATACTTACCTGAAGATCATGACGAATTTTGGATCATGTTAAACTTAGTTAATTCTTATTATGAAATTGATAAACCTGTTTCTGCTGAATTACTAATGTCATCTATCGTGAAGAATCCGGAATTTGATGCTATAACAGATAGTTATTATTTTATTGATGTTGGTATGATGTGCTTGGAAAACCGCCAATATAAAGCTGCAAATGGTATTTTTGATTTTGCTATAAATCAATTTAACGATCTCGATGACTGTCTTGTTCAAGCTAAAACTGGAAAAGCAATGGTGGCAGTACATCTTGGAAATGATGAGCCAGGAAATACCCTTTTGTTTGAGTTGTTTAATGAAAAAAATGAAGAGTATGCCTTTTTTACCTTCTTAATTGGTGAGGCACATAGCTATGAAGCACGATATCAAGAAAATAGTGGTAATGATGAACTCTCCAAGGAGTATTTGAATAAAGCAATTGCTATCTGGCATAAAGTGATTAAAAACTTTCCGGGGACTACCGCGGCGTTAGAAGCCTATCAAATGGCGAGTAGTTGTTATCAAAAACTAGGTAATTACCAAGAAGCGATTAATTGCCTCCAGCATGCTGATGCTAATTTTTTAGAGCATCCTTTTCAATGGAACGCAAAATTACTGGAAGGACACATGTATCAACTTATGAAATATAGTGATTTGTTAGAGGACGCGGAAGCTAATCGAAAGACTGCTGAAATTTATGAAATCGTTATCAAAAATTATCCCACAAGTCCAGCCTCGAAAGTAGCTCGCCAGTGGCTAAATTCTAATCCGGTGCTTAACTAGTTCTCTGGGAGTATAGACAAATGAAATATATTAAACAGGTCGTATTTTTATTATTTTTGAATATGAGTTTTCTAACTTATAATTTATGGGCGTGTCAGGCAAACCCTCTGGCGAGTGCATCTGGATATGGAACATATGAGTTGGGCTCCACTGTGGTATTGGATGGCAGCGCCTCCTATGATCCCGATGGGGGTACTATTGCCACCTATAAATGGGAATGTTATCAAGTGCCAACTGGTTCAACAGTTTGTAACACACAGGAAGGGCCATCACATACTTTCTCATTTCAACCTGATTTGCCAGGGAAATATACCGTTGATCTTAAAGTGAAGGATGATGAAGGTGCCTGGTCAGGTATATTTAGAGGCTATTTGCATATTGAAAAGACTCTCAATGTTTACCCGCTTGATGGGGCATGGGAATCACCTGTCGTTTTTTCAGATTTACAATGGAAATATCCTGATGAATCGGTATATGCAAGTGGAGCTGATATTTATTTAGGGACTGATAAATCGGCTGTTCAAAATGCAACACAAAGTTCACCTGAATACAAAGGGTATCAGACCTCACTTACCTATAATCCTGGACCTTTAAATAGTGATCATATATATTTTTGGCGCATTGATGAGCATCTCAGTGCAAGCGATAAGCCGGCATGGAATACAACAGGAGGGCAAGATGATCCTAATTATTTAAATTTTGATAGCAGCAAAAGAGAATTTCTTCAGCTGCCTTTTATCCTTAATCCCTCACAAACTAGTTTTACAGCATCTGTTTGGGTTCGTCGCACCAGTAGCGACTATATGAGTATTCTTCAACAAGCAGATGGGGTCGGGTCTGGTGTTGGGCATCGATGGTTAGCGATAGAAGCAGATGGGGATGTGCTTACTTCTGTAAAGAAATATACAGGCAGTGATTTATCTACCACCACCCAACCAATACTAAATAATCAATGGTTTCATATCGCTGTTGTTTGGGATAAAATTGCTCAAATACGCAGGATATATGTAAATGGTGTCAGTGTTGCAAATGATCTTACGTCCATAGGTGGTAACCTTGAATATTCGATTGGTCCAATGTTCTTAGGGACGAATAAGGATGGGACAGCGAATTTTATGAATGGTGATTTGGATGGGGTACGTATTTATGATACTCCTTTAACAACCAATAATATAAAGTATCTTCATAATGGAAGTGGAGATGATCCAGGCGTTACAAATTTGAAAGCCTGGTGGAAATTTAAGGAAGGTAGTGGTGATGTTACTGTCAGCGACGAAGGTAATTTGTATAACGCTGTTTTGAAATCTAGTTCAACAACCATGAACACATTACTTGTTAAAGGGGATGTGTGGGATTTTGGGATTATTTCCACAGTTAGTAATGATGGCGACACGATGCCTGATTACTGGGAAGAAATTCATAGTATTCCAAATTCGACTGATACCGATGATACGGATGGTGATGGATTAAACAATTTAGCAGAATACAATAATGGAACGAACCCCAGAGATTGGGATACCGACAATGATGGCATGGACGATAATTGGGAAGTTTCCTATAAAGTATCTGGTGGTTTGAATCCATTGGTTGATGATGCCGGAGTGGATGGATCTGATGAAGATGGTATCCATAACATCTATGAATACACCTATCGTGTCGAATTATATTCAAATGGATTATCTCCAAGTGTCATTGATGCTGCAGCAGATCCTGATAATGATTTACTTACGAACTTAGTTGAATTTACAAACAACACGAATCCATTGTCAGCAGATACAGATGGTGATGGTATGAGCGACAAGTGGGAAATCGATAACAACTTAAATCCTGTACTTGCTCGTATTTTTGATGACACTGATGGTGATGGTATGACCGATGTTTGGGAGCATCAACACTCACTCAATCCACAGGTGGATGACTCAGCCAGTACTAGTGGCGATGCAGATAATTGGAGCAATCTCATGGAATTTACCTATGGTGCTGACCCAACTGCTGACAATACAGGCGATGGTTGGACCGAATCTGTTTACAATTCTGAAGATGATATGGTTGCTAGCAAAGCGTTCGAATTAACTACTAGTGGGATCACTATTTTGTCAGAAACGATCTATGATTATGATGATTTAGGACGAGTCTGGCGTGTACGGCAAAAAGCTAATCCGAATGGAGCTTTAGATGATGTTAATGATAATGTTCAGTTGATCGCTTATCACATAAATGGAAGTGTTGCGGCTACGGCCCAGAAAGATCCTTCCAATACGACTTCTGGTGGCGCCAGCAAAATTGAGATAGGCGATATTGCTACAAGCTATATCTACGATACTTTGGGGCGGCCAACGAGTGTTACAGATGCGCTAAACCAAACAACGGATTATCAATATGATAAAAATGGTCGAGTAATACAGACTGATTTTCAAGGTAGTCCTATTAGTTATGCTGAATATGATCAGGGCGGCCGATTAACTAAACAAACGGATGCTGAAGGTCACTATTCACTATCTAAATATAATTCGCTGGGCAATGTTATTAGGGTATTACGTTTTACCAACGGAACCGGTCCAGCTCTTTCGGCTGCCATTAGTCAGCAGCGAATGTATTACGATAATTTAGGTGATTTAACGCGCGATGCACAACTTGCAGATGCGACAAACGATGATACATATACACCTGTAATCGAGACAGATCGTATTACCGATTATGAAAACGTTTATCATATTTCCTCATTATCTCGATCGACTTATACCTATAGTGGGAGCAATCAAAGCACTAGAGCCGTTTCTACTAATACTCTATTTGATAAAAGTTTAAAAGGATTGCCAACGGTGGTTCTTGAAGGCTATCAACTTGGTCAGAGTTACAATTTGCATTATCAGTATTATGATACGGCTGGTCGGATGACATTGAAGGTCAAGATGCCTTATACCGAATCGGGTTCTTTGTTGTCACCGACGACTGAAGGTTATGTGTACGATACATATGGTCGTCGGAGTATAGTCATTAATGATACGACTTCTACAGATTTAACGACCAGTTACACATATGATGGTGTAGGGCGGCAGGTTGAAGTCGTAGATCCTAAAGGACTGAAGGTGCAATATCAATATGATGGTTTGGGGCGTCTTACTCGCAAAACCGAAGATGTGGATAACATTGCTCGTCATACGGATTATGATTATGATCGATTAAGTCGACTTGTTCGAATCATTGGTAATGATGGTACTAACGCTCAGACGACGGATTATCAATATGATAAACTTGGCCGCGAGACATTAGTGAAGTACCCTGATGGTGATTTTGTGAATGATAACGTGACCTATCAATATGACGCGCTAGGTAAAGTCACTCAGCGTATTGATCAAAAGGGTAATCAAACAAATTATGCGTATGATAAATTGGGGCAGTTGACCAGTAAGGATAATAATTTAACAGGTACGTCCAAAATTACGGAAAGTTATACCTACGATGCGCGGGGGCTTATGTTAACCGCACAGAAGGGTACCGATACCAGTAGTGATAATGTGGCTCGCAGTATGTTCGCTTACAATGATCTGGGCTATCTCACTCAAAACAAGCAAACCATCCATGGCGGTAGTGAATATACTACCAATTACACACGTGATCAGTTGGGCCAGGCAACAGGAGTTGATTATCCGAATACCTCTACCAGTCGTTTGAATATGGGATATACCTATACCTCGTTGGGGCAGGTCGATACCATAAGTAAAATTATCGATCAAGGACCACCACTTGTAAGTACATTGTTGGTAGATTATGACTATGGTGGCAGTTTCGTCGACCAGCGAGTTTATCATACCACTACAGCATTAACGCATAAGCAAGTGTATGACGATTTAGGTCGTGTGACAGACCTGGAAATTCAGAAAACAGGTGGTAATCCAATCGATTTTACCTATACCTATGACAATAATGGTAATACTACCGACCAGAAATTCAATCATCGTACATCATTACCGACCAAACCGACCAATGATTACCAATATGATACCCTTGACAGGTTGACCAAGGCGGAGTATCTTGATGTTATAACGGATTATGAGCAATTTACTTATGATCAACTGGGTAATCGTCAAAGCGTGCGTAAGCGTGATGGAGACACTGTGGGATATAGCCATAATATAGCCAGCGAATATACCGGAATATCAGGGAGTGCTTTGCTGCATTATCGTATGAATGATACAGCTGCAAGTACGACGGTCGTTGATAGTAGCGTATCCAGCTACAATGGCACAGCTCAGCAAAACACATCGAGTTTAACGACAACGGGTAAGATGAATACCGCTCTTAGTTTTGATGGTTCAACGGATTATATCGAT
>JANQJS010000049.1 GCA_028281535.1 Sedimentisphaerales bacterium | reverse complement strand
CCAGTCGTTACGCCGTTCATGCACGTCGGAACTTACCCGACAAGGAACTTCGCTACCTTAGGACCGTCATAGTTACGGCCGCCGTTTACCGGGGCTTCAGTATTCAGCTTCGTCCGAAGACTAACCGCTTTCCTTAACCTTCCGGCACCGAGCAGGCGTCATTCTGTATACATCCACTTTACGTGTTAGCACAGAACTGTGTTTTTGGTAAACAGTCGCCAGAGCCACTTCACTGCGCCCTCAGCATGCTATGATAAATCAAAACATCTGTAGGGACCCCTTATCGCGAACTTACGGGGTCAATTTGCCTAGTTCCTTAACAACGGTTCTCTCGAGCGCCTGAGGATATTCTCCTCACCTACCTGTGTCAGTTTTAGTACGGTTGTGCGCATTCGTCCCTTACGAGCTATTTCTCGGCACTTCATCCAGTCACTTCGGGAACAAATCGCCCTCGAGCTTGCGCAACCCACACGACTAATCATGGGATGACCTTTAGAAATGCGTCACTCTCCGGTAATAACCTACAACACACAGTACAGGAATATTAACCTGTTATCCATCGTCTACGCCTTTCAGCCTCGACTAAGGGGCCGACTAACCCTGGGCGGATTTACCTTCCCCAGGAAACCTTAGGTTTTCGGCGAGCAGGATTTTCACCTGCTTTATCGTTACTCATACCGGCATAATCACTAGCAGCCGCTCCACGACTCGTTTCCGTATCGCTTCGGCGCTGACTGCTACGCTCGGCTACCACTACATATAGTAATCCGCAGCTTCGGTGTCTTGCTTATTCCCGATCATTATCGGTGCAGAATCGCTCGACCAGTAAGCTATTACGCACTTTTTAAATGATGGCTGCTTCTAAGCCAACATCCTGGCTGTTACTGCAATTCAACTTCCTTAGTAACTTAGCAAGATTTAGGGACCTTAGCTGGCGATCTGGGCTGTTTCCCTTTTGACCACGGAGATTAGCCCCCGTAGTCTGACTCCCATGATAGGGCACAATAGTATTCGGAGTTTAATTGGGATGGGTAGGCGGGTAGCCCCCCATTCCCATTCAGTAGCTCTACCCCTATTGTGTATAACATGAGGCTAGCCCTAAAGCTATTTCGCCGAGAACGAGCTATCTCCAGGTTTGATTAGACTTTTACTCCTCCCCACAGGTCATCACCCAACTTTTCAACGTTGGTGTGTTCGGTCCTCCAGGACGTTTTACCGTCCCTTCAACCTGCCCATGGGTAGATCACCTGGTTTCGCGTCTACCACCTACGACTCGATCGCCCTATTCAGACTCGCTTTCGCTACGGCTCCGTTGCGTAACAACTTAACCTTGCCATAAATGGTAACTCGCCGGTTCATTATGCAAAAGGCACGCTGTCAGCCATCACACTCCGAAGAGTGCCATAGGCCTCCAACTGCTTGTAAGTATATGGTTTCAGGTACTTTTCATTCCCCTAAAAGGGGTACTTTTCATCGTTCAGTCACCCTACTTGTCAACTATCGGTTGTCAGGTAGTACTTAGCCTTGGAAGGTGGTCCTCCCATGTTCACACGGAGTTTCACGAGCTCCATGCTACTCGCAAGGTGATTCACTGAATTAATAGCTTTCATTTACGAGACTATCACTCTCTATGGTTTGACTTTCCAGACAATTCAACTAACTATTAAAACAGATCCACACGGGCTAATCCGCTTTCGCTCGCCGCTACTAACGGAGTCTCGGTTGATTTCCTTTCCTGCAGGTACTTAGATGTTTCAGTTCTCTGCGTTCGCTCGTCACGGCCTATGCATTCAGCCGTGCGTAATGTCATCTGGTTGCCCAGTAACATTGGGTTGCCCCATTCGGAGATCCCGGGGTTAACGGTCGTTTGACACCTGACCCGGGCTTATCGCAGCCTACCACGTCCTTCTTCGCCTCCTGACACCAAGACATCCACCATATACTCTTAGTAGCTTGACCACATCATTTTTTGGTCGATGTTATCAAGTCACTTAAAGTAACGTTCTCAAAAGAATCTTAAAATCTTCCAGTTAGATTTGGGAAAACCTAACTAGTTATCGATATATGAGTAAAATCATATGTTGAGTAGTTTCCGCCAATGGCGGAATATTACTCTCGATGAGATCCACTTTACCAGTATTCAATTGTCAAAGAGCTTCAAAAACTCATTTTGGTAAGTTTTTGATCAGAAGCCTTCTAAAAGACTTTCGATCAAAGACTTACACTATTTACTTTTTAATGGAGCCGATCGGGATCGAACCGACGACCTACTGGTTGCAAACCAGTCGCTCTCCCAGCTGAGCTACGGCCCCGTCTTGGTCTTTATTCTTAAGACGGCTTCAAACTAATGGGCCCAGATGGATTCGAACCATCGACCTCACCGTTATCAGCGGTGCGCTCTAAACCAACTGAGCTATGGGCCCGGCTCTAAGTTCCACCAGTATCTAGCCCTTACTTGGCAATCGCCCTTGGATCGGGGCCGCTAATCTGGCCTGAAAAACTTGAAATTATTCAATTTTTTTGTCAGCCAAAATTTTGCTGAGCTGAGTAATGTAGCTCGATTTATCAGTCCCGTCAAGGCTAAAAAACTTATTTTTCAAAAAGTTATAAAAATTGCCTTATCGGTCTATTTGGCAGAAATTTATTTACCAAAGACGTCAAATCATATTCAAAAAATCGCAACCGTCAATGCTGATTTTAGGAATTTTTGAAAAAATTATGAATTTGTTGTTAAAACTATCATTTCGATTAAAATACCATTGGTTTTAAGGTAAAAACCCGTCCTTAATTCACTTTATACATACATCAATAGCGTTCGAGAAATAATCATGGTCATACAACAATTATTGCAAACTGCAGATTTAACCCCCTACTTAATCATGCGGCAACGTCTTTGGCCAGAATGCGACCTTAATCAACACAAAATTGAAGTTGATAATATATTTTCAACACCAGAGCGAATGGCCAGTTTTATTGCTACAGACGACACTAATAACCAAATTGGTTTTGCTGAAGTATCGATTCGACATACTGTCGAAGGCTGCTCTACACTTGAGGTTGGATATCTTGAGGGATGGTATATCGAACCAAAGTATCGACAAAAAGGCTTTGGCAAACAATTGGTCCAAACAAGCATTGACTGGTGCCGCGAGAAAGGATGCAAAGAGTTTGCAAGTGACTGCGAGCTTGATAACACCATAAGCGAAGCCGCCCATAAAAGAATTGGATTCAAAGAAACACTGCGGCAAATCTGTTTCAAGATGGATATTTAGCACAACTAATTCACTAAGGCTTATTCAAAATATAATCCATTAAAGACGAAACTACCTAAGCAATCCTAAAAATAACAAAAATGAAAATTATTAAACTAAAAGAAAATCAACGCAAAATATGCGAAAACATCCTGAGGTCATTGCCTGAATGGTTTGGGATTGAAAAGGCGATTTTAAACTACCTAGATGATATTGATAAACTTAAAACGTTTGCTATACAAGATAACAAACACATCCTTGGCTTCTTAACACTTAAACACCATTTTGAACATGCCGCCGAAATACATGTTATGGCGATTCATCGCGACAAACTGCGCCAAGGCTTAGGTAAAAAATTATTGTCCCATGTTGAAAGTTATTTAACCTCGCGTATGGTTGGCTATTTGCATGTAAAAACGCTGGGGCCTTCCCACCCGGATACAAATTATCAAGCTACTCGAGCGTTTTATCATGCAAACGGATTTAAACCAATTGAAGAGAACAATACCATTTGGGGTAAGGATACGCCATGTTTAATCATGATAAAAAAGCTGTAAGGTTTAGCGCACACGTTTAAGTTCGTATATTATATACAAGATAACTCTTGCCGGCCAGAGGCTGGCCGGCCTACTTGCTCATGATTCAACTACATAGAAATATATGGCTATTACAAATCATCCATTTTCTATATGGTTTGATTTTCTTTGCGCCTTATTTTATGGTCATGCTTAAGGACAAGCTGGACTCTGCTTTTATCGCTTCCACTCTACTCGCAACTCAATCTATTCTTACGACACTTTTAGAAATTCCCAGTGGATTGTTCAGTGATAGATTTGGTAGACGAAAGACATGCATTTTGGGAAGTTCTTTCATGGCAGCAGGCTTGCTATTTTTTTACTTTGGCTCAACGATTTGGATTTTAATTTTCTATGCTATTTTTAATGCCATAGGACTTAGCTTATGGAGTGGAATCGATAGCAGCTTGCTCTATGAATCCAACCCTGAAGATTTCAAAAAAGAACTGAGTCGGTATGAATCTGTATGGTCGCTTGGCATGTGCATTAGTTCCACTATCGCTTTCTTTTTAGTAAACCACTCTTATGATATATTAATCCTATTCACACTAATCGCGTTTATGCTTGCTTTCATTTGCACTTTTTTCATCATAGAGCCCAACACTCATCAAAAGAAAGGAAAACTTACATCTCACATCAAATCGGCAACAAATCATATTCGAAAAACACCCACACTTTTCTTTTTAATTATTTTATCACTTTTGTATTACGCCAGCGCCGAATCGATTCACTATCTAAACTCTCTCTTTTTTGAAGAAAAAAAAATTGCGTTAAAATTCTTTGCCATATTGGCGATAGGTATTTTTGGCTTCAGTTTTCTTGGATATCGAATGAGTAATACAATATCAAATTTCATTGGTAATAAAACGACCTTACATTTTTCCACCCTCTCGGCAATTGGAACCCTCCTACTTGCAACACAAGCAGAAGGACTCATGGCCGGCATACTACTCATTAGCGGATCGTTCTTCTGGGGCTTGCGACAGCCGATACTAAGCCACTATATGCATCAATTAGCACACGATGATATGCGTGCAACGATCATCTCAATCGGTAACTGTGGCAGTGAAATAGGATTTGCCATAGCCATACTTATTTTTGGACAACTAACCGACATCTTCACAACCACTGTTACTTTTATCATCATATCATTGTTATATATTCCAATTATAGCCATATTGCTGTTAATTAATTTTGATACACCAAGTAACGTAATAAGCAGTAAGTCTCAAGCGAAAATGAATAGCCTTGACCCCACTCACCTAAGCAATTAGAATAATGTTTAACTCATTTATTTTATTGGATTTAAGATAATACTCGCATCAACCGATAAATTAGGTATGACAAAAAACCAGCCAACAAAAGATGATTTTTCAAATACGCCGCGAGCAAGTCGGTGGCGGTTGAGGTTGGCGCATCGGTTTGAAAATTTTGTTCGCACGAAACGATTTTTTGGCCGCACGACGCTTCGAAAGTTTTTCAAAAACATTGTCATTCCAGCACCTAAGGGACTTTGCATAGCCCCGACCTTTTATGGTTACGATCTTATGGTCGACCCGATACGCTACCCCAATGGTTTGGAATATAAAGTATATTATACGGGCATCTATGAAGAAGGCACACTGCATGTTATGCAAACATGTCTTCATGAAGGTGACCGTTTTTTAGATATTGGCAGTAACCTGGGAATGATGTCGATGTTCGCGGCCACACAAGTCGGTCCAAGCGGGCAAGTCTACGCATTTGAACCGCAACCCAATACGTTCAAGATGCTTAAACAAAATATAACAATGAACGGATTTCAAAACATCCACCCTCATAACATGGCTGTTGGGTCGCATCCCGAATCAACCACAATTTATGACTCGCTCGGGAACAGAGGTTCTGCATCGCTTTTAAAAAGTGAAAATAGCAGTGATCAAAGTTCAGATGTGGATGTCATCCCCCTCGATGATGTGATTCAAGAGAAAAAGATTGAACGCATCAAAATGATGAAAATAGATGTCGAGGGATGGGAGCTTGAAGTTTTAAAAGGCGCAAAACACTTGCTAGCATCACCTCAAGCACCTGTATTGTGTATTGAATACAGCGATAAACACCCTATACAAAATGGCAAATTAATTGACATATATCGCCTGGTGACTGAAAGTAACGATTATCACGTCTTTAAATATGACCAGGGCAAAGAAAAAATCAGCCAGCTCACTGAAGTAAAAAGTGAAGATCAACTTCCTACCCATGATAATATATTTTGCTTTCTACCTGTCCATATTGAACAGTATCAAAATATCTTATTTTAGAAAAACTAGATTTGTAAATAGCAGTAAATGAAGTCTAGAACAACTAACTAATCGTAAATTAAATCATGCCTGAATGCCAGCTATGCAAACGCGATGTGAGCCAAACAACCAAACATCATTTGATACCGCGCACACGCCACAAGAATAAGAAGAATAAAAAGGAATTTTCTCGCAAAGAGGTGAAAACACGAATTATTGATTTATGCCGAGCGTGCCATAGTCAAATTCATGTAGTACTCACGAACAAAGAGTTGGAACGAGATTATAATACATTAGACTTATTGTCGACGCATCCTGAAGTAAAAAAATTTGTCGACTGGATCAAAAATAAGCCAGAAGGAATAAAAGTTGCCATGCGAAAGACACATTACAAATGATTTTTACTACAAGACACATCGCCTTAAGAATCAAAGTGTAATCACGAGATATATATTATGAACAACATCCGACATAGAGTGGGAATTAAAGCGGATTTAAATGATGTCTATCAAGCTTGTTTTCATCCGGAAAAACTGCAAGATTGGTGGGCAGCAAGTGCCAGTGGATCCCCCAGACAAGGTGAGATAATTCAATTGGAGTTTCCTGGTTATCCGAATTTTATCTTATTGATTCATGAACTACTATCTGACACTTTGGTGCATTTAAAACTTATCGAGGGACCTGATCCGTGGCATGGTTCAGAATTGATTTTTGAATTTGAAGAAACGAAAAACCAGGTCTTTGTTACTTTCACGCATAAAACCACTGATACAACACCCCCTGAAGCGTTTCTGTATTTCTGTACCAAGTGGCCCTTATTTTTAGTGAGCTTAAAGAATTTTCTGGAAACAGGACAAGGCAACCCCTTCCCAAACGATGTACGTATTCAACATGATTAATACAGCATTAAAGTTTATCGACATCTTCTTTTCAGGCCAGGAGCTTGAGCAATTGCTTGAGATAATGACCGAGGATTGTCAATTTCGCGGGCCATTGTTCTCGTTTGATTGCGCTAAGGATTATGTGAATGCTCTAACCAATGATCCACCGACAAATTGTCATTATCATCTCATTGAGATATTAGAAAATGAAAATAATGTTTGCGTATGGTATCGGTTTGAGAAAGGTGAGATCGTAACCCCCATGGTACAGCTGTTTGAATTTCACCAGTCAAAGATTCGTCGTATTGGGCTGGTTTTTGACACAGCCCCTTTTACATGTTAGTCTAAACAAAGAATCCTTCACATTTTTCAGAACAAGTTTACCCGAAACACAAAGAAGATTTGCTTAAATACCGCAAAACCAGTTGACAATCTGGATGTACAGATCCTCTTCTGTGACGCTATTGTCTGCATTAAAATCAGCGCCAGTGCAAAAACCACAATCGGTTTGCAGCCACTGTTGCGTGAACAATGCAAAGTCTGCTAGAGTCACAGCGGCTATCTCATTGAGGTTGCCCATGCAAGCATATTCATACGCCCCCATATCAACAATCGGTGCTGTGCCATTACCAGTATCAATGATTAACAAATCATCTACGCGACGCAAACGGCCTGCAAGATCGATTGAATCGCTAACAGATAGTACGTTGTTATTTGCAGCGTCAATCGCTGGAGAACCCGGTTGCAATCGCAGATCATCATCCAGCGTGCCTGCGGTATTGTCTACACCATCGGCATCTACAAACAATGGATCACTACTAAGATTGTTACTGCCGGTACCTGCCCAGCCTCCTTCGACGATACTGTCATTAACCGTTGGCGAACCACCGCCAATCTGGTCAGGGATATTCTGCCATAAAATGGAATTGTTAATAATGGAGGTACCACTATCAGAAAATATCGCCCCTCCAAATCCAGACTCGTTATGACTAAACGTTGTGTTAGTAATCACTGGCTCGCTACTGCCTTCATTGGCTATGCCACCGCCTGCACCAAATTCAGCGATGTTCCCAGAAAAAAGTGAATGAGACACAATCGGATTACTAAAAATATTTGCCATGCCGCCGCCTAGATTAAAACGTGAACTATTTCGCATAAACATGCAATAAGAGACAACGGGATGACTACTTTCATTAAATATCCCACCACCCTGATTATCTGAAATATTATCTCTAATAATACAATGTGTTATCGTAGGGCTACTATTCTGGCAGATGATACCTGCTCCTTTATCATTAATACCTGCGCCATTGGCATCGCCACCTGTGATCGTAAACCCTTCAAGAATGGTATTAGGATCTTCGCCATTGATGCATTGTACGACGTGAAAATTTCCTGTGCCATTAATGATGGTATTTTTTGGATTTCCACTACTGCTACGCAAAACGATTGATTTACCGTTAAAGGTGATGGCTTCATTGTACATGCCCGGATCGGCTTCGATCACATCACCATTCACCGAAGCATTGATAGCAACCTGAAGTGTAAAATGATCTGTCAATTGCGTCAGGTTATGAACGGTCGGCGTATCACATCCATCGGGAATACCATCGCCATCCTCATCCAATGTATCATCAAAACCTGGACAAGCATCACAGCCATCCGGCACACTATCGCCATCGCTATCTATGGTATCATTAAAACCTGGACAAAGATCGCAACCATCTGGCGTGCCATCGCTATCACTATCGACGTTATCATCAAAGCCTGGACAAATGTCGCAGATGTCTGGCACGTCGTCACCGTCGGTGTCGCCACCTACGGCCTGAAACTCAAAAGCTCCCATATCAACCACAGGACAGTCTCCTGCGCCACTATTTGCAATTGATATATCATCCACGTAACGTACATTGTTATCATAATCGAGTGTTACACTTGGAATAAAAATCGCATTGGCTGCATCAATGACAGAGGAACCGGCTTGTAAACGCACATTATCATCCAGTGTTCCCAATATGTTATCCGCACCATCCACATCAACAAACAATGGATTCCCACTGATATTACCTGTTCCTGCAAATCCACCTTCGACACAATTATAAGTTGCCGTTATATTGCCACCCATTTGACCGGGTGTATTTTGCCACAAGATACAATTATGAACATGCCCGACACTCGGCGAGCCAATCGTGATAGCCCCTCCTAGTAAATTATTACTAAACGTACATTGGATAATGACAACGGTACCACCTAGAAAACTATAAACACCCGCCCCTCCTGAACTGGCACTGTTACCACTAAAAACAGATTGGCGAATAAAAGGGCTTCCGGCAACACTTGTAATGGCACCTCCTAAAACAGCACTATTCCCAGCAAAAAAACAATTCGTCACACTTGGATGACTACTACCACAATACATCGCGCCGCCAAAATTGGTTGTGCTGTTATTATAAAAATTACACCGAGATATGACCGAATTGCTACTTCCCACCCCAATACCACCTCCATCCACAGCCGTATTGCCCGTAAAGGTGCAATCCGTCACTACGGGATCCGTTATCGAATTAGACAATCCACCACCGCGTTGTCCTGCAGAGTTATTGGTAAACGTACACTGGCTTATGTTCAGATTATTAATTGAAATATTATAAAATCCGCCGCCATGGCTACCCGCGTTATTGCCAGTAAATGTACATTGCGAAATACTAATACCACTACCTATTTGAGTATATAGGCCTCCACCATTACCTGTTGCACTGTTACCTGAGAAAATACAATTCACAACGGTAGGACTACTACTCAGGGTAAACATGCCACCGCCATGACTATCATTACCACCACCATTGGCATTGCCGCCGGTAATCGTAAAACCTTCAAGTCGCGTGACGGGTGTTTCACCGCTGACGCATTGCACAACATGAAAGTTTCCAGTGCCATCAATTATCGTATCGGCCGGGTTGCCACTGGCACTTCGCAAGGTAATCCCTTTACCTGAAAAATTAATCGCTTCAAAATAGGTTCCTGGCGCGACAACAACATGATCGAAATGATTGGCAGCATTGATCCCATCCTGAATCGTTGCCTGGTCGGCGGGCACATGAATGATGACAGCTTGAGCTAAGTCTGCCAGCATCGTCAACATAAACACAATCGTTTTGATAGGGAATGTACTTTTCATTTCTCTCTCTCCTTGCTGTTTTTTAACAGTCCTAATTTTTTGAATCATCGCTTAAACTGGTTTCTATGAATCGTCTCTTCAAGCGAGTTACCCAAGCGATGCCCGCGGTCCATTACAACAGAAATACCCCTGTAAGAATTGGTGATATCCACGGTGTGCACTTCATTTTTAAATATTTTATCGAGATAAAATATTTTGCACATCTAAAAATTATTTAAAATGTATGCAAACTCAAAATAAGTTGCCTTTTTGATCATTCTATGCCATAATGCCGTGATGGATAAGACATTAGAGCATTTGCCAGCAGAGAAGCGTGCGGAATTGGATATCATCAGGGAGGTTATTCTTGAGAAAATCCCCGATGTGCGGATGGTGATTTTGTTTGGCTCTTATGCGCGGGGCAACTGGGTGGAAGATACACATATGGAAGATAATGCCATTCATGTCTATGAATCGGATTTTGATATTCTCGTAGCAACCAAATCAAAAAAGGTGGCCGACGACACTTCGCTTCATCACACTATTGAGCAAGTCATTGATGCTACCGGCGATATCGAAACACCTTTTACGATTATCTACCATAGCTTTAGCTATGTTCAGGAGATGATTACCGAAGGGCATTATTTCTTTACCGATATTCAAAAAGAAGGGATTTATCTTTTTCGTACCAACAAGCATCGAATTGGTGCAATTAAGACAATTCCACCAACAGAAAGAAAACGAATTGCTCAGGAGCATTTCGATCAATGGCTAGAAAAAGCAAAAGATTTTTATGAAACGTTTGAATTTAATTTAAAAAAAGAAAAACATAATCTTGCGGCTTTTATACTTCATCAAGCAACAGAAAGCTTATATGCGGCTATCTGCCTGGTCTTTATCAACTACAAATACAAAACACATGATATCGACAGACTCTACAAAAAATCTCGTGACTACCATAACGATTTCAGCACCGCCTTTCCACGCGAGACGAATGAAGAGGAAGATCTGTTTGAATTGCTTCGCAAAGCCTATATCGATGCCAGGTATAAAAAAGATTATGTCATTACCAAAAAACAATTAGAAACACTTGCTGGTTATGTACAAACCTTGCAGAATTTAACAGAGAATATCTGTAAAGAAAAAATCCAATCGTTTGTTTAACGTAGGCCGGGCAGCCTCTTGCCCAGCATTAAATTAAAAAACATTGCCGGTCAGGAGCCGGCTGGCCTACCTGTTAATCTTTGACGACCTTGCCAATCGCCAGTCCCGCCAGGCCCCAAGTGATAGCGGTATCGATGAAAGTGACCAAGGTATAGGCCAAGGGAAAATGCCACCAGATAAGATTGGGAACAAGAATGAGCATTGCACCAGCTAATGCAGCGGTTTTTACAAATCCAATTTTTTGAATATAACTCAACCCTTTGGTTTTTGTCAGCAACCAGGTTAAAAGCCCTGCTACAACGATGTTGAAAAGCAAACCATAGAGCATCATCTGAGACATACTAATATTGATCCCTTTAGGATAAACGACCATAAAAGCAAATGGCCCGCGAGCCATTTTTTCGTTAAACGCTGCCATCGCCTCTTCACTATGATCCGAAGTCCAGGGCAAGATATAAAGACCATTATCTGGAACCTGTGTTCTTAGAGATTCTGCAACAGGTTCATCATTAGGTAACGTGGCAATGGTTTTCTGATGCCAAGGCAAAACCATCCAGGAAATATTCATCCAAACAAATGCAATGATTCCGCCCAATACCGCACCTTTGATCAATGTTTTCATGAGTCTGCCCTTTCTATGAATTGTGTTTCGAACAAGTATAGTATTGTTTTGAACGTTTTGTAAAGCAGAAACCTCACATTCCATAACAAACACAAACAGTTATGGACTATGTATCAGGGCTTACCTAATCTATGATAAAAAAAGATCATAACTATCAAAAAATAGGCTGTCATCCGCTAACTTTATGATCCTTAAGCCATTATTTCATTAAGCTCGCCAAAGCATCCTTCGATATTGTACTAGTGCAAAAAATTATGTGTGCACATACAAATATAGGACTTTCGTTAATTTTCGGTCGGAACATCAGGAGCAATAGTCATTATGCGTTCGACGAAATATTTCAAATTAAGTCTTCTCGTTTTTGTCTTGGTTTATACCATCTGTTCTATGCCGATCATAGCAGCATCGACTTCGAATGACTACTCGAAAAACTATTCAAATACTGACCATACCCCTTCCCTTCAAAACGACTCACATACCATTCAAGGTCATAAAGAAATAGTTAGTGATGATGAATCTGCTGTCGCAAAAATGATTCAGGATATTACCAGTGATGGCACTCATCATGAAAAATATATTAAGCAAGTATCACACGCCTCTGATGCTGAAAACTATTTCGTGACCGTCGGACTCATCGGCACAACATTCTTAATTGCACTCATCCTGATCTTACTCGCATCTCGCAGTAAAGAATCAAACGGACATTTCAAATTTCAATTTACTTTAAGTAGTAAACTTATTGGTGGTTTTTCATTAATTGTCACGATCATGGCATGCCTATCTGTGTTTGCCATACAAACGATGGATTCAATAGGAAAAGAGATTGAAGAGATTGCTGAAGAAATTATCCCCACCACCAATGCCATTGCAAAAATTGAAACACATCAACTTGAGCAGGCCATAATCCTTGAACGCGCATTTCGACATGGCGAACATGAAGGTGAACATGCGAGAGAAAAATTCAATCAGGAAATAGAACTATTCCACACCTATGCAAAAAAAGTGGATATCGAAATCGCTGAAGCGCTTAAATTTCTTAAAGAAACTCCGGCACGCAATGATCATGAAGCAGAAGAAATGACAAACGTCATCAACCGATTAGCTAAGATTGAACGTGAACACCAGGACTTTGATCATCTTGCTGATAAAGTTTTTGCCCTACTAAATGAAGGCAAAATATCACAAGCTCAATTACTGGAATCATATGTAGAAAAAGCAGAAGACGAATTAAATCATGAACTGGAATCGCTTCTAACATCACAAGGAAAACGAAGTGAAACAGCAGCCAAAAAAGCTGAAGATCATGAACATCATGCGATTCATATTTTAACTATCGCAACAAGCATCGCAATTCTTTCCGGATTTGTCATTGCCATCATGCTTTGTAGAATGATTGTCAAACCGGTCAACCGAATCATAACGGAACTCTCCGAAGGGGCTACTCAGGTAAATTCGGCATCCCAGCAAATAGCCGCAACATCACAAATGTTCGCTGAAGGTGCCTCCAATCAAGCTGCTGGATTAGAATCCGTATCCGCTAGTTCTGAAGAGATGTCAGGAATGACAGAGCAAAACACTGAAAGCGCTCAAAAAGCAAGTACCCTGGCCGTTAAAGCACGAACCTCTGCGGATGCAGGCGTTCAGTCTTTGGATAAAATGAATATGGCCATCAATAAAATAAAAAATTCTTCTGATGAAACATCAAAAATCATCAAAGTCATTGATGAAATCGCATTCCAAACCAATCTACTGGCACTTAATGCTGCCGTGGAAGCTGCCAGAGCTGGAGAAGCAGGTAAAGGATTTGCGGTTGTTGCAGAGGAAGTTCGAAATCTTGCTATGCGTTCGGCTGAGGCGGCAAAAAGCACCTCAAGTATGATCCAGGACTCAATTAAAAATGCAGAAAATGGGGTAACAATCACTAATGAAGTCAGTCACGCCTTCACACAAATCGTCGAAGGTATCGGGCAAACAGCCGATTTAATCAATGAAATTGCCGCAGGTTCCAAAGAACAATCAGATGCCGTAAGCCAAATCAACAGCGCAATCAATCAAGTGGAATCTGTATCGCAATCGACCTCAGCCAGTGCCGAAGAAGCAGCCAGTGCCTCTGAAGAACTTAATTCTCAATCAGAATCTTTCAATAATATTATTAGTAGCCTAACACAATTGATCAATGGTGGTAATGCTGAAAATCACACCACAAACCCAATACCGTCTGACCAGACTTATCATAGCACTCCAAACAATGCACTTGAAGAACAGACAACGTCATAGATGCCACCAGTTCCAGCCATATCTGAACAATCTCAAAAAATAGTTCCGGTGAAAATTGTATTTGTAATTTGTATCAATCCTTAACGACTTTCCCAATGGCCAGGCCAGCTAACCCCCAGGTAATGGCTGTATCGATGAAGGTGATCAGAGTATAGGCCATGGGGAAATGCCACCATATCAGGTTGGGTACGAGGATAACCATCGCACCAGCCAGTGCGGCAACTTTAACAAAGCCGATTTTTTGAATGTAGCTAAGCCCTTTGGTTTTGGTCAGTAGCCAGGTTAGAATCAATGCCACGACAATATTAAACAGGAGACCATAGAGCATCATTTGGGTCATGTTCATTTTGATACCATTGGGATAGACGACCATGAAGGCAAACGGACCACGATCCATCTTTTCATTAAACGCTGCCATGGCCTCTTTGCTGTGATCTGAAGTCCAGGGCAGAATGTAGAGCCCATTAGCTGGTACATGCATGCGTAGAGATTCAGCGACCGGCTCGTCGTCGGGTAAGGTAGCGATGGTTTTCTGATGCCAGGGTAAGACCATCCAGGAAATGTTCATCCAGACAAATGCGATAATACCGCCAAAGAAGGCGCCTTTAATCAATGTTTTCATGATTTTGCCCTTTCTCTGATTTGTGTTTGGGTTGAGTATAATATTCTGTCTGGAGATTTGTAAAGAAGAATAATCGGGTATGTGTTACATCGAATTGGAAGCTATGGGGGTCCCTCGGAAGTTTTACCTATACTGTTTGAATAAAGTTAATGATTACGAATGTAATTAATTCCTCTTTTTTTTATTATTTTTTGCTAGAATCTTTTTAAGTTCTTTAACCGTTAGGCCATCACTTTCAGTATACGCATAATAGTACTTATCGTTATACTTTAAAAATGCCAATAACTGTTTGCCAAATCCCCGCTCAACAACAAGCAAATCTGTTTCCCTTTCGTCCCGTGTTCGATACTTCGAAGATATTCGATACATGACTCCCGAAATAATAGTACCTAGAAAATTAGAACAAACATTACGAAAAACATGAGCAATTTCATGCGCAATTCCTCCTAACATAATGTCTTTATTTACACCTTCAAGTGAAGTATCAATCTGAATAATATATTCAGTTTCAGATTCATATTCGACCTGCATAAAACTATTCTTTAACTTTTTATATTTAGCGGTAATGGTTATATTTTTTAATTCGGGAAAACCGTCGTTCACAATTTTGGATATATAATGATCGATATTTGCCATAAGGTAGCATTTTCATAAATAATGTTTTTTATTATTAACTGACATTTATTACCATAAATATATCATTATCAACTTACAACCTACCATTACAAACTTCGTCAGTATCCTGATTATGTAGGCCACATGCCCCACCAAATTCACTCATTTGAGAAGAACTTCGGCTAGCCATAAATGTCATCACGACAATATTATTTTTCTAATCTAATGGAAGAATTCCCTGCCAATAACATTTATTATCCCTGACAATTGCTTTATAGTCAAAAAGAATAATAAAATACCATTTGACATATTGTGGAAATAGAGGTATATTATTACTATAATAAATGCTACCCATCTCCAACTAAGCTTCCCAAGAGTTTACGTAGTTTGTACGTATCGTCTTTTTGGAGTATATTGCGATTCTGGGGTATTTGGAATCGCTCAAAGCGGTATTAGCTTGGCACAAAAGGTTAATACACAGTATGTTACGGAAGTAAACAGTGACAAAAAATCGACTTAACAGAAGATTACCATTGAGGCGCGTTGTAGCAGCCAGCATGTGCTTGCTGTTTGCGTCTTATGCCATTGGCGTCATGCCCTTCCTCTACAAATCACTTGGTCAATGTCAATCGAGCAAACCCGTCGTTGTCGCATTTTCGCACTGTGGCATGGACGACAAAATGCAAGTGTTCAGCGTTGAATCCGATGGCTCAATGACCTGCCACAATTCCAAGAAAACGGATGATGAATCCGAACATAAAGAAAAAGCTTCCGCTTGCTTATTATGCAATCTCGCTACCAAACAAAAACAAATTGAACTCCCAGTCACTGATTTGTCACTTTACATGACTCTCAGCCTGGAATTACAAAAGACCCATACAGACACTCCACATATTTATGCTTCTAACCACGCAACCTCAGAGCGTGGACCTCCCCTTGCTTAAATCATTTCCCTGTATTTGCCATTAATAAACTCACATTCTGTTTCAACAAGGAATTTCCGTATTCTTTGTTAAACACATGCAATTGAGTTTCCAGCAAGATGTCTCCATATAAAGATGTATCCATATATAAACTTTATAACACTAGCGTATAAAGGAAAAGTGTTATGAAACAAAGTAAAGCATTTACATTAGTTGAATTACTGGTAGTGATATCGATCATCGCACTTTTAGTATCGGTTTTATTACCAGCATTGGGCCGAGCTCGAGAATCAGCACGCGCGACCGTCTGCCTGGCAAACATGCGAAGCATGGCAATCTCCAGCACTATGTACGCTGAAGACAACGACGGTTATTTCCCACATGCCGTCCACACTAATCAAGGGCAAGGAAGCTGGGTTGATTCAATTCAATCCTATACAGATCAACCATTGTTACATCGATGCCCATCGGATATCAGCATATACTTCAACTCCATTGAAACGGTAAGCAATCAGTATCGACGAACAAGCTACGCTCTTAATTATTATCTTGCTGGTAAAATGAGCGATTATCAAACAAATAATCGCTTAGTTGGGAACCACCCTTCCCGCTTAATGTACATTAACTTTATGTCTGAATTGGTATCAGAAGAAGACTATCGCAAATATGCCAGATATGTGAACAAAAAATATGCTAACGAGCTGGCCACACCATTGCCTCTCGAATTTGCACCTAACAGTGCCGAACGCACCATGTTCACAGCTGACCATGTTCACCCTGAAAACTGGTTGTCTGAAGTCAATTGGAATCTAGATGGAGCATGGAAATATATTAAAGCCTCCAAAGAAGTCGCCTGGGGGCGACACGGCGGATTTGCTAATTATAATTTTATTGATGGCCATGCAGCAAAAATGGAATTTACCGATCTATATGACTTTGACCTGGATCGCTCTATGGCATTACAAACTCACAAATATATTCTGAACAAGTATGACCCAAAAATCGCAAAATAAATGGAATTAAAGCTATTAAAGAGGAGAAAAAAACGTTGAACCCAATCAAACAAACTATGCAATATTTCATCATGGCGGCCATGTTTTTGATTCTGCCCCAACAGCTTTTTGCTCACGGGTTGTCAACATTGATTGCCAGCGATACATCAAACAAGTTAATTGTTCTGGATGAACCTGAAGAAAAATTACTTCTAAACGCTGGCCAAACTGGATTCCCTCAAGTTACAGGTTGGCTCAATGGCATCAGTAATAATTTTGATTATCTCACAGTAAATGACCCCAACAATAATATTGTTACTCTAACTGGAAATTTCAGTTTGCGTGTTAAACCTGTTTCAATAGAAGCAGGAGCAGGCTTGCTTCGCTTTGCCACCGGCCAGAAACTTGACCATACAAGCCCTAATAGCAACTTTATATCGCTTGATAGCGGTTCACATAACGATATAACCTGGTTCATTGATTCAGATGTAACCGGAACTGATTTTATTGGTTGCAAAACTATAATGCTTAAGATCGTTGATAATAATGGACAGTATTCAGACTCAGATCCATTTACGGTTAAAGTTCGTAATCACTTATCACCTGACATCATGGACGATGATCGTGTTGATATGAGAGACGCAAGTGTATTCGCAGGTCAATGGCAACAGGGCGGCTGCGGCACTCCAACATGGTGCAACCTAACAGATCTTGACCGCAGTGGCACTGTTGATATTGCAGACTTTATGTTATTTGTAAACAATTGGCTCATAATGGATCCCTTGATTTAATTTTGACATACATAATTTTATGCAGAAAAAAATAACCACATATTCTGTTTGCCTTCTTTTCGCAACGTTTGCGACGAATGCATTACCTTTCGTCTACAAATGGTGCGGAGAGTGCAAACAAACACAAACGGTCATGGTCGCCTTTAATCACGGCGAAAATGATCAAATGATGGTTTACTGCATCGACCAAAATGGCAAATCGCATCCAACTTCACCGAACAACCAGAACAATGATTCAAGAAGTAAATCGAACGATGAATCTGCATCCCCATGTTTATTATGCACTCTCGCTACGACACAAAAACAATCTCAAACTACCGGGTTAACGTTAACAAACGAAACGCCGGTAATATTCCATAAAACACACTTCACTTTTTTTTACTCTACTTCCAATAACCTTTCTAACCCCAATATCACCCGGGGCCCACCATCGGTATGAATCCCCCCGTTTTATAGATAGTGTTTTTGATAAAGAATTTACCCTATAGGTATGGGTAAACAGCATATTATTATTGATTGATATTAAATGTTTGGATTCGTTTTTCGAACCTGAAATGGCAACATGATTAAATCGATTCTAAAAATTAAAGAAAATATTTCTACATCTGTGATATTTCAAAAGTTGACGAGAAAGGAAAATGTTTAAAATGAAAAAGTATTTCTTAATGACCTTGATGAGTGTATGTATGATGTTATCAACACAAGTTCTGGCTAGTGGGGGTCACGGCGGACATGGTGGCGGTGGTATTCCTAACAACCACGCTGTTGTTGGCCGTTCAATGGCAACAGGGCAATTGGGCTTAGGCGACAACAGCACCTTACCACACCATGGTGGCAGCATAGCAATTTCATCATCTCTCAATCCGGCTTTCCCTGGCTGGTTTGGTAATCAAATAGGTATGTTACAATTAATTGATGGGGATCATACAACAAGCAGCATCGGCATGCTTCATCATCTTGAACCAGGACACAATATCCATCTAAAGATTGTATCTCATGATCCAGGATTAGCTATGTACGATAATCTTGTTAATCCATTAAATGCAGGCGATGACTTCTTCCTCTTTGCCTCCGGTGCAACTGGTTACGGACACGGATCTGCAAACCAACACACCCATCCACATATCCATATTTTACCTGGTTATGATGGCACAACACCATTGCCCGTCATGCTCCAATTTATTGACATTCCAGATCAAGGGGTCACGGCATATAGTGCATCTGATCCATTTCATGTTACGTTTGTACCTGAACCTGCGACTATGAGTCTTTTAGGTTTGGGCGCAATGACATTACTTCGACGCAAAAGAGCTTAATTTTCAGGGGAGAAAGAAAATTAAGCTGATACCGATACTTCACTTACCTTTCATTGATTATCCTGGAGAGTTGAAATATTGCTCTTCAGGATAATATTTTTAACATAACTCGCTTAGCATGCTCTGTGGTAAAATTTGGTTTTTTTTGATTTCGAACGTCGGTTTTTGATATAATATTGCTTATTATGGCAACCCAAATGTCGATCATAAACACCCAAAGTAACCTTAGAAACACAACTATAGCACTCATGACCGTTATAGTTTACCTATCTACACAAACCTGTGAAAGCTGGGGACATGCAGGCAGCATAAAAATCGCAAGAAATTCATCAAACAAACTCATCGTAACAGATTTGCCAGATGAAAAACTTCTCCTGGATCCAATTAATAATATTATTTTCAAAGGCTGGATCAATATCGACCTAGGTTTTGATTACATACAAGTGGACGATCCAAATAATAATATTTTTACATTACAAGGTGATCATAACATTGTCATTTTACCCGTATCTATCGGACCAGGAGCAGAGGCCATCAATCCAATGACATTTAACATCCTCCACTCAGGAAGTCATCCAGCGATTCATAATATCCCAATCGGCCCCGGGCATTTAGATATCAACTGGTTCATCCGCAGGGATGTTGTTGGCACAGGTTTTCTTGGCAGCAAAACGATCACATTAAAAATGGCAGATTATGGCACAACAGGTTATCAAACATCAGAACCTTTCACGGTTCATATTCAAAATATATTATCACCAGATCTTGATAATAATGATCGCGTAGACATGATTGACGCAAGCATTTTTTTTACAAACTGGCAACAGAACAATTGTACGACTCCTACAGACTGCGGCGGTGCAGATATCAATCGCAACAGTACTGTCGATTTTAACGATTTATTATATATTATAGAAAACTGGCTGATCTCTGATCCGCTCATTTAACCCCTGGCTCTTAAGTAAACAGAATTTTAAGGTGTAATAGGTAAAATATCCAACAAAGGAAAACTGACAATGAAAAGAACGCCCCTCTTACTATTAATATTAACCTGCTTAGTGGCGACCAGTGCCAACGCACTGGCTTTGTCCACACCACCCCCTAATCATTTTGTTGCGGGCGTGGATGGCAACGGAAAACTTGGCGTTGCTTATGATACAATGCCAATCCCACTGGAACTACCCAACTCAGTCAATGCCTTTTTCCCAGGCTGGTTCAGTAAACAGATGGGACTGCTTCAAGTGATACAAGGAGATAGCAACAATGGTCTGAATCCATTAGCACTTGGACATTCTACAGAACTGGAAATTATTTCGCTCGATTTGGGATTAAAGATTTATGATCCTGTATTTAATCCTTTGACGGCTGGCAATACCATGCCGCTTTGGTCTGGCTTAGCCACCGATTATGCTCCAGGGTCTGCAAATCAACATACACACCCATGGATGCACATTGATAGTACGGTATTGCCAGGTTATGATGGCTCATCACCTCTCAGTGCAACATTTCGATTTATAGATGTTGGAACAACGGGCTACAGCTCTTCTGATCCATTTACAGCAACATTTGTTCCTGAACCAGCAACGATTGGGCTTTTGGGTTTAGGGGCAATGACAGCCTTACGTAGACGTCGACAATAATTTTCCGAAGGGAAGAATACTTTTTAATATTTCAAAACTCTACTTTTCTTTCATTACGATCCTGAGAAAAAATAACAATTTTCTCAGGATTTTTTATGGACAAAAATAGAACTACCATTCCCACTCTAATTGATAGGCAGCACCTTTAACTGGTTCTTTAATGTTAAAATAAACAACTTCACCGTTTCTCGCCCTGGTTAAGCTAGCATGATTTAATTCTTTAAATGGCTTGCGGCTTGAATATTGCACCAATGACTTGATTTTTTTACAGGGCTTATCCTTGGAAAACAGAACGATAATGGTTATAGATCTGGTCGGAAAATCAGCATGCGTATGAAACCACTCTTTATCTTCCCCCTGGTAGGCATTAATAAAGGTGAGCATATTACGCACTTCAAAAGTTGCATTCTTTTGAATTTTACTAATATTAATACGGATTTCATATTGTTTGCGAAGATGGGCATCCTGACCCGGATGGCATGAACAATTAGTATGATCTTTCCATTCATAATCACCAGGAAATGAAAGACATTCCCCTTCAATGCCATAGCCTGTTGTTGCACAATGAAAATCAATTTCTTTTACATCTGAAAGTTTCCGGAGCTGATGCTGATCAATCAGCACGACTCGACTTTTAGGCTGAGTTAATTTCTCTTCTGGCGACACTTGAATGCGTTCACGCAAATCGAGGATTTTAACCGTTTCTTCAGACAGAAAATCTGAGCCTTTTATTTCTTGCTCTGGGATGCCCGCTGCCCGTTTGCCATAGACCATATTTAGAACATAAACGCTGGCAAGAAAACCAACGATCGCTCCACCAAGACTCCAGGCCTGATTCTCGAACGTCCCGGTCGATTTCAACAGACCGTAAGATACAATAGCCGCAATAAGTGAAAGCGTGCCAACAATAATGACTTTTCGTTCTTGTACATTTAGATTCATGATCGCTGATAACCTCCCTAAGTATCGCATGAAAAAATCAAACGTATCTTATCCAACCAACTTTCAAATGTAAATAAATAATATGAATTATTCCCCTGCGAACCTGAAGTTACTTCTCGGTGGGCTTACGAAGGACATCTATAATCTTAATCGCATCTTCAGGCTGAATATGAAAATCATTATATCGAACAACGCGGTTACGATCGATAATTATGGCCCATGGCGTACCGCCTGTTCGATAGTCCTTCATAAGCTCAGACTTTTTGCCATTCGAACCACTATGCCCGACTGGAATGGTCAGGTTGTAGCGTTTGGCAATCTCCCAGGCCCGCTTGGGTGTATTCGAAGAAAAGCCTTCAAACACTGTTTGTACAGCAACAAATACCACATCGTCATCATTCTGGTAGTGCTCAATGAGTTTTTGCAATGTGGGGAATCCATGGGCATGACAGCCAGGACACCAGGATTGAAAGCAGTATAGATATATGACTTTATCCTTGTAATCCGACACATCCAGTGAACTTTTCCCTTCAGGCAGATTAATCCACTGATCCACTTTCCACGCAGGCGCTTTCTTTCCTAAGATCCCTCGGGTTTGCTTGGCATAGAGAATCCCCGAACCAATCAGAAACGCTAAGACAATCAGTGCCACTTTTTTCATTGAAGAATCTCCAAAATATCACTGACAATAATCCCTATAGAGAAAATCCAGCTCACTAGATTCTATTTACCATAGGCCTTATTGGGATCATAGACAGGCTCTGCCACAAATTCTAATTGATTCTCGGAATCAGATTGTAATTTGCGATAAAAACAGGATTGATACCCAACATGGCACTGCCCAGAATCAACCGAGACTTTGAGAATAAGACAATCCTGATCACAATCTGTTAAAATATCATGGACGGTTTGTACGTGACCTGATTCTTCCCCTTTTGCCCAAAGTTTTTGTCGAGAACGACTATAAAAAACGGCTCGGCCTAATTCGATTGTTTTTGCCAAAGCTTCATCATTCATATAAGCGACCATCAAGATTTCAGATGTCTGAGCGTCTTGCGCAATTGCGGTGATCAAGCCATTGTCGTCAAATTTTGGTTTAAATTCCTGGCCCAATTCAATTTCTTTTGATGCTGACATATCTACTCCTAACTTATTCTGTCAAATTACAAAAAGGGAGTATATATGATCAGAGATTCAGATACAAGCCGGCTCTGATTAAAGTTCCGATAATATCAATGCTTTTTCATTAAGCCTTTACCAAACAATCGTTACAACCGAAACAGTAGTTTAACTCCATCAGGCAAAAGTGTGTTTTTCTAAGATAATTACTTATCTGAACTGGAAGTCCAGTGATAGCATGACGATACATACATTGAGGGCTATTGTTTACCCAATCTCATTTCGGACTAATGTTAGTATGAGCGACAAATCAACCGATGCGGTTATTAATTATCTAAAGGAGTATCCGCTATGTCAGCAGGCAGGCTATCTGCCCGTCCCGCTGGATGATATTCCATTTGAGATTCTGTCAGAATTAGATCTCTACCTACAACATGATGGCGAATTTGCGCTCTACCGCGAAAAGAACTATAAGTTAACCCAAAAAGATATTGATCAGCTCATTGAAGCAGACGTCCATCTGGCCTATGTTCCAATCGAAGAACATGGCCAGTATTATCAGATAATAGAAAAAGGATTGGGCGAAATTGTCACTGACCCTGAAATCCAGCAAGAGAAAAAAGCTGAAATCCTTTATTCAACCTGTATTGCCCTCGTAGACCAGCTATATGATGAACCACCAGAAAAAGCCGAATTTGATCGCGTGGAAAATGCCTCACGTTCATTGGTTGAAATGGTGATTCAAAATCAAAATTCATTTAAACACCTGTTTGATGTTTCCAATCATGATTTTTATACCGCAACCCATATGGTTAATGTTTGTACTTCGCTGGTAACCTTAGGGATGCAAATGAATCTAGATCGAGAGACCTTAACTGAAATAGGTACAGGAGCTCTTCTACATGACATTGGAAAACTCTTCATCCCTAAAGAAATTCTTAACAAAGAAGAAAAATTGACGGATGATGAATATCGGCAATTACAGCAACATGTTACACTAGGGGTCGATTACCTTGAATCCAAAACATCGCTGTCTCCCATCGCGATGGCCATTGTCAAAGAGCATCATGAACGTTTAGATGGCAGTGGATATCCACATGGATTAAAAGGGGAAGAGTTATCTATTTTTGGTCGCATGTCAGGCATGATTGACACTTACGAAGCGATGACATCTGTGCGCCCTTATCGCAAAAAATCGTTTTCTCTTAGCGAAGTCATGAAAACACTCTTCAAAGAAACTCCTCACAAATTCGACCCTGGTATTTTTGAACATTTCCAGAATATGGTTAAAGAACAATTGAACATTGAACGAGATTGGCATGCCGAAGCACTCGCCGAAATTGAAAATGAGCCTAAAAATCGCTATCAACGATTTACATTCCGCATGCCAATGATCGCCCAAACCATCCGACATGAAAATGGGAAGTTCACTTTGGGCTCTATGGAAAAAATTATTGGTCATAATATATCGCAATCAGGTTTAGGGTTCCTATCTCCCAAGCCCGTTGATATGGGACAAAATATCTACATCACAATTCCTGAACTCAAAAATGAACAAACAGAGCCTCTGATTGCAGTGGTAACCCGTTGCAAAGATTATGGTAATGGATGGTATGCTGTCGGGGCAAAGTTCCACCGGAAAAAAGACCAAGATCTCATTAATCTCATTCGCTGTGTCACGCTGGTTCAGGACGAATGGTCAGCAAAACCCTAGCTCAAAGAAAACAGCCCTCTACAACATCTTACTATCAAAGATGATGCATCATTTTTATATAAATAATAGATAACAATACTATTTTCCTAACCAGTGTAATATTTTTGTGTCTGAGAATAGATAGAGATGGTCTATAATAAGCGTGTCGAACATTTGATAAGGAGATCGTGATGCAATCTATAAAATGCCTATGTGTTGTATTCCTGGTTTTATGTATCGCTAGCACCCAACAAAAAAACTGCCAAGCTGAGATATCTCCCGGCAAAACCATTGGCAGTCTCAACTATTTACCAAAATCAACAACAAATACCCAAAACCGCTCCAGACAAAGCACGCCCCGGCAACACGGTACCTACCATTATCGTTATCCAAGCTATAATTATTACTTAAAACCTTTTTCCCCTTACTATCCAGCTGCTGATTATAATAACTATCAGCGCAACTACTACAATTATGGAAATACCTATTATCATCCAACGAGACCTCCATCCCAGCAGTATAATAATCAGGTGGTTCCTGCAAACTCAACTGTCATCTCAGAATCAACCGTCAACCGGCCAATAAGAGAATCAAAAACAGTGGCACTTCAAGGAGCTCCCCAAAACAATGATGCTTTTTCTCTGCCACGAGCCGTTAAGAATGCCACTCAAGGAACAGCCAGCCAAAGGCTCAAGGCCACACGCCAGTTAGCAAATTACCAAGACATTAAAGCTGTAGCGACACTGATTGATGTCCTGGTTAATGATGCAAAAGAAAATGCCCGCAAAGCCGCAGCTAAAAGCTTAGGAGAGATTGCAGATCCTAAAGCCTACCTAGCTCTCATGCGTAGTGAAAAATTCGATAATAGCTCGCTGGTTCGTGATGCATCAAGTTTAGCCATCGATGAAATTAAACACTTAACAACAGCAGGTGTTTTTCCGGTTGACCCACTGCTGCTACCTATGAATGACGGAAGACTTGAACTTGCGAAAAAGTTAGAAATCCTTCGCTTTGGAATCCCTCAACAACGCTGGCAAGCGGTCAAAGCGATTGAAAAATTTAGAGGAACCCAATCTGTGGCAGCTTTGGTAAACACTTTAATCAATGACCCACACAAAACGGTTCGAAAAGAAGCTGCTATCCGGTTGGGTAAAATGGCAGATCCTCTTTCACTGCCTTTCCTGGAGTCGGCAGGTAATAATGACCCAGATAAATCCGTACAAACAAAAGCGAAACAAGCCATCAAAAAAATACAAAATTCATTGGAATTTGACACAACGGAATCTGATTCGATACCACTGACCCCCTAAAATAGGTACGTCAGACAAACTTAGCTTCGCATTGTATTTGCCACTTTTCTGCCAGGACGTATGCCTGCTGAAGTAGTTCGATGCTTTCAAACGGTTTTTTTAATATCAGTAAATTTTTTGATAAACCTAATTTTTCAATAAAGTCCTCTTGCTGAAAATCAGAATAGGCGGCACAACTGACAATCTGTAGTGAAGGATCCACCTGCCATAAACGTTTAATCGTTTCAATACCATCCCACCCGGGAGGCATACGAATATCGACAAACACAACAGCATAGGGACGATTTTCTTCTATGGATTGCTTCACTTTCCTGACGCCTTCCTGGCCCATAAATGCAGAATCAATTTCGAAAGCTTTTGCTTTTGACCTATCGGAGTGTTCTCCCAAAATAGCAGCTTCCGCTTGATCTAAGGCCTGATTATCCATGAAAGGCATTCCCAGAATTTTGTGGAACTCTTTATGAATATCTTCGTTATCATCAATAACCAGGATACGACGATTATCAATTGACTCTAAATGTTGCATCTATCATTCTCCAATAGTTTATACGGAATCTCCAATGTAAATATGGCTCCCTGCCCTTTACCATCACTATGTGCGGTCAAACTCCCTCCCATATCGTTTGCAATAAGTGCACTGCTATACAGGCCAAATCCATGCCCTTCTTTTTTCGTGGTAAAACCATGTTGGAATATTTTTGCCATATTCTGTTCTTTTATACCTTCACCATTATCTTTCACAGATATCCTAAGGTTTTGTTCAGAAATGTCACTGATATCTAAATGAATCTCTTTAAGCTTATCTTTATTATTTAACACGGCATATTTTGCATTGTTGATTAAATTAACAATAATCTGCAATACCTTTTGACGTTCCATCCGAACTTGTGGCAAGGCCTCCAATGTTCGTTGAATTTGAATATCCAATAAAGGAGATTCGATATTACAAATTTCAATGGCATCATCAATTAGTTCCTCAAGCCGAACAGGGCTTTCCATCCCTGACACTTTGGCTATGGATTGTTGCGTTTTAATAATATTTTTTATATGGTTGACTTGTTGAGCCAAAGACGTTGTTTCTTCAATAATACTATCTTGCTCTACTTTAAATTGTTTTGAAACTTCAGAAAAATAATTTGGAAGCTGTTGACCTTGCTCAGACTCTGTGAGAAAAGATGCAAGATTATCTGCATGCTGTTGCACAATCTCAACCACTTTCTCCAAATTATTGAGCCTCGAAAACCTCACCGCCTTATCGATTGAAGTAATGGAATTGGTCACGCTATTGAGTACGTTGCCAACATTATTCAATACATCCGTTGCAACTTCTGCCATACCTGCCACATGAGAGGACTCAACCAATTGCATATTCGTTTCACTCAAAGCTTTTTCAACCTTTTGTCGGTAAGCTATATCATGAGCAAAAAGAACATAAAAGCCACTTCCATCGCTTTGATGGAAATTCGAAGCAATTTCAACCGGAAACTCCTGACCCGATTTCGTTATAAAGGTACTTGCCAATGTGTTAGAATGGCTCGACTTCATCACATCTAAAAATTCTGCCCAATCTTCTTGTGGCAAAATAGGATCAATATCAATAATCGATAAAGTTAATAATTCCTTTTGGGTATATTGCAATTTGTCGCAGGCCGCTTGATTACCATAAATAATTTTTCCCTCAACAGAGACCCATAAAACCATATCTACACATTGATCTATGGTTTGTTGAAATGTTTTCAACTGTTTTTTAAGCTTGCCACATCGCTCGCTTGACTCAGAGAGCTGCGATGTTAACTGGGAGATATCATCCAGGAATGGTTTGTGATGTGAAACAATGCTCATCGCCTTATCCAAACCTGCAATCAACGGTTCATCAGAGTCAAAAAGAACGACATGTTCATCAACCTCTACCGTAGCAAACATATCAGGATCTACCTGCGGGTCTGTTACGACTAATACGTAAACATATCTCAATGATTCTGCCTGCTTAATTTTTCGACAAAGAGTTAGCGCATCATGATAGATCCCGCCGCATGAAAAAATAATCAAGTCAGGATGAAGTTTCTTAATCGTTTTCAAGGCATTTGGCGTCATCGAAAGATAATGCAAATCACAGTGATTTTGATCAACAACCCGATCAAAAAGCGGCTCATCGCCCGATGAATTTGTTAATATCACGACATTTATTTTAGATATTTTCATAACAAGTACTCTTTAGTTTAAACTAGATAGTTCAAATTCATCTGAACCATCGATACATTTTTTCGTCAACTTCATAAGTCCATGTAATTCACTTTTAATTTCGTAAGACGTTTCCTGAGACTCAAACTCGACACCTGGGTAAACGGTTTTATGTATCATAACAATCTGACAGCATGTCTTATTCATTTTCTGTTCTAATTTTTCATAGGCTTTGACTAACTTTTTATAAGATAAATGAATAGGCTTTAAGGTTTTTGCTATTTCAACCGCTTGAGGGGTCGACGTTCCCTCTGGGATATTCGCCATGATTTTTTTTAATTGAGCCGATTTTTCAGCAATGGTTTGCTCAAGTTCTTTAATCTTTGCATTAACACGCATCATCTGTTTTTCAAGATATGGGTCAATTCCAGGACGAATGACAGTTTGAATCCCCAGGCTGCTGCCGATTTCCGGAGTTTCTATGGCTTTAGCAGTTGTAACACGTCCCCCACGAATCCCTGCTCGTTCCAGAACCAGTTTACCTCCACAATTCAACTCACTATTGACCATTTCTGAATGCAAAAATACATTTCCCTTAACCCAAACGGTCGCATTGGAAATATATTTTGCGGTAAGATCTTTTTTGACTTCGATGACGCCTTTATCTTTAGCAGATATTCCCCCTTGAACCGTCAAATTTCCACCACATTTAATCGTTGCCGCTTCAATCGTTCCACCAATATACAAATCACCTTCTGCATTGACTTCGAATAAATCTTTCACATCGCCTTTAATGTAAACATCACCCTGATAGTGAATATTTCCCGTAGAAAAATCTATATCAGAATCGATATTCAACACAGGGTCCACTGATACCTTATTGTCCTTTTGTTCAAGAACACCATCGCAAAGCGCAATCAATGAAACACCATCCATATCCAGTTCGATATTTTTACCAATATCAATCTGAAATATATCACAATGATCGATGGGGATAATCTGGCCAAACACATCAACGCCATCCTCGCCCTCTTTAGGAGGATGTATTTTACCAATAAGATCCCCTTTTTTTACGGTACAGAAACTGACATAATCGTAGTAATTAAATTCTTCAGGTCCATCCCCTTCCGGATGATTTGCTTTCTGACGTTTTTCAGGATCACATTGTTCTGACCATTCGAAATAACCACTTTTGCAGGGCACAGCAGAACGTCCTCGAGAAATGACTGGATACTCAACAAACGATTCAGTGGCAATCATTTCAATAATTTCCTGAATCCTTTTTTCAACATCGTCTGTGATCACGACCTGATTCTTCTGCAAATAATCGAATAGAAAATCAGACGTTATCTCCTCAACAGGTTGCCTTTCAACATCTAATCGAGCAAGCGTTTTATCATTATTCAGCTTCAATCGCATTGATACATCATCCAATTCTTTAGGAAACGACACAAAGCAGATGGGTAGCTCTTAGGTCCGATATTATTCGTTTTGATCAAAATATCACCCCTGCTTCTATTGTATAAATCGGAAAAATCGAATCGACGAATTAGCAGATCATGATGGAAAATAATCCAGAATCATTCAGAAAAAATGGAAATGAAAAGAATATGCGGGCGAGAGGACTCGAACCTCCACGTCACAAGGACACTAGATCCTAAATCTAGCGCGTCTGCCAATTCCGCCACGCCCGCAAGGCTTTATTTACAAGGAGTTATGACTCCAAAACACATCATTATCCACCAGCACAACCGAGGATAATTCAGGCAAAATTAGCAGAGTATCATACGAGTTTCCGCATGAATTGTCAACGCTCCAATAGAAATTGCGGCAATAAATATCTAATCGATCCGATCGCAATTATGAAGGCTGGATTTTGTCACGACTCCACTTATGGATAACTCTTTTTATCTCATTTGCTTTTATCGGCTTGGCCACAAAATCATTCATCCCGGCCGAAAAACATTCTTCTCGATCGGATTCAAATGCATTTGCTGTCAAGGCAATAATCGGGATCCTCTGATTGCCTTGCAGTCGAATAACCTGAGTGGCCTCTAATCCATTCATATTGGGCATTTGCATATCCATAAATATCAGATCATAGTGATGATCACTGTTCATTTTATCAATAACAGCAAAACCATCATTTGCAATCTCTACGTTATGGCCTAACTTTGTTAACATTTTTTCAATGAGCTTCTGATTCACTTTGTTATCTTCAGCCACAAGAATATCGAGTGATATCTCCTGATCGGAATCTTGGTTCCAATGCTCAGACGACGAGATGGTTTCAACATTATTTGGTAGTGTAGAATCATCAACAAGAGGCAGACGGACACAAAAGTAAAAAACACTTCCTTGCCCTAACTCACTTTCAAGATCTAATTGTCCATTCATCAATCCAACAATCCTTCTTGAAATAGCCAAACCTAGCCCCGTACCACCATACTTTCTGGTCGTACTTCCGTCTGCTTGCGAAAACTCTTCAAAAATATTATCTTTTTGCGACTTGCAGATACCAATGCCTGTGTCTGACACCGAAAATTTCACTATGGCCTCATTCTGATCCATCCGAAGATTTTCGATGCTTAGTTTAATTTCACCTTGCTCGGTAAATTTGGCAGCATTACCTAATAAATTTACAAGAACTTGTCGTAAACGCGCTGAATCGCCCTGCAATCGATCGGGCAGATTTTCATCATAATAAAATTGAAGCTCTACATCACCCTGTAGTTTCGGTTTAATCATATCACAAACATCATTGGCAATGGTTTTTAAATCAAATGGTAATGATTCCAGCTCAAGTTTACCTGCTTCAATTTTTGAAAAATCCAAGATGTCATTTAAGAGAACCAATAAAGAATTAGCGCTACGATCAATCGTTTCGACATAATCTTTTTGCTCTTCAGCCATTTCCATTTCGAGTAACAATTCAGAGAATCCTAAAATCGAGTTCATGGGCGTACGAATTTCATGACTCATATTAGCTAAGAATTCACTTTTACTTTTTTCTGCCTGTAAAGCTTTTTCAACCGTTTCTTTCATTTCTTCTTCAAGCTGTTTTTGATTTGTAATATCGCGACGAATCGCAACATACTTGGATATATTATTATTCGAATCCATAAAAGGCACTATGGTTGAATCGACCCAATAGATACTGCCATCTTTCGCTTTATTTTTCACAAGACCTTGCCATACGTGCCCATTTGAAATCGTGTTCCACATTTCTTGCCAGAATTCTTTGGAATGCTCACCACTTTTTATAATTCGATGGTTTTTCCCAATAAGTTCTTCGCGTTGATATTGACTAATTTCACAGAACTTATCATTCGCATAAATAATATTACCATCAATATCTGCGATGCTCACAATCGCATGCTGATCAATGGCCTCCGCTTGATTTTTTATTTCTTGTACAGACTTTTCAATGGCCTGATTCATTTTCACGAACTCGTTAGCGAGTTGCTCAAATTCATTAATACCACCAATATTAATTTTATCAAAATGTCCTTGTGAAATCTCATGAGTAGCATTAATCAGCTTATTGACAGGATCAACAAACTTATTACTAGACGTTTTAGCAAAATACACAGAAAGAATAATTAAGATAAATATTTCAGCAATAATCAAAACGACTAAGCTATGACTATTTTTTGAAATTTTCTCATTTGTCGCAGATAAAGTATCACGAAAATAATTTACTAGATTACTCACCTCAATTTGAAGAGATTCACTTAGAGGAATAATCCGTTCAACAAACAATTCCTGAGACAAATCCCAATCTTTATGCAATCGCAAATCAAACATCACCATACAGTTTTGGACATAAATATCAAATTCTTGAGCTAAAAGTTGCAACAAGTCCTTTTGTCGCAATGATAAGTTATCAGAAAACCCCGTCATTTTATTAATATAATCTCGAAGAAGATCGATATTTCTAATATAATTTATTCGATCAGAATTCATCTTGTTTTGTAGATAACGCAGATTATTAATATTATTCTTTGATATAAGTCCTCGAAAATTTGCAAATACTAAAAAATTATCGTTTGATTTATATTTCCCCTGAGCATGCTCCTCATCAATAATCATAGAAATCAAGGCATAAATTCGCTCAAATGAATTGGTAATTTTATTGGAAAAGACATGATCCGTCTTAACTTGACCGGGTGTGTGAGTTACCTGTTCAAGCCACCACTCACATAGATACAATTGATTTAACGACTTCTCAAATGAATCAAAATCAAATTTCTCAGGCATATCATCATGCTGTTGCATCAACGATTTCATTAGCGTAACATTCGGATGTATTGTTTTCTTCCAAGCTTTTTCCCGTAATGCGATAAATTTTTCATCGGGTAATGACATCCATCCTTCGATAGCTGCCATAGACTGATAGACCCCTTCTTTTATTTCCATGGCACTGTTCTTCAGTGGAATTTGAATGCGAACTTGCTGCTCAAGCTGTTGGCGAAAATAAAGTAAACTACCCAATAACACAAGAAAGAAGCTACTGGATATCAATACAATCGTAAGATACGATTTAAACAGCACCCGATAAAAGGACTTATGATTTCGTCGTGGGTGTATTTGTTTTTCCGTTTCAACTTGCAAAACTTAATCCCTTTGGATGATCCATTTAGGATATTGGGTCGTATTCTGCTTTAAAAGTTTTAGTTGTCTTTTTAACAATTCTGTTTTCTGGTATACATGTGATGGTGTTTTAAAGCCTGGTAAATAGGCAGGAAACGGCTTGTTTGTTTCAGGATGCAGTGAATGCATATAACTCACTTCGGTTTTAATTATCGCAATTAAATCAATGACGTCACTCGGAAACACCTGACTTTCACTAAAATCGACGCCATCAATTTTCATCACTTGCAGCTTAGATGCTTTGGCTATATCCTCTATTTGATTATAACAATCTAACAAATTATTATAGACATCTCTTGGTGTCTTGCCTTTTTCCAATGGCGCATCATCTAAATCCATTTGATTTGGAAACGTTGAATTCAGTTGAGTCACATAACCTATTGCATCCATAACTTCCATATATACTTGATTAGGTTGAATATTTCGTGGATTTAAAAATGCCAGTTTTTGATTTGCTAGATTGATTTTCCTGAAAACATCCAAAACTGTTTTTCCGTCACTATTAATAATTTGAATCGATGGCAATGAAATATTTAAATAATCATAACATTTCAGCAATCGCTCGATGGATAAATCAACTAACATCTTAACATCTGCAGATGAAATTTTTTGTATACCAACATCGCTTAACGATAAAGTTTTGTTTAATCGTACGACTTGATCATAAAAATCAACCGACTTATAAAGAAAAACCCTGGCTTGACTGTAAACTTCGCGTAATGAAACATCTTTGACTGCTAAATGAATATACTGTTTACGAGAAATGCCTAATTCATATTCAAGTTTATTTAATAATTGCGTTGCATACTCAGCACGTCGATAAACGTTTTCTATTGTAACATCAGAATCCTTTTTCTCAGCAAAGGCCTCAGCATGGCATACCACAAATACAAACATTATTATGGCACATAGTTTCTTGAATTCTAATTGCTTAAACATGAATACCTCCCAATCATGGATATAAGTTTACTCACTATTATTCGGCTCATTTCATTGTCAAACAAAGAGATAAATCATATCTATGCCTAAAATCATTACATCGTGTTTGATCCGATAATAACGAGGATTTTTTGAAGAACGATTGAATATTACTACCGATAACAAATAAACGGACCATCTCTTTTAAGACTTGATAGTCACAATAATAATTCCCTCTAAAATCGGACATTGCCCCTGTCAATACTCTAGAGTACATATGTTCAAAATGGCAGTTTAGTAAATTCATTCCAATCGACATACCGATAGTCTTTATGACGTATAATGCATAAAATCATAAAGGAACACTTCATGAAAAATAAATACTTAAATACCATCATTATCCTATATATCTCGCTAAGCATGATTAGCTGTGCAACGGAATATAAACCTCGTAAAGATCGTGGATTTGGTTATAGCGACGTCAGGTTGTCTCGAGAGACTTTTACGATACGCTTCTATGGCAATGAATATACCGAAGAAGAATGGGCTCAGGAAAACTGTTATCGACGTGCAGCTGAACTAGCCGTGGAACAAGGATTCAAATATGTCATTGTCCTGGACGCTGAAAGTAAACCCACAGGAAAGAAAAACAAAAACATCGTCTATACTATCACGGTCAAATTCTCACAGCAAAAATCAGAGAGCGAAAAAATCGTTGTCGACGCGGAATATTATCTCTATAAATATACCAAGAAATAAATCTCGACATATTATAGGACCCATACAAACAACTTGCCCATCTTCTCCACTCCGCAATGTTTTAGTTGAACTGCTCCAGTTTAACTCAGAATATTTGATGGAATTATAAGAAGCATATTAACTTTGCTATTTTGTCATATTTCGGAGAGAACTTTTAATTTCTTTTCCTTATTTTGATTAATGTGATTTGACAGAATATGACTATATCATATCTTTTATTACTTTAACGGAGAGCTGCTAAGCAGTTATGTTAATTTAGTTAAAATAAAATGATTTCATGAGATTAATTAGACGATAAAAGATACTGCCCAAGGGTGAGGTTTACGGGGCCGTTGATTTACCAAAAACAAGAGAAAGTAAAAGTATAAGCGTTGTCACATTTTTCTAAAAATATTATAGAAATCTGTAAACACAAATCGAAAGATCCTTTGTGGGCTCAGGCATTCAATCATGAATACGCTGAGATACAGAAAATGTATATGCTAGATGGGCAATTCGACGACCCATTTGAATTCGATGGGTTTACAAAATGTGATATCGAAATTATGCTCGAATATTTCTTCAAACGTGTGGATATTCAATTCAAACAACTTCAATGGCAGCAAGAAAACGATGTACCTGATAACTTAAATATCATGGAAGAAATCATGTCATCAAAATTACATGATTGGGACACCGAACGCTCCCCCAGTTTCATCATGGAAAGCTTCTTAAGCGATCATTACAGCTATTTACCAGACATACCAAAACTAAAAGATAAAATACTCCAAGACTAAAGCACCCAATCCATCGGATCATCTGATGGATCTTCTTTTTCAATCCCAAATAAATCCAACCATTGATCCAATTGCCCTTGCTCAACACCCAACCGCTTCTCTTTAGGCTCACGCACGGGAGCAGGCCTGCTCAACCGATAAAACAAGGCATCAATATATTCCAGTGATGTTAATATTTTAGCACGCCGTCGTCTTCCAGCTCGCTTAATTCGGTGATCACTGCTGACAACAACCAGTCGCTTTGGTGCAGTATTGTCTTTGATTAATTCTTCGATGCGGGTATCAGCATCTGATTTGACGCCGCTATAAAGAATGGTCACAGGTCCCATTTGTTTATAAGATTCCAAGTCTCCTCGTAACGCTCGCCCATCAAAGACAATGATCCCCTTTTCTTTCATGCCCTTCAAATCTTCACTAAGCACTGCAGACATCATTTTAGGGGTAAGAGAGGCAAACTCCTCAGAGACTTTACGCATAGCATGGTAAAGATTATATCCGTCAAACAGATAAGGCATGGTTTAGCCCAATTGAAACTTTATTTCGCCACCCACGATGGTATGCGTAGCTCGAGCCGTCAAATCCCATCCATGAAATGGACAATTTCGGCTCTTGGAATAAAATTTTTCAACATCTACCTGCCAGGGACTAGTTGGATCGATAATGGTCACATCCGCATCAGCTCCTATCGCCAAAGTCCCTTTATCGATACTTAAAATGTCCGCAGGAATATGTGTCATCATGGCAATCATTCGAGGCCAATCAATCGTCTTGGTATCAATTAAGGCTTTGACATAAAGCCCCAAAGCACACTCTAAACCTAAAATCCCAGGTGGTGCATTAAAAAATTCCAGTTCTTTTTCGCTACTCAGATGCGGTGCATGATCCGTCGCCAGACAATCAATCGTACCATCTGCCACAGCCTGTCGCATAGCATCAACATCTTCCTGACGTCGTAAAGGTGGATTCATTTTATAATTGGTATCATAGCCAACACAACAATCTTCAGTCAAAAGTAAGTGGTGAGGACTCACTTCTGTTGTCACAGCAATCCCTTGCTGCTTAGCTTCACGAATAATTTGAGCAGCTTTCTTTGTCGACAAATGTTGTACATGATATCGAGCTTTGGTCTGCTGAACCAACAGTAAATCACGAGCAATCATGAGTTCCTCGGCTAAAGGGCTCATGCCAGGCAATCCTAACACAGTCGCTTGATAACCAGAGTTCATACAACCATTCCCAGCAATCGCATCATCTTGACAGTGCTGCATAATCACTTTATCAAACATACTGGCATATTGAAAAGCTTTGAGCATAACACCCGAATCCTGAACACCCGTTCCATCATCGGTAAATGCCACCACTCCTCCACGAACCATCTGGCCCATCTCTGCAAGCTCTTCTCCATCACGCCCTTTGGTAATCGCACCCGTGGCATACACATTTGCTAGATTTGCCTCAGCCGCCTGACGATAAACATACTCGACCGTAGCCTCATTATCGATCGTAGGTTGCGTATTGGGCATACAAGCTACAGAGGTAAAACCACCAGCTACCGCGGCATGTGACCCGCTGGCAATCGTCTCCTTACCTTCATCACCTGGCTCGCGAAAATGTACATGCAAATCGATTAAACCAGGAACCACATATTTGTCTTTAGCATCAATGGTTTTCATCTCACCAGACGCTTTAACACTTCCAATCTCAGCGATCTTTCCTTCACGAATCAAAACATCAGAAACAGTATCAATCTTATTTGCCGGATCAATCACACGGCCATCTTTGATAAGCAATTCAGACATCGTTTAACTATCTATCCTTTCATCCGCAGGCAATTTAGACGCCTGGTTGACCAAAAACAAAACGGCCATGCGAACAGCCAATCCATTACTTACTTGACGTAGCACGGTACTATTAGGCCCGTCAGCAACAGTTCCTTCAATTTCAAGACCACGATTCATGGGACCTGGGTGCATGACAATCACATCACTCTTGGCTTTTTCCATACGTTTTTCTGTTAAAGCAAAAAGCCGTGAATATTCCAAAAGAGAGGGTATTACAGGCGAACCAATTCGTTCAAATTGAACTCGCAACATATTTAAAACATCCATCTGGCCAATGATCGAATCGAAATCATGGCATACTGTTACCGGAAGCTGTGATACAGCAGAGGGCATCAACGTCGGCGGTCCAACCAAAAAGACTTCTGCACCTAGCGTATGTAACGCCCAGATATTACTTCGTGCAACACGTGAATGAGCTATATCACCTACGATGGCAACTTTTAGCCCCTTAATATCTTGACGTAATTCTCGAATGGTAAAAATATCTAGAAGCCCTTGCGTTGGATGCTCATGATAACCATCCCCCGCATTGATCACACAGGCGTCGATGCACTGGCTCAAGAGATTTGCTGCACCACCTGCCTTATGGCGTACAACGACCATATCGATTCCCATAGCCTCTAAATTCCTGGCGGTATCACGCAGGGTTTCGCCTTTCGACAAACTAGAGGCTTTCGCTGTAAATTCGACAATATCCGCACTCAAGCGACTTACCGCCAAAGCAAAACTGGTTCGCGTACGAGTACTGTCTTCGAAAAATAAATTCCCTACAACTTTACCACGCAAAGCTGGTGCTTTCTTAATCGAACGCTGTGATATTTCTTTGAATCCTTCTGCCGTATTGAAAAGGTGAATCAATTCATCGGCACTCATGCCCTTCAGACCTAGCAAATGCTTACGTCGCCAGACAAAATCTTTTGAACTACTTTTCTTTTTCACTGCGATGTGTAAATCCCTTACATCAAATGATTAAATTTAGTCCTATATTTACTTATAAAAAAAGGGTCATACGACCCTTTATTCAACAACAACCTGTTCTTTATCATCCGTTTCATTTAAATAAACTCTGACCTTCTGGTCAACGGAAACATCTATCTCCTGACCAATATAATCAGGATGAATCGGAAATTCTCGAAATCCTTTATCAACCAAAATCGCCAGCCGAACCACTTTAGGTCTGCCTATATCCATCAAAGCATCTAAAGCCGCTCTGATAGTGCGACCCGTCCAAATCACATCATCAATCAAAATGATATGATACTCATTGATATCAAATTCAATTTCTGTGGAGCGAACTTGAGGCTGGTCTGCTCCTTTTAAATCAAGGTCATCTCGATATAAGGTAATATCTAAGACCCCGCTATCTAACTGACTAAGACCTTTATTCTGGAGAAGTTGATTTAAACGTTGAGCTAAAATCTCACCTCGGCTACGAATACCTACCAGAGCCACTGAATCCGTAGAAGAAAATTCGTTATAAATTTTCTCCGCCATCGTCTCCAGCAGTTCATTAATCTTTTTTGAGTCGAGTAATTCTTGCACAACGAAGTCCTAATTAACCATCCACATCACCGCGGCGAAAGACCGCAACAACATGTTCCAGGTCTACAACAAACAAACGATTGCTTCCCTCAAAATCGACAGGAATCGCACTTTTAGGATTGAATAACACTTTGTCATATTTGCTCAGCGGCACCAACGGATCATTGGTTATTTCACTAGATACCGCAACAACACGACCAGTAATGGTCGGAATCTCAATATTATCTGGAAGGCGAATCCCACCCTTGGTTTCTTTTTTGTCCTCATCCTTACGAATAAGTACTCGTTTACCCAAAGGTTCGACAATTTCAAACTTGTCGGTCGAGGCCTGTCCTTTATTGGAAGAATTTGTCATAAGCTCTTATAATTCTGACTCTGCTTTAGTACTATGTAATCGTATCTTTTTAAGACTCAAATCATGCTCGGTTCGCATATAGCGAATCGTGCGATAGCGAGCCCGCATAACAACTGAATTTGTTGTTGCCAAAGACCCCTTGATAAAAATCCCAGGAAGGATTTTAGTATGACTGATTGACGTTGCTGAAAATACCACATTATCACCCGGAACAAGATCTTCCGCTGTATATATGGTATCTAAGGCATCATTTCCCAAAGTGTCAATAACGGCCTGCTTTTCCTGATCATTTTCAGGAGCTACGCGAGCGAGAATATCGCCGCCTAAACATTTGATCGCTGAAGCGGCCATCACGGCTTCCACACCGCCACCTTTGCCCATATACATATCAATGCCAGTATCTGGAAAACATGGCGCCATACAAGCGGCCAAGTCACCATCTTGAATCAAAACGACAGATGAACCTGCTTTGCGAATCTGAGCAACCAGTTCTGTATGACGATCACGATCCAATACAGAGATCGATAAATCTTTGACACGCTTACCCAGTTTCGAGGCAACAATTTCAAGATTATCACGAACGGAGGCATTTAAGTGAACCTTACCAGGCCCGGCATTAACGCCTGGGCCAAAGGCCAATTTGTCCATATAACGACAGGGAATATTTTTAAAGTGATTCTCACCACTCCCTGTCGATGCCAACAACGCACAGATGGCGCCTGGACGGCCTTCACTAACAAGCTTGACGCCATCGATAGGTAAAATGGCAACCTCTACATCTAAAGCATCATTTTCATCGCCGCCAATGATTTCGCCTGCTTCGATACCAGATGCTGGAGAACTCATCCCATCCCCCATACAGACTTTTGCCCGTACACTGGCGGTTTCTAATGCACCACGAATCGCATCCACAGCCGCATCATGTGCTTCTTTTGCGTCACCTTTGCCTAACCAACGATGAGCATTGAGTGCTGCCGCCTCGGTCGCTCGCACAAAATCTAATTCAATTAAACGCTCAATATCATTCAAGCTAACCTGCCTTGTTGTTTCTGTCGTTGACATTTATCTTTTTTGTCCTTGATTTATCTGTTTGCCACGCAAGGTTGCAAAATCTATTTCAAAATGACTTAGACTTCTTTTTCATCAATCCAGGTCATCATTTTTCGTAATTTACGGCCGACAACTTCCAAACGGCTTTCGTGATCCATTTTGTAAAGAGCATTGAAATTCTTGCAGCCACTATTGTATTCATCAATCCATTCTTTAGCGAATTGGCCACTGCAAATCTCATCAAGACACTTTTTCATTTCGGCTTTGGTCTGCTCGGTCACAATACGAGGCCCGCGAGACAGATCACCATATTCTGCCGTATTGGAAACACTATAACGCATGTAGCTCAAGCCACCTTCGTACATCAAATCAACAATCAGCTTCACTTCATGCATACATTCGAAGTAAGCAATCTCTGGTTGATAGCCAGCTTCCAATAAAGTTTCGTATCCAGCTTTGATTAAAGCTGACAAACCACCACAAAGAACAACTTGTTCACCGAACAAATCGGTTTCGGTTTCTTCTTTAAATGTCGTTTCGATAATCCCGGCACGAGCACCGCCGATACCATTGGCCCAGGCCAATCCAATATTCTTTGCGTTACCATCACCATCTTGCTCTACAGCAATCAAGCATGGCACACCACCACCCTTGACATATTCACTACGAACCAGATGGCCAGGGCCTTTTGGGGCAATCATGATCACATTGTTTTCGGCTGGAATTTCGATGAATTTAAAATGCACATTAAATCCATGGGCAAAACCTAACGTTTTACCTGGAGCAAGATTTGGTGCAATTTCAGCATTGTAAATCTTGGCCATGACTTCATCAGGCAACGTAACAATAATCAAATCTGCTTGCTTAACGGCATCAGCGATCGCCATGGGTTCAAAGCCATGCTCGACAGCCAACTTGTGATTCGCACTACCTTCTCGCTGTGCAATAATAACATTGATACCACTATCACGAAGGTTTTGTGCATGTGCATGCCCCTGGCTACCATAACCAACAACAGCTACGGTTTTTCCTTCTAAAGCAGTTTTAGGTGCTTGGTCTTCATAATAAATTACAGCTTCACTCAATTTCATAACTCCTTAGGATTGGTTTCTATTTTTTTGTCGCTGACGAGGCATCGCAATCATGCCGGTTCGCGCTACATCTTTGATGCCATAAGGCCTGCAGGTATCAATAAATGCTTCAATTTTTTCCTCGGGGCCTGCAACCTCCACCATAACAAATTTAGGACCAAAGTCCACTACATTCGCGTCAAACATATCGATCACGGCCTGGATCTCCGCACGCTTTTCTGGCGGAGCCGAGACCTTAATCAACATCAAATCTCGTTGGACCAAATCTTCCCCCACATAGTCAACAATCTTCACAACAGCCAATAATTTGCCAAGCTGCTTGCGAACCTGCTCAAGAATTTTGTCATCGCCAATGACGACAATTGTCATGCGACTCAAGGAAGGATCTTCCGTGCGTCCAACGACCAGAGAATCAATATTATACGATCGTGCGGCGAACAATCCAGCGATCTGTGAAAGAACACCAGGCAAGTTTTGCACGAGTACACTAATGGTATGCTTCATACGTTTCAAACTCCAAATTTAGCTAGAGAACTGGCAGCGCAAACAGAGAACAAGCCATTGCAGAATAGGAATTTATCCCCGAAATCATCCTGGTAACGCTGGTCACCTGATCGGGTCGCGGGCGGCTGGCCATGCGGATTATCGCTGGCCCAGCTTGGGAACGACAAATTCATAGGGCTCCTTCTGAGGTTTCTGCCAAACTTTCCGGGTCGCCAGAGCCTACGATTGCCTGGAGTCGATATCCCATCTCAATATTTAAACTATTGACCTAAGATAAAGAGCCGTATTAGGCATGCACTCTGGTCCCAAAAACCCATTACAAATTTCTAATTGAGTCATTATAACGCCCTAAGAGATGTGAAACAACACTGTTTTTGACAGAACAACAATTTTTATCTCATTAAAATACAATGAGTTACAACGCATAGATTTAATTAAAACATCCAAGACGCCGTTAATGCCCCAAAACTATCTTTGCCGCTCTGCTGAGAATATTCGCGTGTTTGGAAGGTTTGAGAGTAGCCTAATTGCAATTTTTTATACTCCAGAACAATCCCAACCTGCAGCTCTGCCATAAAAGGCTCTGGACTGAGGCCAGTTAAAAAACGATTATGCTCAACCAGCTTTCCTCCCACACGAACAAATGCATACGTACTAAAGGTTGATGCCACTCTTTGCAAATACGTTGAACTAACAGGATCGAGCAATCTACCCGGCCCAAAATCAGCTGGTAGATTCAAACCAAATCGAAATGTGGCATCAATATTTAAATTTCGATGCGCGGTGCCCAGCATACAACCTACTTGCGGGATGAATTGTGCCTGGCATCCTGCAAAATCTTTCGTAGAAAATTTCCACTTACGCTGATATATCAAGTCAAACGCGACTTCATCATCCAACTGACCACTCCAGCCTTTGGGGTCCGTCAGATCAAAGGTATCATGGATGGCTCTTTGCATAGGTTCGGCTAGGGACGACGGCCCAATCACCCCTAAATTTAACTCCAAATGATCATGCAGCTCCTCGTCACTTCTTTGAAGGTAAATACCTCCATAGAGCCAACCAGCAAATTTTCGATCGTTAGGCCCCCTTTTTTTCGGAACCCCCACATGATCAGGTGTATAAATATTCTGCCCAATCAAATACCCAACCGCCGCACGCATTTTCCCACTGGGTTTACCTGGAAAACTTTGAAGAAAATCTGAACTCCAGTGCGAAGGACTGGGCCGATGCGATATGGCTATTTTTGTGCCATTGGTATAATGACGATCCGTGCGTCCATTTGGCTTAAAAATTGATCCATCGTTTTCCCAATAAAGGTGTAATTCAAACGAATCATTTGGATCACCTGCGACAACAGATGATGATATCATCAAAAGAAAACAGGATAGGTATATAATAAATCTTTGTTTTCTTGCAACCCTCTTTAAAAACATATACAAAACGCAATCCTATTAATAATTTGGCCACAAAGCAACGATTTTAGGCTCCGTTAAAAACTTCTCTACTTGTGAGCGTATATCAAATGGATTCTCAATTTGTGCTTTTGCGGCCAGCAAATCGGCTAACCCACCTGGTTTTCTATAACGAATCACCTTTGGATCCTTCAAGCTCAACTCTTGAGCCATATCATCAATAGCATCCTCTAAAAAGCCGACTTCATCAATCAATTTTTTCTCTAAAGCTGTTGGCCCATCATGCACATCACCATCCGCCAAAGCCTGGACTTGCTCTTCATCCATACCACGTCCTTGAACAATGACATCTACAAAACGCTGATGAACTGTATCTAATTCCTGTTGAACCTTCAAACGTTCCTCTTCAGATGGATGGCGAAAGGGTGGGCCACGATCTTTAAAAGGTGCCTGACTGGATTTAATAATAACAGGTTCAACACCCAATTTTTCTTTCAATGTTTTTTCAGCAACAAAACTCATGTAAATCACACCAATACTACCGATGATGGCATTGGTTTGTCCATAGATCTTATCTGCCGCAGCACTGATCCAATAGGCACCACTTGCACCTAATTGCTGAATCGACGAATAGACTTTTTTGCCTGTCTCCTTTTGAAAATTTTGAATCGCATGATTAATCATATTGGAAGGTGCCACTTGACCACCGGGGCAATTCACCACCAAAATAACACCTTTGATGGTTTCATCAGCGGCCGCTTTTTTAAGATGACGGCGAATGTCATCTGCCGTTTCCATATTAATTGTCCCCTGCAAATCGATCAGGGCAATCTTATTTAACTCATCGCCTTCTAAATAAACCTCTTCCTGCATCCCGGAAGCAACAATAGCAAACAAATAAACATTCACAATTAATGACAAAACCAGAATAGACAGCACCAGATACCTAACAATCCCGGTCAAAAATGATTTACCTGACTTTCCTTCCTGACTTGAATTGGGAGCAACATAAACGGGCACATTGTCTTTGCGTACTGGGTCTGAAGCAATATCTGCCTGTGGAGGTTGCGATCCTTGATCTTCGCGTTGTTCATCCATAACCATACTCCTATAATTGTTAATGACACACTATAATTGTGCTGCCAAAGTTTTTTCCGATGCTACCTATTGAGATTGCACTGGTTAGTTTAACGAGAACTCACTGTATATCGACAAAATCCTTGGGAAATTCAAAGAAAACCTTTGATTTTAAACTCTTAGCCACTTTTGACGTAATGAATGGAGAAAGGGAGATAATTTTAATAAAGGCCGATAACACGTACATCATGTTAATTTTCTATAAACACATATTATTACTAGACTTGAAATCTTTTTGAATTGAACGAATTTTAATAGTTAATTGGTTCATTGGGTTGCATTTCAAGACTATGGAGCGTATGATTGTCGCATATGTATCAACATCAAGAGAATTCAGAACAGACCGCTTTTATGGAACGTTGGCGCAATGGGGATTTGGCAAAGCAAACGACGGCCTCAACGATTTCCCTTTCACTGATACTTGTATTTACCCTACTCGTAGCACAGTCCATTGTTGCTTCAAGGACCTACGATGATACGGCCATTCACAATGCTCGCTCACTCATCCAGGAAATCAAATCAAATGGCCTTGATTATTATTTCGGGCTTCATCCTAGCGTTGAATATTTTGTGATTGAAGAGAATTCTAAGCCCGTTGGTTTTCTACTGAAATCTACTGAGCCAGAAATTAGCCAGGAAACGGGTGAAACCTTGTTCAACGGCAAAGAAATTGTTTACTACCAGCAAAACAATATTATCCAAAAATACCAATTTCAAATCAATAATGATATGAGTCATTATTATTTGAATTATTCATTAAAAAACAATGCCACCAAACGTTCTTTGCAAGTAAATCAATATTTCAAAGAGGGTCTTCTCTTTGGTCAATATCGCAGCCAAAGAAATCAAACAATCAATTTACGAGGATCAGTTGCAGACACGTCTACACTTGCTCCCCCCTTCATGATTGATTTTATATCCAGCGTTGCCGGAGAAAAAGATTTTAAAGATGGTGCTTTGTTTTACTTACCTTCTCCTGATCCAATCATAGATTACAAAGCGTTTTTAGAAGAAAATTATTTTATAAAAAATACTGATACAACTCCCGACCAGGCACCTTCTAACATCGCAAGAACGATGCATGCTGAAAGAAGAATATTATCCATCTGGAAAAATCGAGGTATTGGTAATTACACGCAAGTAGACCAATACCTTTGTTACAACACAAGCCACCAATTAATATGGCAAAGCTCTATCATCGAGGACAGTCCAGACAATATTGTTCGATCTATCTCTCGCCAAGAAATATTAAACCTATTTCCTGAAGCTCAACAATTAATCGACTTATGGCTTAGAGTAGAAAATATTAAGAATGATGAAATTATTTAATCCCCTATTAATAATATTGATTTTAAGTTTGAGCGTTTCGAAAACGCTATTGGGACAAGAAGGCTTGGCCGCTTCGGAACAAACAGCAGCTACCTTACCCGCTAGCATCCTTGGACACAACTATGTTGATCTACGAAATGGTTTCTCGCTTCGTCCTCCTGCCAAAAGCACAATTACTCCCATTGCGAATTTACCACTGAACGGAACACCAAATCCGATTCCAGATTTATCACAATGGGAATCTTTAAAATTACCTGGAAGCAAACCATTGGTATGTTTTCACAATCCAGAGAAAAACCAAACATTGTATGCCTATCTTTTTGTCACACGAAATAGCATGACTATTGAACACATGTTGGAAGCAAGAAGCAATTATTGGAACACACATACACCACAGGCAACCATAATTTCTTCTGAGACCGAATCGATCAATGACATGCCCACAGCATTAACAAAACTAGCGTGGAAACAAAATGAAAACAGTCCAGTATTACATGTTTGCGAGACTCTCATACAACGTGAGAAAAATCGCTATTTTCTTCTCGCATTTACTTACCCAGACTCATCGGAAAATAATCCAAAAACTCAATTACTTACCAAAATGATCCAGCAAAACTTTGTCTGCATGTCAGAATCTGAAATTAACGAACGATGGATCAAAGCACGTAACAAAGCGCAGAATTTACTAAATCAACAATCATCTGCAACACTGAAAAGTAGTATCTCTGGCAAGAAATATTATCATATTCGATATCACGGTAAACCTGTCGGTTTTCATTATACCAACCTATTCGTTGACGTTAGAGAAGATAAATCTCATACCTTCCAAAACCAGTTGAAAAGTTATGTTAATTCAGCTATAGCATCAAAAGCATTTTCGCATATGCTAGGTGTCTATACTGATTCAAAGTTGAATCAGGACACGTTATTTACAGGCCCAGCAAAAATTAATGCCTCATTCCAACTCGACAGCACATTAAAACAAGAATCTTTCAAAATAAATATTCTTAATCACAAAACGAACAAATCTATTCGATGCGAATCAGGCAAATGGCAAGATAATGTTATTGCCATCCAACTATGCGAGAACGCTTCACAACAGCAAGAATCCCCCTTAGAGCCTCTGACGATCGGTTCAAAGGTTCAACAGATTTTTCTACCGCTAACATTATCTGAATTATCAACATCATTAATTGACCGTACGGTAGGCCAGGAATATGTTTTCCTTCGCTACGTAAACCAAACACTTGGATTCTATTCCTTAAGAGTTGCGGCAAATGTAAATCTGGTTATGCAAAATCCTGACGATAGTTCGGCAACAAAAGAAATAAATGCAAGCTATCTTGTGAGCCAACTGAATAGTCATGGCCCTATTATCGAGACATGGCTCGATGAACTAGGTAAAATTGTTAAAATTAAAGCCAGCAGTGTTGAATTGATCCCCACAACACTGGAAGAACTAAAAAAAGATTGGGAAAAAGAATTAAAATCATTAAACTTGCTATCTGATAATAATTAACCCTTAGGTGAGTGGGCATAACCCAGAAGCGTAATTTTAACTGGCACTTACATTTAAGACAATCCCACCCTAATAGCCACATTGATTCAAAGGAGACTCATGGCTGATATTCAAACTGATGTCGTTATCGTAGGCGCGGGTCCTGCTGGCTTGGCCGCAGCACTTTATACGTCACGAAATCGTTTTGACACAATCGTACTTGATAAATTTATTCCTGGCGGCCAAATCAATCTAACGGATCGGATTGAAAATTATCCCGGGATTGTAAAAATCAGCGGCCCAGATATGATCGCCGAGCAAGTAAAACAATGCGAAACTTTTGGTGCTAAAATCAAAGGCAACTCCGAAGTTATCAGCATCAAAAAGCTGGACGCTGGCAACATCGAAGTCAAAACAGATGAAGACACCTATATTGCACGTGTAATTATCCTGACGCCTGGCAGCGATTATCGTCGCCTAGATGTTCCTGGTGAAGATACTTTTCGAAATGCAGGCGCTGGCGTTAGCTACTGTGGCACATGCGACGCAGCCTTCTTTAGAGACAAAGAAGTCATCGCTATTGGTGGTGGTAATGTTGCTGTTGAAGATACCATCCACTTGACCCGCTTTGCCAGCAAGACAACCATGATTCATCGCCGCGACGAATTCCGTGCTGAAAAAATCCTGGTCGAAGAACTTCTGGAAATCGAAAAAACCGATAAGCTGGATATTATTTACGATACTGTTTGTACGCAAATCAATGGTAGCGATCGAGTCGAATCAGCTACATTACAAAATGTCAAAACAGGTGAAACCTTTGAAAAATCTTGTGATGGTGTTTTTGTTTTTGTCGGCATGATTCCTAACACTGGTTTTCTTAAAGGTGTTGTGGATATGGATGAACATGGTTTCATTAAATGCGACACCACCTATTTCAGAACTAATGTACCAGGTATTTTTGTCGCTGGTGACTGTCGTTGGAATGCAGCAATGCAGCTAGTCACTGCTTGCGGCGATGCTGTAACCGCAGCCGTATTCATGAAAGAATATTTGCGTGATCCAGAATGGTGGACAAGAGCTTAATATGAAAATTGGCTATTTTGATTGCTTTGCAGGTGCCGCCGGCGACATGATCGTTGGGGCCTGCCTGGATGCAGGCGCGTCCGAAGACCACCTGCGAGAGGAACTAGCCAAACTCAACTTGCCCGGTGCAAAGCTGGAAATCCAATCCATCAAAAAAAGTGGTATCGGAGCAACCTCGTTTAAACCGATCATACAAAAAGATAAAAGCCATCGCCATTTACCTCAAATCCTGGACATCATCCAAAAGGCTAAATTAAGTTCAACCGTCGAAGAAAATGCGACGAGAATTTTTCAAAAATTAGCTGAAGCAGAAGCAGCCGTTCACGCCACGACAGTCGATAAAATTCACTTTCACGAAGTTGGTGCCGCGGATGCTATAATAGATATTGTCGGCGCTTCTGTAGCCATGGAGTCATTAGGTATTGAAAAAGTCTATTGCTCAGCTTTAGTCGTTGGCAATGGAACCGTCGAATGCGAACATGGTATTATGCCTGTCCCTGCTCCAGCTACAGCCCATCTTATCAAAGGTATTGAAATTCGGCCGACCGACATTCAATCAGAAATGCTCACACCAACAGGCGCAGCCATTCTGACGACGCTATCAGATCAGTTTGGCAATTTACCCTCCATGTCAATTGAACAAACTGGCTATGGTGCTGGCCAAAAGGAATTTGGCAACACCCCCAATGTACTACGGCTCCTGGTAGGCCAAACCAACCAAACTTCTAATCAGGACAATGTTGTCGTACTTGAAACCAACTTGGATGATTGTTCCGCTGAGATCATTGGATATACCATCAAGTTATTAATAAACGCCAATGCCCTGGATGTTTTTACGACTCCTATTCAAATGAAACAACACCGTCCCGGGTCGTTGTTAACCGTCTTAGCAAAAGAGGAAGATGTATTCAAAATGGAAGACATTCTTTTCCGGGAGACCTCAACATTTGGAATTCGAAAACAGACCTGCCAACGCGCTATTTTAGACCGCCGGCATGAAACCGTAAAAACGATCTATGGCGATATTCGAATTAAAATCGGTTCAAAAAATGGGCAAATATTAACGACCTCGCCAGAATACAGCGACTGCCACAAAGCAGCCCAAACACACAATATTCCTCTCAAGCAAGTCTATGCTGCTGCTATGAAAAGCTTTAACCAATCTTAAAGTCCCAGATGGACTAACTAGAATTGAGTCATTTCTAAAACAATTGAACATATCTTTCCATTCGTGTATAATGCGTTTATAGTGGGAATCTAAATTATAACCCATTTACAAAAGAAAACAGGATTCAATAACTGTTTATCAGATCACTATGCTTATTAAACAAAGACGCTTTATCTTATGTCTGCTGCTGATTAGCTCGGCCCTGTATGGTGCAGTGGGCACCAGTTGCTGGGACTGCGATGGGCAAACACTGGGTGACGCCAACGGAGACGGTATCGTCGATATTATGGACTTTGCGGCACTTGGTTCAGCCTGGCAAGGTCAACAGCTTGACTCTCTCTACCATTGCTGCAGTGATTTTAATCAAAATGGTGAAATCGATGAGAATGATCTCATCATACTAACTGAAAATTGGTTAACAACTGGACACCCTCTCTGCACAGAGCAAAATTGCCAAAATTTGCCAGACCTCATCGTCTTTTCTGATACAATAGCTCCTCTCATCTCGTATCAAGATTTTGAAATTGACGCCTGCCCGGTCCAGGAAGGATGTGTCACAGATGGATATCGCAAACTACTTCGTTTTAAAACCGAAACTCATAATGTAGGCCCCGTCGACCTGGTCATGGGGGACCCTACCACGAATCCTTTGTTTGAATATCATCCATGCCATGACCATTATCATTTTGAAGACTATGCCGTTTACCGACTCTATAACCAACAAGGCCAAGAAGTTGTCCCCGGATTTAAATTCAGTTTTTGCCTATTAGACACGGCGAGACATGACCCAACCGCAAACCCGACCCCAGTATATGACTGCGATTACCATGGCATACAAGCAGGCTGGGGCGACGTTTACAGCCACTGGTTAGATTGCCAATGGCTTGACATCACTAATGTTCCACCTGGGACCTATACACTGGAAATCGAAATTAATCCCGATCGGATTTTACCGGAGCTCGATTATTTCAACAACTTTGGTGCAGTGACTATCGATATTCCTTAGGTTTGTTTCTTATAGGAATATTCAAGACCTGAAATATCAAATATTATAATCCGTAAAGTTTACGCATCCTCCCATCTGTTAAGCCCTTGAAATTGACCACTAACTTTTTGTATAATAAATCACTTAAAGTGTAGGTACCTTTCATTGAGTCTACTGATGAAATATCACTAAAAATGGGAAACAAAAACTGACTGCAATCTTGGCAGCGATGATCCGCTAGCCCATGTCTGTAGATAACTAAAAAGATGGAAAATGTTTAAAACAAAAAATTCGTTACGATCCTTCCTGAAAAAAATTGTAAAAACTAATAAAATAAACGTTGAGTTAACTCTCGAACCATTAGAAACACGCGTGCTTCTTACCGTCGTTGAAATGGACCTGATTAGTATCGCGAATAACGGTACGCAAGGCAACGACCACAGCCCTTCAACCTCTGATGATTCGTATATCGCCTTAAGTGGTACAGGGCGTTTTGTCGCATTTTCTTCCGATGCCTCAAATCTCGTCCCAGGCGATACCAATGGCCGTGCAGATATTTTTGTTTATGACAGAATAACTGAAACCATCGAACGCGTCAGCTTTGATGTGGATGGTAGCCAACTAACAACCAACAATATCTCACCTTCGATTAGCGATGATGGTAGATTTGTAGTCTACGACTCATCACCCGGTATGCGATATTATGATCGTACCAATGATACATCACACCTGATTACCATACCGACACTGAATCCACTCGACACTGAAACACCCGTAAATGGAAACTTTCCTAGAATTAGTGGTAATGGCGAATTCATTGTATTTGCAACAAACTCAAATCAAATTTTAGGAGAAACGCTTGGCGGTGATCCTATCGACAACAATAACTCGAATGATATTTATGTTTATAATCGTGTTGCAGAATCGTTCGAATTAATCAGTCATAACACATCAGGCGATGTAGCAAATGACGAAAGTGAAAAACCAAGTATCAGTGACGATGGCCGATTTGTGGCCTTCAGTTCAGACGCAACTGACTTAGTCGCCGGCGATACCAATGCCGTCGGTGATGTTTTTCGCTATGACCGAAATTCGAATACCATGCAACGTGCGAGCGTTACTGACGGAGGCAACCAGGCGAATGGATTCAGCTTAGATGCCAACATTAGCGGAGATGGCATGGCGGTTGTTTTCTCCAGTGGTGCAACAAATCTCGTTCCAGGCGTTACCCCATTAGGCGCTGGCATCTATCTCCGAGACTATCTATCCAATGAAACAGAAGCCATTGACCTTGTCTCGCTTGGTGGGTCAGACTTTACTGCGGGGGGGCGTTGGCCAAATGTGAATGTCGATGGCAATCTTGTGGTTTTCTCTGCTGCTCCCAGTTTATTAGGTCCAGCTCCTGCAAGCCCAGCACAATTTGATGTCTTCATGTACAATCGCACGACAGGCGACATGGATGTCATTAGTCAAGCCATTGATGGAACACGCGTTGTTAATAATGAATTTAGTATTTTAGCCTCCGTAAGTGATTCAGGTGACTTCGTTGCGTTTTCTAGTTTTGCAACCAATCTTTTAAGTGATAACACCGCACCTAACCCAGCCGCTGTTCCACAAGACACCAATGGTTTTGTCGATGTCTATCTGGCTAACACGCGCGAATTAACATTCACGCCCGGTGTCACAGTCATCACACATGGTTTCTTAGCCGATCCTAACGAAGGCGATTCACTTTTACCTTTAGCCGAAGCGATTCGAAATGAAACCAATGGCATTCTACTAAATTACACCATCGATGAAGAAGGTGGCATGGGCACCTTTGACCAACATAATAATGACCCGACCAAAGAAATTATCGTACTATTTGACTGGGGGTCTGAATCAAACGAAATCGATGATGGCTGGGGAGAAGCCGCAGGCGATGCCTTTTTTCATATCCTGGTTCAAGAGGGTCTCGTTGATCCAACCGCAGGGAGTGCGAATCGTCCTTTCCACTTTATTGGCCATAGCTTTGGCACCGCAGTCACCAGTGAGATTGTAGAACGCTTCGCCAGCTGGGCAATTCCGGTAGACCATGTCACATACTTGGACCCTCATGATTTTAATCAAGCCTCAATTCCTTTTGTGGATGACTCGCAACGATTATTTGATATCGGCCTTCCTGATTTCGCCATGTTAGGCGGAGACGAAACGCAAGCCTATGGCGCCACTGTCTGGAATAATGTTGCCTTTGCAGATGCCTACTATGAAACGCGAGGAGAAGGTAGTCTAATCAACGCTCTGGTTCCCCTAGGCAGACCCATCCCAGGTGCATACAATCGTTTTTTAGATGGTGCGGATGAATTACCCGACATTTCATTAAATCCTTATGATCTCCCAGAATCTTCAGGCGCCTCTGGTGACCATAGTTTTGTTTGGAATACCTTTTATCTGGGAACAGTGATAGGTGGACAACCCACACCGGGAAGACGACCTGAACCCACAACTCCAAACTTTGTTTTTACCGATTCGGGATATGTTTTTAGCCGAGTCTTAGATGGCCAATCCAAACGCCCACCCGAAGTCTTTTACGGCGCAGACCAAGACCACCAGAATAGTCATGAAACTCTGGTGGATCAACCGACAGGGGTCCCTAACCTTGCTGGCCTTGCCAGTGCAGGATTAACCGAAAGTTTTATTACAAATGCACGTTGGGCACCACGCTGGTCTCCCTTTGAAATCGTCAATGGCGATTTCGAATCAGATGGTAAACGTGTTCCCTTCTTTGACATCGTTCCTGGATGGTCACACCATGGCGGCGGCGGTGATGCAGATAATATTGTTGATCCAATTAATCCTGATAACCAAGTCTTAAAACTACAAGACTCCGGTAATTTGCTCGATACTGGTGAAACAATACGAACTCATAACACTCTCTATATCCCTGATCATACACCTGATCTTTTCCTGCTTTATGATTATCGAGCCTACGATATCAATACATTCAACCTGTTCCCTGACGACCTCGAAGTGCGATTCAATGTCAATAGCGGTGGCACTGTTACAACAACAACCATCGATACGGTCACTGCGGATACTGAATCTCTTAACTTTACGACGCGTGCCATTGCGATTCCGGCAGCGCTTCGCGGGCAAACCGCAACACTCACCTTTGAACTCGTCAAAGGGGGAATTGCATTTGATGCTGAAGTACATATTGATAATGTACGATTTAGTCCTACCGCCACAAGCACGATTCGAGGAACCAAATATGAAGATCTCAATGGTAATGGCCAGCGGGATGCGGGTGAGCCGGGACTGCCAAACTGGACCTTTGCTTTAGAAGATGATACGGGTTTTGTCTTCGAAACAACGGTAAGTGATGTCAATGGAGATTATGAATTCACGGATATCGCGCCTGGCATCTATACCATATCAGAATTTTCCAAAACAGGATGGACACAAACAACCGCAAACCCGCCATTATTTGACTTAACTAATATAAATACTATTAATGATGTCGATTTTGGTAACTTCCAGACGATGATCATCAGTGGTACAAAATATGAAGACCTCAATGGCAATGGCATGTTTGATGTCGGGGAACCCGGCATGGCAGGCTGGACCATGGAACTGGATCTTAATAATGACGGCACCGTGGATGCCACCACCGTCACTGATTCATCAGGTAACTATATTTTCTCAAACGTTGGCCCTGGTGACCCGACTGGCACAAGAGAATTTATCGTCTCTGAAGTGCAACAACCTGGATACACAACCACCACGGGCATTGCAGGCCCCTTCCCCATTAGCAGCGACGCCATTTATAGTAATTTAGATATAGGCAACTTTAAATACATGACCATCAGCGGCACCAAATACCATGACATCAATGGCGATGGCATGCGAAACCCTGGCGAACCAGGACTACTTGGTTGGACGATCACTCTTGATCTTAATAATGATGGTACCACCGACTGGCTCGATGTCACAGACAGTAATGGTTACTATGAATTTACAAACGTAGGCACTGGCCTGCTGGGTGGCACTCCGGAATTGAGAATTAGAGAAACGCTCAAAGATGGTTGGACACAAACCGATGGCGATCCATCTCCTATTCCATATTCAAGTGGCCTGATTATACAAGATTTCGATTTTGGTAATTTCGAAAATATGGATATTAGTGGAACCAAATATGAAGACATTAATGGAAACGGCAGTCGTGACCCTGGCGAGCCTGGCCTGGCTAATTGGACATTCAAGCTTGATCTGAATAACGATGGCACCATGGATATGACAACCACAACCAACGGCGAAGGAAATTACTTCTTTACCGATGTCGGACCAGGTGATCCAGGCAAAGATCGCGTTTTTATGATCTACGAAGAGCTCAAAGAAGGTTGGACACAAACACAATGGCTTGCAACGCCAGAACCCATTGTTAGCGGTGGCAACCTGGGCAGCTATGAATTTGGTAATTTTGAAAACATGCTGATTCGCGGTTCAAAATATGAAGACATTAATGGCAATGGCATTCGTAATCCTGGCGAACCAGGCTTGCCAAACTGGACCATTCAACTTGATTTGAACAATGATGGCATTAAAGATTTTGAAACAATCACAGACGAAAATGGTGAATATGCGTTTGAAAATATTGGTCCTCGGCTTAATTTTACTCCTGGTGATTTTACAATCAAGGAAGTTAGTCAGCCAGGTTGGGTGCAAACGTATCCAGAATCGGTTTTTTATACCCATACCATTCAGAGCGGCGGAGCTTTTTTTGATAACGATTTCGGTAATACGAATTTAGGAAAAATCTCCGGAGTCAAATTCGCTGACCTTAACAATAATGGCGTTTTTGATCCTGATGAACCTGGTTTGGCCGGTTGGAGAATCACCTTAGACAAAGATAATGATGGCAGCATCGACCAGGAAACTACAACCAATATATTTGGCGAATATGTGTTTGAAAACCTAGCCACAGCCAACTATAAAATTGATGAAGTGCCCACCAATCAACAAAATCTGCAATGGGAACAAACCTTTCCAACCACAAATAATGGTTCACATATTGTTACATTCAACAGTGGCGATAATCTGACTCTACATTTTGGTAATGCCCCGCTGATATCCACGCTATCCGGTAAGAAATTTCATGACATCAATAGTAATGGACTTCGAGACAACGATGAACCAGGCCTGGCCAACTGGGTGATCTTCCTGGATGCCAATGACGATGGCATTTTAAATCATTCGGTTGAAGGCATGGATGGCACCGCCGATGGTGGTAGTCTGGAAGTCTTTACTAAAACAGATGCAAATGGCAATTATGTCTTTGTGGTTGATCCTGGCGTATACCACGTCCGTGAAGTGCAACAAGAAGGCTGGTTCCAAACAACTGAAAATCCCCCTAACCCTGATGGCGTGCTGAATGTTCAATTTTCCGGCCAATCCTACGACAGTCTCAATTTTGGTAATTCACAAAATGCCAATCCCAACACAGCCTCCATTGGTGATACAATCTTTAATGATGGCAACGGCAATGGCATACAAGACATCGGCGAACTTGGCATCCCTAATATTACTGTCGACTTATATAAAGACAACAACAATAACCAAATCATCGATGGTAATGACACTCTGGTTAGTAGCACTGCAACAAACGCATTAGGACTATACGATTTCATAGGGCTTGCCGCGGGCAATTATATTGTCGATGTCACCGATCAAAATAATGACCTTGATAATTTTGTCAATATCACTGGTAATAACCCCTTACCGCTCATTTTGACAGAAGGGTTCGATTTTAACACAGCAGATTTTGGCTACCAGGAAGCTCTGCCCCTAGATGAACTGACCGTCACCTTTGGAGATGGCCTGGCAAAATCGATAACCTATCAAGATGACGATGGCACAATCATTTCATTGTCTGCCAAAGGCGCCACCGGAGAAGTCACCTTTACCGGAAGTAATTTGAATGAAGATAGTGGTAAAAAAGGAACCCAAATCACAGGTGAAAACATTTTTGCTTCCTTAATCAAACTCAATAATACACAATCAGGTAATTCGCTGAATATCAAAACCAAAGGAGGTGATGGGTTTGCCGAAATCGGCCACTTACGTGTATTAGGATCCATGGGAAAAATTAATGGCAAATCAACCATCCTGACAGATGATGTCTTTATCCAGAAAAGTCTCGATAGCGTTACTGTTGGTCAAATTGATAAAAATGTCAAAATTGAAACCAGCACAGCTTCAACCAAAGGCACCTCATTTAAAGTAGGTGATGTGGCCAGTGGTGTTCTCATCGATCTGGCAGGTAATATTAAATCAGCACAATTTAACACATTTACCAGCGGAGCTATTTTTGCTGACGAGATTGCCAAACTTAGTATTAAAAATGAAGCTTTTGGCGCAGATGTACAAGCTCGCACCGGAAATGTATCCAGCTTATCTGCTGCCAATGATATCACGGGACAAATTCTTGCGAACGATTCCATTGGTAAAATTTCCACAAAAGCAGGCACATTTAGCGGGGTTGCTAGAGCAGGAAATAATATTGGCTCACTTCAAGCAGCCAACCTCGATCAGGCAATCATCAGTGCAGGTAAAAATATTGGCAAAGTCAATATTGCAAAAGATATTATCGATAGTTTTATTCTGGGTGGATATGATGTCGGTAACGATGGTGCCCTAGGTTTGCAAGCCGTCGATGGAGTAGACAATCCCGGAAGTGGTAATATCAAATCCGTTGGTGCCAAAGGAATTTTCTCCAAGAGTTATATCTCAGCTGGCACACTTCCTGTTGTTCCACAAACTGAAGACATTCTACTGAGCCTTCCTCCAGCCGATGGCACGATTGGTAGCGTTAAACTGAGTAGCATTGATCTGGAAACGACTGAAAATTATGGCTTATATGCTTCGACAGATATTAAATCGGTCAAGATTGGAAAAGGAAATACATTTCTACCAGACAACTTTATCATCAGTATCTTATCGCAAGAGATTGATCTCGGTGATGACGACGACGATGACATTATCATCATTTTCTAATTATAAAACAGAGGTGTTTAGACAGAAACATTATCCAATTGAACAATCCATTTATTGATCATGCCCAAAAGATCCTGCCGACTGACTGGCTTACTAAGAAAATCATTCATACCAGATTCTAAACATAAATCGCGATCATCATCAAACGCGTTAGCCGTCAATGCGATAATTGGCAAATGCTCATAACCCAATTCACGGATCGATTGCGACGCCTGTAAACCATTCATTTCAGGCATTTGCATATCCATGAAAATCAAATCATACCCCCCATCTTTTTCGGCAACTGTTTCAACAGCTTCCTGCCCATTTATCGCGATATCTATTTGACAGTCCAAACACTCTAACACTTTTACAATCAATTTCTGATTGGTAATGTTATCCTCTGCCAATAATATGCGATGTTTTTTACCAGTATCTGATACGGTCGCCGGCTGACCAGGCTCAATATTATAATCTGAACGAAGCTGCTGTTCTTTAGCTATTGGCAACATCAAGGTAAAGTAAAACGTTGATCCTTTGCCAAGCTCACTTTCCAAGTACAACTGACTATTCATCATTCCAACTAAACGTCTTGAAATAGCTAAACCTAGGCCTGTACCACCATATTCTCGCGTAGTTGAATTGTCTGCCTGTTGAAACTCTTCAAATATTTGATCTTGTTTTTCCGGAGCAATTCCAACGCCGGTATCGACCACTGAATACTGTATGACGGCATGTCCATTTAATTCTTGCATAAACTCCACGACCAATTCAATCGATCCATCACAAGTAAATTTAATTGAATTACCTAACAGGTTAATCAAGATCTGGCACAAACGTCCAGGGTCACCCACAACATGACCAGGCATATCTTCATCGATAATACACCGCAACGCAACACCGGAAGGACAATGGGCTCGATTCATATCGCAAACCTCATTCGCCAATTTTCGAGGATCAAACACAACCGATTCCAGCTCCATCTTCCCAGCTTCAATTTTAGAAAAATCAAGAATGTCATTGATAATTTGTAACAAGGATGTTCCGCTTAAGTGAATAATATCCACATTTTTCTGCTGCTCTTGATTTAAGTTTGAATCCTTAAGAAGTTCAGTATAACCCAGCACCGCATTCATCGGAGTCCTAATTTCATGACTCATCTTTGCCAGAAACTCACTTTTTGATTGACTCGCCAACTCAGCGGTAACTTTCGCTTTAACCAATTCAGCATTAGATGCTTCCAGATCATGTTGATTCACTTGTAATTCTCTATTCATACTATCTGCAAAACTAACGGCCCGTCGGTTTGCTCTAGTTAAAGAAACAAACAAGAAAAATAAGAGTGAGTCAATAAAGATTCCACCCAATAATATCATTAATGGCTGACTACTCGAAGCAGAAGCCCTAAAGGATTGAGCACTCCAGATATCAAAAACCCATGTCCGACCATAAAAGTCAATATATGCCCTCTTTTTAAACAAAGGATTATCATCATAATCTTCTTCCTGGGCAACATTTTCATCATATATAATTTGATCACCATCGGTAATCTTTATACCGAGCTGGCGTTTCTCTTTTTCTAACGTTCCTGCCATCAATTTATTGACAACAAAAGGAGCATACACCAAACCGGTAAAATGCTTTTGACGCTGCACGAGTGAATCATATACACCCCCTTTATAAAAAGGTGCGTAAAACAAAAACCCAGCCGTTTTACCAGAATCCTGAACCAATACAATAGGACCGGTAATTTGTGCCTGCCCAGTATCGCGTGCTTTTTTTGCGGCAGTAAAACGATTCGTTTCATGTGCCATATCTAAACCCACCGCTTTGGCATTGGCAGAAAAAGGTTCGATATACGTAATTGGCCAATATTCATTTTCGTCATGTTCTGGGTGTAAAGAATAATCTGCCCGATCTTTTCGTTGCTCCTTAAGATAATGATCCAATCGTTGGGGGGGGACATAATGAATCACACCGATACCATTAATTCCCGGATACTTCTCATCAATACGTAAACTCTCTGAAAACGTAGCCCAATCTTTGTATGAAATATCTCCACCTTGGGCCTGGATCGCAGAGACCCCTCCCCACAAACCATCTTCATATTTACTCATACGCTCTGAAATTAATTCCAAAACCTGATTAGCTTGACGATCAAATTCATTAGCAATCTTTTCATTAATTTGAAGTGAAGAAAAATACCAGGCGGCCACAGTGATGCATAATGATAATGCGATAACACACCAATGAACAAAATGCAATTTACTTGCTTTAGTAAGCGAGGCTCTTTCAGCTTGTAACTTCTGGCTTGTCTTAATATGGCCTTTCATAGCACATTCCTTGTGTACATAAAAATGATGATTTCCACCCTAAATAGTTGATATATCATATTTATGAACTATCGGAATCTACCTAATACAACTTAATCGCATCAACACAGCGAGATATATAACGAATATTTCATGCCAATAGAGAGAACATAACTTCAACAAATTGCAATGCCTCTGGTTTATCGGTACTGAAATAGAGATGTGTTTTATCGAAAACAACCAAGAGCCCGATAATAAAATTATCAAAAAACACTCAAAGTCATTCGATCATAGGCCTTCTTATCCAATCGGTATTAGGAATTCTAATAGCGCCTCATTCCAAGTCATTCCAGAACCTATTACGATGAGCTTATTGAGCATCGGAGGGTATGATTGTGTTCAAAAAACGCAAAAGATAGAAACCCATTCATACAATTTGGAAGGGCTATCAGATTGTTTATAGTCCTTCCAACCACGAAGAGACAAATTGCGAAAAGTCGAGTAAGTTAATTTTTTGGTCACCTAACTCAGGAGCAATATCATAAGCATCTGTACTGCCCAACCAATCACTTACTAGCAACAACAAGTCGTCTAAATCAACATCACCATCACAATCAAAGTCAGCATCAATCCATGTTGCTGATGGTATAACTTTGAATACTTCTCCACCAAATAAATCCAGGATATATAAATTCCCAACGGCATCCTCTCCAAAGGATGATATACTGGAGATGGAACCAACATCCGGCGTTAATTCAGACGTGCGATTTTGAAATTCACTTTTTACCTGTCCGCTATATCGAAACGACCATATTTGATTACTACTAAAATCTCCGAATAAGTAGTGACCACGAAGAGATGCAATGGGACCTCTATAGACATATCCACCTGTAATTGACTCCCCTCCATTCGGAGCCCCCACATGCTCATACTCATGGACAGGGTCAATAAAATTTGGATCAAAACAATCCAGAGGATCACCCGAAGTATGACAACGCGTTCCTTCCATCACTCGCCAGCCATAATTTTCACCTCCCAAACTGCTGGGCAACTGTACATTAACTTCTTCCCGCTCTTCTTGGCCCACATCAGCTATATATAAATCACCCGTCAAACGATCAAAACTGCATCGCCAAGGATTCCGCAATCCATAAGACCAAATTTCATCTTCCCCAAACGCATTGACAAATGGATTAGACGCTGGAATACCATACTGGCCATTGGGAGAATTATTGCCATCCACATCAATACGCAAAATACAACCAAGTAAATTCGACAAATCCTGACTATTCCCTAAACCAGGGGTATGACCAGAATCACTATCATTTTGTCCCCCGCCATCACCGGTCGAAATATATAAATAATGATCCTCCGGACTGAAACCAAGCCAACCACCATTATGATTACCTTGAGGTTGATCAAATTCCATGAGGACACGCTCACTATTAGGATCGGCGATGTCAGGATTGCCGCTAACCTGAAATTCAGAAATTCGAGAAACATGATCCACACCTGATCCACCAAACCCAAAAGAATAATAAATATAAAATCGACCATACCCACTATGCAAGGCATTGGAGTATTCTGGATGAAATGCTAAACCCAGCAGCCCGCGTTCCCAACTGGTTCGAAGAGATATCTGCAAAAAAGGCTGAGCTAAAATCAAATTCGTGTTCAAATCCAGAATGGAAATCTGACTCACACCAAATCCGGTATCCTGATGCACAATAAATAATCGATCAGTATCCCCCTGAGGAGCTGTAGCAAATACAGGCCGATTCAAACCTGATACCAACCGCGTTGTTGTGATCCCTCCCGCAAAGGCAAATGGCCCCCCTGTAAAAAAAAGAAGCAAAACAATCTTTATTAAACCAAGTTGATGATACCCCATGATATTGTCCAATCTCTTCAAAGTTGCAATTACAATTCATTTACCACGTTGCCTAGGACATTATACATAAAAATCTCAATTACGAATCGATTCTTTTCAGAATTAAACTTATCAGAAGCTTTAGTCTTGTAACCATGGACATTTAACGCTATAAAAAATCTATGATAGTCACATTTAGTATTTTTCTAGCACAAGCAGACACTGCTTCCAAAAGCGATGATGGGTTTACAGATATCATCATTATTTGGACATTTGCTATTATCATACTTGCCTGGTTCATGGTCCGCAGCACTCTAAAACGGGTCAAAATGAGCCAGATCAAAGATCAAGCATCTGTCAACGAACGGGTCGCTAGGCAAATGCCTAAAGGTGAATCTAACATCATTCAATCTCAAATTAGTGAACTCATGGCAGAACTAGCAAACCTCTCTCGGCAGATCAATGGCCAAATAGATACACGTGTTGCCAAACTGGAAATTTTGCTCAAAGATGCTGAAAAAACCATTGATCGACTTGAAAATCAATTAAACAATACTTCCTCAAACTCAAGAGGTTCTGATAAGTTCCGAAGAAAATCAAACAGCGAAAATGTCAATAACTCACAGGCAAAACCTTGGGACCTCCAGCAAAATAATTTACCCCAAATGCAACCGGCAAACCACATTTCAAATGATAAGCAAACCCAAGAAATCCTGAATCTCGCCAACCAGGGCAAATCCGCCGTCCATATTGCCCAAAAACTTGACCGGCCTATCGGTGAAATCGAGCTGATTCTCTCGCTTAATAAAAAATAAATTCCTACCTGTTAACAAAAGATCTATCTGTTTGAGTGACAGAGAATTATAGGATCCCAAGCCCGGAAACTCACAACACCCCGCCTTCCAAACAATACTATAATTCCTTAATAATAAAACACTTATACCCACACCGCTCCTACTCTCAAATAATCTCGCCATGCGTTGACACCCTTTTGGGCGGTTGCTATACTCTTCTCTTCGAATGTGAAAATGACCCCGCGGGGCTTTACGAATCATGCGGCTCTACTGCGACTTCCTTGGAACCGTAGTAGATATTTTTGGCCGTGGCGTACTTCCGGGATGGACAATATCTGTTCCGGAAGTTTTTTTTGCGCATTTTACGGAAAAACATGCGACAAAAGCTTCATAAGCGATTATATTAGAATAAGTTAAAATGGATTGCCAACAACAAACATCACCGCAAACGCCCACCCGAGGCGAGTTTAAAGCCAGAATTCACAAGAAGTTTGATCTGGGAGCCGAGTACAAATCTCTGAAATTTGAACTCGACCTGGAAAATGCGCAACTTCTTGCCAATGCACGACCCGGCCAATTTATCCAAATTGCCTGCAGAAGCGGCGAAACAAACAGCCCAAACAACCCATTTTTACGTAGACCATTCAGTATTGCCTCAATCGAAGAAAGCTCTGACAAGCTCATCGTTGAAGTAATCCATAATGTGATTGGCCCTGGGACTGAATGGATGGCGAATGCCCTCCTGGAAAGCCCTACGAGCATTTTAGGCCCGCTTGGGAACGGATTTGACCTTTCAAACAAAAATCTCTCTAAAGCGGTCCTCGTCGGAGGAGGCATTGGCATCCCCCCATTACTATTCTTGGCTGACATTCTATCTAAATTACCAAATTGTGAGACAATAGGTTTTGCGGGTATGCGATCCATCAGCAACTTCGATTTATCTATCAGTGCTGAAAATGCGGATCAACCACCAACTAAACCACTAATGCGACTTTCGCAATTCAATCGCAGCAAAACACCGAGCATCATTGCAACTGACGATGGCAGCTATGGCTTTAAGGGAAATGCGGTCGCGGCACTCGAACAATTCTTGAGTGAAAATCCAGATTGGAAGGACGCTCAAATTTTTGCCTGCGGCCCTGACGCCATGCTGCATGCAGTTGCCGATTTAGCCTTAAAGCAAAATATGAACTGCCAGGTCTGCATGGAAGCTTACATGGCCTGTGGATTTGGCGTTTGCCAATCCTGCATCGTACCAGCCTGGATCGACCCAGAAAACACAGATCGGTCCAACGATAATACAAAATATGAACTGGTCTGCGTCAGCGGCCCGGTCTTCGATTCCCAAAAAATCGCCTGGGAGAAATATGACTGATAGTAAGCCCAAAATAAAACCAGATCTTTCGGTCCAACTTGGACCATTTATGTTATCCAATCCCGTGATGACAGCGTCAGGGACTTGCGGATACACATATGAATTAAATGATTTTGTACCCGTTACCCAACTTGGCGGGTTTGTTACAAAAAGCATCACGCTTAAGCCCCGAAAAGGAAATCCACCACAACGCACCGTTGAAACAGCTTCTGGTATGCTCAACGCCATTGGACTAGCAAATATTGGCTTGGAAAAATTCTGTACTGACAGAATTCCTGAAATCAAAACCATGGGAATTCCCGTATTCGTTAATGTGGCGGAAAAATCCCTGGAACGCTATGTCGAAGTCTCCAAGAGATTGAGCGACTATGAAGAAATCGCAGGTATCGAATTAAATATCAGTTGCCCGAACGTCAAAGAAGGTGGCGTACATTTTGGCTCAGACCTCAAGGCCATTGAAGAACTTGTCGCTGCAATCAAAAAAGCCTGCCCTAAGACATATTTGATCGTCAAATTAACACCAAGCGTGACAGATATTACGCTTCCAGCCAAAGCGGCGATTCATGCAGGTGCTGACTGCTTAAGTTTGATCAATACTCTCACTGGCATGGCCATTGACATTGAAAAACGCAAACCAATCCTCGGCAATCGAACTGGCGGCCTGAGTGGCCCTGCCATTAAGCCGATTGCAATACGTATGGTTAACCAAGTTTACGAAAATGTGGCCAAAGAGGCTAATATCCCACTTATTGGCATTGGTGGAATTAGTTGCGCTAGCGATGCATTGGAATTCATGATTGCTGGAGCAACAGCGGTCCAAGTTGGCACGACAGTGTTTACGGAACCAGGTTGCATGATGAGAACCATTAAGGGGATGGAAGATTACCTAATTCGCCATAAGATCGCCAAAATCTCAGATCTGATCGGCTCACTAAAATAACGAATTCCAGTTGAATTTCCCCTCAGATTGGTTATCTTGAACTTACCGAATCTAATGTCGTAGTGGTTAGATCGGATATTGTATTTTTAGCAGAATAAGACCTATTTTTTAAGAAAGGATACAAATGAGTATTCCCGAAGATTTGGATTTGCAGGTTGGTTCCCCAGCTCCGGCTTTTTCTGGCACGGCGGTTGTTGGACAAAATTTTGTCGACCTTAGCTACGAAAATGGAACTCTAACATTAGGCGATAACAAAATCACTGGTAAATATACCGTGCTTTTCTTTTATCCATTGGATTTCACCTTTGTATGCCCAACGGAAATCTTGGCATTCCAGGAACAACTAACCAACTTTGAAAAAGCAGGTGCTTCAGTGGTTGGCGTTTCGATTGATAGCCAGTTCTCACACTTGGCTTGGAAAAACACGCCACGCAACAAAGGTGGTCTGGGTGAAATTGATTTCCCATTACTCGCTGATGTCACAAAACAAACCTCATACGACTATGGCGTTCTACTGGAAAATGGCCTGGCCGCACGTGGCGTGTTTGTTATCGACGAAAAAGGAATTTTACAAAGTTACACCGTGAACAACTTAGGTGTTGGTCGTAACGTTTCTGAAATCATTCGTCTGATCGAAGGTTTCAAATTTGTTGCAGAAAATGGCGAAGTATGCCCAGCCAACTGGAACCCTGGTGACGATACCATGAAGCCAGATCCAGAAGGTTCACAGGAATATTTTTCCAATGTTAAATAATTAAGGAGGCTCATCATGACGCCACGAATTACGCTTTTACGAGAATATTTTCCAACGGCGATTTGCACAGGAAATGCTCTGGTATTTATTAGCGAAGATTCACGCGTCGAGCTGACCGAACATAACAGAGGCGGATTTGCGAGCGAACAGAGTATACCTGTGATTCGCGTCCGCCTTTTTCACAAAATTACCACCGGCGAATTTGAACCGGGACACTATGAGGATTTCCAATTGCCCGACCTGCATGATCTGGCAGGCGAGATTGAAAAATTCATTCAATCGGCGGTTGGAAAAAATATCAAAGAAATGAGTTAGGCTATCCCCTCTCACCCAATCATAATTCATGGGTGGCAGCGTCAAGCACAGCTTGGCGATGGCGAATTCAGCAAGAACACTAAAAGGAAGAGAACATGCGCGTACTATCCGGCATACAGCCATCAGGCAAACTTCATCTAGGCAATTACTTTGGCGCGATGCAACAATACCTAGAATTGCAAAGTAAAGGCAACGATTGCTACTACTTTATTGCCAACTACCATGCGTTAACAACCGTTAACGATCGAAAAACCCTAGAAGATTATACGCGTGAAATTGCCATTGGTTATCTAGCTGTAGGTATCGATCCAACAAAAAGTGTTTTCTTTCGACATTCGGATGTCCCCGAAGTTTGTGAACTCGCCTGGATATTCTCCTGCATTACCCCCATGGGATTACTAGAGCGCTGCGTAAGCTACAAAGACAAAGTCGCACAAGGTATCAGTGCAAACCATGGCCTCTTTGCTTACCCCGTATTACAAGCCGCAGATATCATCATCTATCAAAGCAACCTTGTGCCAGTCGGTCAGGATCAAAAACAACACTTGGAAGTAACCCGCGACATTGCCATTAAATTTAACAATATCTTTGGTGAGGACCTTTTAGTTGTTCCCGAACCTTATATCATCTCAGATGTCGCTGTTGTCCCAGGACTTGATGGCCAGAAGATGAGTAAAAGTTATGATAACACCATCGAACTTTTTACACCGAAAAATCAAACAAAGAAAAAGATCATGCGAATCGAAACCGATTCGACGCCCATGGAAGACCCCAAAGATCCAGACACCTGCCGCGTCTTTGCTCTCATAAAATTATTAGCCACCAAAGAAGAACAAAACAACTGGCGTGATCGCTACACCCAAGGAGGCATGGGATATGGCGACGTAAAAAAACGCCTTGTCGAATTAGTCAACGAACTGCTAGATCCATTCCGTGATAAATTCGCCGAATTGGAAAAAGATCCAGACACCGTAGAAGACATCCTACGCGAAGGTGGCAAAAAAGCTCGCACAACCGCTCAAGAAACGATGGAAATCGTCCGCAAAGCAACAGGTATTATGACCAACTACTAAACCACCCAAAACACCCTCTAACTTTATAATAGCAAATTGCCTGAATCTTTAAATATGCATAAATGCTTCCACTTATTCTCTACCCAGAATTAAAGCAAATATCACTTGCATAAAACTCAGAGCCTTAGTATATTAGTTTTAGTTGAAGAGACACTCGGAATAAATCCCAATATATCTAAATTATTAACTAGTATGTGTTGCGCATCGGTGCAGATATAACATTTCAATAATTGACACAAAAATCATCAGGGTGAATATTATGAAAAAATTAGCATTATTTATTTTCGCCTACGCCCTATGGGTGCCGTGTTATCATGCTTATTCGCAACCACTCTACACTCTTACTGCACTTGGCGACTTGCCAGGCGGGCCGTTCAGTAGCAGTGCGCATAATATCAATAACCACGGACAAGTTGTTGGAGTAAGCAGTATAACCGGCAGCGACAAACACGCTTTTATTTGGGATTCTGGCGAGATGACAGATCTGGGCGATATCCCAAGCGGTCCAAATATTAGTAGTGCTTTGGGAATTAATGACCTTGGACAGGTTTGCGGTTTAAGCAGCACAAGTAACGGACCACACTTTTTTATTTGGGAATCGGGTACGATGACAGATTTGGGATTGGGCATTGGCATGGCTATCAACAATAATAGCCAAATTGTTGGCGGCACAAGTGCGTTTCGCTGGGATGCAACGAATGGCAAAATAAATATCGCAGACCTGCCTGGCGGTTCACCTCAGTCAGTTGCATTTGCCATCAATGATCTAGGGCAAATTACCGGTTCACTTGGTTTTCTATATGATCCAATAGATGGAATTTCAACCTTTGCTCCCAATATCGGCAAAGCATATGATATTAATAATCATGGGCAAATTACTGGCAATAAGACTAACGATAGAGCTTTTTTTTGGGACCCGAACGATGGCCTGACGAATTTAGGTGTATTGATCGAATCCCCATCAAGTACCAGTATCGCTTACAGCCTAAATATCCATGGCCAGGTCGTTGGCAGGAGTACTATTTCAGTTATTAATAATACCGCATTTCTTTGGGACGCTACGCATGGCATGAGAGATTTGAACGATTTAGTTGACGATAGCGGCAACGGATGGACACTGGAGGTCGCCAGGGGAATTAATGACAATGGCTGGATAGCAGGCTATGGCACCAATCCTTCTGGACATAATGAAGCTTTCCTTCTGAAACCGATTATTGATTCATTTGACTATAACAATGACAATATCATCAATATGATAGATTTTGCTATATTAATTAATACAACACCAGAGTCTTTTGAAATCTTTAGTCAATTTTGGCTATCGACACTAAACTAGAGCGCAGAGACTCGATCCTTCCCAACAATATCACCGAATTCGAAAAAGACACTGACACCGCAGAACAGTCCCTGCATAAGACGATAAAAAGCTTGCCCAAAAGTTCAACAATCCTAGACAATAGATTGATCCGAAGCAGATATCATAGCGTCTAACATTTAACTCTAGCCTGACGACGCTTAACAACTAAGCCAACTCCAGTCAACAAAAGCATCGAAGTGACGGGTTCAGGAATCACCTCGAAAGAGGTTTGATAATAACTCCCACCTGGAAACGTTCCTTGCTGTCCTTGCGGTATTGGCAAAGGCAATGGTAATGGCAAAGGATAACCTAACCCCGTTGAAACGATCAAATTGTAGTTCCCCACAGGCAATGGGCCTATGTTTTCTGTGTGATCCCATGGTGTGATCAAAAATAGATTACCTACTTGTAATTCAAGATCCAAAAAGATGTTATTACCTTCAAAATTCAACATTGAATTCGTAATGATAACACCCCCACTATTCTCGGTACCGAATGTAACGATATCAATATCATCTAAAAAAGTTGGATTTACTGGATCAATGACAACATTATCAATTCCAGCCAATAGATCTGTGGTAGAAAAAACTAAAACACAAAAAAGGATTCCCAATAGACAGTTAGTAAATTTCATAGCTCAACCTCCTAAAACAAATTTGCCTAAAAAATAAACACCCTGTTGTCTCTATGTGATTTTAAACTAATTAAATTACCTGACCAAAATCGACTAGATCTAGTCTATTGCATTTAAATGAATTAATCAAGTCTAATTTTGACATCTGGCAATCATTCGAAAATATGTTGAATTTCCTAGCAATATTGTAATAACAAACAAAATGTCCCTTTATGATTATTCATCAGTCATTAAACATTATTCAGAGATAAACAATGTCAGATGACATAATTCTAATGGACATTTACAGCGGGCAACTAGACTTGTGGCTTTATTTGATTCGCCGCAATGAGTGGACACCTATGATATTCAGCTTACGATGATCACTGAGCAGAATCTGGAATATCCTGCACACCTCTTAAGACATCTATAATCTGCATTCTTACAGGCTGACTAAACTGAGAACCATATGACAAACTCCAATATAAATTTTTGTTGTGATTTGGTAGCTCTGTCAAATCGAAATAGGTTTTCCAATAAGGCCGAGTTAGTGTTTGCGGCATAAGAGCTTGATAACTTTGTCCTTTCTCATGAAGCTGGGCAGTTAGCAAGACCCCTCGCCATGAAGGCCCTTCCTTAATATAAGCTTCGCGACTAAAACCACCTGCCATTGAATTTCTATGAATGATGTACTGCCTGGTTTCAAATCGAATTGTTACTTTATTAGTTTTTTCACAATGTTCAATTTCAGGTTGTATCCCTGCCCTATTTAGCAATGTATTTAAACGACTCTCAAGCAAGTGTAATTCTGAATCACCTTCAGTACTCATCACTTTTGCTTGCGTAGAAACAATTAACAACAATGATATCCCAATCAAAAATAGAGTTTTTCTCATTTTTCTATCTACCTTAATATGATGTTTTTTCTGCATAACCTTAAATATTAGATTGGAAAATAATTTTAATGTTCCCAATATTTTTCAATTTCTAGTATGGATTACAGCCCTACTCACTCATTTCATACTTTTTTCAATCTTTACTGGAATTCATGGTTCAAATGAGCTAAGATAAGCCCACATTTTAAAGAGTATGCCTATGTCAGATTATAAAATACAAATGGACATTTACAGTGGGCCGCTGGACCTGTTGCTTTATTTGATTCGCCGCAATGAGGTGGATATTCATGATATCCCGGTTGCGATGATCACTGAGCAATATCTGGAATATGTCGAAATGATTGAAGAACTCAATATCGACAATGCCAGTGAATTTCTTGTCATGGCCGCAGCTCTCACCGAAGTAAAATCAGCCATGCTCCTGCCTCGTCATGAAGCCGCTGAAAGCGATGAGGAAGAAGAAGATCTGGGCGATCCACGACTCGAACTCGTCCGCCAGCTTTTGGAGTATAAAAAATATAAAGATGCCTCCAACAGCCTAGCCGAAAAAGCAGATGAGCAAGTGCTCAAATTCCCGCGTAGTCTGGCAAACCTAAAGCATCTCATTGATGAGGAAAAACAAGAAGAACAAGAATACGATCTGGAAGGCGTTCAGATCTGGGATCTCTTTGATGCCTTTAACAATCTGATGAAGGCAACACTCGCGGGCGAATACAAACATGAAGTCATTCAAGACAACACACCGATCGATCTGTACGAAACAGATATTCTTGATCGCGCGCAAAGTGAAAAAGGCCTTACTTTTCGACGAGCGTTTGCTGGTTGCAAAACCAAAGGTGAAATGGGCGGTATGTTTTTAGCGTTACTTGAACTCATGCGACAAAAACTGGTTCGCATTGAACAGGAATCCACCTTTGCTGAAATCTATATTGTACCATTGACCGAAGAACCTGCGGCACAAGCGGTAGCTCATGCGATCTCTAGTGAAGTCGACGAACTGCCCAGCGTCTTAAACGTTGATCAAAAACATAAAAAGGCAGAAGAAAAAGCTAAAGCAGAACACCAAACACAGGAAAACGAATGAGCATCGATAATAAACTTCAAGAACTTGGAATCACTCTACCTGAAGCAGCCGCACCTGCAGGTGCCTATGTACCAACCGTTGCAACAGGAGATTTAATTTTTGTGTCCGGACAACTCCCCATCAAAGATGGTAAAATCACATACACTGATAAAGTTGGCGATAATGGTAGCGTTACGACAGAACAAGCACAAGAGGCAGCAAAACTCTGTGCAATTAATGGCCTTGCCGCACTTAAAGCGCATTTAGGCACACTCGATAATATCAAACAAATCGTTCGTATCGAAGTCTATGTCAACAGCAGTCAGGGATTTACCGATCAGGCACTTGTTGCCAATGGAGCTTCAAATTTTCTCAAAGAGGTTTTCGGTGATGCCGGCCTACATACACGCCTGGCATTAGGCCTGGCAGAACTGCCACTCAATGCCGCTGTTGAACTGGGTATGATTGTCGAAAAACAATCCTAAGGCTTAAAAACAGGCTTTTTGATCAATAATCGACCCATCGAACCTTTTATGCTCCTTTTCGTAATATTCACAGATGAAATAACACAGGTTTGACAGACATCTGAGTGTGAGGTAGAATCTCATCTTCAGAGTGTCCATTATTTATTACAATCAAGACAATGCCATTGCGCTAAGGAGTTTATCATGGCAGAAAATATACTGGAAATCACCGATGCTAACTTTGAAGAACAAGTCGCTAGTAGCGACCAACCTGTCCTGGTTGATTTTTGGGCAGAATGGTGTGGCCCCTGCCGCATGATGAATCCAACCATTGAAGAACTTGCCAGCGAATATGATGGCAAAGTTAAAGTTGGAAAACTTGATACAGACAACAATCGTGAGACCGCAGTGAATTTTGGCATCAGTGCGATCCCAACGATTATTTTATTTAACAAAGGTGAAGTTGCCAAAAAACTCGTCGGCTTATCCAGCAAGAAAGATATTAAAGCCGCCATGGACGAAGTGCTCTAAGAAAGGATTTTAGAAATTTATGTCAACCCATACACGCGAATTTAATCAACTAAACTTTGATGAAGAAGTAATCAATAGCAAAGAACCTGTTTTAGTTGACTTCTGGTCTGAAGGATGCGGACCTTGTAAGCAAATCGCTCCAACCATCGATGAACTGGCTACAGAACTTGATGGTAAAGTGAAAATTGGAAAAATCAATGCGATGGACAATCGTGACATCAGCATGCGATACCAAATCAGCAGCGTGCCAACGATACTTGTTTTTCAAGATGGCCAAGTCAAAAGCTTTATGACAGGCATGGCATCCAAAAAAGATATTAAAGCAAAGCTTGAACAAGTACTTTAATTTTTAGATTTGAGAAATCACAAAAGCTATAGGCCTTTCGTCTATAGCTTTTTTTATGTCTACCCAAACAACTCTCTAAACGCAATAGCAATATCATCCTGCCGCATCAATGTCTCGCCGATCAACACTCCACCAAACCCAGCTTCTTTTAACGTAGCGACATGCTCAGGCGTTTTAATACCACTCTCACTAATAACATGATTGTCTTGTTTTACATCCTTTAAGATCGCCATGGAATGCTCAATCTTTACTTCCATCGTTTTAAGATTGCGATTATTAATACCTAACAGGCAATTGTATTGAGATATATCTTCGATCACCTGTTGCACATCAAGAAGCGATTGCAACTCGTGTACTTCCAGCAGGGTCGTTAAGCCTAAAGAATGAGCCAATTGCATATAATCTTTTATCTGCTCAACACTCAATGCTTCTGCAATTAACAAAATAGCATCGGCACCCGCTAAACGCGATTGATAAATTTGATAATCATCGACAATGAAATCTTTGCGCAAAACAGGCAATTCGACGGCGTTTTTTACAAGTCCGATAAAATCAAGATGACCTTGAAAGAACTGTTCATCTGTTAAAACACTTAATGCATTTGCACCACACGCTTGATAGATTTTTGCAATAGTTATCGGATCAAAGTCATCACGAATGAGTCCCGCAGAAGGTGATGCTTTTTTTATTTCTGCAATCACATTAATGCCGCGAGCATGTTTTGAAATCATCGTCCGATAAAAACTACGACAAGGAGCGATTGTTTTTATCGCCTCTATCAATGCTGATAACGGCACACTTTTTTTAGCGTAATCAACTTCCTGCTGTTTAACGTCAAGTATCTTTTCTAATGTCTCTGCCATAATAAGTTAGTCTAATCGAAGTGAGATCGCTTTGTCAAATTAAGAAAAAAACTTTAAAAAAATTAAAGTTATTTTAATCCTCGGTCAAAGTTTTGGGGTATAATAGTATGAAAGCATTAACTGCTAAATTCGGCATGACCGTTACAAACGGTACAGCCGTTACAAAACCCCGCCAGGATGGTGCAAAGCCCTAATTTGTTGTTGTGCGACATCATCGTATGTAAAGCGGGATATAAACACGGATTAAACTGCAGACAATAAAAGTTGATTTGAAATGATGTCTATTTTGAGCAACAACCCGAACGACCCGCATAATTGGGTCATGATTTTTAGGTCCGATATAAAGATTGTAATTGTCGCAGAATTTGCAGAATAGCTTTTTAGACATCTAAATTTTTTCGCCAAGAGGCGTTGGCATAGGATTTGCAACTTTGTATCAGCAATCGTGTTTGAGTTTTAGTCTTTAACTAAGATCTGAGACTCTAAAAATCAAACCGGCCTCGAGCCATTGCCAAGGAGCAATATTATGGACGAAATTACATTTCAAAAAAAACTCGGTGAACTAGTACAGGAAATCGGTACGCTTCCCGAATCCCAACGTAAGAAACTTGAACTGCTTGCTGAACAAACCAAACAGCGTCATGCAGAATTGAAAAAAAGCGTCTCATCATTACAAGACTCTTTGGACTATCTTAGATTAAGTATCAAGTACTTACTCTTTGATCTGGAAGCGACCCGACGTGAAAATGCTTATCTTCGTAAAATGCTCGAAGAAACAGATAAGTAAAGCAACAGATAGAATAACCTCATCATGACCTTCTGGGTTTTGGTGAAACACATTAACGACTGAAAGCAGTGTTTCCTCCTTGCACTGCTTTCTTTTTTATTACATTCGTAATTTTTTATCGCCGCGACCACTCCTCAAATTATCCATTCCCGCTGGTCATTACTTGCGCAGCGAGACATGATCGCCATATTAATTAATCCGTAAGTAAAATAAATGAGTGGCACTTTAAACTTTTTTAAGGACGCCAGAATATGAATAGTCCAAATACTCGTTAAGATTTTTGAATCGGACGATAATAGCCATCTCTTTGAACGGGAATCCGATTGGTTTCTACAATCATCGATCGAATATTTTCGACTGGCAATGTGTTCGTATTATTATCATAGGTTTTATCTACAATCGTATAGTATCGAACTGTCCCATCCAGATCATTTGAACCAAATGTCAGAGCAACCTGTGATAGATTAACTCCCTGCATTGGCCAGAAGGCTTTGTGATTATCAACATTATCTAAAAGCAAACGAGAGATCGCAATAGTTCGTAAATCTTCCAAGCCATCAATCAAATCGCTACTTTCTTCATGCTCTGATGATTCACGACTAATCCATGCGGGCTTAAGATAAGGAAGGGGAATAAAACATTGGAAGTTGGCTTTGCCATGTTCCAACGCTTGATCTTGAATATCACGCAATCGAAGCAAATGTTTAACTCTCTGCTCGACGGTTTCTACAAAACCATAAAGCATGGTGCAGTTGGTATGCAATCCGATACGATGCGCCGTTGTATGAATATCCGTCCAAATATCAGGTTTACTCTTACTGCGACAAACCTGATTAAAATAATCATCATCCAGAATCTCAGCGCCGCCACCAGGCAATGCGCCCAAACCTGCATCCATCAATGCCAGCAATGTATCCTCAATCGACAATTTACTTTTTTTGACCAAATCTAGAATTTCAACAGCGGTAAAAGCTTTGATATGAATATCAGGGGACAAATCGCGTATGCCCTTGAGCATATCGACATAATAATCAAAATCCAACCCAGGATGAATACCACCAACGATATGAACTTCCGTGGCACCATCTTTCATCGCCTGGCGAGCAAAGTCGACAACAGCATCAACATCATGGGTGTAAGCACCATCTTCTCCATGCCAACGCTTGAACCCACAAAATTTGCAATTGAATTTGCAGATATTTGTATAGTTGATATGGCGGTTTAAACTATAAAAAACCTGATTTCCGCATGTCTCCAGGGCTTTTTTCTCTGCCATCTTGCCAATACGAAAGATATCGTGTGATTGATAAAGCGTCATACCATCTTCGAAAGTTAACCGCTGCCCCTGTTCTAATTTCTGTTCAATCTGATCTAAATCGCTCGTTTTGTCTCGATTTTCCACCGATGCGGACTGCTGCATGGGATCTCCAAGTTTTAAATGATCATAATAATTTTTTTACAGCACAGTATTTTAATAAAATCTTCCTTAAATGCCAACAATCTAATTATTGATCTTGAGGTAATATTGGACACAAATTTCACACGGCACCGTAACTAAATAATTAAAAAATCACTAAAAACAAAGCTGTTTACCCTTAATTTTTCGAGACTTTTTATAAAAATCTAATATTTTTTCTAAGAAAAATTGGCTTCTGGAATTATTAGTGCTAGAATAAGGTGTAAATGGGGTTCGCATGCTTTAATAAGTATGTATTGGGCATGTCAGAAATGTGTAGAGTAGGAGGCAAATAAATTTGCAAGTCAAAATCTTGAACCAAATCGACTTATTCACGAATGATAATATGTATTGTCCCTTATGTTAAAGTTTTTTTTCGAAGGTTGACGATACCCAAGATAGTTTTCTCCCCTCCGGAAAACATCGAGCCGGCTTAGGCCGCTCGGTGTTTTCTTTTTAATATCCTATTTATCAACATATTACTAAAAATGAACAAGAATATTATTTGCATATAGCAAGCAAGTCTGTTTGGTAGGCCCTATTTTTGGTTAACTAAACTTTTTAGATCAATTTATTTAGAGATGAAGTTCTTTAAAATATTTTTTCCTTCAGGTGTTGCAAAACTTTCCGGATGAAACTGAACTCCATCCAATTTTAGATGCTTATGCCGGATGGCCATAATTTCATTTTCCTCAGACCTCGCAGACACACTAAATTCATCCAATCTGGAATTCTCACAGACAATCAGTGAATGATATCTCATCGCAGTGAATGGATTCTGAATATTTTGAAAAATCCCCTGATTATCATGATGGATTATGGATGTTTTGCCATGCATACATTTTTGATGCCGTTCAACTTGATAACCAAAAACCTGAGCCATACATTGATGCCCAAGACATACCCCCAATATCGGTAAGCGCGTTGACCAATTCTCAATCAGTTCCAAACTAATACCAGCATCCTCAGGTCGACCAGGTCCAGGCGAAATAATAACATGAGACGGGTCAAGTTTCTCTAATTCTGTTAAACGGCTTTGATCGTTTCGCACAACATCTACATGAGGTTTCTGGGGCAAACAGACTACCGCATCCACCAGGTTGTAAGTAAACGAATCATAATTATCAATCATTAGTATACGAATCATCTGAGGCATCAGTATAGAGCCAGAAACAGGTTAAACAAGCGAAATTCCCCAAAAAACTCCTATCTTTACCCATCCAGACACTTATGGTAACATTTTAACAAATCGTTAAATTATAAAGGATTAATATGTTTGATTTAATATGGCATGGACGTCTGGGAGGCCTTAGGCTTATCATGGTCATTGCTGTGATGGCATTATTGGCAGCCGGCCTGACTTGCATCCATAAATTTCACCCAGAAAACTTCAACCGTCAGGTAATGTGGATCATCATCGGTTTTGTTGCATTTTGCCTGGTAAACTTGGTGCACTACCGTTTTCTGGGAGAAATCAGCTTTATTCTTTTTTTTCTTTCCCTAGGCCTTCTGGCCTTTGTGCTTATGGGTAGATACGTCTGGGAGACGAGCCTCATACCAACCAAATATGGAGCTAATCGATGGATCAGCATCGGCCCTATGAATATTCAACCATCAGAAATGGCAAAAATTGCTTTTATTCTGGCACTGGCTTGGTATTTTCGATTGCGAAGCAACTATCGCACCTTCAAAGGATTGATCGGACCTTTTATTTTGACCATTTTACCCATGGGACTCATTTTAAAAGAACCCGACCTAGGAACAACACTACTTTTTCTACCCATTCTCTTTACCCTACTTTTCATTGCCGGGGCGAGAATTCGACACCTTATGATTATTATTTTTCTCGGGCTCTTAATGATTTATCCATTCTATTTAATCATGCCCAGCTACCAGCAGAAACGCATCAAAGTATTGTTACGACAAAATGATGATAAAGTCGATTGGCATCGCAATGAAGGCTACCAGTTAGCCCAATCAAAAACCTATATTGCCTTAGGCGGAATCAAAGGCGGTGAAGACGAGCTGCTGGCTCGCACAAATCTTCCTCATTCCAATAATGATTTTATTTACGCACTCATATGCCATCAATGGGGATTTATTGGAGGCACCATTATCATCCTTTTATATGTACTATTGCTAGTGGGTGGAATTGAAATCGCCGCAAACCAACCTGAACCATTTGGTCGACTTGTAGCCGTTGGGGTCTGCGCACTTTTTACGGCTCAAATGTTTATTAACATAGGCATGACAATGGGACTTATGCCAATTACAGGCATGACACTACCTTTTATCAGCTATGGCGGATCATCTCTATTATCAAGTTTTATTGCCCTGGGACTCTTGATTAACGTAGCTCGTCACCGACCTTATCGAGGCTACCATCAAGCATTTGAATTTAACGATTAGCGACTGAGATTTGTATTAAACTCTTTGCCTTTAGATTTATTCAGGAATTTCCAGCCAACCACTCAGAACCTGATTTACATCTTGATTTGTTAATAAACAATCATCATCCAAATCAACAACACTATAGTCGCCACAATCTGAACCATTAGCAAGTATGTACTTACTAAACTGATCGGCATTTTTATGTTTTGATGTTTTTAAGTTTTCAGATCGCATACCAAATCCGTTCTTCCGCCTCGAATTAGCAATCACATCAAAACGAATAATTCGACCACTAACCAACTCTGTTTCAAACGTTGGCTGATTCTTAAATCCACCATAATCTTCGAATAATGGCAACCCAACCTCGTAAACAATTTCATCACCTCTAATATTAACGGAAAAATCAAATGACAAATTTTCTTCAATGCCGTCCCCTAAAGCCCAAGTGGCCCAAAAACCGCCTAAATTATTGGGGCCAACCATATATTGCTGCGCTTTATCATAAATGCCATACCAGCCTTGACCTCCCCGATTATTGCCTTGAGTGTAAAGCTCGATTCGATCAGAAGCATCCCAATTTGTATAACTATCAATAAACTGATGATCAAAATCCTGTACTCGAACAGCAACATATATCTTATTTGTATCCCGACACCATTTTACAGCATACTCAGCTTGATCCAAATCGATCGGCTCGCCAAAATAAATTTCATTCAAGGGATTCCACTGGGTTCCCTGACGCCATTCAGACAGATTACCATCCACCTGAACAACATCTTCCTGAATAGCAAATGCAGGACGGCCATTCCAATTCTGTGCCATCAATACAAAATCTTTCATGTTGGTTTCAAGGTCGGCATTGAAATCTTCCGGCTCAGGCAATACCACAGGTAATGGCGAAATATAATGAAATCCCATATCCGCTTTTGCAATATCATGATACTGATCATTCCGTGTTGCATGAGTGTGAATACCCAGATTAATAGCCAAATCACTTGCTGCATTTAAGCAGGGACTATTGACCCCTTGGCCAGCTTTCTTTTGACTAAGATAGAATTGACGCCCTCGGACACCTTGGACAAAGAGGGGGTTCTTATTAATATTCCCTTGACCAGGGCAACATTGTTTAATATTGGTATATGAAACATCTGCAGAACCGGTTAATTCTTCACCTTCTTTACCATCTCGATTAGGATTATCCCAAATAATGGAATTTTTTATTTCACTTCCAGACTCAGAATTAATATACACGGCATCTCCACCTACTGAAGCAAAAGTACCATTTTCAGTGGCAGTGACAAAATTTAATTCACACTCATCAGCATAAATTCCAGCACCATTCCCATGATAAGCAGTATTTAAATGCAACAAGACATTATGCAAAGTGATTTTCTTACCAATAGCATAAATTCCACCACCATGATTTATAGATGTATTCTGTTTAACAATCGAATTCAACAATGTTGTCTGGCTATTTTCAAAATAAATTCCGCCCCCATTCTTTTTAGAATAATTATTAAAGAAGATACAATTATCAATCAAGGGATCAGCATTCATAACATAGAGACCACCTCCACCACCTGCGGCCCCATCCATTTGACAAGATATGATCTTACAAGAACGAATTGTAGGGCTACTGCTATAGCATGCAATACCTCCACCGCTTTGGCTTTCAACGTAACCATTAATGATGGTCAATCCGGTTAAGACCGAATCACGCGTTTCTCCAGATTGAAAAATAAACCCCCGTCGGTTTTGCCCTGTCTCACCAAAACAATCTATGCGCGTATTCTCCACAACATTAGGATTATTTGGATTTTCGCCACGAACGGTAATTGCTTTACCCAAAAAATCTATATCATGATTACCAGCACCGTAATATCTACCAGGCCTGATAATAATGACGTCGCCATCGATAGCTGCATCAATTGCGGATTGAATATTTGGAAATGATATACCAGGTCCATAAGGCACATAAAAATTCATGCCACAAGCGGTGTTTACAATTGCAAACAAGTGAATTGCAAACAATAACCGTATATACATACTGCCTCCTGTATGTTTAACTAGTTACCGTGGAAATTAATTGATTCCTCAACAGTCTATTTATGATAACCAAAACATAGAAAAAATCAATCAATTTATTCACAAATAGAAATGCTTTATCATGAGAATTCTAACAAAACAGCAGCATTGCTATCTTGCCTATCTTATTACAAAAAGGTAATTATGAAAAACTCGAGGTCAAGCTTAGCCGCCACTCGTCCCCCAAAGCCAATTTGTAATAAATAATTGCAAATCAGCTAAATCAACATCACAGTCAACATCAAAATCACCTAGAACGTTTGCGCACCCAAGCTCATCAGCTAAAACATATCTCGCAAATTGACTGGCATTATTATACTTACCTAAATTTAAGTTCTCAGACAACATGCCATAACCTCCAGAGAAGCGAGATAAAGCTACAAGATCAAATCGAATGATTTTACCAAAATCTAAATCGGTGACCTCTGTCAACCCAGTACTCAATCCAGCATAGTGATTAAATGGCGTAACTGCCAGCTCATAGTGAATTTCATTCCCAATAATATTAACAGCATACTCTAACCCAACACTGGGATTAATCAACTGGCCTAATGCCCACCTTGCCCAGCTAGAAGAAGTTGTATTTGGTGCAATATAGTAATGCTGAGCCTTATCATAAATATTATACCAACCCGATCCACCTGAAGCATCTCCTTGGCAATAAACTTCCAAGCGATCCGATGCATTCCATGCGATATAGGTATCAAGAAAAACATGATCTAGATCTGTAACGACAACTGCCGCGTAAATCTTATTATTGTTTTCACTCCAACGTAATGAAAACTGTGCCTGCTCGATATCATTAGGGTCTCCTTCATAAATTTGATCAAGTTGAGACCATTGTGAACCAGCCCAATCAGATAAATCACCATCCACTACGATATTCGGATCATGTAAAATTTTTGGCAAAAGGCTATCTAATGAGCTTTGCTGCCAGAGACCATAGTCAAGGTAATTCACCGTCGAATCCTGATTTAGATCTGACTGTAAATACTCGATGTTACTTACTGGATAATGGTAACCTAAATCCACTTGACCATCGTCAACCCCAAAGTCAGTACTCGTCGTCAAGCCATCTAAGCCAAAATGAGCAGCTAAGTCGCTGCCAGCATTCACACAAGGGCTCATTTGATGTTGGCCAGCTGTAATTTGGCTCAAATATAATTCCCCATTCTGCCCGCTAACAAATAAAGGATCTGTAAAAATATTTCCTACACCTGCCACGACTTCTTCTAAGCAACTATACGTGATGTTTCCATTAAAACCAGCAACATCATCAGCACCATGATTCCAAAAAATAGAATTAATCACAGATGATGGATCAGTCATGTAAATTCCAGCTCCCTGCATAGCGGTATTGCTTAAAAATGTACAGTTATAAATCGATGCTGATCCATAAAGCCCTCCACCATATGAAACACCATCTGGAGCTCCTAGTTGTCCCGACCCTGGTACTACTGAGTTGTTCGTTACTAAACAATTGAACATAGTTAAATGGCTAGTACCATCTATATAAATTCCTCCCCCCTTAGCGTCATCACCTTCAGCTCCTGGGGCAGTAGTAGCATGCCCTGTGTTATGACTAATAATTGTATTACGGATATAAGGTCGACTATTTTGCCCACAGTATATTCCAGCTCCAAAGGCAGCAGAAGGGACAAAATACCCACCTAAACTGATGTTGTTTTGAGTCACTACACAATTGTCAATTGTGGGAGAAGCATTTGTACAAAATATCCCAGCTCCAACATTAGCGACATCATAATATTGGCAATTTGATTTAATATTTCCACCTCGGATTGTAAAACCTGACAAAAGACTATTGGGATCTTCATTTTCATGAAAAATAAATCCTCGACGCCCTGATATGTTTTGACAATCTATAATGCAATCATCTGGACCATTGAGACTTCGTACAGTAATAGATTTACCACGAAAATTAATATTATAATTACCAACACCGGTATATGTTCCAGGCTGAACCACGATTATATTACCGTCTATGGCGTCATCAATAGCATCCTGAATGTTTGGGTAAGATGGTGATCCACCCCCAGGCACATATCGATACACAATCGGTTCAATCAAATCAGGTATGGGTGACACAGGATGGTATCCCATATCAACTTGCCCGGCATCTCCAACATGATCACGACGCGTCGTTAAATGATCCATCGTCAAATTAGTGGATAAATCACTACCCGCATCAACACATGAACTTTGTTGAGAATCACCTGAAGCCAATTGACTCAAATAATAATCACCTAAAGGCCCTGAAACAAATAAAGGATCACCTGCTATATTTCCAATGCCAGATACGACTTCGTCTAAACTGCTATAAGTAATACTTCCGCCTGATCCCGCTATATCGTCACCTTGATGATCCCAAAAAATAGAATTGGTAATAGAAGTTAAATTAGACATGTATACGGCACCGCCTTGTAAAGCGATATTTCCAACAAAGGTGCAATGATTGATCGTTGCTGGACCATAGATAGCTCCTCCAGCTGATGTACTTTCTGGTATATCTGAAAAACAATCATACACTGTACAAAATCGATCATCATGAAACCCTGGAATTAAATGATTATGGAATAAACCACAATTGATTAAAGTTGCATGACTATTGTATGATGTATAGACTCCTGCTCCATACACACTATGCCCTTCACATCCAGGTTCCATGGTTCCTTTGATAACATTTTGACTTATAACGCAATTAATTATTATTGGATTACTATTTTCATCACAGTAAATACCAGCACCACCAGGCGAACCATGAAATAGCTTACCACGAATTTTGTTATCTGTAATCACACAGTTTTGAATTGTAGGCGAGGCGCCAACACATAGGATTCCAGCTCCTCCTCTATAAAGTGGATAAAATAAATCGTTCCCTTCAATAAATCCTCTTTTAATTGTTAGGCCAGCAATAATACTATTGGGTTCTTCATTATGATGAAAATAGAAACCTCGATGACCAAGATCATGTTCACAATCTATCACTGTTGTTGAGATAACATTTGGATCATTGGGGTCAATGGATTGCACAGTAATTGCTTTTCCTAAAAAATCCATATCACGATTTCCAGGACCGGTATAAACCCCTGGTTGAATAATCACAACATCATCATCTGAAGCGGCATTGATCGCTGATTGGATATTAGGATAAACAAGTCCTGGTCCATGTGGCACATACAGATCAATAGCCCAAGCAGTATTTGCAATCGTTAACAACCAAATAGAAATCAACAACCGAATATACATATTACCTCCTGTATGCTTGACCAGTTAATTTGAAATTTGTATGACTCCTCAACAGTCAATATGCAATCATTACAAATTGGAAAATAATCCCTAAGAAATATTTTGCTGTTATATAATACGTGACTTAATTATGAAAAATCTTACAATAATTATTGTTAAAACAGCTTTTTTCTCAGAAATCTGGAATAAATACATTTAAAGATTAGCTTCTTTGCCTCAATGCTTCATAAATTAATACAGCACCACTAGTTGAGACATTGAGGGAGTCCATTTGGCCGAGCATGGGGATTTTGATTTTTTCGTCGGCTGCTTCTAGCCATTCCTGGGGCAAGCCGTCCTTTTCGCTGCCTAGGACGATGGCAATGGGTCCCTGGTAATCGGCGGAATGATAATCTAATGCATCAACGGGCGTCGAGGCTACAATTCGACACTGGCTGGCTTTGAGCCAAGGGAGTAAATTACTGGATGAACCCGTTACCACCGGGATAGTGAAAATGGCACCCAGACTTGAACGAATAACATTTGGATTATATAAATCAACGCAACCATCACAGACAATAACGGAGTCTACGCCAGCACCATCGGCGGTTCTTAACAAAGCGCCCAGGTTGCCAGGTTTTTCGATGCCATGCAAAACGAGAATAAATGAATTTTCGTTTAAGACAAATGAGTCAACACCTGCCTTAGGTGTTTTTGCAATTGCAACTACCCCTCCGCTATTTTCACGATAAGCAATTTTAGCAAAAATCTTTTTATCAACTTCACGCATGTTCCCACTAAATTTACGTAAACGCAAACTTTCGTAGACACAATCAAGATCGGTCCACTTTTCATTATCTTTAAAAAGTTCTTCACAGTAGAAAAGCGTATCAATTCTGATATTCGCTTGAAGTGCATAGATAATTTCTTTCTCACCTTCGATGACAAAGCAGCCTTCTTGGTCGCGGTCTCGTTTATTTTTTAAGCTAAGGAGTCGCTTGATGAGTGGGTTTTGTGGGCTTGTGATCATAACAATATATTTAGTTGATTTCAGGAATAGTAAAACTCGCCATCCCCATTTCGCCTTTGGCGAACTGAGGCTGCCACCTAGATACAATTAGAGGTTTTCGAGGCGTTGTTGCTTGTCATGTTCGATGAGTGCTGCGACGACGCCATCGAGATCACCCATGATAAGTTTATCTAAACTATAAAGGGTTAAATTAATCCGATGGTCGGTCATGCGATTTTGTGGAAAATTATAAGTACGTATGCGTTGCGAACGATCGCCAGAACCAATCATTTCTTTACGAGACTCTGACCGCTCAGCACGTTTCTTTTGCTCAAAATGATCAAACACCCGACTACGCAAAATACGCCAAGCTTTGGCACGATTTTTATGCTGACTTTTTTCATCCTGCATACTCACGGTAATGCCTGTGGGCAAGTGCTCCAGCTTAATAGCGGAATTGAGTTTATTGACACTTTGCCCACCTGGACCACTGGAACGACAGACATGCTCAACGACATCGCTTTTGGGGATATCAATATCAAGCTCTTCTGCTTCAGGTAAAACAGCAACTGTTGCCGCGGATGTATGTACACGCCCTTGCGTTTCAGTTTCAGGCACGCGTTGAACGCGATGGCCGCCCCCTTCGTAACCAAGTGCTTGCCAAACGCCTTCGCCTTTAATTCCCAAGATTACTTCGCGAAAACCACCTAATTCCGACGCACTGAATCCGAGTTGCTCGACTTTCCAGCCTCTTTTTTCAGCAAAGCGGTTATACATTTCATAAAGATCACGAGCAAAAAGCGCCGCTTCATCGCCACCGGTCCCTGCACGGATTTCCATGATAATCGCGCCGACACCGGCATCGTCAGACATCACCAGGCTTTCTTTCACCTGGACAAAGGTTGACTCAATTTGCTCAGTGAGAGACGTCACTTCCTCTTGCGCTAATTCACGCATCTCATCATCAGTATCGCCATCATCCAACATGGCCTGAGCATCATCTCGTTGTGTGACACATTCCTGATATTGACGAAAACTAGTCACAACATCTCTGAGCTGACCATGCTCTTTAGAAATTTGTACAATCTTATTTGGATCACTGGCAATAGCAGGATCGTTCATTTGTGATTCCAAATCAACGAAACGCTTTTCCATCTCAGCCAGTTTTTCCAGGACTCTTTCATCTGTTGTGGATGCTTGTGCCATACTTTTAAATTCTTTGAATGGTATTTAACCCAAAACTATAGACATAAAAAAACACGCTGTCCTGATTGGGTTGGTATTCATGAACAGCGTGTAAAAGTCGGAATAGCTATTTAGATTTTTTGCTTTTTTTATCCTTTGAAAAGTAATCGCCAGCATATTTCTTATTGAATTTATCAATACGACCAGCTGAATCGACAAACTTTTGTTTGCCCGTATAAAAAGGATGAGAAGCACTGCTGATTTCAAGGTTATAGAGCGGGTACTCTTTGCCATCGGTCCACTCGATTGTCAAATTGGTTTTAACGGTTGAGCGGGTCAAAAATTTAAAATCTGCGGCTTTGTCTTGGAAAACCACAAATCTGTAATCTTCAGGGTGAATGCCTTTCTTCACGGCTCTAACTCCTTGTTATAGCTAACATTTCTATTATTTGAGATTTCGATAAACGGTGTATTTTACCTGATAATTTTAAAATGTAAACACCTTTTTTACAGTTTCGCAGGCAATTTATCCCGAAGCACATTAACGCATAACCCATTTATTTTCAAACGGTTAAAATAGCAACAGACGCATTCTTTTTGCTGGATCTCTATGAAATGATCCGATATAGTACCAACTCATCCAGTAAACAGACAGAGGAGAAGTAAGACGAATGTCCGATAAAAATGACCCAATTTTGATTCCGATGGTAACCTACACTCACTTTGCAACTGATGGCAAATTTGAAAATATGATTGAGGCCGTCGATCAAAATGATGATGCCGAGCATATCCTTTTATGCCTTACCGAGCCAACTCTCGACCCATCACTTTTAGACAAAGAGGATATCATTGATCGCCTAGCACGCACCAAGAAAGTGGTTGCCGCGCTTAAAAAAGATTATCAAATGGGTGCGTCATTGGTTTTACCTGGCATTCTTGATTTCGCCCAATTTGATAACGATGCGACAAAACATTTAAAACTCCTCTATGAAAATGCACACCAAACTAAAGCCAGTGCTATCTGGGTAAACGATACACATTCGACAAGTATCGATTGGTTTTGCAGGAGTAGTATCGAGTCATTCAAAAAATCGAGTGGCCATAAAGTATCTGGCCCAAAAATCAAAGCCCTCACTGATGGCTCCATTCCAATAGACCGACTATCTGACCGAGACATAAAAATACAATCTGACTGGGATCGCTTTAAGAAAAACCGGCTAAATCAGGTGGCTCGTAATATTTTCCAGTCCGTCCAAAAACACAAATCCATACGCCTAGGATTGATGAGTAATGCTAGACATTTATATCCTGACTCATTCAGCCCTGTTGATTGCGCCAAAGCGCTCGCAGGAGAAAAGAACTACCTTCTTGCACAGCAACAATCTTTCTCACAAGACGAAAAACGCACAGCCATCCTAGACACTATTGAAATCTTAAGTAAGCATGACCACAATCTGGAAGAAGGCGAGAACTACGGCTTGATCGATATATCACAGGCCTCTAATTTTCACAAAAGTGCCGAATCGATGCAAATGCAAACAAATTTGAACATTTTGTTTGGCCAGCAAAATATTATTTTTAATGGTTTTGATGAGACTGGAACAGCACCTGGTAGCGAAAATCCATTTCTTAAGATGCAATTTAATAAAGAAGACATGGTCGCCAAACTTCATCATTTGATTTCGAATAACCCGCAGCACTCCGGTATTCGAATCTTGACACCACCCGAAAAAAATGGCCGGCATCTTATCAGTGAAAATTGTTCTAACTGGGCTCACTTGTCCTGGAGAATGGGCATGCCGGTTATCTTCGAACCAGCAAACCAATTCAGCGAACTATCAAAATCCACTGTGAATATTTTGTCTGGTGATGTCGCCAATACGTTATCGAAAAAACAAATCACCACATTATTCCAACAAGGCGTCCTAATGGACATGTCAGCAGCAACCAATCTTCAGCAAAATGGCTATAGTGAAATATTGGGCGTGAAAGTAAGTCAACCTATCAAAAATGTTTTGGTTGATATATTATCAGATCAAAGCCTGGCCGCCCCTTATTATGGCTATCGGACAGTCATGACAGAACGATTTGGCACCAAAGAGATTCGGTCAATCAAACCAATTGCACAAGGCGCAAGAACTCTCACGACATTCCAACAAGAAGGTAAAATCCCTAACGCACCTGGCATGTCATTTTACGACAACAAAGAAAGCAACCAATTATCTGCCATACTCCCCTATGATTTAACACAAGACACGTTGAAGCGACTGCTGACTCCTCAACGCCAACGTCATTTCCATGACTTATTTTGCCTACTGGGTGGCAAACCACTGCCTTGTTTTGTAGAAGCCTCTCCAGATTTGATACCTTTTTTCATTCAGCATCCTATCAAAAAACGAATCATACTGGCCCTATTAAATATCAGTTTTGATTGGGCAATTGATACAAGGATTCGACTGGGATGCCTTCCAGAAAAAATTAAACATGTACACGAATTAAATGAACAAGGCTCACTCGAAACCTATCCAGATTTAAAAATCGAAAAGCAAGGGTACTATCAATTCCTACAATTAAATTCAGACACAGCTATCCCCCCCATGCAAATGGGCCTTTTTCTACTTAGTTAATAATTCATCAACATTAATTTTCAGCATCAACTCACGTTCAACCGGTGGGTCTTCCCTGTGTTCAGGTGAAGTATAAAATTTTTCTCGGTAAATTTCAACTGCCTGGGCCTCAGACATATCGAGCCCCAAAGAGGCCAAAATTTCAAAATAGTTCTTTAGCAATATATCCTGCTTTTGCTGATCCTCTTTTTTACGAATAATTTTTGCCATAAATGTTATATGTCTAGATGGACCTAAACGTGACCGCAGTTCACTTTGATCAATAACTTCTCTAGTCTGATCCTGGTACACCTGTTCCATAATAATTCGTGAAGATTTATCACTGGCATTTCCAGTAAATAGAGGATAACAATGAAATGGCCAGCTATGTGCCATCCTGCCCATACCATAGCCAAAATTAACGACCACAAATACCCAACCAACAATGAGCAAGCATGTAATCCGTAACCGAGTGCCAGTCATTTGAGGATGCTCTATCTTGCCATCGGCAGAACTATCATCTATTGGTAATTGACAGCTTCGTTGATCTGCGACTTTACGATAAATGGACCGGCCAATGACTGCAATGGGGTAGAAATATAAAAAGGGTAAAATCGGCCATAAAAAAAGAATTCGAGCGCAAATCTTTCGATAACTATCATAACCTCGCCACTGTTTACTCTCAATGATTGCATGCATATCTTTTAACAGCGCCATATCGTCAAGAGAATCAAATCCTAATTGCGAGATCTTCGTTTTATCTAACGCATTAACATACTGAATTTGTCCTAAAACATCTAAACGCATTAGAATGGCCATTGATTTACGGCACAATCCACAGTTACCATCATACAACACATAAAGTTTTTGTCGAAATAGTAAACCACCCAGCTTTTCAAAAAGGAATTTCCAGTTTAGTAAACCTACATGTACTATCTGTAATACATAAAAAAAGATCGCCAATGTCAACCCGGTGACATTATGGAATGCTAAAGCTGCTAATGGTAAAAAACGTCTTAAGCTAGGTAGAAAGATAATAAAAATAAATCCTATTTCAAAAAGCAAGGTCATTAATCCGCCAAACTGGAATATCCAAGGATATTGATCAAGACGAAAAATAGGTAAATACTCGTTTTGCACCCATACGCGATACATAATGAATTTCAGATTATCTGAAAATATCCAATCATACCCCAATGACCAGAATTTCCAAACCCCAGGAAATAAATAAATAACACCAAGTAATAAAAAGATAAATCGTATAGGCAAACCATAAGCTGAAGAAGCGTTTGGCGGAAGCAGAAGTTTCTGCTTTTTATTTCGTAACACCTGAATAACAGAATCAACAGACAGCATATCTCCACAAGGTGCTAAAGCCATAATCAACGAAAACCAGATTAAATGATTATGGCCATTTACTTTGCCATAAAATTGTGGAATCCCTATAACCCATAGCCCCAATAAAAAAACCATAAACGAAGAAAATTTTGAAAATAAACCAATCGTTGCAAATATACAAAAAATCAAATAAAAACGACAAGTCCATACAACCCAATCTGGATGAATGGTTACCCAGTTTAAAATGGTTTCAAACCCAACAGGAGGATCTATAAACACACTAGGTAAACTACTAAACCAAACAACACGATCTATGTCTAACCAGATTGTCAAATAGCCAAAAAATATAATACGAAACATGGCCAAATTAATAGGATGTGATGACCCTGTCATAAAATTATTAAAAATTATTTTTAAGGGTCCTCTGAAATGCAATGCTAAAAGCCCTAACATAGCCATCGAACATATCATAAAGAATTTAGCATGCACCAACCATAATTTCCCCTGATACCATTCTACAGTTTTTATGCCTGGCTTTGCCTGGCGGTATTTTTCCATAATTTCTGTGATAGGCATTAATAGTTGGAATTTGCCGTGATAAATCCCTTCAACAATGGCATCCCCCCAAATCCAACAAACGATGGTTGTTAACAGAAAAACAGAAATTAATCCAATTTCGCCCCAGAAATAAATGGATTGATTTAAAATTCGATTATTTTTCATTAAAATACATGGCGCCAGAAAGAGGATATAATAGACCTAAACATAGTATAATTGTACTTTTTTCAATAAATTAGGTCAATATAATTAAAAATCCAATGCATCTGCCCAATAAACAACCCTACCAACAACAGCCTGGAAGTTATGCGTATTTAAACAGGTTTATCATTGCTAAACGAATGGAGATTTATCATAATCCTATAGTCTGAATTGATATGAATAATTATGTGTTTATCAACCAGCTGGAGATCCCAATGATAAAACCCAGTCAAAAAAATGAAAAAAAACCTGAGCAGGTGAACCTAAGCTTTGATCCATTACCAAACTCAAAAAAAGTTTATGTATCAGGCAAAACCTTCGCTGATATTCGCGTCCCGTTTCGTGAAATAAGTTTATCTAAAACGGTCGATGCAAATAATCAAGAACATGACAACGCTCCAATTCGAGTGTATGACACATCTGGTGTCTATACGGACCCTGAAGTTAAAACTCATATCGAAGAAGGTCTTCCTGAGTTACGACAAGATTGGATCCTGAAACGTGATGATGTTGAACAACTTGAGCAATCGACCTCCAACTATCGTCAAGAACGTGAGCAAGATAGCGAATTGGAAAAATTCCGTTTCCCAAAAATTCGCAAACCGTTACGGGCAAAATCTGGCATGAATGTCACGCAAATGCATTATGCTCGTCAGGGAATGATCACACCGGAAATGGAATACATTGCAATTCGAGAAGGTTGCAAACCAGAATTTGTTCGTGATGAAGTCGCCTGCGGACGTGCAATAATCCCTGCCAATATTAATCACCCAGAAATTGAACCGATGATCATTGGGCGAAACTTTCACGTAAAGATTAACGCTAATATTGGCAACTCTGCCGTCTCTTCAAGCATTGCTGAAGAAGTTGAAAAAATGACCTGGTCAACCCGCTGGGGTGGTGATACGGTCATGGATCTTTCCACCGGAAAAAATATTCATGAAACTCGTGAATGGATTTTGCGTAACTCTCCTGTACCAATTGGCACCGTTCCGATTTATCAGGCTCTAGAAAAAGTAAATGGCAAAGCAGAAGATCTCACCTGGGAACTTTTCCGTGATACGCTGATTGAGCAAGCAGAACAAGGCGTCGATTACTTTACGATTCACGCTGGCGTCCGTTTAGCCTACGTTCCCATGACCGCAAAACGCACAACAGGCATCGTCTCTCGCGGCGGTTCAATTATGGCGAAGTGGTGTTTAGCACATCATAAAGAAAGTTTTCTTTATACTCACTTTGAAGATATTTGTGAGATCATGAAACAATATGATGTCAGCTTTAGTCTGGGTGATGGCCTTCGCCCCGGCAGTATCGCGGATGCGAATGATGAAGCACAATTTGCCGAACTTGAAACGCTGGGCGAACTGACCGACATCGCCTGGAAGCATGACATTCAAACTATGATCGAAGGACCTGGCCATGTGCCAATGCATCTGATCAAAGAAAATATGGATAAACAATTGGAAGCCTGTAAAGAAGCACCTTTCTATACACTCGGTCCACTGACAACAGACATTGCTCCGGGATATGATCATATAACCTCGGCGATTGGTGCAGCGATGATCGGTTGGTATGGCACAGCAATGCTTTGCTATGTGACCCCCAAAGAACACTTGGGCTTGCCGAATAAAAAAGACGTCAAAGACGGCATCATAGCATATAAGATTGCAGCCCATGCCGCGGACCTGGCAAAAGGACATCCAAACGCCCAGAAGCGTGATGATGCCCTATCCAAAGCCCGCTTCGAATTTCGATGGCGTGACCAATTTAACTTGAGCCTGGATCCGGAAACGGCAGAAAGCTACCATGACGAAACCTTGCCGGCGGAAGGTGCCAAAGTCGCTCATTTCTGCTCAATGTGCGGACCAAACTTTTGTTCGATGAAGATCACCCAGGACGTTAGGGATTATGCCGAAAAATTGGGCGTCTCCGACCAGGAAGCCCTAAAAAAAGGCATGCAGGAAAAATCAGATGAATTTAAGAAAAAAGGCAATCTGATTTACCAATAATATATATGACAAAGTGAAATAGCACAAAGCTGGCAGGACGCTTCTGCCAGCTTTTTTTATAGCCCGATAACATCTAACCCTATACTTTTCCCTATTTTTTTCTTCATATCATTTGCCATCCTCTTTTTATATCGTATCTTTGGGTAACAGAAAATCTATAGGGACCGATAGAGGTCCTATAAATGAGGTATTGTAGATGCTTGAAATTGTAATCAAACATATGTTCCTGACTTTAACAGCGATCAAGCTGTTGACGGGGATAGAGTGCAGCCAACTCACTCCAAGACCTCTCTTCCAATCAATTAGAATCAGATAAGTCACGTCTGACAAAACGCCATCAGAGCGATCATGAGTCAAGACGGAAACGTTTGATTCACATGTGAAATGTCTAGAGAGATCATTCACCAAAGCAGGAAAACACAACTCACTTAACTTGTATTTAACTTGAGACCTAAGAATACAGATTCATACTAGGCCACTTAAAAAATAAAAACGATGCGACCTTGAAGTCATGCAGAGATGTTTCACTGAAACACAATGGAGACGATTTTAATGTTGCACAAAGGCCAAATAAACAAGACAACTCTCAAGAAGAATGATCTTCACTTTATTCTTGTCCTACTCGCATGGGTATCGATGACAACAGGCACACCAGCCATGGCACAAACCGATTGCCAATGGTCTTTGCCCATCAACAACACCGATCCTGGTATCAATTACGCTGGTTTCGATGATATTATTGAAGTCGATGGAGGTATTAATGGAGATGCACACCTCGCTTTTGCCTATGAAGCAACGGCATCATTTACAATTCAAGGAACCGGCGTAGGAATCTACGTTTGGGCATATGACTTTTACCAAGTATTTCTTGTCCAAGTCGATAATGGCCCGATACATGAAGTCTATGTTCCTGAAAGTGCAGCCCCCCAAAGCGTACTTGCCTTTGAAATTGTTGGATTAACAGAAGGAAGCCACACCGTTCTGATCACAATGGATGATGGCGAACTTCATTTTGATGGTTATGATGTTTTGTCTTGTGATGCCCCTTCTGAACCTACCGAGCCAACTGAACCGTCTCCAACCCCTGACTATGAACCACCGACACCTAATCCAGCAAAATTTGCGATGGTACCAACGGCAGATAGTGATTCTGCAATTAGCATGACCGCAAAAGTTGCCAATGATGAATCTGGGCCGGTTGAATATCGTTTTATTTCAACGAGCAAGAAATTAGGTGGCCACAATAGCCCTTGGCAAACTTCTACCAGTTATACCGATACAGGACTGACCGCTGATACGCGATACTGCTATAAAGTAAAATCACGTGACAATCTTGGTAATATGACAATGCCATCAACCAACCATTGTGCGTTTACGCTTAGTACCGCCCCGCCAGCGGACACCACGGCTCCAACGCCGAACCCTGCAACGTTTGCGAGTATGCCAAATGCAGATAGTGAAAATGCAATTAGTATGACCGCCACGACAGCAACTGATCCTGCTGGATCTGTTGTTTACCTCTTTACCGAAACATCAGGAAACCCGGGTGGAACTAACAGTGGATGGCAAAATTCAGACAACTATACCAATAATGGATTAACTGCTGGTACACAATATTGTTATACGGTAAAAACACGTGACAATCTTGGTAATACAACAGCAGCATCTGCTCAAGCATGTGCGACGACCAATACAGTGGTCACAGTTGACACCACACCGCCAACACCCAATCCAGCTAAGTTTGGTGATGATCATCATTCCACAGTCGATTCAATGACCATAACGGCACAAACAGCGAATGATCCTTCTGGGCCTGTTGAATATTCGTTTATAGAAATCAGTGATGAAGATGGTTCAGATCCAAGTGGATGGCAAACCTCACCGGTCTACACAGACTTGGGCTTAACAATGGATTCACAATATTGCTATAAAGTGCAAACACGTGATAGCTTAGGAAATACGACAGCACTTTCTGATAAGAAATGTCATAAAACTCAATTAGGCCCAGATATTTATCCACCAACACCTAATCCTGCAACGTTTTCATATGAGCCATGGCCCCAAAGTTTTAGCTCGATCAAAATGACCGCTGACAAAGGTAGCGATCATCATAACGTCGTAGAATATTATTTTTCTGAAATTTCGTTTAATCCCGGTGGTAGTAATAGTAACTGGCAAACAAACCCAACATATATAGATACAGGCCTCACAATGGGAATGAGCTACTGCTATAATGTGACCATGCGAGATGGCCTGGGGAATACAGGAACTTCATCAGCAAACTTGTGCACCACAACACCATTTATTTTTGATATCATAGCTCCAACACCTAATCCAGCAACATTTCAAGTCCCACCAACCGCTGAAAACCATAATACAATCTATATGACAGCAACAACAGCCACCGATGATAGCCTGGTAGAATATTTCTTCCAAGGAATAAGTGGTGGACCTGAACTCAGTGATAGCGGTTGGCAGCGACAATCTGATTATATGGCAGAAAGTCTTAAGGCCAATACAAAATATTGTTACAGTGTGTCTGTTCGTGATGTGATGGGGAATGAAACGAGTCCTTCTGCTGAAATGTGCGCAACAACATTGAAAGCACCTGATAAAACAGCACCAACACCCAATCCAGCAACGTTTGCCATCGCTCCAAAAGCGGTTAATGAAACATCGATTTCTATGCGTGCGACTCCGGGATCAGATGCAAGCGGCCATGTTGAATACTTTTTTGATGAAACATCCAATAACCCGGGTGGTAGCGATAGTAACTTAGATGACGACCCTAATTATACTGATACAGGATTATTACCAGACACAGAATACTGCTATAATGTACAAATGCATGATGCTGTTGGAAATAAAACCTCCGCTTCGGTCACCGCTTGTGTTAAAACGAAAGCAATGCTGGATACTAAAGCACCAACACCGAACCCAGCAACCTTTTCAAAACAGCCCATGGCGATGGGAGAAAACACAGTAAATATGATCGCAACAATGGCAACTGATATGTCTGGGTTCGTAGAATATTACTTCGAAGAAACCAGTGGTAATACAGGTGGAACCAATAGTAATTGGCAAACTTCGATCAATTATTCAGACATGAAATTATCAGCTAGTACACAATACTGCTATCGTGTCCAGTCTCGTGATTTAGTGGGTAATAAAACAGCTTTCTCAAATACCGTATGTGCAATAACGGATGCTCCAGCCAATAACGGATCTTGTCAAGTTATCATCAATGACAACTTCGAAAATGGCCTAGGACTTTGGAATGATGGCGGCATGGACTGCTTAAAACATACTGGTGATCATGTGATTGATGGGATACGTTCAATCAATCTTCAAGATGATACAGATACATCTGAATTATATTCAGATCCACTGGATTTAACAGGATTTACATCATTAACGTTTGAATTCTCCTATAAATGTATCAGCATGGATAATCCAAACGAAGATTTCTTTCTGGAAATTTCAACTGATGATGGTGACAGTTGGACTCAGCTTGAAGAATGGAATATGGGAGATGAATTTGTCAATGGCAAGATCTACCACGAATCTTTAACAGTGTCCAATTTGACCTTAGGAGAAAAAACGCTTTTCCGTTTCCGTTGTGATGCATCTGGTAATGGAGATGATGTCTACCTTGACAATATTAAAATTACAGCGTGCGGAGATTCGAATGGTTCAGATAATAGCACGACCGGTCAATGGCAAGCTTTGATTAATAACGACAAAGGTAATTACACATTAACCGGCGGAAATTGGTATCACTTTAAAGATGGTTTTTATTCAGGTGCCTATTATAATGATTTCTTTTATACCCATCATGTAAATAGCACCATTACTTATACATTCACAGGCAAAAAAGTGCGATTATATCACTATTTAGATTACGCACCACAAAGCTTCCATGTTTATATTGATGGTGTACTGGTTGATTGTATCTATGACCTCACTGGAGATGACCAAACAACCAAGGTCTTTGAAAGCTCTCTTTTAAGCGAAGGCGAACACACCATTAAAATCGAACTGATTAAAGGAGAAATACTTGTCGATGCGATACAAACATTTAACTAAATTTTACCCTAATTAGGGTTCAATATACTTCAATAAAAGCACGTCATCTTCCAGAAGGTGACGTGCTTTTTTTATGGCCATACAACGATGGTTGTTTTAGACTATGAAGAATGCAAACCTTAAAATATAAACATGCCACACTTCATGATGCCCCGCGACTGGCCAGGATGAATCTTGAATTGATTCAGGCTACAGCGCATCGCAATCCCATGAATCAAGAGCAACTCAAACAGCGCATGGCGCAGTGGCTCACCAAGGAATACACTGCCATTCAATTTCTCTTAGAAAATGAGGCGATAGGATACGCCCTCTATCGACAAGACCCAGAATGGGTGTATCTAAGGCAAATCTATATCGAAAAACCCTATCGCCAACAAGGCTATGGCAAGCAAGCCATCCTATGGCTGCATAATAATGTCTGGAAGAAACAGCGCCTACGTATTGAAGTTTTATCTAAAAACGATCCTGCCATCTGTTTCTGGAAAGCCCTCGGATTTGAGGAATATGCCCTAACCATGGAGTTGGAAAAGCCCTTATAAGAAGATTTACAGCCTCCTAAAATTCGTTTAAAATAGGATTTTACCTCAAGATATGGATCATTACATGAATTTAGATTTTTACAGTAATTTAGCGAAACAAGCAGTAAATGGTGACAGCCTCGAATCGTCCATTGCAGAAAGAATTTTAACGGACAGGAACATCGAGATTTTACCTCTACTGAATGCGGCCTATGAAGTCAGAAAAACTTATCATGGCAAAGAAGTCGCAATCCATATCTTAAATAATGCCGCAAATGGCTATTGTCCGGAAGATTGCAATTACTGTGCCCAGTCTAAAAATTCCAAAGCGGACATCGAAGAATATGGCTTAAAAACTGATGACGAAATTCTTACAGAGGCAAAAGCAGCCTACGACAATGGGGCTTTTCGCTATTGCATGGTTTTTGCCGGCCGCGGCCCATCAGAGAGACGTGTTGAAAAAATGTGTGATCTGATCGGACAAATCAAAGAAAAATACCCACCACTGGAAATCTGCGTATCAGCAGGCCTGATGGATGAATCAGCAACTCAAAAACTCAAAGATGCAGGCCTAGATAGACTCAATCATAATCTGAATACGACTGAATCTAATTACGAAAAAATCTGCACTACACATACCTGGCAGGATCGCGTTGACACATTAAATGCCGCGAATAAAGTGGGACTGGAAGTTTGTAGTGGCATGATTGTAGGTATGGGTGAACCCGCTCAAGATATTATTGAAGTTGCACTGAAACTACGTGAATTAGAAGCAAAATCGATTCCGATTAATTTCCTACTGCCAATCGAAGGAACCCCTATCGACCCAGCCAAAAATTTGAGTCCTGAATTTTGCTTACGGGTCCTTTGCTTATTTCGCTTTCTCAATCCAAAAGCTGAAATCAGGGCCGCTGCTGGTCGCGAATACCACTTACGCAGTATGGAGGTCATGGCACTCTATCCAGCCAATTCGATCTTTCTACAGGGCTATTTGAATACCAAGGGAAATACAGACCTGAAAACTCTCCAAATGATCCAAGATGCTGGCTTTGAAATCAAATCAGATGTGCCCATTGAAAAAATTATCAGCGAATCCCAAAATCGACCAAAAGAAATCCCACAATTAAACCCAGCGCGCAAGGACAGCACAATCTATTCCGACCTAAAATCAATTGATGAGCTTCGGCCAAATCTAGCCAAAGGGTCCACGGCGAAGACGTGATTTGATCTGGAAAACCATATTTTCCTGAACATCCACACTTATAAGATATAAGAATATTATTATCGAATTAGCTCTGAATTCTAACTTTTTTTGATACTTCTGAAGTCTGTACTTTTCGCTGTAATTTTTGCTGAGCGAGTGTCAACTTACTATACATATCTCTTGCCAGACGTGAGTTTCTGACCCATTCCATATAGAACATCAAAGCAATCGCACCCAAAATAGCCCCTAATGCCAAAACGATAAAAAAGGCGATTCTCAGTTGCGATATTTTTACATATACACCTGTTAATTCATTGTTTACAGTCACTTCAGAGCCACCTGTTACATAAGGTGGCATTTGATTCACGAATGTCCCATTAGCCAATGCACTATTTACTTCGATTACACCCCAAACCCCGAAGCCGAGTAAAACCATAAACAATATGAAAAATAAAGTTTTAATATACATGTTAGTCTCACATTCAACATAGATGTTTTTACGGAATTATAGTCTATGATCATACTAATAAGACGAAGCGGTAGAAAAAATATTACGAATTTAATAACAATATTTTAAAATAATTTTTTTATTTTATTTTCACTAAACACTAAAGTCTCAAGCAATTATCACCGATAAGATGATAGAAAACCCTTTATTATAGGAAGAAAAAATGTCAAATATCAGTGGTGTACAATCTCAACTCTTGCAAAGTCAAATTGCAAGCATTCAGACCAAGAATGACATTGGGGTAAAAACACTAAAAAAAACCCAGGATGCTGCAGAACTCCAGGGTGAAGCGGCAATCAAATTACTCGATGCCGCGACTGATATTGCAAAAGAAGGCCCCTCTTTAGGTGCTTTGGCATCAGGTTTAGGCCAAAACCTAGACGTAAGTGCATAATTAAAAACACCCACCTGTTGATGACTGGCAAGGACGCCGGCCACTATTTCCAAATGGATTTTTCAAATACTTGAAATTAGATCAAGGAAAAGTGTCATGGCACAATGCTCCAGTTGCGGCGAATCAAATTCATTAATGCAAACTCATCTGCATAATTCCCAAAAACGGGTCCACAATCAACCAATGGCCCATCCGACCCCAGATAACAATACCAGCACAACTAAGAAAGGTACAAATATTGCCCCAAGCCAGCCAACACTAAATACAACGGCATCAGGTCTTGGCAACCAAATTGACATTAGTGCCTAACCGACTTTTGATCGCCTGAATGAGTACACCTGCACATATTAGCATCACAGAAACACTGGCGACAACTTCAACCCAAACGACCCCCTTCAAACCATATGTATCGACAACTAAACTGAAACCAATAAACTTGATGATCAAGCCAATTAAGACGGCCACTAGGCGACTTTTGTAACGACCACTTGCAACAATGGCATCCCCCAATAACATACCAGAAAAGTGAAACAACCCTGCTAAGATAACAATCCAAAACAAGTAGGCATATTCAGCAAATGCTTCGTTATATATTAAATTTAGCACCCACTCACCTTTATAATACACAAACAGGAGTATGGCAAACACACCAGCCCAGGTTAAAGTTAACATTTTATAAATTAAACGTTTTAGGGCTGAAATATTTGTTGAAAAATATACAGCCATTCTTGCAAGCACCGATTGATTTACTCCATTTTGAATTGACGCCAACCCCGAAATAAACATAGTTAATGCCGCATAATAACCGACTAACTCGATCGTCAGTTTATGCTCGATAAATATCCTAGCAATTCCTGTACTGAAACTTGTAATCGTGACAAATATCCCCAAAGGAAAAGCCAACCGTGCTAATCTTGCCAATGAAGACTTATCAAATCTAAATGAAGACGAAATAACATTCTTTGCCCACCGACGATCATAAAAATATATCATCACCAAAGTCAAGATAACCCAACCAACTAAAACCAAGTACATATTGCCTATAAAATTTAAGATGATCCAACTCCAGAATAAAACCAACAACGACTTTATCGCCTGAGATTGACCAATCCTATTCATTTTTTCAGCTCGCTGCAATACAGCGATATACACTTCCCCCAAACTCTCTACAATACGAATCAACCCCACAAGCAATAACGTTATTAACATTCCTAAAGACCACTGATCTCTTAAAACCAAACAAAGACAAACCAGGACTACAAAAAATATAGAATTTGTAATCCATCGGAGTGATATAAAACTAGAGAAGTTTATTTTACCCTCTTGATCTGTAACATAAATCACCTTTAATTCCATATTAATTAAAAACGAAAGCGGTGTCACGATGGCAAGACTTAAGGCAAATTGGCCGAGCTGGACTTGATTAAGATATTTTGCAAATAACATAAATGCAAAAAATCTACCAAAACTATAAAAAAGGCTCCCTGATGCAGACCACATCATATTGGTTTTTACAGAAGTGACTTGATCTTTATGCTCACTTACCTGGCTCATCGATTTATCTTATATTGATGATGTTTATTAAATGATAAAAGAAAAGCTCTGGAACACATTGCCACCAGAGCTTATATTTTTTGATATCAAAATAAATTAGTTTTTATCCAGTGTTTTATCAGAAGAGGTTCCAGAAGCTTGGAACTGGTCAGAATTTCCCACATAATCATAATATGTTTGAAATGATTTCTTAAAGTAGCCACCTTTTCGCGGTTGGACAGCGTTCAACATCACACCAAATATTTTCACATTGGTTGCCTTGAATTCACGTATCATTCGTTGAGCCATACCACGTGCTGTTTCTTTAGCATGTAAGACCATAATGACACCATCTGACAACGCACCTAAAATTCTCGCGTCGGAAACGACTAATCCTGGTGGAGTATCAATTATTATATATTGATAGTTTTGCTGCTGCTGACTCATAAATTCTTTCATATTTTGACTATTCAGTAATACGCCCGGATTAGGGGGTTTTGTCCCACATACCAATACATCAAGATTTGGAACGTCTGTTTCGGTAATCGCCTGAGAAGCGTCACACCTGCCTACTAGAATATCACTTAATCCTTGCGACATATCAACAGAAGGAAATATCTTTTTAAAACTTGGGCGATAATAATTAGCTTCGATCAGTAAGACGCGATGATCTTTATCAGCCAGACTGATTGCCATATTAACAGCTGTGGTCGTTGTCCCACAATCTGCACTACTCCCTGTTAGAAGAATAGTTTTGAGTTCTTCACTTGGCGCACTAAATAACAAATTAGTTTTGGACTGCCTGACGGCCTCGCCCAAAATCGAATTTGGCTGATGATGTGCAATTTTAGATATTTGCAATGTATCTACATCTTCATCATCATATTGAGGAATCATGCCTAACATAGGGACATGCAAGTGACGCGTGACATCAAATGGCGTTTTAATGGTATCATCCAGAAACTCCAAGAAAAATGCCAAACCAATTGAAAGCATTAAACCAAAGATAAAACCACCTGGCAAAAATATTTGCAGTTTTGGAAAACTAGCAGTGATTGGCTCTTGCCCTAACTGTCTGATAGTGGCAAAAACAGGGTTCCGCAATGATGCATCCGTCGAATTAATTCGAGTTTTGACATTATTTAAACGATTCGTTAAATCCTGAAGATCCACTGTTAGCTCATTTATTTCCTGACGATTTTTCTCAACATTCTTTAACTGAGTGGTCATCTTTAAAATATCATCATTGGTTGTTTCAAGCGATTTTGACACAGCTTCAAGTTGGCTAGCATAATTATTACTTTCAGATTCCTGATAGCGTGCCAAGAACTCAGATTCTTTCGAGGATATTTGTAACCTAATACTTTTTATATGCGCATCCAGACCTTTAATCTGATCATGTTTTTCACCAAACCGTTCCAGTTGACTTTCACGCTCTTCTTCAAAAGAAGCAAGACGTTGTTTCAACCCAAGGATCATTGGCTCATTATTCACCATAGATATAACATTGGCGGTATACTGGCCTTGCTGGGTGTAATTTTGAATTAATTTCAATTGGCTATTAAGATCCTCTTGAACAGATCTCAATCGTAAACGATCCTGGCGTAATACTAATAAATCCTGCATTATTGGTGAATTACCCGTTTCCCAACCAGGATCCTGAAAACGCTGTCGTATATCTTTTAACTGATCTTTTTTCACACTGATTTGAACTTCAAAATTTCTTTCTAAGTCCCGTAATGTCTGCATATCACTTATTAGATCTGTTTTTGCGTTACTACTATTTTGCTGTTCAAATTCTAGCAGTATGGCATTCAGAATATCCATCGCTTCTTTAGGACTTGGAGCTGTCATACTAACAACGACTAAATCAGTATCACGACGCGGTACAGCTCTGAAATTATCTTTAAAATCATCTAATCGTTTTTCAACATCCGTACCAAAACTCTTAAACCATTTGGTCCGCTTGATATCTTCTCGTTGACTTAATGCTTTCATCAAAAAACTATCACTTGAAATAATACTAGCAACACTTTGGGTTTCCTGGGTAATGATACCAGGAGTAGGCAAGATGGGCACAGCATCAAACACACTAGATTGGTAGGGATTAGGGCATTCGATATAGCCTGTTGATGTATATGCTGGTGACGTCCGATTAAAGACAAACCACAAAACACCACCTAATATTGTAAATAAGGTCGTAATTATAATTATCAGCCACATGCGACGTCTTAAAACACCAAGGACTTCTTTAGGCGTAATAGACGCAGGTGTACTCTGAGATGGATTATGTTTAGCCATCCCAGGCATAGGTCTTTGTGGTGTTGAAATCATCTGACTCATAGCGAACTATCCTCTCTCAAGATAAACACAACTTTGTGTTTTATAATTCAAATTCATTTTATGAACTAATCCTTAACAACATCTCTTCAATTTCTTTTTTCAATTTCTTATCTTCATTCGTCATTGTTTTTGTCTCAAAGAGCTGTAATGCATACATTAATTGATCCTGGGCGGAACTGAGTTTACCAGTTCCTTCTAATGCCTGGCCTAAATGATAATAAAACTCAGGACCCACATAATTTTCTTTACGATTTTTTAATAGAATTGCCTGCCGCAATATAATTTCTGCCTCAGCATATGCTTCAGTTTTTATTAAAGCTAATGCATATGTGTCCATGATATCTGGATTGGTACTTGCTGCATCATATGCACGCTTGGCATATTGAATTGCCTGTTGGACTCGATCTTCATCACCAAGCATAAAATAAGCAAGATTATTTAACGCTTGAAGTTGATCCGGATTGATTTCTAACACCTTCTCTGCAATCGCAATCGCATTCTCTAATTGTCCATCACTCAAATAATAAACAGAAACACGATTCATTAAATGTATCTTTTTCAACTGATTCTGAGTATATTGTATTGCTAACAAGTAAGAAGAAAACATTTCTTCATTCAATCCCTTAATCCGATACAAATGCCCCATCAATTCATGCATGGATACCCAGCTTGGATTTTCATTGATTTTCCCCTGCCCCCAACTCAATGCCAAATCAATGTCCGGTTGAACAGCCAAAATATTCGATATATATTCTGCATTAAAAACCATGTTATCCTGGGGCAAGGCTAATCCCTTCGCATAATTATCCAATGCCGCTTGTTGATTTCCTAGCCCTTTTAAAGACAAAGCTTTGAACATATAATAGGTGGAAGTCATTCCTCCAGCTGCCTCAATAGAATCAACAATGTTAACAACCTCTTGAAAACGGCCCATCTTCAGTAATAACTGACACATCAATTCATTTGACTGGGCAATATCTGAAGAAGTTTTATTATTAAGCTCAAGTGCTTTTTTAACTAAGGCAAAAGACTTTGTATATTGATCAGAGGCAAGTCGAGTTCGCCCTCCCTTCATAAGTACATCACCATAAGACAACAATGACTTTGCAGCAGAAATATAAAACAATACAACCTCTGGATACAATTGAATCGTTTCATTATTCAATGCTTCTAGTTCTTGCCATTGCCCAGTACTTTGATACAATTTCATCAGCTTATCTCGTGCATCCATGGCATCAGGAGTCAACCGCAATATGGCACGATATTCATTGATGGCATCATCATATTGAGCCTGCAATTGATACAGCTGTGCTAACAAACTGCGACCAACAACACTTTCTGCCCCAACACGTTCTCTTAGTTCTTTTGCAACTTGTATAGCAGGAAATATTTTTTGGTCATACATTAATGCCTGACTCTTTAGATCATATGCTTCTAAAACAGATGGTGCTTGCTCAATAATCTCATCAGCAATCGCAACCGCATTAGCATAATTAGACCGTTGGATTTCGAGACGAGCCTGCTTAAGCTTTATTTCTGGCAAATCACCAAATGAAGCTCTTGCGGACTCAATTGTTTTTTCAACATCATCTAGTCGATTAACAAACAACATCAAGTGAATCATTCGCAAAACAACTTCTTTTTCATTAGCGTCTAATAGAAGCTGTTGATAAACAGATATTGCTTCAGAAATTTGGTTTTGAGCAACAAGATTTTCGGCTTTTAATTTTATCGCCAAGGTATTGTCAGAATCTTCGCCAAGCACAGCATCGACTAACTCATTAACTTTTTCATGGTTTTTCTCGTCATAACTTATTTGTGCCAATTGCAATTGAAGATTATGCTTTTTCTCTCCACTTGAATTATCAATCAGATCTTGAATGATCTGATCAGACTGCTCTATCATTCCTATGGATCGTTTATACTTAGCATAGTTCATGACCAAAACATCCGAATTTGGATTAGCCTGCATTGCTCTTTGATAGACACTTTCTATTAACCGATGCGTTTCCATAACAGCATCATCTTCGCCGGCAAGCGTCAAAAATTGACTGTAAGCATTAACCAATAATGTCCAGTTTAACACATCACCAGGGTTCTTAGATACTAATTGCTCCCAGCCATTAATAATATTATTGTGATTCTTCTCAATTTCGTCTTTTACTTTTTTACGATTTGAAGTAGATAGGGCCGTATTCGCTTTCAACTGGTCATTTAATTTTGTATTATAAAGCGATTGATATATCAAACCTATTTTCACAACTTGCACATCATTTGGAAGAAACTGTACTAGATTACGAGAAACACCCACAATATATTGAATGTCACTCATGGATATTTCTGACACATTTTTCTTATAATTTTTTTGGTGCAACAACACTAATAGTTTTCGTTGTGCAGAAATATTTGAGCTGTCCAACTTTATCGCTTCTTTTATTTCTTTAATGCCATCTTCAAGTTGACCATTTTTCTCATAAGCCGTCGCCAACCCTATATGACCATCAACAGAAATAGGACGCTCTGCCAGATATCTTTGAAAGACGTCAATCGCTTGACTCCACTGTTGATTATGTAAATGTAATTGCCCTTCCAACCTCAAGGATTCAATGGGATCCATTTGATTATATTCTGACAATAGCTCCTTCGCTTCATCTACTTTTTTCAAACTTAATTTAACCAGATAAGCTTTTTCTAAAACAGTTAGATCAGATTTGTCAGAACTAAAAACATCCGCATAATACTTTCCAGCTTCCTGGTATGCCAACTGAGCAGCCTCTGTGTTTTCCGATTCGAGCCGAAGGGCCTCAGAAAAATAGTAATCACCTAACTGCTTATCTCTTCTGAGGGGATCTTTGATTTCCTTCAAACTTTCAAGAAATGATAAACGCAATCTATCTTCATCAACAACACCTGGGTCATCTTGAGACAACACATTTAGCATTTGCTTAAATACGATATTTTCAGGATCAGAGTCTATCGCACGCAATACAACAGATCTTGCTTTATCATATTTGGAAGCATCTTGCTTACCATCTTGCATATATTTTGCATACAAGACTCGAACAAGAGCTTCATCTGCAGGATGACTCTCGATAAGCCTCTCTAATGATGACACACGACTTTCGACATCACCTTGGAGGGTGACACGTAATTGTTGTACCTGAAAATTATCAACGGTAATTTGATTAAATACTTCACGTGCCTTATCAAGTTCACCCATCCCCAGAAATGCACGGGTTTTATAAATCAACAAATCATTTTTCAATGGCCCTTCTATATCATAGAGCCGTTCATACAGCTCGACTAATTGTGTCAACTGCTGCGCGTTACGCCCAGATGGTGTTTGCAAAAACGTCTCAATCACATCATGAAAAATCTTAGGAGATGCAACTCCCATCTGAATACACTTATTTCCATACTGAAGCGACAATGATTTATTTTCAGATTCCCTGAACACATAAAACAGCTTCAAATAAAGATTGGCATCTAGCACATTTTGTAATTTCAGCTCATTATCAACTTCATAAAAATTCTTCTGAGCAATTTCCACATCCCCCTGAGCTAAAGACAATGTACCAAATGCTATCTTGCTGTGAAAATTATTTTCGCCTAAATGATCTCGCAATTCTGCATAACTTTTCCGCGCGACATTAATACATTCATCCTTTAATTCAGTATCCTCAGTACGAGCATAAAGCAACGTTGAAACATCTACCTGCAATTTCAAGCTCTTCATTCTTTCATTAATCACTTCAACATAACGAGGCCCTTTCGCCAACACAACATCCAGAGAATATATTGAATTTTGAAGCAAACGAAAAGCCTCTGTTAAATCTTTAAGATCTGGCGTTACAGAATTAAAATATCTACGATAATAATTTTCTGACAACAACCTAGACCATTGCAAATGATCAGGTTCTAACTGGTAGGCTTTTTCATACTGCTGGACAATCTGATCCAACAGGTCCATCTCAAACTTGAGTGTAAATAAATTATTTAACTCTAATAACTTAGCTTTAAAATGATAAACATCCGAACTATCAGGAAACTGCTGTATCATTTCATCGACTTCGAGTATGGCATCATCATAAGCAACACCTGCGGCTTCAGTAAGTAAAGCTTGTTTACTTACATCATTTGTAGTAAGTATGGCACGATATTTCTTATCTACTGAAGGCAATAAATAATTATCATAATAATAACGATACGCCTGGATATCTCCAGGATGTGCAAGTTTACCTTGTTGATAATATTTGAACGCCAATGTGGCAAATTGCTGTTTCAGTTCTGGCTCAGATAAATTATCAACAAAGGCCTGACAAGTTTTCCCCAGCAAATGATACAATAGAACAGAATAATTCTTTAACGAATCATCATCTATCTTACCGGCATTCTCGACAAACTCTCGACCTTCAACACTTGAATCAAACCAACGTAATCTTTCCAATAGCGTTTCAGTATCAGGCAATATAGGTTTACCACCCTCTTGAGTAAGACGAATGATCCGACGCTCATAATCTGTCAATACTTTTAATGCAACAGAAAGAGTTTGTTGGTAATTTTCATCGACCCCATTTTTAACAGATTGAATATCAGACTGTATCTTTAACAGATAATTTCTTGCCTTACCAGGCTCCAACTTCATCCATTTTACGACATACTGCTCTAATTCAGTCCAATTATGTAACACTTTCGGCTGGTACTCAGAATCCAACTGTGCAGCCACATAATAATAATCAACCAGTTTATCCAATGCGGGGATATAGGTACCATCCACATCCAAAAGTTTGGCCCATGTTTGTAAAGCACCTCGATACTCATGTGTCGAATGATAGAGATCTGCGAGATCCATCCCAATTTGGCATTTATCAGACAAGCTATCTTGCGTATAAACCCAGGCTCTTTTATAATTCCTTATAGATTCTTTTATAAGTTCATCGTAAGATCCTTCTTCAGCTCGCAACTCAATCATTTTTTCATAAGCCAATTGTGGATTATCAATGGCTTGAGCCGTTTTTATTATGGCAGCATTTTTTTCCATCGCTTGCTGATAAAACAGTTTCGCCTTATCATTATATGGCTTTGGATCGCGATTCCACGCGTTAAAAGCCACACAAATACCTACAATTAAAATAATCCCAAATAAACTGGCTAATATTAGAACAAGCTTTTTGTTTAATCGTTTTTTTGCCATATCTTTTACCTGTTAATCTTCCATCCTTTATTTTCAATAAGACAATTTATGACCCATTGTTTTCTGAAATTAATGCTTCCCAGTCTGGCAAATGATCGCTATGCAATACAGGCAAAAAGACCTGCACAAATTGTTCCATTTTCTCCAGAACTTCATCACGTGACTTGCTCTTGGTTTCTGTAAAAAACACCTCCACTTTACAAAAATAAGCATATCGATCTTGTATATTATTTTGCAACATTTGTACCTGACGCCGCGTACTTCTATAGGTACCATTCACAGAGAAAAAATACCCAACCACACGGTTTCGGTAACCTAAATTTTCTCGCATACGCACTTCTAACCATCTAAATGGCAAAACATTGTTCTTTGCTCCCACTCCCGTAATATTAAACTCAGTATTATCTTTAGCTTCGACTAGTCCACCACTGCCCACATAACAGACATCAGGCACATGAGGTACTTTGTCTGGATTACCCGTATAGTAGGTAACAAATACGGTGACATACCTAAAAGGATCATCCAATTCCAAAGAGGCATTCTCTAAATTCCACTGTATGTAATCCTTTGTCCCCAATTCAGAAACGATATCATCCGGTATGGTAATCGACCTCACCAGTTTATAGGGAGATAATTTAGCCACATCCAATTGATCTATAGGTTTTTTTAGAGGAACAGGTTCTTTACGAAAATGCCACTTCAATTGATCTGCAGCACTATGTATACCCCAACTACTCAATACCAACAACGCAACACAAACAATAAAAGTAGGCTGACGAAAAATTGCCTTCAACGGCTTAATCACCCAGTCATCCATTTGCGCCCCCTCTTCTTTTAACCACAAGTAGTTCTTCTTCTTCTTCAGCAACATAGATGTTTTGCATCACCCAGGTTAATAAACCATACAAGCCAAATGCAACAAACAACATCACAATACCTAATAAAGTATGCAATAGCCCCGTCGCATAATCTGGCCCCATATAAATGTAAAGAAGCCCCGTAATAAGAACACGAAGCATATTACAGAAAATAGCAATGGGAATGGTGCTACAAAGTAAAACAATTCTATGAATCGCTGGACGATGTTCCAACCAGGCCATAGCAACCCCTAACGCTAGAAATGCCATCAGTAATCGCATACCACTGCACGCTTCAGCAACATTTAAACGGATAACTTCGCTCTTGTAATAGCCATCAATAACAACATTATTCGCTTCACAACTAACATTAGGCAACAAATCCAAAAGAAAAGCCGCTACCGCAGAAGCCAACTTTCGCATTGGCAGTGTAATCATATAGTATAATCGCGATGGCAATGGCATGGCAAAAATCAGGTAAATAATTGGCAACCAAACGACACTAAATATGCGCCAGCCTCCTAAAAACAAAACCACACCCGCTATCATACCTATGAGCATTACCTGGCGAGGATAATAAAAACCTTTGAATGAACTATAGATATACCCAGCAACACTTAACCCCATGACAATCACTCCCCAAAAGGAAGGTTTGCCAACAATCTGCTTGAGTTTATCGCGTGATTGGTAGAGAAAATAGAGGCTAAAAAAAGGAATGATCAAACCATGAGATTCTTTGCCGCCACTGGATGTCCAGCGTTCAACCAACCGAATCAACTCTTCACGAAATAATATTGCTATAAAAATAGAACAAATAAGAACTTTCCAATAACGTTCAATCAGAAAAGCGCGCGAAACGATCTCCGCCTCTGAATATTCCAATGACGATGATTGAGAACGTCCTGTTTCACCGTTTTCTTTAAGCTCAGTACTGTCCATTTAACAAGTCTATTATAATAGTACACCTAACGTTCCCTACAACCATCAAAGATTAACCTGAACGCTTGACATACAAAATTGATTGTCATTTAGAGAAACAAAGTGGAATTAATTGCCGAAATCTTTATCTGCAAAGTTTCGATCATATACAAATCCGAAGCCATAGGTTGCACGAAAGCTTTGTCGAATAACGGCAATCCAACGTGCCACAGGATGGGAGCCAATATTAATCTGATCTCCAGGCTTGATATAGTAATCTGGGGCCGTTCCTTCAATAATTTTCTCTAAATTAACACGAGCGGTTACTTCCTCAAAATCACCAATTCGACGAGTAATTTCACAACGACTCGGCCAGGCTGTTGGCGATAATGGCCCTGCAGTACCTAATACCGCTTGCCTTAAGGTCATTTTCTGACCACCGCTCATATTATATGGACCCGGCCGGGATACCTGACCATACACATAAAATAATCCGGATGCATTGGCGGGTACATGAATATCATCACCTGGACGCAGAACGATATTTTGAGTTGGATCGCCACTACGTAACTTCTTCAAATTGATACGGATAACTTCCTGGGTTAAACCTGCCCCAGACAATTCGTCAAATCCCCATTCATCTGATCCTGGCTGCGATGGCAAGTCAGGTGATGATGGCAATCCAAAATCGTCAAAACTATCTAGCTCATTATTGCCCTGCCCACCAAGAGTCCATTGGCCATCCTGACGAACAGCTTTACCTGCGGCATCTTGAGCTGAGTTCAATTGCGGATTGGCAGATTCGACATCTGTCTCGTCTTCAACAAAAGCATCTTGAGCGTTACGTGCTCGCTCAGCTTTGTCTAGTTCTTCAAAAATATCCAATGTCACCATCGAATCAGATGACGGGGTATTGCCAGATTCAAATGAACCAAGCAGCACCATTGGAGCCACACTATCCAGTAATTCTTGTTCTTGATCAACCGGCTCTAATGCTTCAGAATTATCCATCGAACCAGGTTGTGAAAATGGCGGCTCTAATTGCAGATCACCCTCAACAGGTACAAACATATTATCCTGCTCAGACATGCTTCGCTCATAAAGCTCATCTTCATCCAGAGTTCGAATAACATAAGCATAGTCAGAATTAAGTGGAGGAATACCTCCTGCAAAAGCAAACGCCTTGGAAATTCTGAAATCTGCACCCGTTAGTTGATATGACCCTGGCCCATTAATGTTCCCCTGAATCGTAAAGATCTTCTGTTGAGGCTGAACAACAACAACGCCAACCTGTGGATCACGAATAATATCAGGAACCAATAAATTTTCGATGGCTTCTGTCAATTCAAGTTCAGTCAGATCTTTAGCAATCAATGAACCAACCACTGGCAATGTAATTCGTCCCGTATCATTAACGATCAAATTATCTTCCCACTGGATGCCAGCACTGAACAATTCAAAAATTCGAATTCGAAGAAAATCACCCGATTGAATTAAATACTCCTGAGGCTGAGGCCTTAAATCTTTTGGCATTGGATCACGGGCACCGGCAAAAACATCAGGCTCCTCATCAACCACCCCCAGGCTATCCAAAATGATATTCGTCACTGGCGTCGCACGATAGCGTCCCATGGAATCCGGTTCATTCTTACAGCCAGTAAAAGATGACAGCAAAAATGCCAGAATCCCAACCAAACAAATCTGTAATCTCAAAGTTCGCATTATGTGACTAATTCCTGATTCAAGCCTGTGAATTAATAAACACCTATTGGGTGCACCTTCTACTTTATTATCGGATTTTCTAAAATACCGCTTGATGTTTTTTAACTTAACATCAAACTATTAACCAAGTTATGCGTTTTTTTCTAAAAGCCAAAACTTGGCATAAACACTGATCAAAAGTACCATTATCTAAAAAGTGTGATTATCAGTACTGAAAACAATGGTCGCAAACTAAAACGTCCGATAACTATATCCCTGGAAATAATTATGGACTAACGCTTGAACCCTTTTGGAAAGTAAAATTCCTATCTCACGTTAACAAAACCACTATGTCTTCAATCCATATTGCTCAATACCATTCGATACGCAAAACATATCTAGAATCAAAAGCAATGAGGAGGGTAATAATCTAATTTAACTGGTTAATGTTAAGAAAAACACCCTGAAAAGTCAATGTTAAAAAGCTGTTAGACGCAGAACATAAATAGTTGTATGCAATTGTAGTTAAACATGTTACATCGATCACAAAGCAGCCCAAGCCTAAGATAACCACAAAATGATTTTAATTGGGAATGACAGATCGCGCCTCTATTGGACTCGAGGACTAAAAAAGTCTTAATCTACTGACATAAAATGAATTATGTAATTTTATCCCTGACACTTAATATTGATATTGCCGGATCGATCGTTAAGCTGTCACTTTATTAAGCAAAAATGTATCCAATGTCGCGATTAAATCATGACGATCGATTGGCTTCGTGACAAATCCATCACAACCGGCTTTGAGACATTTTTCGCGATCGCCCACCATCACATTAGCAGTAAGTGCAATAACCGGCGTCTTTATTTTCATTTTTTTAAGTTGTGCCGTGGCCGTATACCCATCCATCACTGGCATCTGCATATCCATGAAAATCAAATCGAATGGTTGTTTCTCAACCGCTTCGATGGCTTGCATACCATCCGCAGCCGTCACGACCTCTAGCCCCATTCTTTCCAGAAGCTTGGTAATAATTTTTAAATTACTAATCGCATCTTCAACCACAAGCACCGTCCCTGAATATTGATGGTCTGCACAAAGTAATTTCTGAGAAGACTCATTAGCGTGGGAATCATGAACCCCACCAACAGGCATTCCCAATGGCAAGCGAAGAGTAAAAGTCGTGCCAACGCCAAACTCGCTGGTCAAAGAAATTTTTCCACCCATCAACTCTACCAATTTTTTAGTAATAGATAACCCCAAACCTGTACCACCAAAATCTTTGATAATGGAAGTATCAGCTTGAGAAAATGCCTCGAAAATCAAGCCTAATTTATCCTGTTCAATCCCAATGCCTGTATCTTCAATTTCAAATTGCATCACTGGAATATCTTTAATGGTTTCCTGTGACACATTGAGTTTTACATGGCCTTCACGGGTAAACTTAATCGCATTACTCAATAAGTTCACCAGACACTGACGCAAACGCGTTGGATCTGTCATCATCACATCTGGCATGGACGTCAATCGATTGACTGAAAACTCAATACCACTTTGCTGAGCACTGAATCGATGCAATGCTTCAATACTATCCAAAACAGATTCAATGTCGGTTGGTTCTTTAGCAATATGAAGCTTGCCCGCTTCCATCTTGGAAAAATCCAAAATATCATTCACAATGCACAAGAGGTTCTTGGCAGCATCGTTAATCGTTTCTACAAATTCATGCTGCTCTTGCTTGAGTTCATCGTCCATCAACATTTCACTAAAACCAATGATGGCATTCATCGGTGTACGAATTTCATGACTCATGTTTGCCAGAAATTCGCCTTTAATTGCACAACTTGCTTCGGCTCTTTGACGCGCAATCTCCAATTCATGGGTACGTGTTTGAACCATGTTATTTAAATCATGCATACGCAGTCGGGCTTGTTGTGCAAACTTCCATTTACGTGCCAGCGTATTGGTGATTTGTGCAACTTCTACGCTATCAAATGGTTTTTTTAGTACGAGTAGATTTCCGGTATCGCCCAGACGATCAGAAATATCTCGCCAGGTATAATCAGAATAGGCTGTCACAATCACAACCTGAATGGTCGGATCGACTCGCCAAAGATTTTCAATTGTCTCGAGCCCATCCCATCCGGGTGGCATGCGCATATCGACAAAGGCTTGCACAAAAGGTTTCTTTTGCAGGATCGCATCTTTAACCATCTGCACACCTTCCTGGCCTTGCGTAGCAAATGATAATTCGTAGTTAAGCTCAGAAGCAAATTGATCTCGATGCGCATTATCACCATCAAAAAGAAAATCTTCTAACCCATCCAAATGCGATGAGCTGGGAGAATGCTGTAGAATCTGTTTGAAATCGTTGTGAATTTCGGGATTATCATCAATGACAATCACTCGCACTAGATTATCCTGACCTTTTTGTGATGGTTGACCCAATATCCTATTCCTTATTCTCTAATGTATCACATTCCTGTCTATCTCGCTAGCAACGCATAATAACGTCCTATAAAAAATCGAGACAGATCAACCCTACCTGAGTTTTTCACCTAGTTTTCATCGGAATTTCAACCTGACCATTTTATCAAATAACAAACAAAGGGAATTTATTGATCAAATAATAAAGAAGATGCGCCAACAGCCTCTCATTCCCCTATAAAATCGGACTATACCAGCCAAAACACTAAATACAATTAAGTTACATAGTAAATTAATTCATCATCCAGTTGGATGTTAGTTTTGAAAAATCATATAGATTAATAACTTTGTCACCATCATTTGATGCAATGTCGTTTAATGTGGTACCTTGCTGAAGCCATTCATTGAAAAATGCTTTAATGTGTTGAGGTTCAGAATTCGGAAGTTCTGTAAAATCTTTTAGATCGACGAATCCATCGCCGCCATAGGGAAATAGATCATAGTTTAGCGTCGGTAGTAACCACGCTCCTAGCAACAAAGACAAATCAATGAGATCGACTGAATCCGAGCAATCTATATCGCCTGGCAAACTATTCCAGGAGAATGTCGGATAACTTGCGCCATCACAAATGCGCCAAATATCCTGCTCGCCATTTTGGAATTCATCGTCCAAATCCCACCCAGCATCTAAAAAGGTCTGAGTATCTTGCATCTCTGAAGTCATCAAGCCAGTTCCCCCTTGACCAATAGAATCAGGAACACCTGAAGTATTCACATCCCAAAACGATGATTGAATATATGTGGGATATTGAGCCCCTGTATCATCAAACGCTAAACCCACTCCACTTTGAGGAATGTGTTCTCCAGCACTATAACAATTAATTATACGGCTTACTCCAAATTCATTTGCATTCCAAACTAATCCACAGGGCTGTCCCCCAAACGATCTAACTGATGAAGTATTATAACAATTAATTATCGAAGCAGATTCAATGCGACCCGCTATACCACCAACAGTTCCGCCTCCAATAACATCTCCACCTACAGAAGCACAACTAACTAGGTTTCCACCAAAAACTGCACCCGCGATAGTACCTACTCGAAAGCCATTAAACGATGCGTTAATTTGGGGATTTTCCATAACCAAATTACAAATAGTTGCTTGATTTCCTAAGACCGCACCAAACAATCCAAAATGTTCCTGGTCTTCAGCTGGAGCTACATAAGTAAAATTCGAGATTGTGTTCCCTCCTCCATCAAAATAACCTGTGAATGGCTTACCCCAAGCAGGTCCTATGAGGTTATATTCTTCACCAGTAAATCCTGACATATCTAAATCCGTAGTCAGCTTAAAGTGCTTATCCCAGTCAGAAGGACGAATACCAATATGATTCAAATGATTAGGCTCTGAAATTAAATAAGGATCTTCAATCGCACCAGTACCACCTCCAAATTCCGGACATGAGTTTATCGGCACGCCTCCAGCATTCTCCCAACTAAGCCGAGGGCGACTCACAGCAGGATCAATCGCCCAGGCATTATTACACCCCCAACTACTAAACGTTTCAGCAAGGCGCATTTCTGCAGACGATTTGCCTTCACCACCAGCACTACTCGATTGAAGTGTACTATCGATATCCCAATATGAAGAATAAACTTCACTGGAATAACTCACTCCAATTAAACCATTTGGGTTGTTATGGATTGAGCCATCTACATATCCTGCTCCATAAGAGTTGGCGATAAAACCATGAAGCATATAACCAACCAAGCTGCCTCTTTCTGATGAGGTTGATAATACAACACTGTTACTATAACTATCTATAACAGAGCCTTGAGATATATCTCCGACAAGTCCGCCAATAGGGTGATTTGAAGCAGAGGAAAAGCAAACTCCAGATGAATAACAAGCATTGATATTAAAATTGTACACGAATAGCCCGCCAATTTGACCCGTAAGACCGCCTACCCATTCAGTCCCTTTTACAACGCCATTGTAATAGGAGTTTTCAAGCACACCGGAATTGGGTACCGACACATCCAAACTGGTAAAATCATAAACAACAGCTCCCACCAAGCCACCTCGCGAATTGATTGCAACCCCACCATCGACAAAACAATTTCGCACGGATGCATCACTGACAACAGAGGCAAGTATGGCATCACCGTCAACATAGGGATTCATAAATCCAAGATTTTTAACCGTTGCATCTTTATTCAAAGTACCAAAAACACTTTGATTGCCTGAGTAATTAATCAATTTTTTATTATTACCATCAAACACACCTCTAAAAGGATCGTTTGAATTTGATCCCATTTGATTAAATTGGCTTCCTGTATATTGGGACAGGTCAATATCACCAATCAGTTTAAAGTGCTTATCCAGGTTATTAGGTTCCGTTCCTATTGCGTTCATTTGCTCAGGCGTTAAAATCAAATAAGGATCGAATTCACTGCCATCACCTCCAATATCACCCACAACGATAGTCACGATATCATTGGCATCTGCCAAACCATCTGATGCGGAGAGATTGAATTGGTACATACCTTCATGTGTAAATGTAACGTTCGGATCAAGAACATTGGGATCAGGATCAAAGATGACACTTCCCGGCCCACTTAATAACGACCATTGAATATTGCTGATGGTTGCTGGCTCAGGAAATTCATCGTCCGTTACGCTACCAGATAGAGCGATGCCTTCACCTAAGTTTATGATTTGGCCATTACCTGCTTCAACGTATGGAGATTGATTGATGAAACCGCCAATGGCTTTGACTTGCGTTACAGACAAAACTTCATTGTATACACGAACATCATCCAACACTCCGCGATAGCGAAATGGTGCAGGGGCCAATGCCCATCCAAGCGTACCACCTGTGGCTTCAATATTTGTAAGGGAGCCAGTGGAACTATATAAATCTTCTTCGAGGATCGGTTTTCCATCAATGTATATGGTAATTTGATCTACACTTGGATTTAATCCCGCTTCAACAGTCACAACGACATGATGCCATTCGTTATCAACCACAAGGAATTTCCCTGTGTTCGAATAGAGGATTTTATCACCCACGCGACATTCAATCGTTGCAAAATCAAATTGTATTCTAAGCGAAATCCCCGCAATCTCTAATACACGACATCCTAAATTACGTGGCTTGACCCAACAGGAGATACTTCTTGCCTCGGTCGATGGAATGCCTGGAAAGGAGGGTACATCAACATGTGCACTTTCAAAAAAACTGAGAGCCCCGCCGACTTTACCAGCCTCCCAACCATACAATGGTAATATAAAACCATTTAACGTACCATCGTACCCATTGCCACTGCTGTCAGCTGCTGTTAACCCACTGGTTTCATCCAATGTCCAGTGGCCTACTAATGCGGCATTTAGATTTTGGGTAACACAAACCATTAATATTAATAAAAAGAGGATTCTGATCATTTTCCTGCTCACTTTGCGACCTTTTAAAATAGTTTAGGGGATTTTTACACCAATTTTTTTTCGGAAAGTTTCCCTTGCTCGAACCACCGAACCAGTTTTTAGTATACCAGATTCATCAAGTCGCATCAATTTTGGATTGGGGAATTTGAGAGAATAATCCAAGATTGGATTCTGAATATACTCCCTCCAATATTTGTTATTCTTGTAAAAGCAGAAGTCCATTTAATATTCAAAGGCATGGATCCCCGCCTTCGCGGGGATGACAATGGATGACTAGCATGATATATCAAGAAATACCTATTATTGAAATCTACTGAAACTTTTTTTGAGACGTAATCTCATGTTGATTTTGGGCATCGTTTTGGGTTTTTGGGTTGGGATTGGAGGTGATTAGGTTGGATTCAGGGCTTTGAGGTGGCATTTCGGTAGGACCCCTAGAGCTTACCTAGATTCACAGACCATGGACTGAATTGTAAGTTCATATATATAAGAGAGATACCCTATTAGTTTAATGTTAAACTAATTGATTTTATCGCGGCATGGGATTTGCAATTATGTAAAGCAGAGAACATCGAGAGTTTCTAAGGAGAACTGAATGACGATTCCGCCTCATATTGTATTGAATCATTGCAAAATCATGTTGTGCCTGAGTTTATTGCTACTTAGCGGGTGCGGATTGCACTCGTTATCCGGACCTAGCGAGAATACAGTGGTTTATTCTTCGGCTCGGCCGCAAAGTTTTGTCTTTAATACGCCCCGAACTGTGAGTCCAACTCAATCTTATCGCTCTATAAGCCAACCTCATTATTATAGAGCCCCCTGGCCGGTTACCGAAGCCCCCACAGGATATGTAACCCTAGAAAATTCAGCTATTTATAGTGAAACTACCTACGACAACCAACGCATTGATGGCAACAATAATCCACGTCAAACCTACCGAAATACAAGTCGAACCTCCAAAACGATCATTTTAGGCCGTTAGGTTTTGGCAGATAACTACTTACAATTTTTCCTGTCAAAATAGAAAAACTGTGATTTTTCTAACTTATCTTGGCGATCTTCCCGATTCTAACAGGTAGAAAACAATCGTAACTCATTATTTTTGGAATTTGATAATTTTAGCTTGAAGCAGAGAAGTCTTTACCCTATACTAGATTACGTAACATAGAGGTGAAGGGATGCACGAAAAAAACCTATCAAGCAAAAACACGAAACAATCGTCAAGTATACGAATTTTTTAAATCGTCAGTAACAGGAAATTTTAAACCGCAAAAAATATTGGAGAGCTCGCCATGGCGACTATTACCAAAAAAGAACTGATTGATCGCATCGCTGAAAAAACAAACAACAAACGTGTCGTAGTGAAACGAATTATTCAATCGTTTCTCGATGACATCATTGAAGAACTCGGACAAGATAACCGTTTAGAGTTCAGAGACTTTGGTGTTTTTGAAAGCAAACAACGTGCACCTCGCGTTGCTCAAAACCCAAAGACGTTGGAACGCGTTAAAGTTCCCGCTAAACGTACCGTTAAATTTAAAGTCGGTCGTTTAATGAAATTACGTTTACATCAGCAAGATATGCGTGAAGCAGGTATGGAAGCGCCACCCACACCAGCGCCAACACCTGATTCAGCTGACGAATAAAAGCGGTTTCGTAAGTCTTTGACTTACATTCATATAACTACTTAAGCATGGTACAGATATGTTCCATGCTTTTTTTCTGCGCGGAAAAATCGTTGTTACGTATTATTTTTTTTCCAAAAAAGATTTTGTCAATAATTTCTATTCCCTGCTCTAAAACATCAAGTATGTTATAAGGACTTATGAACACTTAATAAATTGGAAGTTAATGGCTATGCAAAACTTATCAGACGCAAAAAAAATTGTGACGCATCTGCAAACTCTTGCAAATGAAACGCAGATTGATTTATCGAATGCAAAGATACGACGCAGTTCATCACGACTCTGTTTGGGGGTCGAACATGGCGACTACAATGGCACTGAACTGTTTGGCGTAGGAACCGATCGTTTTATATGGCTTGCCTACAAACCTAACAGCAGTGGCCGCATGAGGCTATTTAGCGGCAATTTTGCAGACGATGGCGTAGTTGAATTTGATTTACAAAACATCCCTGAACCACAAACTCAAGCAGATCGTTGGGCTCGTTTTGCATTTGGCGCGTGCTATATTCTTAAGCGTGAAGGGTACGGGCTCACTCAGGGCTTTGATGCTGTGATCTATGGCAACATTCCTGGCGGCGGCATGTCTCGCTCGGCTTCGATTTCAATTAACTTGCTACTGACGATTATGGAAGTAAATCAAATTAACATAGACAACGATTTTAAAATTGTAGAGATGGCACAAGCACTTGAAAATGATTATATCGGTTCGCCCTGCGGATTATTGGATCAAATCATGATTTATTATGCCAAGGAAGGCATGGGTACTCACTACAATCCAAAGAGTCATGAGATCAAGTATGTGCCACTGGGCGATGGAGCTATGGATTTTCGTTTTGTGGTCATGGATACTGGAACGAACCGACCTGGCTTGGAAAAATCTACGTATAAAATCCGAAGGCAAGAGTGTGATGATTTTACTGCGATTCTTCAGCAGGCTGGTTATAAAATTGAACGTTTTGCAGATGTGCACGACGAAGCGACTTATCAAAAAATAAAAAATCAATTTTGTGATTCGCATAAAGATATGTTTGACAGGTTTAATTACATTTATCATGCACAACATCGTTTTTATGACATGATGAAAGCCTGGCAACAAGGTGACATCGAAACAGTCGGTCAGGTTTTCCGTGAAGATGGTATAGGCCTGCGAGATGTTTATAAAATATCGGGACTTGAATTGGAAACGATGTGCGAGATTGCTCGAAATGTTGAAGGTGTTTTGGGTGAACGCATGTTGGGTGGCGGCGACAAAGGAGCTAGCGGAGCCATCATTAAAGCTGAGGCGATCGATGATCTTCGCTGGGCGATTGATGATGAATACCCACGACACATGCCCGATTTTGCAGATAACTATGCCATGCATATCTGCAAACCTGTTGGGGGCATTGAAGTGATCGAAGGGCTTTTATAGCCTGATAATAAGTAGAAAAAATCACATTCCAAGCCTATTATTAGAAACGCTGTCTGCTTTTGTAGTCGATATCATTCGTAGAGTACGACACACTCCATCGTCACTTTTAAATCAAAAAAGGAGGGCTTATCGATGGTTATGATTGGAGCAGTGAGTACAATACTGGTAAAAACAGTGTTGATTAGCAGCACCAAAAGCTGTTTAAATGTGTTAATACACTTGACTACATCTATTCGGGGGTAGATAGCGGGCCAAAGATTGACAAGCTCATTTCATTTCTGGGAAACTACATGTGATGGCAGAAAAATGGCTTATCAATCATATCTGTAAAATAGATGTTCATTTTAGATCATGCACAAAACCCCCTGTTTAATATGACAATGTTGTTTAGCCTGAGATCAATGCAATTATAATATCGAGTAATTTTTCATAAGCATTGCCCCAAGCATGCTCACGAAAAAACTGTGTTGGCGTATTAGGATTCCCTATAAAGGGGCGTAAAACCCAGCCCATCTGGATACCAACAAAACTATAAATGACAAGCCAACTTCTCATCATCCATTGATGCTTCATATTTTTATCAATTAATGGCTGGTAATATCTTTTTAAGACAAATTGTGCCAGGATGCTTGCCAGGCCAAACATCGCTGTATTAAAAAGAATCGCGGCATGATAATTCGCAAATGAGAGATACCAAAAAGCCGTGAATGGGGCTAACGATGCAAGGATGATCGTAAGCCCCGCCTGCGACGCCATGAGTGCCCTTAACACTTGGAAAAAGTCATCTCGAAGACCGGCCAAATTATTCAACACAAAGAAACTGGGCAAACTCAGACAAAAAATTCCAAACAATAGCAATGGTACCTTGATGGCAGAATAGAAGATTTGTAAGAAATGATCTGGCGTAATGCCAGCAAAGGATCCCATCACACTCCCATAAAGAAAACCAAATAAACAAAGCATCAAACTTAATTGGATGACGTGCTGAGTGATTCGTCCCTGACCACTCACCCATGAACCATGTCGCAGCACATCATCCGCTCGGAGAAGTATCGTTTTCATGCCAACACACTACATAGAAAATAGATTGATGATGGTATTAAACACCGCTTGAAAAAAATTACCTTGTCTTTCTCGGAACCATTCAAAAGGCAAATTGGGATTCCCAATAAATGGACGCAAGACCCAGCTCATTTGCGCCCCGATCAACGCAAAAACAAAGGTCCAGATTTTAAAAACTTGTTTAGCGCGTTTACTCGTCGGATCTTCTAGCGGCTGTAATGTGGTTTTAATGTCTTCGGGCAGCTTTTTCATCTCTGTTATTTTCGATTCATTTTCAGATTGCGTTGGCTCTATTTGCGTTTCCAATAATTCTCGTTGATCGATCAAGTTCTGTGAAATCACTAATCGATTCATCGTTCGTAATAAAAAGGATAACCCGAGCACACCTGCAACACTACCCGTAATGACATTTAATAGTACCATGAATGAATAACTATCCGTACTGAGTGAAAAGAAAACAACGATAGGTCCTAATGAAGCCCAGACGGCGATGATAACACCATAGCAACATACAAGTAATCGCAACGCTGAAATTAATTTTAATCTCGAACCGACCAAAGCATTGAAAACATAGAGAGAAGGAAACGTTACCAATAGTGTCAAAAAGAAAAGTAGCGGAATTTTGATCCCGCTTGCAATGAGCTGCATGTAAAGAGAGCCACCACTTCGAAGGAGTGCATAGCTCCCCATACAAAATCCATAGATCATTCCCAGCATAGCGATTACCACGGTTAACCCGCCAATGGAAATTTCGATTCGTCCTTCACGGAGAGCAGATAATTGAGTTGCATCGCCACGCAAAATGTGGTCGAGCTGCTTGACCCACTTGATCATGGTTCCATCCTTTATGTTAGTTTGATAAATTGTATTGTGATTACAATTGAATCTTTTTCTTAAGAAATGAAATTGACCACATGCATATCATGATCGTTGCCAACAAGAAACCATACACACATTTTGTTTTTTTGTTTCACTGTTAAATTATATGTATTTCATAACTCTTTTGACAAGCGAGGGTGACATTCGTTCCAGAATTTTTAATTTTATGTGTATGACTTGCTAGATTGAATGATCAGTACTATTGAAATTGACATAACTTATTTAAAATATGTACACATCGAGAACATAAAAGGACTTTATATTTTTTTATAATTTTAAGTTGGCCTGCCAAGTGTCGTGCTGTATGTTATTAGGTCATGATGACACACTGGCAACAACAGCAACTGGATTCTTTGGCCCAACAAGGGCTCTATCGTCAAATGATGGCTCTGCAATCAGCATCCGGTCCTGTTGGAACGATTGATGGTCAGGAAAAAATCATATTCTGTTCCAACAATTATCTTGGATTAGCCAATCATCCGCATGTAATCGAGGCTATCAAATCAAGCCTGGATGATTGGGGGTATGGCAGCGGAGCATCACGACTGATTTGTGGCAACATGTCACCTCACGAAGCATTGCAGAATCGATTAGCCAAAAAACTTACCAAAGAGTCTTGCCTGGTTTTTCCGACAGGATTTATGACCAATTATGCGATCTTAACTTCGCTGGCTGAAAAAGAAGATTTAATTGTTGTGGACAAATTGGTTCATGCATCGATTATCGATGGGGCTCGAGCAAGTGAAGCGCAACTTCGAACCTTTCCTCATAAACAAACTGACAAGCTGATTCGGCTTCTGGAACAAGGTGAATATCGTCGTGCGTTTATTGTAACCGATTCACTTTTTAGCATGGATGGTGACAAAGCAGATTTAAAGGAACTGGTTGATATCAAAAAACGCTTTGATGCGACACTCATCGTTGATGAAGCGCATGCCTTTGGCTGCTTAGGCGAGTATGGCTTGGGTGTTACTGAAGAACAAAGTGTCTTAGATGACATTGATGTTTATGTCGGGACGTTTTCTAAAGCAATCGGTGGTAGCGGAGGTTTTGTTGCAGGCGATAAAAGCATGACAGAAATCCTGATCAACAAAGCACGCAGTTTTATTTACACCACGGGCATACCTGCCATCAATTGCATAGCGGCGAATGCGGCTATTGAAGTGATTGAAAAAGAACCTCAGCGTCGAAAAATATTGAATCATCACGCACAACAATTACGCGACCATTGCACGAACCTAGGTCTTGATATTGCAGGCAGTAAGAGCTATATCGTTCCAGTGATTATTGGTGATCCAAAACAAACGGTCGACATATCGGTTAAACTCTGGGAAGAAGGGATTATGATTCCTGCGATACGCCCACCTACAGTGGCACCCGGCAGCAGTCGGCTCAGGATTTCTTTATCGAGCGATCACACAGAATCACAAATTGACCAATTGTGTCAATCGATTAAAAATATTCTACAATATAACTAAAGATCACCCATCAATATAATTTTTTTTGACTCTATAAGAATATCCCCCTATACTTAATAAGCAAGTTCGATGTATTTTTACGGGAATAACTTATGATTAAGCAAGTCGTCCTATCTTTATTGGTCTTTTTGTCCATCTCCACATTTACCTATGGGGATGGAAAATTTTATGCCGATTATACCGTTAAAAAAACACCTAACATTCCTACTCAACGGGCGATTTTAAAATATTTATATGGCAAAGAAACGTTAATTATCGAATCTAAGCTTGATGGCCAGGGTGAAAATTTCGGATGGGTCATCCCCCTACCCGCCAAACCAGATAAACTTGATATCGTCCAGCCTGGTCTTATAGAGCTTTTCAGCTTAAACATTGGTCCGAAAGTACATCATGATTTTGACGAAAAACTTCTACGCACTTTTTTTCTGGTGATACCTATTACTTGTCTATGTTTAACCATCCTATTTCTTAAACATAGAAAACGACTACGACTTGTTTTGCTATTATTTATTGGTTTTTTAACTTTTATATTCGCCTCGTTAGCTATGCCCACTCTGGGTTTGTATACGACAGCAGGCATTTCAAATGACCCTACAAACAATAGCCTCTCTGTAACAACACAGACCATTGGTAACTATGATGTTTCCATATTAGAAGCAAGCGATAGTCAGGCCCTGGACCAATGGCTCAAAGAGAATCATTTCCAAGGATTAACAGATAAAGAAAAGATTATTATAGATGATTACATAAACAAGGGCTGGTGCTTTGTCACATCTAAATTGCATCGTCATGATGATCAACCTGCCACCCCTCACCCGATTGCGATTGAATTTCAAAGCGACACAGCCATTTACCCCATGCGATTGACTGGAATGACAAATGCCCCCGTCTACCTGGAATTGTATGTGATCGCAATGGATCAAGCATCCACGCCACATCTTACGATCGAGTTTAGTGACAATTTTACAGAATCAATTGAATCGCAATTTAACATGAATCGCTATTCCAGCAATGCCTTTTCAGAAAAACTCTACAGATCAGATTCTCAACAACTCCTCTGGGATGGTTGCCGGATTACAAAATTATGCAATACGGTATCGCCTGAAAATATGGCTCATGATTATATTATTGATTTCAATAAAAAACCGGGCTATCAAAAACACTATTATAGCAGTCAAGGTGCACTTCAAAGTTCTTCGATCATAGGATTAACCACCTGGTGGGTTGGCATGATTGTGATATCACTACTCTATAATAATGAAAAACATAAAGACAAAGACTTTAAGTATTTTCGAAACATCTTTTTATTACCTCTTTTTCTCATTAGTTTAGCTTTTGGCAGCGCTGCTTTGGTATCTTACGACATTGTCGATGTTGAAGTTAAAAGTAAATATCACCCACGCTATGTATCTATGCTTGATTTTCGAAACAAAAGGATTTTGTTCGATGAAATTAGTTCATCGATTGCTAATTATCAAGACATGACTGATATTGAATTAAAAAATCTGTATGATCACTTTTTCAAGATGGCCAATTTTGAAAACCCCTATTTACCCACAAAATTGGAACGAAACTCATTACCCGGAAATTTTGATTTCACGTATGATGATGGTAAGATTACAAGTATTTGTTTTTATTCTCAAAACGGTTATCCAAAATATTACTCATCTTTTGCCATACAAGATAATACACGACGTAAAAATGCCATCAAAGATGCGTATACCTTTCTCACGTCGGAAGCTAAACCTGGAAACCAAGGACTCATCGATTATTTTAATGCAGAGCCTGGTTACTTTTCTGAATTAGATCGCTACCCTGTCCTGGTCGATTTTTATATTAATCAACCTAAAGAGATCATCCCAAACACCTTACAGGTACTTAAATATTATTTGAAAAATAAACCTGACAAGGTTAAATCTCTTCGATATATTACGAGTGTCTTAGGCTGTACAACACACATTGAACCTCCGTTTAATGTGCGTAGCCAAACATTAATGAACCAATACATACAACAAATTGAACAATGGCATCAGCAGAAAATCGAAAATGACTCAGCAGCAATCACTAACACTCAGTAATCCTATCATCTCGCAAAAAGAGATTCAACAGACGATCGAATCATTGGCCGATAAAATCAATCAAGCTTACGCTGGCTTAACAGAGCCTCTCATTGGCCTGATTATATTAGAAGGGGCAAATCGGTTTGCTAGTGATCTTTTAAAATCATTAAACATCAATATTGATTGCAGCAGCATACAGGTCAAAAGCTATCAAGGAACTGAAAGCACTGGACAAGTTGAATTGTGTCAGAGTATGAACCTGGATATTGCTGAAAAATGCATTTTAATCATCGATGATATTTATGATACCGGTCGTACGCTACGTTATTTAATCGACTATTTTAAACGCTCTGGGGCAAGTGAAATCAAAACATGCGTACTCTGGGAAAAGAATATCCCTCACGAGGTGCCTGTTCATATTGATTTCTGTGGCCGAAAAGTACCCAATCAATTCCTTGTGGGTTATGGCCTGGATTATAATGGGCAATATCGTGACTTAGATTATATTGCAGTTCTGGAATAGCTTAGACAAAACGCGTCCACTATTCTTCATGTGTAATTTTTGTCTTATTCCGTAGCGCAAAATGCAGTGCAAGTCCAATGATCAATGAAAGAATCCCTAGATTTTGAGATACCGTGAATCCAGTAAACTCGATTGGGTTATCACTGCGCAGCGATTCTAGGAAAAATCGTGTCGGACCATAAAGTATGAGTAAAAAGGCTGTCATTTGCCCAACATACTTTCGTCGCTCAAAAAGAATATTCAATACAATACAAATAATGATCGCAGTAAAAAAGGAATAGATCTGAGTCGGATGAATCGGGTGCATGGCATGATCGCCATGACCTAAAGTATCCCGCTGCTCAGGTGTAAGTAAATTGGGAGACTTGGGACTACGATAGACTTTTACGCCTTCGGGCACCATTCCTAAATGTGGGTAATAATATTGACCATCGCTGTAGCCATCGTAAAAATCATCAGGTAAAGTGATCAATGGGACCGCATCTGGATTACGACCAAAATCTGCTTCGAGCTGATGCTGGTATGGTGGCGAATAACGATAATATTGATTGTCTTCGCTACCGACTTTCATATCATGTATCACATTGACAGCTGGAAAGGTAACCGCCCAGGGCTTTTCACAAACATCGCCATAACAACAACCATTGAATAAACAACCAATACGTCCTAGTGCCAAACCAATCATGACCGACGGTGCTAGAATATCGGCAATTTTCAATACAGAGACTTTTTTAATTTTGCAATAGACCACCAGCCCGGCAATCCCAAACATAAATCCGCCTAAAAATTCCAAACCGCCCGACCAAACAGCAAAGATGCTTTTGGGATCATCTTTGTATAATTCCCAATAGTGCACCACATGAAAAAGGCGAGCGCCAATCACACCTAAAACTAATGACCACACAGCAAAGTTGACAATGGTATCTGGATTTTCATTAAGCTTGCGACAACGCCAGCGCGCCATCCAAAGAGCTAATATAAAACCAACAACCATCATAAACCCATAACTTTTTATGCTGATATTCAAAAAAGGTATTGTAAATAACTCAGGAAACATTTGTCTTCCACTTATAATAAATATGTAATACTACGCCTGCCATGATTCTATCAAGTTATCGAAGGTATGACCAGTATGGAATTGATCGCAAAAAATAATTAATTTCTATTAAAAACTAGAAATTTACTTGGATCTACAATTTTATGTGCTATACTTCGAATATGTAAAGTAAGTGGAGTTACTTCGAGAACACTTCTAAGATTCATCAAACTCTTTCGTCTCTCTGTTGGATAATTGTGTTATTCAACAATAAACGTCTTTTCGTGTAGAAATATCATTATTTAGTATTCTGTTAAACATTTTAACAGTCTTGGAAGGTTTTGCGCCTTAGCAAAATATTCCAGGCAACTGAAATGGTATTCTATGCGTAAGCAAACATCACTTCTTATTGCTTCAAACCATCTTTGGAATCTGCCCCTGCGCTTTTACCAATTCCCCCCTGTTTACTTCATTAATTCAAGTGTGTGTTTAGTGATCTGTTATATCGTGAAGTGACATAAAAAAAACTAACAAGACGAAAGGAAGTTAAGAGTATGGAAAACAAAGTAAAAAACTCTATATGTTTAACCTCGATCATTGCCATAGCACTGATCTTACCGTCAGTCCTATATGGACAAGGGTCATGGACAGCCCCTATCGGCTCAGGAGGTGTCGAGGCTATTCATATGACCAGCTTGCATACCGGAAAGGTTTTTGTTTATTCATTTAGGGATGGGTGTTGTACATCAAATTTTCCTGCACGTATTTTTCTACCTGGCAACCCGACGTCAGGTACGACATACAATACGGGACCAAGCAATAACTATTTTTGTGCCGGCCATACCGTGTTACCGAATGGTGACTTCCTCATGGTAGATGGTGAAGCATTTGGCAATATTGGTCGCTTTAATACAGCCTCAGAAACCTTTACGAATCCTGTTGGCAATACAGCAACATCGAATGATCGCTGGTATCCATCAACCATAGTTCTGGGTAATGGAAAAATAGTCACCTTTGGTGGCAATGTCCCCGGCGGTGGAAATCCTCAGGATTTATCAGCAGAAATATTTGATCCAGATACCAATACGTCAACATGCGTTAATGGTTGCGGTAACTTAATGTTATTTCAAGATCCAGATGCCTACCCTCGTTTAATCTTGCTATCAACACAAAATGCTAACCCAAATATTTTTGAAATTTTTAATCCCGGACCAGATGCGGAATCACAATTTTTTACAATTAACACAGACAATAATACTGGTAGTCGCACAGCCGGACCGATAGATTCTGGCGCTCCCGGCAGTGGCGACAGTAAAGGACGCTTGCAGGGTACCTACGCCCGATTTGAAGATGGCCGCGTCATGGCATTAGGCGGTTTGAACTTTAATGAATCAGGAGAAACAAGCACAACAGCTCTAATTGATCCTGAAGCAGCAAGTCCAAGTTGGAGTTCAGGCCCAAGTATTCCCGGTGGTGGCAACTCCTATTTCCTATCCACCTTATTATCCGATGGTCGCCTGCTCACCTATGGTATCGGCACACGAACGGAAATCTTCAATCCAGTCAGCAATTCCTGGGAAGGTGCCGCGAATATGAGTATTGGTCGTGGCTATCATACATCAGGCGTCTTGCTTCCTGATGGAAAAGTGATTGTCTCTGGTGGTGAAGGTAATGGTGGCTCAGGTGAATTTGGCGAAACTGATCAAATTCAAATTTATTCACCAAATTACTTGTCAGCGGGTGCACGCCCTTCGATCAGCTCAGCTCCTTCAACTGCGGGCTATGGCCAAGTCATCTCCGTTGGTTACTCATCCAGCTCAGCTATTACCAAAGTAACCCTGAGACGGCCTGGTTCATCTACACACGGATTCACTTACAACATGATCAGCGTTCCTGTTAGCTTTACAGACCAAGGCGCAAGTTTAAATGTAACGATTCCTTCAAATCCAAACTTAGTCCCTCCTGGTTACTATTACTTAATGATCTTCAGAAATTCAGGAAGTACGCTGATTCCATCGGTTGCCAACTGGATTCAAATTTCTGGTAGCGGCCCTCCTCCAGATACCGATCCACCTACACCGAATCCTGGCACTTTCGCATCTGCGCCAAGTGCTGATAGCGATACGGCAATTAGCATGACAGCCACCACAGGTTCAGATGCAAGCCCGCCAATTGAATATGATTTTGATGAAACCTCAGGTAATGCTGGCGGTAGCGATAGTCCATGGCTATCTAGTACAAATTATACCGATACCGGATTGTCACCAAGCACACAATATTGCTACCGCACGCGTAGCCGTGACAGCCTGGGCAACACAGGTAATTGGGGCAGCACTTCTTGTGCCACGACACAGGCTGCACCAGATACCACACCACCTACACCGAACCCACTCACATGGACTCAGACGCCATCGGCTGTTGGGGATGTCGCTATTACAATGCGTTCGGTCTTAGCCACCGATCCTAGTACACCGGTCGAATATCAATTCGATGAAACGTCTGGCAATCCAGGTGGAACAGACAGTGGTTGGACACAATCAGAAACTTATTTTGATTTCGAATTGCAACCTGCAACACAATATACTTATCGTGTTCGCGCTCGTGATGGTTTGGGCAATATTGGCAACTGGTCTACCAGTCAATCGGCTACAACGGATCCGGAAGATGGCAACGTCGATGTCTCCGTTGGCCCTGGTAATACAATGATTCCACAAGATCTTGTGATCAACGTTGGCGATTCTGTTCAATGGACCTTTATGAATGACAGCCATAATGTTTGGTCAGGTGTATCAGGTGGTCATACAGTTTTTGATGGTGATCCGCCATGGGATGGCACACCTTCTGGCGGCACGATGCTCTTTGCCTCAACGTCAGATCCATTAACGCTAAATGCAACAAACTCAACCTTTACTGCATTGTTTGACCAAGCGTTCCTGGATGCCTCCACAGGTGATGCTGGCGTTGATAAATATAATTACCATTGCCATATTCATGGTTCGGCATTGCACTTTGGCACCATTACCGTTTTAGGCGGCGCTGGTGGCGGTGGAATTAATCTTGAATCCGGTGTGGTCAGTGGCGTGGGTAGCAGTTGGACCACAGTTAACTTGTCCAGCAGTTATAACTCCATGGTGGTAGTTGCAACACCAAATTATGACAATACCGCTCCTCCAGGAAGTGTTCGAATTCAAAATGCCGTCGGCAGTAGCTTCCAGGTACGTGTAGATGCCGCCGGTGGTGCTACGCCAAGTGGTGTTGATGTTTATTTTATGGTAGTTGAAGAAGGCGTTTATACACAAGCGTCTGATGGCGTTACCATGGAGGCGGTTAAATTTACTTCGACGGTAACAGATAACGCTTCAGCAACATGGAATGGTGAAACGCGCAGCTATAACAACACCTATACCAATCCAGTGGTACTGGGGCAAGTAATGACTTACAATGATGCTGGCCATGTGGAATTCTGGTCACATAATGGCACCCGAACTACGCCGCCAACAGCATCTGTACTGAGCGTTGGTAAAACTGTCAATGAAGATCCAGACAACACACATGCCAATGAAACGATCGGTTACATTGTTATGGAATCTGGCAGCGGAACAATGGATGGCGTCAATTACTCTGCAGGCGTCACAACAGACGGCGTTGCCGGCGTCACCAATGCACCACCATATGCTCGACCTGTTTCAGGTCTAAGTGGCAGCGCCTCTGTAGGTATCGCAACATTGACCGCGATGGATGGTAACAATGGTGGCTGGGCACTTTTCTATGGTGCAAACCCAATTTCGAATACCAACATCAATCTTGTCATTGATGAAGATCAGTTAGGTGATACCGAACGTGCTCACACAGGTGAACAAGTCGCTTACATTGTCTTTGAAGATCAAGGTGGTGGCGGTGATACCACACCTCCAACACCAAATCCTGCAACCTTTGCTTCGGCTCCTGCTTCTGGTGGAACGTCGTCAATCAATATGACAGCAACCACTGGCAGTGATGCGAGCCCACCGGTTGAATACTTCTTTAATGAAACCTCAGGTAATCCAGGTGGTAGCGATAGTACCTGGCAAACATCTACCAGTTACTCTGACACTGGATTGAACGCTAGCACACAATATTGTTACACCGTTCAATCACGAGACAGTGTCGGTAATACAGGAACAGCATCATCGCAATCTTGTGCGACCACTGATAGCGCACCTGATACGAATCCACCAAGTTCACCAAGCATCGCTTCAGTCGTTGCTGATAGTGATTCACAAATCACCGTCACATCGACAGTCTCTACCGATGCTGAAGGCAGCAACCCGGTTGAATATCAATTCAACGAAACGACTGGCGGTGCAGGCGCCACCGATAGCGGTTGGCAAACGTCAACAACTCATGTCGACGGTGGTCTAAGTGCTTCGACGCAATACTGCTACCAAGTTCGCAGTCGCGATAGCGTAGGTAACACCAATAGCTATTCATCCTCATCTTGTGCAACCACGCAAGGTGGTGGCGGTGGATGTACCGTAGTGATTTCCGATGATTTTGAAGGTGGCACCTGGGCATCCAGCAACTGGAACGATGGCGGTACAGACTGCATCTTGAGTACCAGCGCTAACGGACCTCAAGGAACCTACTCCGTTAATCTTCAAGATGATACCAGCACATCAGTTACATTTTCAGATGACATTAATCTTTCTGCTTATCAAGATGTGAAAGTTGATTTCAGTTACAACCCAATCAGCTTTGAAGGCAGCGAAGATTTCTTCCTGGAAATTTCAACCAATGGTGGCACAAGCTGGAGCGTATTGAAGCAGTATGTCAATGATGTCGATTTCAGTGATACAGGCGGCCCACAAACGGATTCCGTCACATCCTCTGGACTTAGTTTGACAAGTACAACCACGCTTCGATTCCGATGTGACGCTTCCGGTAATGCGGATGATGTTTACATTGATCAAATTGTCGTCAGTGGTTGCAACGGTGGTGGAGGTGGTGATACCGATCCCCCAACTCCGAATCCTGCAACCTTTGCTTCCGCTCCAAATGCCGACAGCGATACCGCGATCAGCATGACAGCCACGACGGCCAGTGATGCAAGCCCACCAGTTGAATACAATTTCAACCATGTCAGCGGCACTCCTGGCGGTACCGATAGCGGATGGCAAACATCAACCAGTTACACCGACAGCGGCTTGAGTGCCTCGACTCAGTATTGCTATACCGTCCAATCACGTGACAGCTTAGGTAATACAGGAACCGCCTCTTCTCAGTCTTGTGCAACAACACAAGCAGGCGGCGGTTGCGGCACCACCTGGAATGCTCAGGTAAACAATACTGATGGTAGCATCAGCTATTCAGGCATGTCGAATGTATCAGCTAGCGGTGCGTTCCAAAATGATGCTCACTTCGGCAACTCCGGCTCGACGGCATCATTTACCATTAATGGTAATGGTGTCCGTCTGTATGTTTGGAGACTGGATGATTTAACGCAAAGTTGCACCGTGTCCATTGATGGTGGCCCTGCCCAAACGGTGAATGTAGGTACTGGACCATTTGATAGCTTCCTGGCATTTGAAGATACCTCTTTGAGTTGCGGGTCTCATACGGTTTTAGTAACCTCAACATCAGAAGAGTTCCATGTGGACGCTTATCAAGTTCGTGATTAATTTTGAAAAACTAGTGGAACGGCAAAGTCCTGACAAGTTCAGGGCTTTGCCATAAAAAAAAACATACAGAGTATTTAGAATGTAAATACTCGCAATTTCTGACGTGGCAGACACACACACCCTGCCACGTTTTTTTATGTTTAAATAACTGACATACTCTCCCCAGGGACATGTTTAATACACAAAAACCATCATCGATTTCAGACAACACACTAATACTAAAACTCATTTCGTAATTTTATAAACTATTTAAAATAAATTATTAACATAAGACATTCCAATCACCTACATTGATTTTCACGTTAAAAATTACCAAAAGACTATAAAAACAGTGGTTTTACCTTGAATTTAATCTATTTGTGCGATATGTTCAAATTTGAAGGGTACATAATTCTAAACTAATTTTTCACCTCTAGCACCGCCCTTTTTGAGTCATATGTAAATCATTTCGGTTATTTTGACTCTATGTTCTAAAACATAGAAATGTTGTGTAGAAATATATCATCATATTAGTTCCATAAGTTTATGAACTTACGGAAGGGAAACTGGTACATCAAGAATTCTTGATTCAAGGTGATGGTGTATATGCACAATCAACTCTTAGACATTGCTGATCGGTCGACTCTTTTTGAGTACCAACTTACGTTCAAAATAATTAGCAAAGGAGGTGTACGCCTATACAAAATAATTTTTGGGACTTAAGATAGAGTATTCATGAATTTTAAAAGGATGTAGATTATGAAAACAAAAGTAATAAAACAAATGATCATTACCTTTATTTTTCTTGTCACTTGTCTAATGCCATCAATCTTATTTGCACAAGGGTCTTGGACAGCCCCGATTGGTTCAGGTGGTGTCGAAGCTATTCATATGACCATGCTTCATACAGATCGCGTTTTCGTCTATTCATTTAGAGATGGTTGCTGCACCAGCACATTTCCCTGGCGAGCCTTTAACCCAGCGAATCCAACCAGTGATGGTACAACTGGCAACACAGGACCTACCAACAACTATTTTTGTGCCGGCCATGTCGTTTTAGCTGATGGAACATTCCTGGATGGTTGATGGCGAAGCACAAGGAAATATTGGTCGATTCGATCCGGTTACAGAAACGTTTCCAGCGGTTGCCAATACCGCAACGAATGAGGACCGGTGGTACCCTTCGACCTTAATCATGGGTAATGGCAAGGCGATTACCTTCGGAGGTACAGGTGTCGGTGGTGTATCTCCAAATTTGTTATCCGCAGAGGTATATGATCCAGATACTGACAGCGTGACATTATTGAATAGCGGCGGTAATGTATTACAATATCAAGATGTAGCAAACGCTTATCCTCGATTATTTCTGACATCGGTTCAAAACGCTAATCCAAATATCTTTCGAGTCTTTCATTGTGGTGTCGCGGCAGATTCATGGTTTTATGATATCAACACCGACACAAATACCAGTACCGTAATCAATGGTCCAACAGATCCTCAAACACCTGGTCCCGGAGGTGGTGAGCCAGCCGGACGTCTCCAGGCAATATATGTTAGACTACATGATGGTCGTATCATGGCTGCTGGTGGCGACCGTATTGATGAAACAGCGGTAAATTCGAATACCGTTTCAATCGTAGATCCTCAAGCTGCAAGCCCGCAATATTCTGCTGCGGCCAATATGAATTTTGGACGTTCTTACTTTTTGGCAACGCTATTAATCGATGGAACAGTTCTAGTCTATGGTTCGGGCACATCAACAGAATTATATGACCCAGTAGCGAACAGCTGGACAAATACAGCAAATATGTCTCTCAATCGTGCTTATCATACATCGGGTGTTTTGATGCCGGATGGCAAAATCATTGTTTCCGGTGGCGAAGGCAATGGTGGATCAGGTGAATTTGGTGAAACCGATCAAATTCAGATCTATTCACCTGACTATCTCTCCGCAGGTCCGCAACCCTCTATTAGTACGGCACCCACAACGGCAAGTTATGGCGATGCCATTACAGTAAATTATTCTTCCAGCAACCCAATCACAGAAGTTGTATTGCGACGTCCAGGCTCTGCAACACATAGCTTCACCTATAATATGATTGGTGTACCAGTATCATTTACCGATAACGGACCTTCACTAACGGTAAACATTCCAACCAATCGCAACCTGGTACCTCCAGGATATTACATGCTATTTATTCTATCAGATAATTCTGGTACGAAAGTTCCTTCAACAGCAAGTTGGATCAATATTGGCGGCGGCGTGGTTCCTGATACGGATCCTCCCACACCCAATCCAGCGACGTTTGCTTCAGCACCAAGTGCGACTAGTGATACAGCGATTAGCATGACCGCAACAACAGGAACAGATGCCAGTACACCAATTGAATATTCATTTGTAGAAACCAGTGGTAATCCAGGCGGAACCAGCAGCGGCTGGCAACAAAGTGCCGTTTATACCGACTCCGTTTGAATCCGATCACACAATATTGTTATACCGTACAAATGCGTGATAGCGTAGGTAACACTGGTACTGCATCCAGTGCATCTTGCGCAACGACAGATCCGGCACCAGATAATGATCCTCCAACACCAAACCCAATGACATTTGCTTCCGCACCGGCAGCTTTTGGCGATGCGGTCATCACAATGACGGCAACAACCGCCAGCGATCCTGCACTACCGATTGAATATGAATTTGATGAAACATCAGGAAATCCAGGCGGCTCTGATAGCGGTTGGCAGCAGGTAGAAACCTATTTCGATTTTGAACTGGACGCTGGCACACAGTACACCTATCGCGTACGTGCACGTGATAGTCTGGGCAACACAGGTAGCTATTCAACGTCAGCTTCTGCAACGACAGATCCTGAAGATGGTTTTGTCGATATCACGGTTGGGCCGGGTAATACCATGACACCGGATAACATCACGATCAATGTCGGTGATACTGTACAATGGACCTTTGTCGCTGGTGGCCATAATGTCTGGTCTGGTTTGTCAGGCGCACATACCTTCTTTGATAATAATCCGAGCCAGATTCTTTTTGCCTCAACAGCAGATCCAGCTACAACGAATCCTGCCGGAACAACCCTGGAAGTCACTTTCGATCAAGCATTCCTCAACAACTCAACAGGTGATGCCGGTTTTGATTCATACAACTATCATTGCCACATTCATGGTTCACCATTGCATGATGGTGTCATTACAGTAGGTGTTGCGACAAATCTTGCGAATGCCGATGTTGCTGTTTCTGGAACTGTTTCTGGTAGTTTTACCGACACACACACCAGTGATAATGTCTATGAATCCATACAGGAACGGGAAAGCGGTGGCAAACCTTCGAATCGCCATAGCTTCCTCGAACATAAATGGACATTTAACTTGCCCGGACCAGCGGTAGCATTTGTTGTTGAAGCCTATCATACCCCTAATGCAGAAGCTGATAATTTTGTCTTTGCTTATTCAACAGATGATGTGAATTATATTGATATGGTTACCGTAACCAAAACATCAGACGATGATAACGCACAACAATTTAGCTTGCCTTCTTCATTAACGGGTAATGTGTTTGTTCGTGTGAAAGATACCGATCAGAGCCAGGGCAATCGTAACCTGGATACGATCTTTATCGATCAACTTGCGATTCTGACCTCCGCAGGTGGCGGCGGTGGAGACACAACACCTCCGAGTCCCGACCCATCGACCTGGTCATCCGTTCCAACAGCTGGTGGAAGTGATAATATCAGCATGACAGCAACCACAGCGACAGATCCATCAACACCAGTGGAATATCAATTTGATGAAACCAGTGGCAATGGTGGCGGCACCGATTCTGGTTGGCAGTCTTCCCCAAGCTATACCGATGTCGGTCTCAATGCGTCAACAACCTATACCTATCGCACACAAAGTCGTGATAGCGCAGGCAATACAACTGCGTTCTCTACCTCTGAATCTGCAACAACATCAAGCAGCGGATGTACGCCTGCGACAACCCATGTTGAAGCACTTGCTTGTAGTGAAGTGAATGGTAGCCAAGGACGACGATTTGGGCGTGCAACGATTACCGTTCAAGATAATTGTGGTAATCCGATAGCCGGCGCTACTGTGACAGGTACTTTTACAGGTGATTTTAATGAAACACTCAATGCCGTTACCGATGCGAATGGTGTAGCTGTCATTACTACAAGTACTGATGTGAAGAAACCAAACTTTACATTCTGTGTGGATGATATTACGGCATCAGGGTTGACATACAACTCTGCAGAAAATGTCATTACCTGTTGCTCAGGTTGATATCTTATTACCAGATTCCACTTCTTATTTAAAAAGGCATGGCTCTATTTATCTTAGAGTCATGCCTTTAATATTTAAATAATCATGTCTAAAATTCAGTTATTTTTATTTAACGGCTTTATTGGTTTCGTCAACCACAACGACCTTGGGCTTGTGTTTTTTAGCTTCACTTTTTTTCATATCGGCAAAGGCCATGATGATGACCTTATCACCGGTATTCACCAAGTGAGCTGCTGCCCCCATAACACAAATATCCCCTTCCCCTCTCGGCGCAGGAACGACGTAAGTTTCGTGGCGTGTACCATTGGCTATGTTGGCAACTAAAACTTGCTCGTAAGGCAAGACACCAGCCTTATCCATTAAATCCTGATCAATGGAAATACTGCCAGTATAATCAATGTTGGTATCCGTCACCGTAGCACGATGAATTTTGGATTTCAACAATCGTAATCTCATGGATTTTACTCTCTTTTGTCGCGTGGGGTAGCCAAAACAGTCTATATTACACAAGCCCTACATTATAGTAAGTTTATACCGCCAGGTCTACCATGATATTGTCAATCAGTCTGGTAGAACCAATCCAAACCGCCACCGCGATCAACACTGAGCCTGAAACCGTATCAACAGGCTGTAATAACTCATTATCAACAATAGAGATATAGTCGATTTTGGCATCAGAAAATTGTTCGATTTTCTCGCTCATTTCTCGCTGAATGGCTAATGTATTTCGCTGACCGGATTTGATGAGTTCAACTGCCAGCTTGAGTGATTCCAATAGGCAAACAGCTTGCTTTCGCTGCTCAGATGCGAGGTATTGATTACGGCTACTCATCGCCACACCATCTGACTCCCTAATGGTTGGACAGGATCTAATTTCGATTGGAAAATTCAGATCAGACGACATCTTACGCAATATCGCAAGCTGTTGTGCATCCTTTTGACCAAAGTAAGCCACATCCGGTAAAACAATATTAAATAACTTTGCCACGACTGTGCAGACACCTCTAAAATGTCCCACACGAGATTGCCCACATAAACCATCCCCTAATTTTTCGATATCAATCCAGGTTAAATGTGGATCAACATACATGTCATCCGGACCTGGTGCAAAAATTAAATCAACCCCCTGCTCTCGACATGCTTTACAATCTTTATCAAAAGGACGAGGGTATTTTTCCAGATCTTCATGTGGACCAAACTGAGTCGGGTTAACATAAATCGAAACGACAGTAAAATCACATTCACTCAGAGAATGCTGAACCAAAGACAAATGCCCTTCATGCAATGCCCCCATCGTTGGAACCAAGCCAATGGACTTGCCTTGCTGGCGAGCCATAGAAATAAACTTTCGGGTTTGTTCAATCGTATTTGCAATATCCATTATAAACTCGCTACCGCTTGACCATCTATTTGATCAAACAATGATTTGATTTTCTTTAAAATAAACATATGCGTATCACGTTCACGTAAATCCAACTCGCGGCAATCCAATTCAATCACTGGGCATATGGACCAATCCTTAAACATCTCATTATAGGCCAGATCGAATTGCTCTAACCACTCTGCCGTAATCACTTGTTCATAATCTCTGCCTCGACTGGAAATATGCTCAAGACAATGTTCCAGCGAATCTTGCAGATAAACCACAACACTAGGTTGAATCATCGAAGACTGCTGACGATGCGAAATATTGTCATACAACTGCAATTGAGGTTCGTTTAAATTAATCTGTGCAAACAAACGATCTTTTTGAAAAATATAGTCACTCACACAAATATCATATCCTATTAATTCGTCCAAATCGAGCTGCTTGAGACGACTCATCAAAAAGAACAGCTGTGACGCCAGTGCCGCATCCCCCTTCTGAGCATATTGGTCTGCCAGAAACGGATTTTTATCATATTCTTCCAGGATTAAATGCCCATCAAAGAGGTCTGCCAGCCCACGAGCAAGGGTACTTTTGCCTATACCAATTAAACCTGCCACAGCAACGTAAAAAGGCTGTCTCATGCCACCTCCATCTGCTCAAGTAAAGTCTGCATCGTTAAACTCAAGACTGGATGGATGACATGAGGTGCAATTTCTGCCATGGGTGACAAGACAAAAGACCGTTCATGCATCAGCGGATGAGGAATTTTAAGCTCTGGCAAATCAACAATTTCATCACCATAAAGTAACAAATCAAGATCAATAATTCTTGGCCCCCATTTTTCCAAGCGAACCCGTCCCATATCATTTTCTATTTGTAACAAAACAAGCAATAGTTCATGTGGTGACAAAGTCGTTTGGATCTGTGCAGCCCCATTAAAATAATCATTCTGTCGGGTTGGGCCGCCGACAGCAGGCGTTTCGATCATCGTAGACATCTTTACAACATCTATCTGGTCGTGAGACGAAAGCCGCTTTACAGCATGATTGATTGACTTAATCCGAGGTTCGATATTGGAACCGAAACCGATATAACAATTAACGCTCATTTAACACGTCTTTCAGTTTGGCAAAAAAAGTATCTTTGTCTATTTTATCAATTCGCAATTCTTTTTGCGGATGATGCTCACCTGCAACTACAACGACCTGAGATTTTGAAATCCCGAGAAGATCAGCTAAATAACGCTGTAATTCTTTATTGGCTTTACCTTTTTCTGGAGCTGCTGCAATATTCACCTTTAACATTGCTCCCAAAAGACCAGCTATACGCGTTTTAGATGAACCAGGTACCACTTTGACGGGAATCTGAATTGCCTGGCCAATCACCTTAACCTCTAATGCTTCCAAATCCATTGTTTCGCCCCAGATTCCTTATCGCAGGCTATAAAATACTATCAAAATAATTAGACAATTTAATTGCTCTATCATTTTATTTTAAAAGCAGTTATCTAACTAATAGTGCAAATAACAGCAAGCACATTTCCACTAATGCAAAATATAATCATATGGATTAAAAAAGTCTTGCTATTTCTTTGAAATCAACCAATAATGACAAATCTGGAATAAAGTAATCTACAATAACATTCGATTACAAGGTTTTTACATTGAGACAGTTGCTATATAGACATGAGGAGAGCCTATGGGGCCAGTTCTGCGATCACTGATTCAACTTCAAAGAACCGAGCAAAAACTACGAGGAACCCAAGCGATTCTTCGGCGAACTCAAAGAACGGTCGAACTTCAGGAACAACATCTTAATCAACTCAAATTGGCACTCAGCGCCAAACAAGAAGAAATCAAACTGACCCGCCTGCAATCCAGTAAATTTGAAATGGAACTCAAAAGTGGGGAAGCAGAAATTGCTAAGTTGCGAGTCGCTCTGAATACAGCAAAAACCAATAAAGACTACAGTGCAATTCTAACCAAAATCAATACTGACAAGGCAGACAAATCGAAGCTGGAAGATCAAATTCTCACGCTGATGACCCAAGTAGAAACAGACCAGGCTGCCTGCAGCGAATTGGAAAAAGAAATCGAACAATGCGAGCAGCAGATCTCTGAAGCACGTAGCGAAAATGTTGAAAAAGAATCAAAAATTCAAACTGAAATTGACCAACTTACCACCGAACAAAACCAAGCGAGCGAACAGGTCCCCGAAAAGGAACGTAAAATGTTTCATCGCTTGACCGACAAGTTTGACGGTGAAGTTTTGGTAGAAGTCAAAAAATCTGGGCCGGCCAGTAAAAGCGAGTATACCTGTGGGGGGTGTTTCATGAGTATCCCGCTCGAAGTCGTCAACACTTTAATGTCTCGCGATGAAGTGATTCTTTGTTCGAGTTGTGGCCGGATTTTAGTATTAGATATGAATCCAGCAGAACTCACAGCGTAAGGAACCAGGGGATGAAATTGACCATTCGAACGGATGGTGGGTCACGCGGCAATCCGGGACCTGCTGCCGCGGGTGTTTTTATTGAAAACGAAAAGGGGCAGGCAGTTTTTTCAGGAGGTTTTTTCCTTGGCCGCGCCACCAATAATGTTGCCGAATACAATGGAATCATTTTGGGACTCCAGTATGCCATTAAATTAGGCGGCACCCATATCACTCTTTTCTGCGACAGCGAACTTGTCGTCAAGCAAATCAAACGGGAATACCGCGTCAAAAACGCTGATATGAAAGTCTTATTTGACAAAGCTATCACATTGATCGATCAACTTGAAGGCTTCACAATCCAGCATGTCTATCGAAGCGACAATAGCGCCGCAGACAGCCTCGTGAACGAATCGCTCGATTGCCAAAGTGATGTTGGCGGTTTTCTCGCCACTGACCACGCTGAAACCACTCCAATTACAATCGACCCAATCCTGTTAAACGAAAAAATCCATCACTCTGCTTCAGGAATGCACTGCGAACGCATTATTGACAACAAATCAATCATAGTCGAACTCGTCAGCCTGGACCATAACCAAGCTTACCCAATTAATACAGGATCCCACACGACCCTCCAAGTCCTGGAAGGAAGCGGTTCAATCATAACCGACGACACAGAAACCCTCATAATTAATGGCACTCTAATATACTTGGACGGCTCTTTAGCGATCAACCTCACGGCGAATAATGATGAGGCATTTTCCATACTCATTACAACTGTAAAGTAATTAGCAGGATGAATTTGGCAGAAACTTTCAATCTTTTTGAAGGAATTTTTTGGATTATCCTAGCGACAGTAATGATTTTCAAATGCAAAAATCAACACAAACCGCTTAAAACTTATTTTTATGCCATCAGCCTTCTTCTAGTATTATTTGGCTTTAGCGACTTTGTTGAAGTTAGCACAGGGGCCTGGTACAAGCCCTGGTGGCTGGCAACCTGGAAAACCCTCTGCGTAGTGGGAATTCTGGGAATTTTTTGGTTCAAGATTAACAAAAGATAAACATAAAAAAGCTTGGAATCCTCAGCCATTTAACTTATAATATACGCCTTAAGAAACTGTTAAGGCGACATGATTACCCGAAACCTCTTGTGGGGCCGGGGGGAAACGATCATACCCAACTATTTTTTAGAAGCAGTGTTACGCTATATATGTACTTGATCTATAGAGCTGCTTTTAAAAAGCCAAAACAATAGAGTTATCACCTAAAATGCATAAAGTATTTATCGTAATCTAATATTACGTCTATATGCTATTTCCAGGTGGGAAGGTTTTTATTGAAACATGATTGACTCCAAAGGATACGTAAAACTAAAACGAGGCCGCGGCAAAAGCTTACCTCTGTACCAACAGATTAGCCAGCACTTGACCAACCAGATACAAACCGGCGAATTCACTCCAGGTGATCGCTTACCCTCTGTTTCACAAATGGTCAAACACTGGAAAGTGGATTACAAAACGGTAAACCTGGCCCTTGAAAAAATCGAATCGGAAGGATTGATTCGTCTTGAAGCAGGTCGCGGCAAAGGACCTATTGTCATTGGTAAACCCGTTTGCGATTTCAACGCGGTTTATTTGAGATGGAACAATGACGGCTACCCCCTAGGACTGACTGAAGGAATTCAGAATTTCGCTGAAGAAAAAGGAATGAATTTCTCTATCGCTGACGTTTCCGGTTCCTATGAAGATTTCATCAATACACTTTCATCCCCGATGCAAGGCATTGATGGCATTATTGTGATACCGCAAGACACTGTTGATTTTCGCAGGGCATGCCAGTCCGCAATAAAAGCAGGTGCAAGAATTGTTTTTGTCGACCAAAAACTAGAAAATGTTGCCATCAGCTCTGTAGCTATCGATCATTTGGGAAGCGCCCATCAAGTAACAGGCCATTTACTCGCTAGCCATAAGCGGCCGGCCTACTGCTTGGGCGTCACTAAACTCAGTTCGATTCAGCTACGTCTGCTGGGCTGGTCATCCGCCATGCGAGAATACAATTTCCATCATCACGATGAATATATCTTAGAAACACCATTGATTAATTCACAAATTCGTGATGCATTGAGTCAGGATAGTGAAAATAACTACAACATCGCAAAGGATTTATTTAGTAAATTCACTGGCGAACCACTCTCAATTTTTACCTGCAATGGCGCAGCGACCATGGGAGTCTACAAAGCTGCAGCCGAATTAAATCTGACCATTGGTCAAGATGTCTTTGTTGCCGGCTTTGGCGATAGTCCAGAATGTAAACGCTTTGAAATTCCATTCTCTTTTGTACAGCAAAATTGGGATTTGGTGGGATACGAAGCGGCTAAAATATTATTCTTAGAAATGATGGAAACGATGAAACATCCAATGCACCGCCTACTGCCAACAAAATTGCAAATTCAGCAAAGCAGTATCGGCTTGAGTGCACAATACAATTAGACTCACTTACTTTCATTACACACAGGTGGCACTTAGACAAAATTAAACCATTGGATTAACGAAACAAGCACTTCGCCATTGATTTAATTTTTCTGATTGCCACCACTTTTTAACCTAGATTCCTCCAGTAAAATTTCCACAAACCAAGCTGATTTTATGGTATAATACCATCTTGAGTGGGCGTGACGGCCGCTCGCAGGTAGTTAGGCCGGGCCATGCTCGGTAACGTAGTTCAAGCATCCGTGCTTGAGATTAATAAGAAAAGTTCTTTTTAAATCACAAGCTGGAAACTTATGCTACGAAATACCGGTTAAGGCCCGGCCTAAAGACTGCGGGAGGAAAGTCCGAGCAGGACAGGGCAAGGTGGTGGCTAACGGCCACCGGGAGCGATCCCAGGGAAAGTGCCACAGAAAAGATACCGCCCTTTCGAGGGTAAGGGTGAAATGGTGCGGTAAGAGCGCACCGCGGGTTTGGTGACAAACCTGGCAGGGTAAACCCCACCTCCTGCAAGACCAAACAGAGTCAAGCGTCGGCCCGACGCACTTGAGACTCGGGTAGGTTGCTGCCGCAAGGCGAGCTGGCAGGCAACTGTCAGCCCAGATAAATGGCCGTCTGTCTAACGACAAACAGAACTCGGCTTACTCGCCCACTCATCACACATTTGTGTGTATTACCACCGGAATCTTCCTTTTCAGGTTAACTTAATATTAAGATATTAACAAATAAGGCTTTTACATGACTTTCTTTAAATCGCTATTTAAGAACAAGAACAAAACGATCGACAATAGCAAAGATTTATCAGAACACCTTGAATTCATCGAAAGCTTAAAACGCCCGGCCATTTCTTTAATCCAAAATGATTCTAAAAGTTTTAGCAAATTAGGAGGTTTACCCTATTTACCCCAAGGTCTAGATTGGCCAGAAAATAATGGAACCCCCTTGGAATTTATTTGCCAAATTGATCTCAGCGAAATCCCCACAGAATTCAGTCAATACAAACTCCCTGAATCAGGTCAACTTTTTGTTTTCTATGACCAAAGCAGTGGTAGCTGGGGATTCGATCCACAGGACAAAGGTGATTGGAAAATAGTATATTCAAGCTTACCACCCAAACATAACGAAACACCATTATCAGAAAAATGGAATAAAGATAAAATCATATTTAATGAAAAGTTTATCACGCTAGTTCAAATAGACACATATCCAGATTGGCAAGATGATCGCATTCGATCTTTACAGTTAACTGATAAACAGGCAGAAGAATATGATGAGATAATACATTCAGTTTACAAAGGCCAGGAACAACATCAATTGTTTGGGTTTCCATCTCTCGTTCAGGATAATGAAATGGCTTGGGAATGTGAACTTGTCACGAATGGAATTTATTGTGGAGACGCAAAAGGATATCAAACAGAAACAGCTCAAAAACTCAAAGAAAACATATCAGACTGGGTGATGTTACTTCAAATAGATTCAGATGATTCAACAGACATGATGTGGGGCGACTGTGGCATGTTGTACTTCTGGATTAAACGAGAGGACCTAAAAGCAAATCGTTTTGAAAACACGTGGATGATTTTTCAATGTTGCTAATAAAAGGACTGCAATCGGAGGAAATCTGTTAAACGTATATATCACTTCAGCTTTAACAACGGTCAATCTTCGGACATGAACCACTCATTAAAAACTTTATGTTTTTCTTCTCTTTGTAGTTAAATTGAATTGTCAGGCCCCCCTGCCCTACGGAAAAATAATGACTCTCTTACTCAAAACAATTAAAGCACAAGGTACTTTAGTTTTACCCAAACATTATGTATTTTATCTTATCGTCTGATTATGTTTTGAAAAATAATCAAGTAAAATGGCATAACTACGTGCGGCGTATTCTCAAACAATGGCTACCGTAAAGATTGATAGAGTGAGCAAGAACCAAAAAGACACTACCGATGACCGTCATAATACTACCAGGCGGAAAGCTAATACTTGTTGCACCTGTAACTTCATCGCGTTTGATTGAAGGACAACACGTTTGTACACAGCTACTGTTACTATTATCCACAACAGAGTGTATTGTGCCATCGATTTGTGGGGAGTGAGCTGCTTGTAATACAGGATCAGTCGATGCACTGACTGAGACTTCAGGTAAAATCAACCCCAACAAAATAAAGAAACAGCCTAATAAAACGGTCACCAGCGTCCCCCTCCTTTGATGACGCTGATAACCTCGATAAATAACGATGATCGCAAGCGGTAACACTAGCGCTGCCAAAATCCAATGCACCGATGGATGCGACCAAACCATGCCTGCCGCCGGAGAGATCAAAAGCAATAATGGAGCTGCCATACAGTGAACAGCACATGCTAGTGATGCTACAATCCCACATTTATCTGCGATCGGCGTAGACGCCTGATCATAAATCGGTACTGTTGACCCGGCAGAATAATCGGTTGATGTCATAACTAACTCTTTTAGGGGTAGAGATTAAGCCATCCATAGCAAAATCATTGTTATCAAAAATCTCTAATGCAAACACATTTGCAATTTTGCAGTATATGCTAATGAGAATACTTTTGCAATAACATTCATGGCGGCTTATAATTGAATAGATAATAGACCCATTTGGAGGTTTCTCTGATGCGACAAACAAAACAACGAACAGAAATTGAGCGGATCTTTCAGGACTTTAATCGACCATTAGGACCACAGGAAATCCATGAAATTGCCCGTAAATCTCTTACAAGCATAAATTTAGCGACCATTTACCGAACTTTAAACCGCATGCTAGACGAAGAGGTTATTGTCGCAGTGGGTGTCCCTGGCGAGCCAGACCGCTACGAGCTGAAAAAAGCCGCAGCAACACACCATCATCATTTCCGATGTGAAAAATGCCAAACCGTCTACGATCTACAAGGCTGCGTGGAAAATCTAAAAGCTATGCTACCCAATAATTTCAGCATGACCTCACACGATATCTGGCTATACGGCATCTGCAAAGATTGTAACTAGATAGCTAATTAGATTAATACGAATTGTTAAGTGCGACCTAATCTACTTAGTTTCATCGTGGCTCAACCAGGATACTCGCCCCCTGGCTTCTAATTCGGCTTTGTCTACTGAATCGGTAAAACAAAGTGAATATCTTCCAACTGGAAACCAGCATTTTTCAAATTCGTCATCACTATATTTCAATTCTTCAAAACCATACGTTCCATCATCACGTCAATAAATATCCACTTTTAATGATTGATCTGGGGGAAAAATGGTTTTAACAACAGTCATTTTATGAAAAGCCCATCGCACGTAAGGTTTGTACGATGGTGACCGCTCCTAGCCAGGCGCTGCCGGTGTAGACGACTAATTGAATGAGAGGGATTTTCCAACCGCCTAATTCCGCTTTGGCGGTGACGGTTGTGGGGAAACATTGCAGTGCAACCATAAAGAAAAATAACAGTCCTATCGCACTGGAGGTAGTAAATATGCGTTTATCGGTGCCATCGAACGTCGCAGTTCGCATGGAGGCAAGCAGTCGATTTTGTAATTCATCTTCGTCTTCTTCTTCGATGCGGTACATCAATGCCATGGACGCCACAAAAACTTCACGAGCGGCAAAGCCCATCGTCATCGCAACACCGCCCCGCCAATCAAGGCCCATCGGTTCAACAACAGGCTCGATCACTTTGCCCAGTTTTGCGGCATAGGATTGCGATACTGTGGCATACTCACTACCACCTTCTGACGAATCACTCGGAACCACCGGTAAGTGCGTCAATAACCAAAGTCCTAATGAAATCACGATAATCGTCGGCCCTGCTTTTTTCAGATAATGCATACTGCGATGATAGGTGCTCACACCCACCACCTTCAAGATCGGTTTGCGAAATGCGGGTAACTCCAACATCAAAGGACTTTTGCCTCGATGACGAAACGAAGGTAATCGTGAAATAATTGTCGCAACGACCGCACCAACCACAATGCCGCCAACATACAACGCCGTCATGGCTAATCCGCCGATCCAAGGTTTATCCTCAGGAATAAGAAATGCCAAAAGCAATACATAGACGGGTAACCGAGCACTGCAACTCATCAAAGGAACAATAAAAATCGTAATCAAACGTTCTTTACGGCTCTCAATGGTTCGTGCCGCCATCATCGCTGGAATCGCACAAGCAAACCCACTTAATAAAGGCAAAAAGGATTTTCCATTGAGCCCCATTTTGGTTAATGGCTTATCTATGATCGTTGCACCCCGTGCGAGATAACCTGAATCTTCCAATATCCCCATCGCTATAAACAAAATGATAATCTGCGGCAGAAAGATCACCACAGAACCAATCCCTGCAATCACACCATCGACCACCATATCGGTTAGCCAGGACTCTGGCAAACTGTTTCGCGCCACATCCATCAGCCAACTCGTACCCGCATCGATCCAGTCCATCGGCCAACCAGCCAACCAGAAAATCGATGAAAAAATGCCCACCATAATCGTGGCGAAAATCAAGCCGCCAAAAATATTATGCAAAAAGAGACGGTCCCAATTAAAGGGTTCTTTTTCTTTTCCTGGAATAGCTTTAATAACTTTTGCTTCAATCGCTTCGACTTTTTTGAATCGCGATTGAATCGCATCTTTATCTTGCGAGGATTCGAAAAGACGCTGAACCTTCGAAGATTTTTCCACATCAAACGTTTGGATTTTTTGCGTTAACTGCCCCACCGAAAGCGGACAACGCGGATCAACCAAAGTCACAGGCAAACCTAATTCTTCGCTCAACAACTTAAGATCAATTTCTTTGCCCCGCTGTTTGAGTAAATCCCCCATCGTCACGCACACTAAAACTGGAAACCCACATTCCTTCAATTGATCAATTACATAAAGATGACGAGACAATTGCGTTGCATCAACATTAGCCAAAATTAAATCATTCTGACTATCGGTCGAAAAAAGTTCCTTCAAAGTTACTTCATGATCCGCAGACGAAGCGGTCAGATTGGGAATCCCAGGTGTATCTTTCACACTGGCAACCACATCATATTTTTTCTGCACTTGCCCAACCGAATAAGACACCGTCGAACCGGGATAATTGACAGTCTTGTAGCTAGACCCTGTCAGACTATTAAATAGAGTGGTTTTGCCCGCGTTTTGCGGACCAACAAGAGTGATTTGACGCTGCTTAGTGGCAGAGGAGGGTGTGGTCATAATTTGATGCGGCTTGCTTCATTTTCTCGCAATGCGATTGTTGTTCCTCGGATAGCAACAGCAACTGGTCCACGAAATGGAGTTCGCGATACAACAGAAACTTCACAGCCAGGATTGAATCCAATTTCTTCCAAGCGACTTGAAAGTTCATCTCCACCCGCAATCTCACTAATAACGGCACTTGTTCCAGGCTTTAATGTTGCTAAATTCATATTTTGTTCTCCTGAGGTAACAAATCAATGTAGTACCAATACTGTATGGTATACAACAATTTGTTCGGTCTGCCAAACATAAAAGCTAAAAAATTTTGCTTTTTCTGAAGATTAGTAGACGTCTTACTCTTTTTCAGCCTCTTCTTTCATGCAGCATTTGGCCAATTTGAGTTGGCTTGGATCACTGATATCTTTCCAACATTGGATCTCGCAGCTTTTGCAAAATTCCATAAATTGGATCAGCTTGTGCATGACTTCATCATCCACGACATGCTCCATGCGGCAGGCATTTTCACGTGCCACGTCTTCAGGGACTTCCAGTACAGACATGAGAAAATCGGTGAATACATCAAATTTATTAAGCAGCATTGAGGCCATTTCCTGGCCCTTTTCAGTCATATCCACATAACTGTAGGCTTCATATTTAATTAAACCTTTTTCAGACAAAGACTTAAGTGCCCCACTTACTGAAGATTTGGTGACATTCAATACTTCGGCAATTTCCTTCACACGAGCAACTTTATGATCTTCAATCAGCGTATAGATCGTTTTCAGGTACATTTCCTGATGATCGCTTAAAACTTTTTTCTCTTCGTTATGCATCTGAGCCCTTTACTACTTTTTAATACATACTATAAGTATAAGCGGGGAAATGAATTCGAGCAAGAAAAATTCAAACAAAGTTTGGGCCCCCAAACGATCTTTGACCATTTCCTTCCATAACTCATTATATATCAACAACTGACAAATGCCTTAAGCAATGTTTGACCTAAAAGCTAAAATCCGCTAATATAACGAATTACAGATTTGGCAACAAATCTGGTTCGGGGCGTGGCGCAGTTTGGCTAGCGCGCAGCACTGGGGGTGCTGAGGTCGCAGGTTCAAGTCCTGTCGCCCCGATTTCTATCTCTTTAAGAGATAACAACTTAAAAAAACAGGGTGAATTAACGCTATTTAATGCTGACTAAATTTATGCAGGTTTTATGCAGAATGATTTTTTTTATGCATTTTCCCCCATTTTTCTAGTGTTTCTAGCTGTAAATCTAAACATCTCACCCCCCTCTGCCAGCTTCAGAACCTAGCCAAAGTATAGAAGAAAGCTATCATGGATACTAATAAAGTAGGTTGTTTTATTGTAAAGCTATCGTCAGACCGTTATGAGCTCTTTAAAGACGAATTCGAATGGAGAGGAGAATTTTCTGAGCCTGTGTCTGATTTCAAGCACAGCAGAAATTTGCCACTTATCTGTTTCGTTGTGAACGATAAGGAACAAATCACGCACATAGGAAAAGGGAAAAAAGGTCAGACTGCAGGTACAAATTTAAAGCGTTTGAAAATATTGGAGGCTGAAAAACTATCAGAGCCTTTTTCGTTAGAAAAAATACTTAAAAATATCCCTAGAACCGTGCAAAGGCATGTGTCTAACCGCATTAATGATGGAGGCGTTTTACCGCCAAAAACATCTGAGTCTTTTATCGACACTATCTTGGAATTATACCCAAAAACAGAAAAACTGTTGGCACGTTTTGGGAAATCATATCACTTAAGGCTTGAACGACTTTCTGATAATGAACGCTTTTCTTTAGCCACTCAAAAAGAAGCAATAGCTACCGCTATGGCTATATCAAACATTGATAGAGAAGAATTACAAAAGTGGGTTTTAACAAGCGATGAAAAGCCAGAATCTTTTTTAGATGGCCTCGATGAAACACGCCTAAGAGAAGATCAAATGCTGGCAACAGATTGGTCTACCGTTCCAGGATATAAACATATAAAAAATACAAAATATGGGGCCGCTATCTTCAGAGGCAGTAGTGGAGAAAAACTAACCGTTGTTCTTGCTAATAGATTACCATTGGAGCAATTAACTGGCACAGACCTAATATATTACAATGAAGATTTTCATGCTTTTGTTATGGTGCAATATAAAGCCATGGAAAAAGAAGATAAAGAAACCGTGTTTAGGCTTCCTAACAAGCAACTCAATGATGAAATATCTCGTATGGAAGCAATCATCAAAGAATTAAAAAAGTGCCCACAAGAGACGCACCACAACGGTTTTCGTTTTAATGACAACCCTTTCTTTTTGAAATTTTGTCCTAGGTTACAATTTTCCCCAAACGACCAAGAGCTAATAAAAGGTATGTATATACATTTAGATCACTGGGCTTTGCTGAAAAATGCCTCAGAACTATATGGACCTCACGGAGGTAAGAAACTAACGTATAAAAACGCAGGAAGATATTTAAACAATACTTCATTTATTACGCTGGTTTCTCAAGCTTGGGTTGGCACTACACAATTCCAATCTAAAATTCTTGACGATGCCATAAACAACACATTAGAAAGTGGAAGGGCCATTACCATAGCGGTCAAAAATGCAAGTGCCGATGGTGATAAAGTAAAAATTGAAGATAACTACCCAGAGGATTAATTTTTACCGTTGTAGATATATTGAGTAAAATTCGATTTAATAATAATTAAATTTATACAAAACGAAATTTTTTTATTAAAATTCTTCGACCGAATTATTATCACCTCGCATTATATAATACTTTCGCTTAGTTTCTTTTGTGCCTTCAATTGGAAATAATATCTCCCCGTCTTCCCATCCCAAATTAGGTGTTAAGTCAGCAATCATATTTCCTACAAAATAACCTGCTGCAAGATTGGCCAGGTTATATGACACCCAACGATGTTCGTGTTGACCATCATAGTCAAACCAATATCTAACAAACTCGTTGCTACCATATGCCACGCAGTTTATATACCCTTCATGCTCATTCCATGAATTATTAAGAGAAAGTAAAACGTCTTTGATTTTATCATCAGATTCATAAACAAATAACCCCGACCACAATGATGTTCTTTTATTACTTAAAGTTTGATTACATAATTTTACATTTTTAGATAATTTTGCAAGTGCTTTATCAATCTTTGACATACTCTCCAATCGAGTTTTTACTTCAATTATTGCACGCACTGCACTAGGGGTAACAATAACAAGATCGCCTTCTTTAAATAAAGTGTAAGCTGATTTATCTATAATTAGTAAATCTATTTGAGATGAAATTTTGTCCTTATTACATACAAACCCCGTGCAAATACTTAAATCTTCTGGCAAATGTCTCTCAAGAGTTTTTTTAAGAATAATTTCTTTATATGTGCCTTCAGTCAACCAATGTCGCCCCCCTATTAAGTTTCTGACACGATCTTTTGTAGATTCCAAGCTGCTATTTATGCTTTCCCAATATTTCTTATAATTTTGTTCAACCATATTTAACTCCTTATCAAGTCATCGGCATAAAACAAATAATAACAAATATTGTAAGACATTAAAGCTAAAATAGAAATGGCTAATAATTTGATTTGCGAGGTCGTCCTCGCCTTGGCTTTTGATCCCCATTAGTCAATAACCTATCTACTTCACTCTTTGAAAATGCAAGATGTCCACAAATTTTTATAGGATTTAATGCCCCTTTCTCAACAAGACGATAAACTGCTTTGTCTGGACGAGCTAATCCCAGTCGGTCTAGTCCTAGATATTTAACAACCTCACTCACCCATAATATTTTGGCTGGTCGTATTTTTGATTTTTCTGAATTATTTTCCATAATATTTGTTTAGATGCTACAAAGCAACAGTTTGGTCATTTCAAAAATAGAAATCCCAACGATAAGGCATCCCTGGCAGGTTAAGCGTTTCTGTTTGATTCGATAAGTAATTTTATTTACCAGAGAAATAAACTGGTCTGTCAGTGGTTTACCCGCTGAATCAAAGGATTGCAGCCAATGAATCTTCTTCCATGAAAGCAGGAATCGTACGAACAAAAAGACTTCCACAATATTCATCGCGGTGATTAACAACGTAAAAAATGTGTTTAAGGGGCTTACGATAATCATATTCTCTCCTTTCTATATGGCCTTAATATGGTAAGACATTTTTTTATATTGCTTAATCAAATTGGCCGTATCGCCAATAAAACAATATCTGGGATTACCTTGCTCATCCAGAGAGGCAATTTTTTTAAGGAGAGTCTCATTGACTTCACTCGACTGCCCGGCAATTCCAATACACTCGATGATGACACCTGCGTTTTTCAAGCGTTTGGCGATCTTCGCCGGTGATCCGCCCTCATTGTGATCACCATCGGTTAGCAATATAACTCGTCGTGTCATGCTGCTATGGTTGCCATTTCGCTTACCAGGATTTGAATCTGCTGGTTCGACAAGTAATTCTTTCAGATAACTTGCCAGAGGATTTATTCGCATCTGAATGGGCCCGCTAGTAGAGAATTTATTTTCGGCCAATTTGAGTGCCCGAGTGAAATTTGTCGTACATATCTTCAAGTAAAACAATAAATTTCTGGATTAATACAACCGCAAGTTCAGTTCAGCGAATATTTGCAGCATGGGACGGTACGAATTATTTACAGATTTTTACTAATAGATTTCCAAATACATTAAGTTATTCTCTTTATGATGGAATACACGAAATGGAAGTATATATGACGAATCCGACATATAGAAATGGAAATTGGCACATGGTAACAATTACTCAATCATCGGCGAATAATTCAGGAATGAAAATCTATTTAGATGGTGTTTTGCAAAATCTAATAAATCATGAAAATGGTACGGTGAATTCCGTAGGTGTAAATGCAAACCAATTCTTGGGTGCATTTAACGGGAATCCAGCGAGTTATTTCTCAGGAAAATTAGATGAATTTAAAATCTGGGATAGGGCTTTATTGGCTTCTGAAATTGAGGATATGTATTACTGACCTGCGACGGCTCAAACTCCAATACGCATCGTCCATTCTTATCACTATACCATTCAATATAAGGTAAATATTTCGTGTTACTATTACCCGTATAATTAGTTTGTATTCGGTCGAATGCCTCAAAATAATGTTTAGCCTCATCGATATTGACAGTGTCAAATTCACTGCCATAAAATCTTATTTTTGAGTCATGAATCGAAGAAACTTAATTTAAATCTAGGACGATACGAAATCCGACATCCTTCGCTCTCGTTGTAGGAGGATCGCCACCACCACGTGTGATTACCCTGCAGTCCGATTCATTGTCAAGCCAGTAACCGCCACGTATAACATTGCTGGTACCCGACCATATCGTAGAAGTATGTTCTCGGAGATTACCACTCATATCATAACATCCATAATAAGATTTAGCATCTTGCTTTCCATCTGTTCCATTAAAACTTCCAACTGGTAATAAACCATAGCAACTATCATAATTCAGCCATTCACAACCATGAATATCCTGATTATATCCATAAGTATAATGATGCTGTTCAATTGGGTTCCATCCTGCAACTTTTTCCCATTCATGTTCTGTCGGTAAACGATACACTTGGCTGGTTTGCCCACTTAACCAAGCACAATAAGCTTGCGCATCATTAAAGCTAACATATCGAACGGGATAACTTTCTCTACCTACTTGTACTACATAGCTATAGTTTCCGGGACTACCATTTTGCATTATCTCTTGATTACTATCCCAATAATTGCCATCAGGATCAGCAGCATTAAGAAACTGGACATATTGAGAATTGGCCACCTCGTATTTTCCAATCAAAAAAGTATCAACATAAACCCAGTTTTGCGGATTGGCAGTATTTTGATAAGGAAAAGAACCCGCATCCACTAAGACCATAGGCCCGGTTAATTGAGTATCTTCACTTATCGATTCGTAAGTAACTTTTAGAATTTTAGAATCTTGATCGACCGAGAGATACATTGCACCATCAGGACCAAAAGTTAAATCACGTATACTACCCAAATCACGTGCTATCTCTGTTAATTGGCCCGTAGAATTAATTCTGTAAAGAAATCCTGTGTTGGTTCCCATATAAAGATCTGTATCCCAATGACCTCCAGGCCCAACCTCAATATACATACTAGCGTTTTGGCCCAGTGAAGCATATGGATCTGTTATGATAGCCCCATCAATATTATTAAGCATAATCTCCCCATTTGAATATGTTGTAAATATTTGATCAGAAGAGTTTATAGCGATATCATAAGGGCCACAAGCACAACCATCTTCATATATTTCATCCAAAGTTGCACCGAGAATTTCATAAATACTTGATTCACCACTTGATGCATTACAAAAGAAAGGCCTCCCAGCACTACTTAGCGTCAAACGCTCTGCTCGCCCATTAAAAGTTGTCAATGTTTGAGAATTTTCATTGGGGTCTATAATAGATACTTTTCCGGAATCACCAACCAATATCGCCCCCGGCATTCCTGTAAATAAACCTTCATCATCTACAGCAACAGAGTATGGACCTGAAAAAGCAACTGGCCCATAAGGTGCTACAGAAGCCCCTCCTGGACTTACACGATAAATTGAAATTGTAGAACCATATCCGTCAATACCTGCATATAGATATCCCGAAGAATCAAAATCGAGTTGAGCAGCGACCCCTAGAGGTAGGGTTGCATAAGTTGTAATTATATAACTAAAGTTGGGATCACTTATGTTTGGGTCCTCATTCAGCCAATTATTTGAAATATTTGAGAAATCTTTAGCGTTTACATTACCACTTAAATCCTGATCAGCCCTATTACACCAATCAGGATAACTACAATTCGGATCAAGCCAGTTAGGAACAAATAAATTCAAATCTAAAATATCAGAATCATTGTCTAAATCTAGATCACCTTTGGCTACCTTAGAAATATTCAATGTATAGTCACCCGTAGCATCATTTTCACCAGATATACGAATTAAATATGTGTGCCCTGATTTTAAACCTATTGTGACAAGAGATTGAAAATTACAATAATTATTATTACAAGCTAATTCTGCCCCCCCACATCCATCAAAAATAGAAAGTGTGGTGTCAAATCCACTGCCACAAAGACTGATGTTATAATGGCAAGATTCTTGTGGGGAAAAAGAGTGCCATACATCGTTAGGGTCATTAATGCCACAGCTGCTATTATTCGAACCTGTTGCCCCAACACTGGAACCATTATATGGAATTCCTTGCTCAATACTTAAAGCATTTGTACATAAATCATGTAAAAATATGGTGATCTTTCCTGTAGCAATAGTATGAACTGTGCCATATTCATCTGAGGTTTCTACAACAACATAATATTCACCATCGGAAAAATCATTTGCATTTAACTCTAAATTCGTCACGGCTTCATTTAGTCCTAATCCACCTGGAACTGGGATTAAACCAGAAGCAGGGTTTCCATCTACATCAAGATATAATGATGAAAGAGAATTGCTATCTGCATCTGAACTATTCCATTCCAGTAAAAACGTATTACCCGCTCCAATGACTACATCACTAGTTGGTGCAGTAATATTACATGATGGAGCTTCGTTGACAATGAAAGATCCTGCATTATTTTCGCTAAGGCAATTAGGAATTCCTTCACTATCACAGGCAGAAAGATCAACGTAGTAAGTCCCAGAAACCTGCCCTGTTGTATCCCAATTTGTAGAATAATCATTACCTGAAACTAAATTTAAATTAAGGGTATTTAAAACAGTTTCATCTGGTATTTCAATTTCAACAGCTACTGAACTTTCATCAACACCAGAATTATCGTCTGTGATTGTTGCTGTTAGAACGACTATTTCACTTGGTCTGAAAGCACTTTGAGAAATAGATAGATTTATTAAAACTGGGGCGGTGTTATCATTAAATCGATTAACAGATACAGCATCCCCACTAGACCATCCAGTATTATCAGTACCTTCAACTTCAATAATATTTTCACCAAGAACAAGAGAAACAACATGATTGAAATTCCCCGAGCCATCGAGTGTAAGGTCTTCCCAAACACCAGCATTGTTACGTAATCGTGCAGAATCTATTCCATTAGAGTCTGTGATTTGCCCAATAATATTAATCGTGCTATCCTGGGTTTGATGGCCATTTGAAGGAGATGTAATTGAAACATTAGGCAACTGTGTATCATCGAGATTTATATATTGAATTTGTTGACCGCCCCCTGTGATTAATGTATGAGTTCCTGGTATCCACTCTAACCCTTTGCACCCTTGATTTGAGATTATATGATAGATCGCACTCCAATTTGATGCATTGTGAATGTAAATATCATCACTTCCATCTCCGGCATACGCCATATATGTACCATCATCTGAAAAAGCTATATGTTCGGCATCGCCAAGTATAGAAACAATTGTTGCCGATGGCGTTCCACTTCCTAGTGCACTAGTATTATAGACAGCTATTTGTGCGGTATTCGGACCACTACCCACTGCCAATTGAGATCCATCTGCAGACCAAGCTAAACCACGGTTTTCAAAAGGGGTAAGAAAGTAATTTATAGATGATATTGTATTACCACTTAATGATCCATAATATATATAATTATGATTGCTACTGTCAGGACCTTCACTGATGGCGGCGAACTGTGATGACGAAACTGGATGTACAACAATTCGTCGAATATCTTCTACATCATCTGTGGTAAAATATGTCTTTGAAAGCAAGGAAGCATTAGTATCATAAAGACTGAATTGATTAGGTTTAGTACTTGTAATCTGATGGCCCAATATTAATTTACTACCTAACCATGCGGCTGCGGAACCATCGCCAATTCCTTCCGAGCTATTAGTTATTGGAAATGTTCCGGTTAATGATCCACCAACAGTTACAATTCCTCTTTGCCTGAAACTTATTCCCAAACCAATCATGTTACCATTATCATTAGAAGCGACGGCAAGGATGCCGTTGTTGATTTCTCCAAAGTTACCGGATTGTATGACTTCGGTGTTTATATTTACAGAAGCCACACTGGTATTTCCCCCCAAGGCTAGTTTTGTTCCATCGGAACTTAAATCCAAGCTATTTATTGTAATACCGACTGGCAAAATTCTCCCAGCAGGGAAACTTGGTATAGCACCTACCTGGAATACACCAGAAGTCGAGTGGGCTTGACCAAAAATTGTGACAGTGATAATTACAGGACCTGACTCGGTTGTTGTAATATTAGTTTCACATTCACCGGCTGCATTTGTACTGGTGTCAGTATTTTGAAGAGTGCCTTTGGTTGTTTGAAAACTTACATTTTCAAAGGCAATGGGTTGACTGTTTTGATCTGTTATTGTTGCCCTGAAAAGATAAAAAGAAGACGATTCATCTCCACTGATTTTATTAAGCTCTGTTGTAAAATTTAGCGTCTCTACAGCTACATTAACCGAAGTATTTCCTGATTCACCAAACTCAGAGGTTGCCGTAATAGCATCTATACCAATATCATTAGGCGTCCAAGTCACCGAAGCAACTCCTTGACTATTAGTCAGTCCATAAACACCAAAAGTGGATAAACTATCGTAATTAGACCATTGACCAGAATCTGTTGTTACAAAATCAACCTGAGAACCGGCCCCAACTAAACTACCAAAATCATCATATACGGTTACCGAAATAGTTACAGGTGTGTTTATATTAGTGGTGGGTGGTGTGGCAGTGACATTAATTGCTGTACGACTGGCAACACCTGTGCCAGAAATCTGTAAATAATAATTGGGATTAATAGGATCATTACTACTTATCCCAATTTGACCACTATAATTAATTTCTGATTGTGGTGAAAATGTAATGTCTACGTCCATTGATTCACCTGGAGCAAGTGTTACATCTCCTCCTACTCCATATGGATTATTTGGCAAGAGGGTGAAAGCACCATTACTAGATACCCAACTTCCTATTAGAAGGTTTGTTCCTCCATTGTTGGTTACGGTGAAAGTTTCTGTTGATTGTACTCCTGCTGGGATATTTCCAAATTCTATTTGGTTGTCATTTTGTGTATTAGATGTTTCAGTAACAACAAGTTCGGGATAATTAGGTGATATTTGTACATTATCAACTTGTACAACTGTGTTAATTAGAGATATTTGATTGCCCAATAGAGTGAAGCTTTGTGCAAAACATGTGGAATCAATTTGAATTAGCCACTCATAATCAACACCCGATTCTAAATCAACTAAAAAGTCAAAATTATATAATCGATTATTTATTCTTGCATCATCTACTTCTCCTGAACTAAGTACGTCTTCAGCATAATCTAAAACAACAGTGCCTGCCTCAATCCATATTCCTTGTGGATATAAGGCAAGAAACAAATCGATTGTTGCATGCATGCTTTGCTCCCAAAAATCCCAGGGAGGTGATGTGTAAAGAGATTCTGTGCCTAAGCCACCAATTAAGGTGCCATCATCATAAAGTCCTGCCCTTAGAACGATATCGAAATCACTTCTTGACTCACCATAAAATGTTGCACCTACAGCTATAGCTTTTTGGTTTAATGTGAAAGTTAGTCGACCTCTATAGCTCCCAGTATAGGGTACTCGAAAGCACTGTCTTATAGTATCAATTGTCCACAAATTTGATGTGCCTATTTGAAATGCCCCTGCTAGAGCTCGGTGATTTAATAAAAGTGGCTCTGCTATGTCCCATTGCCCATTATTATCTAAATCATGTGCACTGGATTTACACATTGTACCACCAAAAAGATGAATAGCCTCATCACACCAAGGAGTATATACTTGATTTATTATGAATGGTGGCCAAGCTTTTCCTTCCAAGCCGATTGTTTCATCAGCTTGGAGATAGTCATAATTTAATAATAGTATAAATATAATAAGATTTTTTTTTAATATGGAGTATTTCGCAATATTATTTTTACCCATCCCTTTTCTCCTTCACTACATAGGTAGTATTTTCTTGACGCGAAACACGAAAACCCTTTACCCAACTGAAAGACAATTTTATTTAAACACAAATACAACTAGATTCAAGTTTATTTTAATATAAACCTATGATTTCTCTTAATAGTTTGAATAGACGCAAACTATAGCCAACTCAGGTTCTTATGCATAGCTAGTATGCATAAAAAATCTAGTCGAAGAGTGAATTTTTCCTTAATTATTCAGATTGTTCGTTTTTTCGCCCTCAGACATCAAAATATTTGTGCCTGAGGGCGATTAATTAGTAACTAAGGTATCCAACCCGGATCAAATGGATTTCCTCCTAAAAGCCATTGTAAAACAAACAGACTAAAATCGGTTATATCAACAAAGCAATTGCCGTCAATATCCGCAGTTAATGTTTCCTGGCATTCAAATATTGTAAATAACTGATTGCTTGCATCGCAAACAGCCGGTTGAGAAATATCACAAACACGGATAATACACTGGTCAGAATTTATTTGAGAAGGAACCCACACATAATTACCATCATTTTCTGTATTTGGATCGATTGCCTGCCAAGTTACACCACAATCATCAGAATAATCTATTGCAACAGTATCAATGCATTCAATTCCCTCCCATAAAATGGACAAATTTTCTCCTACAAGCAAAGATTCCAAGCCGTTTGGTGCATTAATAGATAGCGGCTTATATGCTTTAATAGCTTCTACTTCTTCCTGTGTATTAAAGTGTTCACCCCCAATGGCATATAAATTCCCTTGCATGTCGAATGCGGCTGCAAAATGATTAATCGCTCGGTTCATATTTGAATGTAAAACCCAACTATCCGTCGCATGATCATAAACTTCAACAGTAGTTAAATGAGGACCAGATCCACCAGCCCATCCGCCCAACACATATATTGTTCCCTTACAATCTGTTGCATAGGCTCCAACTTGACGGTCTTGATTAAGGCTTGGACCATAGGTCCAACCTGCAGAAGGATTTTCTGGGTCAAATCGTTCTACAGTCACTGTTTCACTGTTGGAAATAGTTGATGTAGCCCCAGCAATAGCGTAAATTCGCCCCAGCGTATCGGTGCCACTCCCTAAATAACCTCTCGTTTCATTCAAATTGTGTCCAAGAATTTGCCAGCCCAAAGCCGGATTTGCAGGATCAAAAACTTCAACAGAATCAATGATAACACCATTAATATCTATTCCGCCAATAGCATATATTTTATCGCTATGATCTTTTGTAACCGCAAAATGAATTCTAGGGATGTTTAATGTATAGGGAGAGATATTCCAACTATCTAATTGCGGATCATAGACATCCATTGTAGATAAAATGCTTGCCTGAGTTCTTCCGCCAATAGCATAAATAAAACCATTACATTCGATAACTTCATGTAACCACCGAGGGCTATTCATTGAAGCAACAGCCGTCCATTGTCGCGTACTTCTATCATAGCGTTCAACTGAAGGCAAAACAATATTGCTACTATCCCTTCCTCCTACAGCATAAATGTAACCATCCTGCCCCAATACGGCATTATGTGCCTGCCGCTCTGTGTTCATTGAGGGCATGAATATCCATGATCCCATTTCTGGCTCAATAATTTCTACAACACCGTATCCGATACGACTGCTTACCGGGGGTAAGTTATCAAAATCGTTCCACTTTCCAGCAATGCCGGATGCATCCGGCGGCGGTACTTCCCACATACCAACATAATCTTCAATACCACCGGAGTTACTTGGTTGATTGTTGTCCCAGTTGGTAAAGGTAACAGGATCACCGTTGGTCCATTCAAAAGTTCCTTCGGAATCAATGTCGTTTAGTCCAATCCACAAATGCGGGTCCGGATCATTGGGATCATTGGGGTGTCCAGGATAAAACATTTTCCAGACCCAATTATTTTCATCTTGATCATTTATTGTAACAAGATGCCCCCCCAAACTTACAGCCGCAGCTTCAGCATCTGTCCATGAACTGGCATCTAACAAATAATAGGTATGATCATTTGCAGGATAAGTTAAAGGCCCCTGAATAACTGATGGCTGTGCCCATAATATATTGTTGATAATGATGACCGTAAACAAAAAAATTATTCCAGTTTTTTTCATTTTGTGCCTCCTTGACACTAATGTCTTGTCAAAATTTTAGTTGAAGATTTATCAAAATGTGCCATTGAATTACATTACTATTGACGTTTTCTGATGAACGTTAAGCCGCCCAATCCTAATAAGGTAATAGAACAAGGTTCTGGTACCACACCCGGTGAACCGACTTCATCAGGTGTGATCCCCGGGGCAATGTAAGCTCCATTTTCACCTGGCACGCTCGATCTTATCGACAGACCGGGTAGATATTCGATTGATATGCCCTGCGTCGTATTACCGGGTATTCCCGATTTAGAATCAACTAAATTGTTATCAGGCGATGGCGAAAAGATATTGATTGTGTCATTGATTGAAAAACCTGGAAATGCAGACACACCAAAGTCTAAGGGAACAAGTATCTGAATAGAACCAGGAGCTAATCCCCATACAGATTCGAAATCCGAAACGGTTGCTGAATGCTGAAGTATAATGATTGATTCGCTAGGAACAATATTCATATTTGGAAAAATAAATTCCCCCGGTTGAGCACTGGAATCATCCCACGAATAACCATTTAGGTTTATCACATCTGACCCAAGATTGGTTAATTCCCACCAATACTGATCCGGATTGCTGTCAGGATAATGGGTGGAAAACATAATTTCCGTAATAGCCAGACTTGCAGTTGAAACACGACAAATGGACAACAAAAGACATGCAATAATTAGTATAATAATGTGGTTTCTCATTTTCCTTAGTCCTTCCCTGATAAATGAGTATTGTTATTTTTCTAGAAGTCAGATAATATTAGAAATGATTTGTTTTCTATTCTGCTTCTTTCACCATTTACTACAATTTTTTTTTTGTATTCTTACTTTGAAAATAAATCATTTTTACAATCAGATTATAGGCTTGCCCGACAACTCCTGTAATTGTATAATTAAGAGCAGGTTAGGCGGTTGCTGTTTTTTGTAAAAATTTAATCAGCTGATAACACATTCAAATCAGTATGTGAATTATTATTTATGTTTGTCAAGCTTAAGCTATTGCTAACAAGTCTTAAATCTTGAGAACACCTGATCTAGGTAATAACAAGTAAATGAATACAGCGGGAGGCCAGAATAATGGTATCAAATGATAACCATGATCGCATTACAACCACCAAATGGACACAAATCATCGATCTTAAAACAGCCGATCCATCTTTAAGAAACGAAATCTTAAGTACTTTGCTTATAAAATATTCGAAACCGATTTATGCGTTTATAAGACAAAAAGGATATACCCACGACGAGACAAATGATCTTACACAAGATTTTATCCAGGATATGATTCTTGAGAAGGATTTGATTCAAAAAGCGGATCAAGCCAAAGGGCGATTTCGAAATTTTTTATTAACTTCTCTAAAATACTATCTCATTAATAAAACAAAGCATCAAAATGCTCAAAAAAGATCCGGTGGGTATGACACGGTCTCATTGAGCGAACTGGATGGGCAGGCCATTATTGATCCAAGAAAGAATTTAACCCCCGAAGAGACATTTCAGCACCTCTGGGCCACAGAATTCTTGCATTCTGTTTTTAGTGATGTTGAGAAATCTTGTAAAAATAACGCAATGGAGCAACACTGGCTAGTATTCAAGACAAAAATCCTTGACCCTATTCTTTATGGGAACCCAAGTCCTGTGTATACAGAACTATGCAACACACTTGGCATCAGCGATGAAGCAAAAGCGTCAAACATGACAGCATCGGTTAAACGCTTATTTCGAAACACTTTAAAAAGACACCTTTCCAAACTTGTGGAAAACGATAGTGATATTGATGAAGAATTTTTTGAACTGCTGGACATGTTTTCTAAATATTAAGGCAAGTATTTCAGATTTATTTTGTAGTAAATATAGAGTACTGATGCTGTTAATTGGAAATAGTACATAAATAGATTCATAAATACCCATGGCCTGTATGGAAAAAAAGCCATTTAACAATTTGTCAGGAAATAAAATAGCTCGCTTGCTATCGATAGGCAGCAATTCTGAAAGCCAGGAATTGCACAAACAGCATTCCCTGCAAAGCTCATCAGAAAATATCGATAGAGAAGGCTTAATGGCAATTGCTCCACAACTTAAACGTTACGACATCATTGAACCTTTGGGGGAAGGTGGCTTTGGCATTGTTTATCTTGCCGCACAGTCACGCCCTATCTCCAGAAACGTCGCCCTCAAAGTTTTAAAGCCAGGAATGGATTCAAAGGCGGTTATCACCCGCTTTAAAGCCGAACAGCAAGCTTTAGCTATCATGGATCATCCGAATGTTGCAAAAGTGTTTGATACCGGAACAACCCCGCAAGGCCATCCGTACTTTGTAATGGAATATGTACCGGGTATACCTATTACAGAATATTGCGATCAATGCTGTCTATCCATTGAAGAAAGACTTGAACTATTCATAGATGTTTGCAAGGCTATTCAGCACTCACATGAAAAAGGGATTATACATAGAGACTTAAAGCCTTCTAACATTCTAATCGCCATCAAAGATGATAAGCCCTTAGTGAAAGTCATTGACTTTGGCATTGCCAAGGCGATCAGTCAACCATTGACAAAAAATACTTTCTTTACCAATTGCGGACATTTTATTGGCACACCGGAATACATGAGTCCAGAACAACTAGATATTAATTCCGATGCAATTGATATTCGTTCAGATATCTATTCACTTGGCGTATTACTATATGAGTTATTGATCGGAGTATTACCATACAGCGATCAGCTTATTCGATCAAAATCTTTTGATGAAATTAAAAGAATCATTCGTGAAGAACATGCTGTTCGACCAAGTTCTCAATTGCGTATTATCGGAAACAAGACAACAAAAATTGCAGACAACCGCCAGACGAATCCCGAAGCACTCCTGAGATGTTTACGTAAGGAATTGGAATGGATTCCCTTAAAAGCCATGCATAAAGATACATCGCAACGCTATAGATCTGTTGCAGAATTGCATGGTGATATAAATAGTTATCTTTCAGGCAAACCAATACTGGCAGGCCCTCAGTCTACTTCCTATCTTATTAAAAAATTCATCGAGCGTCATCGAGCAATAGTGATTACGGCCTCAATTGTTTGTGTTGCTATTACGATAGGGATCATTGGAACCATTCTAGGTTTTATTGAAGCGTCGCGCCAGCGTGATGCGACTCAGCAAGCATTAGAGCTATCAGAACGGCAAGCTTATTGTACTACTATCCAGGCAGCCAGAGCGAAAATACAGGCACACGATTTCAGCCAGGTTCGCAAAATGCTCGAAGAAACGAAGCCTTCACTCCGAGGTTGGGAGTGGGGATATTTGATGCACTTATGCGATCGCCCAAACTGGTCTTTGCATACACCATTGGGCAACATAATCCGCGGCATTGCGATATCTCCTGACGAAAAATATTTTTTAGTCAGTCAGATAGGCGCAGTTAGTTTATGGGATTATCGTACCCAAAAAATACTCTGGCAAAAAGATATTGAAGTAGATCCGTGGCCACACTGCCCGTTGTTTAATCCAAAACAACAAGTTGTAGCAACTATTTCCGATTGGAAAATTACTATCTTGAATGCTGAAGATGGCACCATTGTGTTTCAATCAGAAAATCGTGATTTTAGTGCGATTTGTTTCCATCCTAAAGATCCACTTTTATACGCAGGAACAAATGACGGTAAATTATATACTTTCGATACAACCACATGGAAAATTATAGATGTACGCGAAATTCATGATTCAAGAGTTTTTCTGCTTTCTATCGGACAAAGTGGAAAATATCTTGCCAGCACAGACAGTCCTTTTGTATATGTTTTTGAAACCGAGTCATTCAAGCTTGTCCATAAAATAAAGGCCATAGCTAATGAAGGTTCACGCGGCATTGTTATCTTTGAAAATAAAAATCTCTTGGTAGATGTTGAATCCACCTACACTAATATCTATTCATTAGATTCAGCGCAATTAATCAGCCAGTTAAAACATCACAGAAATGAATTATTTGCCCTTATTGCATCCAGAGATGAGCGTAGAATAATCACGGCCAGCAGAAATGATGGAGTTATTAACGTCTATGACAGTTCTCAATGGCCAATGAACCTCGATAAGGAAACGAAACCTCTTAAAACACTCTATCATGGAGATACGGTTTTTTCAGTAGATTATGCATCTGACGAAACAGTACTTTCAGCAGACACAAAAGGCAAGATCCATCAATGGCCTATCTCTTTATCAAATGATACACCGCCTGAAAATATCGAGTTTCCTACAAATTATACCAGCGGAACATACCAGTTAGATTATCGCTCTGATGGAAAAATAATAGCAACTACCGGTTGGAATTATGAGCGTATATTACTGTATAACACCATGAACAGAACAATTGATTATCTGGATGTTGAAGGTCTTAATAGCATAGGAACAAATGACAAGAGAAGCCGACTAGTGCAATTCAAGCCGCACAGCAATGAGATTGCGGTTGCCTCGCTGGGGTATTTACGATTTTATGACACCTCAAAGAAAGGCTATCCTAACACAAAGAATATATCGCTTGAAAAAGAAATTTTTGATTTTCGCTTCGACCCTACGGGCAGTATTATTGCCTGCTCATATGTTGAAGGAGGTATTGACCTTTTTTATGTCAGTAATGGGGTACCTTTCAGGTCGTTTAACGTCGAATATTGTCTTCTTGCTATGAGCTACGATGGCAGGACACTGGCGGCATTAGACCATACCGAGTGCTGCATACATGTATGGGACATACATTCGGGGAGGAAAAAAAACACCATCATACAGAATTTCCCTGATCTTAGAAATTCAGCAATCGCATTTCATCCTAACAATTATATTCTTGCAAACAGCCAGATCAACGACAAGATTTTATTGTGGGACCTTCATACTAATACTCTCATTAAGGAGTTACACGGGCATGGATTTGGCGGCACGACCACGTTACAATTCAGCAAGGATGGAAAAAGATTATTGTCATCAGGAATTGATCGTAAAATGATCCTCTGGGATTGGCAATTAGGTAAAGAGCTTATGACGTTCGACCAGGATTGGGTTATTATTAGTGCTTCATTTAGCCCCGATGGCTTATCGATTGCTAACACGGATCATCATCCACTCGCCGCACATATACGACATGCCATTCCCTGGAAATAATTACTACGCACATTATTCTTTTAGCTGAACGATATCTCCCTCATTGAAGTTTCCTATAGAAAGACCAAATTCAACCGGAGATTCTTGCACACCAATATTCGCATTATTAATCTTTATTGTGAAAGTGCCATTGATCATGTTAATATTCATCATTGCAATAGAGATATCTTCTTGCTGAGATCTTTTATATAAAAATATCATCTTTTCTTTTACTTGCACAATTTTATCTGAAGGCAATACGATCTGAGAGTCTCCCCAGTGAATAATTACAGGTTGACCGGTATAGTCCATGTTACGGTTTTGGAACGAAATATCACCACGGATTAAAAGAGAATCCGCATTCTCTTCGTTTGCATTAAGTAACAATTTATGTTTCTTAACTCGTATCATATCGGTATTATCAAAATAAAGCGGGATAGGTACGGGTTTAGCCTTATTCACAATATCCGGTGAACTTAGGCCAACAAGAGTATTTTCACCTATAGTTATTGTTATAGTAAATATTTCTTGCAATCCACTTAGATCAATGTTTTGTAAATTTAATTTTAATTCATTTTTCTTTATATTAGCTCTAAATCCATGAACACCTTTTTCTTCATTTTTATAGGTAAATACATCATTCTTGTAGAAACCTTCGTTAACATTAAATAAAGTGTCATATATCATATTTGATTCTGGATCATTATTTACTATTTCGATATAAACTAAATTCGAGTTACCAAAATCGACACTTTCCAAATCAAAGGAAGTACATACAAAAGCAATGGAGTCTTTAGCTGGAGTTCTGTTTTTACTTGCACTAACAGTACATTGTTTAATCGTAAAAGATTTTGGTATCGCATTATTCAATGCCGGTACATATTGCCCATTTAATGACACACTTGAGTGCCCCACTGTTAAGGGGGCCCAATTTGTATCCAGGACTGTGACGGGATAAAGGATGATTGCATCTCGCTCGACAACGTCACTTATGACTTGCCATCGAATGATTGCCAAAGGTGTTGGATCATGAGTTTCCGCATCGGAAGATGTTTGAAAAGCGGTGATAATGGTTTCACCTGTGTCAAACGTTTCGGGATTAAACGACGTGTTTCCAGCAAATACCGATTCGGGTGGGATTGTAATATGTTGGATTTTAATACGTGAGGAATCGTAGGTCAATCTAAGTTCATAAGCCCCCAAAGCACCATGTTTTGATATGTAATTTAAAGGAGTTTCATAGATGTCACCAACTTGAGAAGTCATGGCAGAACCATCAATCGAGAAAGAGACATAAGTATCATCCGCAATCAAGTTCTCCGAGAATAAAATCACTAGAAAAAAACATAAAAGGGCATTCAAATAATTAGACATCTTTTTTACCTCTTTTACTCAAAGAAAATATCATCAACATAAATCGTACCCGATTGTTCATTCCATTCAAAGACACATTCAAGGGCTTCCAAATGACTCAGGTCAATACCTAAATTTGAATAAAACGTAAGCGGCAATTTAATCGTTTGCCATTTGTTTGTTAGAGCAGGAAAAAATTTAGCTCTCAAAGGGATACGTTTATTGGCGTCCCTAAGGTATATGTTTGGTTTCTCACCACCTTTTTCTCCACGCACCTTCATACAAATAAATTTGAAAGCCCTGGCATCATAATTATTCAGGCTACAGTTCCAGCCACAATACGAAAAACCTCCTTGTTGGCCGTAATCGAGGCCGATCGTACCCCCATAAGATATCCGGCAAACATTATTATTTGATTGAATACCCTGAGACACATCTGGCATCGTAGATGCTGAAATGACTGCAGCACCATTTTGACCGGTCGTATATTCTCCGCCCAGATAATTCCAATCGAAACTATGTTCAAAATCACTAACCTGAGAATAAGATTCCCGTATCAAACGGATATCGTCAATCCACAAATTGGTCTTCACGCTTTGATCATGATGTTTAAAAGAAAAGAATAAAACATCTGGATGAGATAAATCAGTAAGTCCCTTAAATCCTGATAATGGTATCGTAACATCCCATCGGTTTTTGCCAGTCGATAGTGCATAGGGCGATACTTTCGTCTTGCCTTCTACGCCATGGATATTTCGAATACCGATATCCATGTCAGGTATTTTGTTATCCATCGTGTGCATTTCATATTTCAATACATTATAATCTGACAGGTCAGTCCCCTTCAAAGAACGCCAGTATCCGCCATAGGCATCAGGCATACTCATATCAAAAGTTAATAATAACTTTTTATCCGTTACGGCTGGCGAGGTGGCTTCGGCCCCACTGGCTTCTGGAGTCGCTATCGAAACAATTGAGCTTTCTACAATCCTCGTTCCGGGAGGACCGTAGCTTCCAGAGGGTATTTGAGGACGATTATTTTTGTTTGATTCTTCATAATTTTCAATCATGAGTATGGGTGGGATTTGAGATACGATGCCCGGTCCCGTGATTTTAAAATTATCGAGATTAAGAGAGGCATCACGAGCATTACTCCCAAAGGCAAGTTTCATATATCCACTGACATTCCAGTTGGCCATCATGACTTCTTCGATAACTGTTAATTGTGTTTGCTGGCGTAGCAAATATCGCAAATCAACATTCGCTGTATGCCATTGATCGTCCGCAATAACCCCTTGAATTTCGCCAAGATTAGCAATATTGACATCCTGTAAATCATAGTCCACGGGATCGCCGGTGAAGCGAAGATGATACCATCGGTCATTCACTTTGAAGTAAAAGTCAATTTTTACACCGTCAGCAATACGATAATCAAAAGACAGGTTGCTATATTCGCGCACATCAAATGGTTGATCCAAAACGGTACAAGAAAAATTCCCCCCATAATTTTCATTCATAATCTCTATACAATATGATCCATCTGGTGTTTTACTATTGTTACGTTTAACAGTAGCCCCTACATATCGATCCCGTGATTTAAAACTTCCCATATTTTCTTCAAATGTATAATCTACTAAAACGCCCGGTTTGACAGGTTTTATCTGGGCTGCTGAAGAGTTTACCGGTGTTGCCAGGGTTGACCTCACAACTTCGTTATGATGAATTAATGCGTAGATGGCTTTCTTTTCAGGTAGCTTTTTTAGAATGGTTCTAAAGGTCGTTTCTTTTTTATCATAGGCAGTGTTGAGCCATATCCATTTTTTGCTTTTTACATCATACTGGCAAATACCACTATGCTCCGGAGCGTTCTTAAGTTCTTTATTAGTTACTTTAAATTCCATGATAACATCTTTGGCGAAACGATCCCCAGGTTCACGAATCCGGTAAACGGGCCCAATGAATTCTCCCTTTGCGGGCGGCTTTGGCACATCTTCGTTTATATCAGCCATAGGTAAAATAGTATAGACCCTAAAGGAATCTGTTAATGCCTGTTCAGGAAATCTTAGTGTGACTCTTTGATCTGAACTCACCGCAATGCCGGGCAGACATTGGGCAATCACTCGTCCAACTTCGCCAGTAACCCGATCTTCAATGGTTTTACCATCTTTACCTTCAACAACCAGCCGTATCGTATAAACACCGTTTAAATCAATGTCATCTTCCGGAGCATGCCAAGGCAAATGAGACCAGTTTTTCAGTCCCACGTTCCAGGTTGCCAGATTACCTTTTAAATCGATGTCACCTTGCATCCAGGAAATATCTTTAAAATCCGGACAATCATTTTTTGTCTGAAGTTTTTCCGATTTATCAATTATATACCACTTGGACGGACGTTCTCCTTTGCCATATTCAACACGATAATTCAAGAAATCTCGGCCAGCCGCGATTCCATAAATTGGAATATCAGATCTGAGTAGGCAGTTTTCTAAAGGAACAATAATTTCACCTATTAATGGTTCATTTACATTTTCAGATATTTTGTAATTCGTAGTATTTTTTGAAGCTTGAGGTGGCTGTATAAATGTTGGACACATACCAGCATCATAGCCCCAAACAATATATGAACCATCAGGAGATTTAGTTAAAAATGGGTTGGGATCCCACATATTTCTTATATTTGGATTTTCAGTGTTTGGAATCACTCTCAATCCGCGAAATCTTTTGTAATAGCCATTATGGATATTACCATTACTATCCAGCCAGATGTAATCCGGTTTCCAGCCATGAAATTTACCATTATGCTCATTTAATTCATCTTCATTCAACCATTTTTCCCCAAAATATGGTTTGCTATAATCACCGGGTTTATAAGTATCATGTGGTTCATATACTGTTCTACTGTCCCCTTTTCTTCCTAAACTGGTAGTATTTGATAAATATTCTATAAAATTCCTTATAAGTTCAATCAATTCTACCACCGCTTCAACATTAGCTGCTTTTAATCCTAATGGATCAATCTTAGTAATCGGATTATTATCGGCATAGAAATATTGATTATTACTAGTATTCTTTATTGGATCAACACTAATAAAACAACCTAAATGGGGATCATACCATCTTGCCCGTACGTAATAAAGCCCTGCATCTTCATCCCAAATCATGCCTGCAAGTCTTTGAGGTACATGAGAAAGACCGCCAGTTCGCAATGTGCCATATACGTCATAGGATGCCGTTGCAGTGACATTACCATCATTATCAGTAGTTCCAACAGCACTTCCCAAACCATCCTGCTGACACCAGTAATCTATTCCGTTATGAGTAACTCTTATGATCTCATCTATATTGGAACCATAAACATAGCGTTTAAGAAGTTGGCCACTGGCATCCATTTCCGCAACCAGGGAAACACCATCCCAAATATATCTGGTTGTTTGGCCATTGATTGTCTTTGAGATCATTCGTTTTTCATGATCATATTCATAGTCAATATTTATGCCATTTTGTTTAATTTTGACAAGCTGATCAGCAGTGTTCCATGTATATTTTATTGTATTATTCGTTGATTTAATTTGAACCAGGTTGCCATTTTTATCGTATTTCAGAGATTCAGGCCCAACCTCAGTATATTGATCTAATGTGTTTGATCTATATTGTGTTAACTCCCCATCATCAACAACACTAATACGGTTACCAACTTCATCAAAGGTAAAATTAGTTATTCCACCACCAGGGTATTGAACATCGGTTAGCTGATATATATCATCGTAATTATAAGCATGAGTACCTTCTAAGGTAGTCATGGATGTTCGTATACCGGCAAGGTTATACGCGTAGTTAAAATAAGATTGCACGGTACTTTCTGGTGAATAATTTGTAAGCGATGTTATTCTATCCATATTGTTATATTGATAATGAGTATATGTCCCATTGCCAAGAGAGCGGTTTATCCGTTTTCCCACAGCATCATACTGGTAAGCCACAATCGTAGTGCCATCTTCTTCTGTTATCCGAGCAAGTCTGTTTAGGTTGTCATATTTATAACGTATCAGGTAACCATCCGGATAGACCATCAGCGAACGATTGCCCGCAGCGTCATAACCATACGAAATGTCATACGTATTTGAAAGTTTCCCTGTAGGGACCTTTACTTTAACAATTCGATGAGAAGCATCACGCTCATAATCTTCAACCAACTCTCTGCCCAAGCCGTGCTTTTCAATATTGGTAAGATATCCGGCAGAATCATAAGAATAACGATATTTGTGATTTGTGGAATAATTTTCCCATAGTAAAAGACCTGAGCTATTATATACATAGGTAATCTTTTGGCCTTTTCGATTCCTAAATTCCACCATTTTCCCATTGCCGTCATACTTATAATCTTCATGTGAACCATCAGGATAACTACTGCGAGTAATTCTACCTAACACATTGCGAGTATGCTTAACCACCTCAATGTTTTTTGCGTTAGAAATGCTTTCCAATTCCCCGGAATTATGAGAAAATCCTGTTAAATTGCCTGCGGCATCAATGGCACTAGTCATTTGCCCTTTATTATCATAGGTATAAGAAGAAATTCGCCCCATTGAATCCTGACGAGATAGCATAATCCCTCTGGAATTATAGGTAAAATATTCTTGACTGCCATCAGGATAAGTAATACTAGTTTGATTTCCATGACTATCATAATCATATTTTACACTGCGATTCAACGGATCCGTTATGCGAGTCGGCTTATGAACGTTTTCATCATAAGCATAGCGAAAACTGTTATTCAGGGCATCAGTCATCTTCGTCATATTCCCGTGTTCATCATAGGAATAATTTGTTTCTCTTCCCAATGGATCTTTGGTATGTATTAAGTTGTTATTGTTATCATAAGACATTTCATCGATATTATTATCCGGGCTTATCTTCCATAAAGGCTTACCACTCGCATTCACCTTAACGATATCCACACTTTCAACAGCATCCGTTGTATAAGTTGTCCCATCGGAATCGTAACTGAATTCAACCGCGTTAGAATTACCTTTACCAGATATACGAGTTAGTCTTGCTTTATGATCATATTCATAAACGGATTCCGTTCCATCAGGATTAACAATGGATGTCAGTCGATAATTTAAAAGACCTCGTCGTCCCCAATGATAGTTATATCTTGTTTTATCACCTGCAGGGTTAACAACGTTTGATAGAACATGATTCGTTCTTATTGATCCTCTAGAGGGATAATAGCTATAAACCGTTTTCCGACCTACATGATCCGTCAAACTTAATAATCGACCGTTAGAACCATACTGCAATCGAAATGAACGTCCGCAGGAGTGCTCAATTTTTGTGAGATGATCACCTGAATAAGAAAAACTGAGCTGATTACCATTTAGATCCTCAATTTTATGAATTTTATTGTTTGAATTAAAATGATATATAAGCCCGGACTTTTCCGTCAATATAAACCGATCTCCAACATCACGAGATAAAACGCCATAGTCCCCCGGAGATGATGAATACGTACCATCATCATTACTTGTAAAAAAGCGGTTAAACCCCTGAGGCCCATGCAGCGATATTAAGCCATCGGTATCTTCTTGAAGAAAGATATCATAATTATGTACCCAACCTCTTCCCAGTGGTCCTAAATAGGGATAATTTGCTGAATCATGTGGATAAACCCTTTCAAATACCAAAGGAATCCCTGGACAGGGCGCTGTCGCATCCACAACGGTACTGAGCAATGGGGGTTCAAAGATTCTTGCCGATAAAGAAGAGCTATTAAAGATGGTGGATGTTTCTTCACCATCAGAAGTTGTGACTGTAATAATGTAATCTGAAGCAGGCTCCAGCCCCCTTGTATTCCAGTGATAATACAACGATTGACTGCCGTAGCTTCTGTACATTCTTCGTTCACCAGAATCATATTCGGTACTTTCTGATTTTATGGAAACAACGCCTGTTTGAAAACGGTAAGGCTTAAATTTTTCAAATATTTCGATTCGTATCGTACTGCCAATTCGAAGATTGTTTGGAGAGCCATATTTGGGTGAAATCACAATGATTTTTGTTCGTCCAGTTGCACGCTTGGCTATAGCGAAAGCATCTTCCATATCAACAATACCATCACTCGTCACATCGGCATCTACATGATCGAATACTGCGGACACTTCCCCCGAAAGATAGCGTGTCAGTAAACGAGCATCTTCTTCTTCGACGACGCCATTATTATCAATATCACCACTCATTGCAGTCAAAGAAATCGGAACAATAAGAAATATCAATAAAGGAATAAGTTTAAAAAAATGTTTCATAGAAACCTCTTAGATCAACTGAAAGACATACACTTTTTATGCACATTAGTGATGAGCAAATGCAAACCCGACAAATGCCCCCGAAATACCCAGCAATCCCATTGGGACCAATCCAAAAGAAATAATAGTTAAGATCATCGGCAGCAAAATCAAGACAGCACAGACCTTACCAGGGAAATTGGATCTCAACATCAGTGGAATTAAAGCCAGAGAAATACCCAGTGACATCAAACAGATCGATCCGGTTATGATACTGCATACGATGACAACATATCCCATGTAACCTTCGACTTTAGTACTCATCTTTTTATCAAGAGCCTGGGTTTTACGATTACCCGTTGAGCAAAACATGGCTTTCTTTGTCAGAATCCAGTTTGCAGACTCTATAAGGGTTTGCAGTGAAACGGATAAATGAACGGTTGTCATTCGCAAAATATATCTCATCACCCGTAAGGGTGATCTTATGAAACAGGGAATTAAATAACATAATGAAGCAAAAACGGAGAAAAGCGTAAACACAAAGGTATCCCAGCCCCATAGAGGTCGAAATATCGCCATCGCTGTATGAATATAGCCATGTTGGGCGTTATTTTCTCCCAAAACCGTGATAGAATACGAATCTTTTACAAAAAACGGAAGTACAACATGTATTAAAACAAGAAACACTAAAAAGAAGATCGGTATATAGAGAACGGATAGCGCGGTTGAAAGATCAATCTTTTCCGTGAGTGAAATATTCTTAGCGCGAATAAAATCGGGAAATTCTTTCGTAAAAAATTCCAGAGTTCCCCGTACAAACTTCCCGTTTCGTTTACGCCATGCTTCATATGTTGGAGGCACTTCTTCCTGGCACACGATATCATCTGCATATATGCCATGATAGCCTTTTATTCTCATTCGGGTTGCAAGTGCCACATCTTCTGAAACGATTTCAGGAATGCCCCCCACGTCAAGACACGCCTGTGTTCTGACCATCACGCCATGGCCATATAAGTAAACAAAACCAAAACGATTTCGTGCTGGCAAAAAATATTTAAAATGTGGATCAATACCTTCCCCTGCCATTTGGCCGAACACGGTTTTACCATATAAATCATGACAGGTTTGAACAAAACCAACTTTTGAATTGGCTTCTAAAATAGCGACCGTTTCTTTCGTAAAATCACATGAAATAATTTCATCAGCATCCATGATGGCAAAATATTTGTAATCGCTGTCAAGCTGCCTTATGGCATTATTTAAATTTCCCGCTTTGAAATGGCTTCTGTCTTTACGTCGAATCAACGTAATTTTCTGGGAATGACTTTTTACATAATCATCAACCTTTTCCTTCTCTTCCGGAACCGTAGAGTCATCAAGAATAAAAATATGGTAATTTTGATAGCTTTGGCAAAGATAAGAATCGACAGCATGCTCTTGAAAATCATTCATACAGGGATATAAAATGGCGACCTTCGGAGTAGATCCGTAACACTTTGGATGCTTTGACTTAGAATTGAGGGCTAGTAATGAAAAAACAAATGACACAACATGATAACACGCATAATACGATGAAAGGACAACCCAGCTGATAACAAAGATAGCGATTATTTTAAAGGGAACATTATCCTGGTAGTTTACGACTTGGATGTATCTACTCAGGAAGTATGAATTGATCAATACCCACGATAGTATGATCAACATGATCATTAAAGGATTGATTGAATTGCGATAACCATTTTGCCCCATTTGATCCTCCTACGATTGAAATACATGACAATTCGATTAAATGTTCCGCTCCCGATTTATTTATCATGCTCAATGATAATTTATCACCGTTCTCGAACAGGAAAAATACGGCAACTGAATAATCGCTCATATTGCAATTATTCATATCAATCAATGATTACAACCCATAATATTTTGCATTCGAAAATTCCACCCTGATAATACCAGATTTAAATATTTAAGCAACAATTTAAAACAATATTATCGAATTTTTAAGGGTTTCTACTAAGTTTATCTCAATCCAAAAAAGTGGCACTGAGTGGATACGTTACAGCGTAATGACCGGCCCCCATATTTGTTCCAATCTTTATACGAATTTTACGCTTCAATCTTTTGGCCGTATGGCTGGAGATCAGATTGAGAAATATAAATTAAGTATTAATTGATCTCTATAATTAACCAGCAAGCAATTTTGCCACTTTCATAACTTCCTGAACTTCTTCTAGAAGATAAATATCGGTGGTTTTCTCATCTGAATGACCAAGCAATAATCTAGCCGCATTTTTATCTAATCTTGCCCGAATACCAGTTGCCGTACTTCGTCTTAAATCATAAGGTGTGAATGGTTCAATACCTGCCCTTGTACATGCCCTTAAACATGCAGCTCTAAGGGAACTAGATGAATATTTTTCGCCTGGCTTTTAGTAGTCAATGGTATTGCTTTAATTCGCCCAAACCTCATAGTTTTATGCTCACCTATCGGACTAATATCTCGCCCAGGTATATATAGCCAACATTCAGGATCATCGGTTAAAATATCACAAGGTCTCATCTTGGCTGCTTCGCTTGGTCTCATTGCAGTATTCCAAACCAACTCAAACAAATCCCCCAATAAACTACTTATATTTTTAAGAAATTCATCAAATTCTTGCCTAGTGACCTTTGCTCTTTTGATTTTTTCTCGAGCCTGTCCAAATTTTAGAGGTTTAACCTCGTCCAAATTAATCAACTGAGACTGTTTTACAAATTCTCTCCCAACGCCCCAACTCCAAATAAATTTAATCTGCTTTAGTGTGTCATTGATGCTTGTCCGAGTATATTTCTTTACTTTTTTCCCACTCTTGAATGTTCCTTCTTCCATTCTATTCAAGACTTTCTGTAGCTCTTCAGAACCAAATTCTACGGTTGACCAGTCAAGATATGGCTTAAGGAATCTTTTTGCTCGATTTGTGCGAATCAGAGTACCATTACTTCCACTAGGAACATCAGATGATTTTTCCACCCATGAATAATATAAATCGATTAGTTTGCCAATAGTGGTAATTTTAGAGGGATTTACAACATCTTCAATAGCATCATAGGGATTTTTGTAACTAAGCATTTTGGCGGGAAACTTAGCATATAAATCAATCCATTTTCCGAAAGCCGCATAAATTTCCCCAACAGTAAGATTACCGTCAGCAGGCCCAAAACTAACGGTGGTTCGCTTGCCATCGGGCTTAAATACGTTGACAAGATAGTATCTGCCATTGTTTTGCAGCGTTGGTATTTTGCGTTTTCTTGCCATAAAATTCATCCTTAACCGATCTAAATTTTATGCAGAATTTATGCAGAATCCACTAAATACTTAAGGTCAAGACGGGAGCAGAAAAAACTGCAAGGGAACAGACGGGAAGAGAAACGAACACAACCTTTTCATTTTAAAAGACTTAAAAAAAATGAAAAATTTAACTCTTTATTTCTCATAGTCATAGAAATCCAGCTGGTTTGCCCTGGGTGTGCTGAGGTCGCAGGCTCAAGTCCTGTCGCCCCGATTACAGACATTGCCTACTTTTTACCGACGCGACCGTTTTACACTTACTCCTTCCCGCTGGTTGCTGCTATTTTCCAAGTTTTGTTTGATTCCACACAATAAATATATAACCAAAAGGTGTTCGCATAAAAATACTACAACAGATTTATAATAAACTCAGTATACAATGCCAGCCTACCAACAACATTATATCTTTTCATTCATTGTTTTATCAAATACCTAAGTACTTAAAAATCCGTATAATTGATAGTTCACGAACCACGTTAAATCATCATCTACTATATTTAAATCAAATTTAGTATGCGCATAAAAATGCGTGACGGTTTTACCCGTCACGCATGCAAAATATTATCAAAATAAAAATTAGACTATTTTGATATTAGCAGCCAGGCTCTGAGCAAGTTAACCATTCATTAACAAACTGAGAGAAATCTGCAACATCAACAATACAATTATTATCATAATCGACACCGTTGAATTCAAATGCACCACATTCATCTTGTGTAATATTTACTTCAACAGGAGTTGGAGCATTTAAGTTTGCCCCGGTTTCTGCGTCTAAATTAATAAAGAACGTATCACCAGGAGTTGAAACTGAGACGGTTGAAACTGCTGTTGATACAGAAGGAGCACCTGAGCCAGCCTCTGTGCCACGCAGTTCACTATCTTGAACAGCATTGAGTGTAACCGTTTGTGGTACATTCCAATTGCCACTCGTAAATGAAAGGAAGTTAGGATCTGCTGTAAAGAAAGGTGCATTAGGATCTTCAAATCCATCTGTAATGTCAACAAAAACGGATCCTGAACCAGGAGCACGATTCAAGGTATAAACTAAAGTACCCGTATCTGCTTCACTCGCTAATTCGTTTAAGTCTACATCAGCCGCTTCAACAAACACACATCCGGAGTCATCATCAATAACAGAAACAGTTAAAGGACATTGTGCCACGCCTGTAAAATGCGTGTCAGTTGTTGATGCAACAACAGCTTGGAATGTGAAAGTCTCAACACAAGCTTCCGTGTCGGTATCGTTGAATGCATCCACAGCTACCGTTTGAGGTGTTTCCCAGTTAAGTGTCGTAAAAGTTAACACTTTAGCGGTATTAACACCATCAAAAGAAACTTCAGCACTATTAGGATCCAAAGTAACGGTGACATTGCCAGAGACACTGCCAACACCTGCATCAAGAGAGACAACCATATTGGTCGCAGTGCCACCTTCAGTTTCAGTGACTGAATCAGGTGTCACTGTAGCAACGGCAGTTAAACCTGGGTTACCACTATGCTGAACATCGATAATCACTTCATCAATACATGTACCTCCAGGTAATTCTTCCATAAATACCTGAACGGTTTCACAACCAGCTCCAGATGCAACAAGTACTTCAGTTCCGATGGTAAAAAATCCATCGCCATGATCTGTCGTACCAAGTGCGGTCAGGCCATCTCCTTCACCACCACCACAAAAGACAAAGTCCGGATCTTCAAATGTTCCAGTTGTTACTTCAAGACCGGCAAATGGTAATGCATCCATGGTTGAAGTAATTTGAAAACGTATAATCACACCTTCTTTTCCAGTCGCAAGATTGGTAAGAGAAGCACGAATAAACTCAGAAGCAACGACACCATCACGTGATCCACTGGTACATGCTTCTGATCCAAATTCTGCGATAACACCAGCAGTCACGTCCCCAGCATCTGGGCCAGAGGTGACACCTTCGTTAAAGGTGTTTTCATCATTAAAATCATATGTAGCGGTTACGCTACCAGCGGAACCACGCCATGTTGGAATATATACATCATCAGCATATGCGGGCAAGGCATAAAAAAGACATGCCACACCCAATAATATAGTCATTTTTTTCATGTTAATTATCTCCAATTATCATTTTTCTCCACTCATTGAATTTAAGCTATCAAATTCAAATGAGAATGTAACATTATTAACCTTAAATACATTGTAATCTGAATAAATTCTTCTTATGGACAATTTGTTATATCGGGTTCAGTACAATCTGCCCATGAACCTGCGAACAGTGAGAAATCTAACAGATTAACATAACAGTCGAAGTTAAGGTCATTGGTAATGAATGGGAATTCACCACATTCATCTTCAATAAGACTTACTTCAACATCAGGAACAGGATTAAAAGCATTAGGATCAATATCACCAGAAGATTGACCTGAAATAAACGGATTCACTTCTTCTAAAAATTCATCATCTTGAATAGCTTTAATGGATACCGTTTGTGGTACACTCCAGTTACCTGAATTAAAGGTTAATGTATCAGGAATGAGTTCAGATAGAGTATTTTCATCTGTTAAAGTAATAACATTATCACTACCACTTGGTGGACGGTTTAGCACATAAGTAACAGTATCGATTGATCCATTAGGATCTAATTCATTAATCTCTACACCATCACCAGTGTCAACAAAGACACAACCAACTTCATCATCAATCACAGAGATCAAGTCAGATTCAAACTGAGTTGAACCATTTAATTCAACGTTTGCATTAGGATCACTTAATGAAACAGAGAAATTAATACCAAATAATTCGATACAATTAACATTAGGTTCAATTTCAACATCATCGTTAACGGTCACAGTAACAACTTCTGGAATATGCCAGGTACTACTATCAAACGTGAATGAGATTGAATCACCAAAAGCACCGCTATTCATTTTGAAGTCATCAGACGTATTTGGATCAGGTGTTAATGTAACAGTTGCAACAGAACCATTCAATGAACCTAAATTAAAATTAGGATCTGTATTCATTTGAACTGTAAATGAATCCGTTACAAGCGGAGAGGCCTCAGAAACAACGACACCATCACCCGCATCAACTACAACAGGAGGATTCTTAATGTTAGGAACATTGTCACCTTCAAAATAAGCCACATCAATAATAATTTGATCAATGATTTTTCCTTCAGCAACACCTTCAAGCCCTATTAGAATATTTTCACATTCAAATATAGCACTGCCTGGGCTGGTTATTAACTGAACTGCTGTAGTAAAAAAGCCATCGCCATGGGCAACTTCTGCTAGTAATTCAATGGAATCATCGGCCAGCAATGAAGCATTGCCAGTTTGAGCCCCTTCAATAATACCTAAAGAGCAAAATTCGTCTTCGATAGTTACTGAATTCGTAGCTTCCATAAAAATGGCAAATAGTTCTTCACCAAGATATTCGCCATCCCATGTCATTTGAAAAATCACCGTAGCACGTTCACCTTCTTCTGCAACATTGGATGATATTAATTGTGAAAACCCACTAGCCGTAACACCGCTTCGACTACCTGAAGTCGCCGCCGTATCACCAACAGCATCACCACCATACCCAGTGAAAACTTCCACTTCTGCATCAATCAATGCTTGAGACAACGAAACAACATCAGCCTCCATGGTATCAATCGCTGCTTGCGAGTCATAATTCCAAATCACTCGATAAGAACGACCTGTTGACAAAAAAGCAGGATCAATAACATCCTCTGCTAATGCGAGATTTGCTGTGCTGACGGTCAACAGTGATGCCAGCAACAACGACCATATCTTTTTCATAGTAATTTCTCCATGACCTGTAGATAAAATTTTCTCCGCTCTCCTGATTGTCACAGGAACCAACCAGGTAGAGAATCTTAATACATTTATCACGTATTAAGACGTACCATAAAACATAAACAACACACACACATTAGTCTTGTTCAATAATTTCTATTTATGAATGTAATACCTGAAAATGTTTCGACCTATACACACTAGTTTTTATAGGCTTAAGACAATTTCTCCAGATCTCCAACTAAACTATAGTATGCTCTGCCAGGCAAATTAGTGTGTTGCCCGACAGAGCACTAAAAAAATCAAAGCACACTAGTTATTCTTTATTCATATAAAACATAAACACCTTTTAAAGGATGTGATATGATTGCCATATCACATCCTAGTAAGTGATGTATCTAAATTCATAGATACAAAGTGTGAACCATTTATATGGCAGAACTCTGAAGACTCAGAGCCCTGCCGTTGTGTAGAAATCATATGTCAATACAATTTTAAACAATTCATTCATTTACTATTTCTGATCGCTATTTATCTTTAGTTGCTCCACCTGCAGGACGAGCATTTTTTTTCATTTTTTTATCGAATACAATCATTCTTTCTGACAAGCGACTGACAATGTTCGGATATTGTTTTGCTAGGTTATTTTTTTCACTAATATCCTTTTTAAGGTTATATAACTCAACAACAGCAAATTCTGCATCTTCTTCATCTTCTGGAACTGCCTTGCGCAGTTTCCAGTCACCCTCTCGTATAGCTTCAAGTACTCCAGCTTCTCTGTAATAGTAAAAAGCATCATGCGGACTCTTATTGGTTTTGCTATTTTTTAAGAGAGGTAGTATATTCTTACCATCTATAATTCGATCAGAAGGAACTTTTCCACCTGTTATTCCCATAATGGTAGGCAAAAAATCTATGGTCGAAGCAATTTCTGAACAGACTTGCCCTGAAGGGATATGCCCTGGCCATCGCACAATGCAAGGCACTCGCATACCACCTTCATACGTCTCAAATTTACCCTCACGAAGGGGTAAAGCACTTCCGCCCTCATCGCCAAATTCCAGCCAAGGTCCATTATCTGATGCAAATACAACAAGCGTATTATCATCGATATTACATTCTTTCAATGTTTTAAGAACCTCGCCTACACTCCAATCTAGTTCCTCAATGGTATCGCCATAGAGCCCACCTTTACTTTTGCCTTTAAACTCTTTTGTTGCAAATAATGGAACATGAGGCATCGCATGTGGCAAATAGAGAAAAAATGGATTCTTCTGATTTTGTTTAATAAATGTTATTGCTTGCTTTGTATATCGCTGGGTAATATCCGTTTGATCGAGAGGATATTCAATGATTTCTTCACCTTGCATTAAAGGAAGCCAGTGACGTTTTGGCTCATGCGTCTTATAAGTCTCGGCGGTTACTCCATGATAAAATTTTGCATGTTTGGCTAACTTCTGCTCTGGATCAGGATACATATCATTACTGTAGGGAATACCATAATAGTAATCAAATCCCTGTCGAGTCGGAAGATATTGATCCTCATTGCCTAGGTGCCACTTACCAATACAAGCCGTGGCATACCCTTGCTCTTTCAAAAGTTCAGCAATGGTTATTTCATCAGGACTTAAACCATCGATTTCACTTTTTGGATGAAGCACATCAACAATGCCCATACGCGGTGGATAACAACCCGTTAACAGTGCCGCACGTGAAGGAGAACAAACTGGGCTAGCACTATAAAAATCGGTAAACTTAATACCTTCTTGAGCCATTCGATCCAAGTTGGGCGTTTTAATCAGCGGTGAACCATAACACCCTAAATCCTGATATCCCTGATCATCAGTAAAGATAATAATGACATTAGGTTTTTGAGAAGATGATTTAGCTTGAATGCAAGAACCATTTAAAACAAAAACAGTCACAATAGATAGAAACAGAGTTTTAAGATAATGTTGCCTTAAATGATTCATTAATCATTATACCTTTTTTTTTTACACTAATTTTTTTAAAAACACGTTAACTTTATTTTGAAAAGCAAGGCTCTAAAGATATAGAGCCCTGCCAATCAATAAAGTGTGTAGAAATCAAAATTAAGGAACCAAATTAAACTGCACTTCCGATAGGGAATGTGCAAATCCATCACCATGATTACTATTGCTCGTTAGAATAACATAACGAGCACAGACACCTGCGAAGTCCGCGGCATCAAAGCCGGTGTAACTTCCAGTTCCTGGAGCTTGCGGGAATGTAAAGGTTTCCAGAGTCGTCCAGTTGGTGCCATTTTGTGAATAATCAATCGTGACACTATTTAAACCACGGCTCGCACAGCAGGTTTCATTATGATTCCATACATGAAGCATACCGAGCGTATAAAGATGACCAAAGTCATATTGGATCCAGTGACTACTACCACCTTTGACCGGATTGGTCGCCGGTGATGGACTCTGCCAGGCATCCAAACGAATCTGGAAGCTACTTCCCGTTGCGTTCTGAATACGAACGCTACCCGGAGCTGAGGTGTTATCATAATTCGGTGTGGCAACGACAACCATCGAACTGTAACTGCTACCCAAATTAACAGTGGTCCAACTTGTACCCACGCCGTTGACCACACCGGTTTCAAGTTTCATCTGACCCGGAGGTGGCGGATCATTCGTTGTCGCATTCGCTGTTGCAGATGCTCTACCAGTATTACCAACACTATCACGCGACTGAACCGTGTAGCAATATTGTGTACTGCCAGCCAATCCTGAGTCCGTATAGCTTGTTGACGTTTGCCAACCACTATCGGTACCACCAGGCGTGCCGCTCACATGATTAAAGTTATATTCAACGGGTCCCGAAAGCTCACTTGCTGTGGTTGCCGTCATAAAAACTTCATCTTTCAAATGAGGATTTTGTAGCGTTGTCATGATGTCACTCTTTTTTATCCACAACCATGTATTTCATAAGACGCCATACTCAATGTATGAGGCCTGACAAAATAACGAAAATTCGTATAAAGTTTCAAATATTCCATATATCCTTTAGTTGTAAAGCAGAGCCCTATATGAATAGGGCTCTGCCAATTAATAAATTAAGGGACCAAATTAAACTGTACTTCACCCAAACTATGAGAGAAGCCGTCACCATAGTTGGTGTTACTCGTTATGATAACATAACGAGCACAAATACCACCAAAGTCAGGTCCCGTAAAACCGGTGTAACCACTGGCACCGGACGCTTGTGGGAACGTAAAGTTTCCTAAAGCGGTCCAGTTCGTACCATCTTGTGAGTAATCAATGGATACGCTGTTAAATCCACGTGCGGTAAAACCAGGTTCATTGTGATTCCAAACCTGCATCGCACCTAACTTATAGAGGTGCCCCAAATCATATTGCACCCAGAAGCTAGTGCCTCGAGCCGAATTTGGATTGGCTGATGCACTTGGTGCTTGCAAAGCATTATTCCAAACACCATCATGAGCACCGCCGGATAAACCAGAACCATCAACGGTCTTACTTGCCGTAGCGGTTTCATCAACACTACTTGAGGTGGCAACCACATCCTGGTTCTGACCCGCACCAACGAAATTGGTGTAAGGTTGACCACTACCACAACTGCCACCACCACTATTGGTAGTTGCACAGCTGGTAGAAGAAGCTGTACCAGTATTACCCACACTGTCACGCGACTGAACCGTATAGCAATATTGCGTACTTGCAGTTAAACCGCTATCGGTATAACTCGTCGAAGTTTGCCAACCACTATCAGTTGCGCCAGGACCTGCGGTCGTTTCGTCGAAGTTGTATTCAACAGGACCCGATGGATCAGACGCCGTCGTCGCCGTCATGCTAATCGCCGTATCGCTATCGGCACTTGGCGCCGTTGCAAACGTGGCTGGATTCGGGGTTGGCGGTGTGGTATCCGGTAGTGCATCTGTGGTTGCACAAGACGCTGCCGAAGCTGAACCGGTATTACCTACGCTATCACGTGAAGTCACGGTGTAACAGTACTGCGTACTTGGTGAAAGCAGCGTATCTGTGTAACTCGTTGAGGTCTGCCAGCTACTGTTACTACCGCCCGGATTCGCTGTGGTTTCAGTAAAGAAATATTCCACAGGACCACTTGGATCTGAACCAGTCGTTGCTGTCATCGCGATCGAACTGGTTCCGGTTGAAGCCGGAGCGGATGCAAACGTCGCTGGGTTCGGAGTCGGTGGTGTGGTATCCGGCGTCGCCTGAGTCGTTGCACAAGATTGTGCTGAAGCCGTACCGGTATTACCCACACTATCACGAGACTGAACCGTGTAGCAGTATTGCGTACTTGCGGTTAAACCACTATCAGTATAACTGGTTGAGGTTTGCCAGCCACTGTCCGTACCACCAGGTGTTCCACTAACATGGTCGAAGTTGTATTCAACCGGGCCAGATGGATCAGACGCTGTTGTTGCGGTCATACTAATAACCGTATCACTGCTTGCCGCAGGGGCAGATGCAAACGTCGCTGGGTTCGGGGTCGGAGGTGTGGTATCCGGAGGTGCTTGAGTCGTTGCACAGGATTGTGCTGAAGCCGTACCGGTATTACCCACACTATCACGCGACTGAACCGTATAGCAGTATTGGGTTGACGCACTCAAACCAAGATCGGTGTAACTGGTTGAGGTTTGCCAACCACTATCGGTGCCACCAGCACCACCGCTGACATTATCAAAGTTGTATTCAACAGGTGAGCTTGGATCGCTTGCCGCGGTCGCCGTCATGCTGATAGCTGTATCGCTATTGGCACTCGGAGCCGATGCAAACGTGGCTGGATCTGGTGTCGGAGCCGTGGTATCGCCACCACCCGTTGTGGTTGCAGAGAAGCGAGCTGAAACAGCAGTGGTATTACCGACACTGTCACGCATTTGGACACTGTAGGTGTATTCCGTTCCGCCCGTCAGACCCGTATCGGAATAACTCGCTGAAGTCTGCCAACTGCTGCTGGTACCACCGGCATTACCGGATGATTCTGCGAAAAGATATTCAACTGGTCCACTGGCATCAGACCCTGTCGTTGCCGTCATGGCAATCACACTGCTAGACGTTGCTGCAGGCGCTGAAGCAAAGGTCGCTGGATCTGGTGTCGGAGGAGCGACATCGCTACCGCAACTACCGCCACCCGCTTGAACCTGGTAAGCATCAAGATGGAATTCACCACTTACCCAGTTAAGTGCAACATTGTGTGAGCCTGAGCCTAACGAAGTAACTTCATAGGCCATAAAGCTATCTTCTGAACCCAGACCCACATTTACTGTTTGAGCTGAACCACCATCGATGGATACACTGAAGCTCTGGGTAACATCAATAAGACGCCATACATAAATACGAAGACCGTCGCCATTAATAGAGAACGAAGCAGAACCGGCATTCTCGGTAAAATGAGCATCGTTCTGGAACCCACCTTGAGCAGGGACATTTGACATACCAGAATAAGCAATACTGCTATCAGTATTATTCACTTGGCTGCCCCAAGCACCACCACCACCGCTTTGCGTGGTTGCCGAAGCATTAGTGGATGCGGTACCGGCATTACCGGTTGCATCACGAGCACGAACGTTATAGGTGTACTGCGTACTTGGTGCCAGGCCATTATCTACATAGGTCGCTGATAACTGCCAGTTACTATCGGTAGCACCACTGCCGCCGGTCGTTTCTGTAAAGAGGTATTCCACAGGTGAATTCGCCGACGTAGCTGTTGTTGCCGTCATGGTAATACTGCTGCAACTGGTCGCGGCAGGAGCTGACGCAAACGTCATCGGATTCGGTGCGGGAGGCGGTGTACCACCATTAACCGTAATGGTGCCAAACATTTGAAATGGAATGCCACTACCATGAAGGTGACAATGATAATTATATTGATCAAAGCCGGCATCACCGGTAGAGCTATCCAGGAAGGCTTGGTCAAATGTAGCTGAGTAAGTAAATCCAATAGGATTCGTTACGGTCGGATCACCAGTGGAGCTAAAAGCAATTTGAGAAGGATTACTATCAAGGTAGTTATGTGCTCCAGATAAGCCAGACCAAACGTTATGACCTTCGCCCAGGAAAGTCCATTCAATGGTATCACCCACATTAATAGTGACATTAGCATTATCAAAGAAATTACCAGGACCAACAGAAATATCGGTGAAACCATCTTCTGGTGCCGTTGTTGCTGATGCAGAACTGGAGTAACTACCAATATTACCCAGGCCATCACGAGCACGAACACGATAGGTGTACTGTGTGCCACCCTGTAAGCGATAATCATAATAAACGATTGATTGCTGCCACGCACTATCAGTCGCACCTGGATTACCGGAAGTTTCATCGAATTGATATTCAATCGGTAAACTTCCTTGTGCATCGGTCGCTGTAGTTGCGGTCATGGTGATGACAGCATCACCAATTGCAGCAGGAAGTACAGCAAAGGTCATTGGATTTGGCGTCGGAGGATCCGTATCTGGCCCCGCAGTCGTTGTCGTACATGATACCGTCGAATAACCTGTTGTGTTACCTTGAGAATCTCTTGCACGTACTTGATAGCAATATTGCGTTGAGGCATTCAAGCCTGTATCACTATAATTGACTGAGGTTTGCCATCCACTATCCGTGCCACCAGTATTTCCAGTGGTTTCATTAAATTGATATTCAATCGGCGTACTACCTTCGGCATCGGTTGACAAGGTTGACGAAACGGTTAAAGAAATATCTAAAACATTGCTGAAACCTGAAATCGAAGGTTGACTTGGTGGATTGCTGTCAGGCGGAGGTCCACTGCCATCGATTTTAATCCATTTGGCAACCGAGGGCACTTTGGTACCTGAGTTGTCTGAGAAAATAAACAACATGTAAAACCCAGGAGGTATACGGTTTGGATTCGATGGAATAGTCACCGTTAATGAGCTGCCATTATCTGTGTAGCTACATGGCGCACCAATCATGTTATAGGTAAAACTGTGTGTAGAACTACCAGGACGACGTAAAATAACATCATTAATAGGATTGCTTGATGTATAAGTTACATTGATATTTGAACCATAGCTTGCCGTTGTAGGAGCCGAGTTAATGACTGGACGTGCTCCCGCAGATAAATAATCTGGCGTATAGACCTGCATTTGATCCGATTCGCCAAGAGCACCAGGACCACCATTCCCTTCGCCACCAGACATACATACTTTACCACTCGGCAGCAAAATTGACGTGGTATGATAGTTACGCACAAGGCTGTCATTTGCGGCATTACTCCAGCTATTCGCAGTCGGATCATAAATAAGAGGCGCCGAATAATTAGACCCGCCATTCGTACCACCGATGACCATAAAACGACCATCAGCTAATAACGTACTTGCGATGTAATAACGAGCTTGTGGCATACTAGCAACAGATGACCAGCTTGGACTGGGTGCCTCTGGATCAATAATCGTAACGGCACTTGTCGATCCCGTTTCATTGATTGCGAAACCACCCGCAGCAATAACACGTCCATCATCCAGACGTGCATAGGTTGCCTGGATACGGCCTGAGGCACAACCACTCGATAACGCCCCCGGATCAACAGGACCAAATGTTTTTGTCGCTGTATTGTTACTTGTATTAATCGTATAATATTCCGATTGAGCGAACGGACCAGGATTAAAAACTTTAAATGTATCAGACCCAAGATTTTCCCACATCAGAAATAGTCGTGGGTAGGCATTCGCTTCTTGATTCGTTAAGAGATTTGCTCCACCATTTAACAACGTAGAACTATTTGCAACAGGGTCATAAATTTCCCCCGATAGATCGCCATCTAAACAACCTGGGCCACCACCATCTTCCGTACCACCAAGCGTAAAGACGGTACCATTACCCAGGATAATGGTTGAAGGATACCAACGTGTTTGGTTGGTTGCAGTGTTACCTGCGCTGGACCAGGTTTCATTCACAGGATTAAAACGCTGTAACGCACCACCTGCGGTCCCGTCAACCATCAAAAATTGACCATCAGCCAGAACCGTGTGACCTGCACAGAAAAAGTTCGCCGTACCACCAGAGGCTGTGCTACCTGGAGGGTTTTCAGGATCAAATGTTCCCCACGGGAAAGGGCTGGTTTCCCGATAAGAAAATGTAAACACGCGATTGGTGTCTAAAACGGTCATATGGATCGCTTCGACGCCCGTCGCAAAAGGTGCAGTCCAGGACCCCTGAGCAAAAAGATTCGCTACAGGAAGGCCTAATAAACACACCACCGATAAATACACATAGAGAATGAAATTCATTTTCTTTTTCATACTCACAATTTCCTTTCTAACAAAGTGCTTACCAAAAACTTACAATACTCCACTACACACACACCTTCTTCAATAAAGTCAAAGCACCTCCCTGGAAATCGTACGATTTCGAATGCTTGTAAAATGAACACAAGAATTTATTTTGGAATGGAAATGAGCTGCAAAAAAGTTTCTCACCTCATTTTTTAGAACCATCGAAGAATCAATGTTTCATGCCACACACTTTTCATTTTTTTAAAGACTGATCAAATTTATATATATCATTTACCTGCTTAGGTGTCAGAGCATAATTAAAAAATGCCACTTCATCGATACTGCCATCAAATACTCCATAAGCAGGATCATCAAGTACTTCATAAGCAACATCATCAATCATCTCATAATTAAAACCTAAATAAACATCTTTCCAACCTAACAAGGGACAATCAGCACCTTTAGAGATTGTTTTATCGTGATTACCATTAACATAAAGTGATATATCACCATCTTCTTTCTTCGCAACAACAATACATGTCCATTGATTAGGGACAAAATCTGACTCACTGATAAGAAGCTGCTCCACATCCTTCTTTTGATCACACGAACTAGCTGAATCAAACACAATGGATTGATTTTCTAAGTACAAGGCAATCACAGGATAACCTCTTTCTTTCGACGTCGCTGAATACAATAACGGAGTAACATCCGTTTGATTTATATTTTGTTTTACCCACAGCATCATAGAAAAAGCTTCTCTCTTCTCTTCACGCCGAAAAACATCTAATACCACATATTCCTTTTCGGAATCCAATTCCAAGGCATAGTTTGTTTGATCTGTATATAATTTCGGTCCCGCAGAAATAATCACAGGATTACCATTCTTTCTGACAAACCCTTCCATTCCTTCCAGTGTTGATCCAAAAGGAAAATAATATTCAGGTCTCAGTGATTTAATATACTTCTGATATGAACTCTTTGAAGCCGTCAGGTAGCCATCCCACTGCTTATTTAATGAATTAGCAAAATAAGCATGATCGGCAGGTAGATCAAATACAGCAACATTCCCATCTACCTTTTCCAACCGCTTGGCTTGGCCCTGTCCTATCAAAGTATATTCTTTGCTGCCCAGATGGTTCCGCTCTATGCCAACTGACCCTTTAAAGACATGAACCATAACATTGGCATTCGAATCAACTTCGACACCAAATTCAGTACCAAAATCCACAATGGAAGAAAGAGACGTCTCAATAGTGAACCCCTTCGCTCTTTCTGGTACTTGCGCCGTCAGTTTGCCATGATCAAGAATAGCCCCATTAGCCGATGTCAATGTAATTTCTGACGGCCCCTCAAGTATAATTTTAGCTCCATCACTAAACTCAATTTCTGCCAACCCCGCTAATAACTCATATGTTTTTGTCTCCAACACTGCCCCATCTTGCAACGAGTTGCTATTAGCCCATACAGATTGATTGTTACTAATAATTTTTGCAACACTAGGTAAAACGCGCGACTGCATATACACCCACAAACAGACGCCAACAACCATGCAAGCCGCTAGGGCTGTAATTATTTTCTTTGCCTTAACAAAGTAAACAAAATTTGTTTGAAGATACGTTTGCGACTTACTCTGAGTTGCTTTCTCTTGCTGACTTAAATATTCTAAAAGTTTTTCTTCGGCATCAAATTTTACTTTTTCGCGTATAGAATATGCCATCTTTTTATATTCTTGCGCGGCAACTTTTTCTTCGGCATCAATAATATCACGCAAAAGATCTTGCCGCGTAGGCTCACCATCTTGACTATCGAAGATATCCTGCAACTGTGAACCACTTTGCCCCAATTGTTGCTCAAGCCCAGAGACCATGGCCATAAATTCTATATAATGTTGTTTGGCCCTCGGATCTCGCTGAAGCAATCGATCCAATTCTTGAAAGGCTTCATCGCTAATTGTTTTATTTAACAATGCGATGATTTTTTCATCTAAATGTGAATAATCATTCATAGCCATTTACCGAGACTCCACCTTCATGTTGTTCCTAATACAGTCATGTAAGAGTCCATGTATTTTAGGAACCATTTTATAAACAGTATGAATGGACCGATTGATTGCTTCGGCAATATGTTGCGTAGAAACCTTTTTCTCATATAGCATTTTCATCACTTGATAGTCCCGCTGACTTAGTTTTTTCAAACAGTCTTGCAACACCGTCAAGCGACGATCGGTCAGTTTTGAATCGATTTTCATGTCAGCCAACGCTTCGAAGGTTTCATCACTAAACTGGTAGGGTTTACGGGCTTGCTTTTTCCGATAACTCATAATTTGAAACTTGGCAATCCCCACACCCCAGGCAACAAACTCTCTGTCTTGTTCAAATTCAGAAAACTTTCGCCACATGACCATCAACGTTTCCTGCATAATATCGTCTGCATCGCTACGGCTGGGAATCAGGGTCAATATATAAGTGTAAATGCTCTTCTGGGCATCCATGAACAATGTAAGAAATTGCTCAACCTGCTGATTATCGGTCGTTTGAGATGTCTTAGGCAACTTACTATCCATTAATTCTTACCAGCCAAGAAACCTAACTTATTCCTATAACAACACTTAACTCATACCGCCAGTCGACATAGCTTGCCATATTACTATCATTCGGCCATACAGCTTAATAACTTGGCAATATTCGCTTATCTTGGCACTATAGTTAATTATCCCCAAAAACTGATTTTAGTAATAAAAAATGGATATTTTATTCTTTTCCCCTAAAAGCAGGCTTTTTTTTGCGTCTCAATTTTTAAAAATAATGATTAACGACAACTACCTGTTTTTTCTAATTTTACATTCTTTTTATAATATTTGATAGCTTGATAAAAAAAGGGGCGTTGAAATCAACGCCCCTTACAAAGTCCATCTAGATCAAATTAAATTATGGCTGCAAACAACATCCACGATTAATTTCCCATGGATCTGTTAAACCATCACTATCCGTATCAGTCGCTTGTGGATCCAAACCATTTAGATACTCATCAATATTATTGACGGTATCAGAATCATCATCGTCATCCTTATCTAAAGCATCATTTTTATCTAAACCATTGGCATCTTCCCATGCGTCTGGCATGCCATCACCATCTGTATCCGTATCTGCGATAGTTGTAAATTCCCAAACAGGCCCAACAACTTTAGCACATGACACTTTCTTTTTAATCGTTCCATCATAGGCTCCAGAAGATGATGAGTCCGAGACGATATGACCTGTACCATCATCAAACGTCCAATGTGACTTCAAATCCAATGCGGAAGGATCATCAGATGTCGTAGCCGTCATCAAAGATTCAACTTCAGATTCAGTAAGTGCTTTTGTATAGATTCGTGAATCATCAACCATGCCTTCATAATACCACCAATTCGTAAATTTGCTTGTCCCAAATAATAAACGACCTTTAGAGGATTCCAAATTGCCAATTGCTGTCGTATCCTGAGCTTGAAGATCGCCATCAACATAGATTCGACGGTAACCATCTGTTCCATCCCAATCCCAAACGAAAGCCACATGATACCATTGATTAAGGGTAGGAATGACAGAAGTTGGTGTTGACAAAGAAGCGCCACCACTGTTACGTAATCCCGTTAATACGGCACCATCTGTTGTTAAACGCAACCATAAACGACCAACGTCATTCGTTTGGCCTGCAGATTGAAGCATCACATACATATCTGCATCATTATCCGTTTTCTTAACCCAAGCAGAATAGGTAAAACTACCTTCGGAAGGATCTAAGACATATGGAAACTCTACATAACTACCCCAGGCAGCTTGGTTCATTTGTAAGGCCTTGTCAACTTTTCCGCTGGTAACCCATGTAGAACCACCCAGCGTGCATAAATATTCATCAATACGCCAATAATGAGTATCATTAGAATTAACAAAGGGTGGCATGATCGCATTTGTCGTTGTATAACCAACAAACTCACTACTTGAATGAGTTGCTGCTGCAACAAGAGCTGAATCCGTACCATAATAAACGTCATAGCCACACGCAATGGAACTATGAACAGGTTCCCAACGTAAAGGCAATGGCGTATAAATAGTCTCAACCGTACTTTGATGAGATGGGGTCGGATTTTGTGCAATTTCAAGAGTCACATTACCAGAAACGGTTGTTGACCACGCCCCACTGTTATCTTTAACTTGAAGAGTGATTGTATAAGTACCAATAGTGGATGCATTTAAAACATAGGTATCGGCACTACTTCCCTCTAATGGAGCACACGTTTCTGGCCCACTACATGTCCACTTATAATATGTCACTGAACCATCAGGATCATATGAATCATCTCCTTTGATCGAAGCATTGACACCAGCACAATGTGTTCCCGTATTGGACATCACCGCAACAGGTTTTTGGTTACAGGCAAAAACTGGGCCTGAAATAAACGACAACCCCAACAACACGATGATATAATTAAAATATAAATGTTTCATTTTATTGTTCTCCCAATCATTAATTTAATTCAGGATTTTCTTGTAACCAGGTGCGAGCGGCATTAGCTGCACGACTATTTGGATAATCTTCTAATAACGATGTAAATGCAAAACGGATTTGAGGATCCGCTTCATCCGCCGGCATCATACCTTTAATTTTCATTTGATTAATAGAGTCACCAATCATATATTGAATATTCCAGGCATATTCATGATCAGGATATTTTTCCAATACCGTTTCATAATGATTTAAAGCATTAGTATAATCACCCAGATAATGATAATCATTGGCAATCATATGATTTGCTTCAATACCTAAGGATGTATCTGAAAAATGCGTTATCACTTTTTTCCAATGATCAATTGCTTTGTGATAATACTTTTTAGATAGCTCTACATTTCCTTGGTTTTCTAAATAACGCCCTTCATTCAAAAACTCTTCTGCGACCAAAAAAGCGGCCTGTCCTCGCCCGCTAAACGTGTTCTCTCTATCAATCATTTTATCCATAAACTTTTCTGAAGCATCAAAATCACCAGCAACCACGTTCAGGCGAGCTAATTCAAGATCAAACGACAATCCCTTTTCAGCATTTGGCCACCGTTTGTTTAGCATCGTAAGCATATTCTGAGCACCCACAAACAATCGATGCTCTCTAAAGAAAACAGAAAACTTAAATCCCATATCCATAATAGCTTCAGGATCTAATCCCGAAGAAACTAAATCATCAATCGTCTTTTTAGCCTCTTCAGGTTTTTCCATACTAAAACTTGACATGGCATATCCCATTTTTGCCCACAACGCTCGACTATCGCCAGACCAATTATTATAAACATAATGATATAATGTTCGTGCCATAACGGGCTGTTTATGTTGAGCATAACTATTAGCAATCTGGTAAAGCGTTCTTGGTAACAAAGAATGCTCCTTATTCTTAAGAATAAGATGTTTTAATTTCACTGCAGCTTTATCAGCATTGCCATGCTTTATATCATCACGAACGAAATATGCTTGAGACCAAATAGCAACTTCTGTATCAGCCTTGTTTTCATGAATCCATTCATAAATCATTTTTTCAATTGAAGGCATTCCCATTTGGCCTGTATCAGCAGCTAGCTCCACTAATACTTGAACAATAGCATCTTCGTCACTATGCGATTTAATCAGTTTAATAATTTTTTGTTGCGCCAAAGAAGTTTTATAGTCCAATATCAAAGAATTGATCACTCGCAGCTTAGGCTCAATGGTTTCCATTGTCCCTAAACATTTTTTCAGAACATGGATACTTTGTGAAAAATCTCCTATTTCGACATAATATTCATAAAGAGAAAACACTTCAGCTTCATACCCTTGATGTTCAGAATAGTTTTCCTTCAACAGTTTAAGCTGACGATCTAATTGCGACTTATTTCCTTTTGCAGTCGTTTTATAAATAGTAGCTAATTGAGACCAAAAAGAATTTTCATATTTATCCTTGATAACATCTAAATGCTTTTGAGCCTCAGTGTAATTACGCGTCGTATAAAAAACACGAATCATTTGAAAGCAATCGACTGGCGAGGAATACTTTTCACTCGTCACACGATCTAAAAGACTTAAAGCCTCAGCATGCTTTGCAGAGTCAACAAGTATATAAAACAACTGAATATCAACTTGAGCGGAGAGATCCTTGTCGTTAGATTCCTCTTTAATGCGTGCGAATGCTTCAAGAGCTTTTTCATAATCACCTTGCATATAAAAGCTTTCTGCATGCACTAATCGACTATCCCAGTAAGTCGCTTGCTCATCTTCTATTTTGGATAGACTTTCAAAAACAGTTACCGGAACATCTAAAGAATAATTATATTTCACAAATTTAGATTCTTTTTTAGACGATGTACTATTTTGTATAAATTCGAGAATGGGCTCATCACTGGACAATTCACTTGAATTTTTCAAAGGCACATCACCCAATGCAAACAAATTACTTGGCCCAATTATGGCAATAAATAGTAATCCACAAAGGATCTTTGCCATGAAAGTGAATAGCTCTTTACTTAACGTATTCATAATCATATCCTTTCTTAAATAACTATTAGCAACCTTTATTGGTTGTCCAAGTAATGTAATCATTAATATCCACATCAAAATCATGATCAAAATCGGCAGCAGGATCATAATTTGGATCCGTTGAAACAGTATCCGCGGCATTCAACAGAATGGTTAAATCATCGCAATCAATATCACCATCACCATCAGCGTCACCTAAACAATGCGTCGGTAAAGCCCAGACAGAATTCCAGTCATTGCCATCTACAAGAATAAGTTCTGCCAAATTCGAGAAAAATTGAATATTGACCCCAGAAGCAGGTCCAACATCATCACCCAATTCTGTACCGCTTGCCAATTGAGCTTTTAAATTAATCGTTGCAGGAGATCCTGTAAAAGTATAAGTACCAGGGGTCTTGGCAACATCATCGATTTTGAAATTTGAACCATACACATAGAGTTTTGTATTGTCATGATATAGAATAGCGCCCACATTCTGGTAATCGTTGATAAAATCTCCACCTGCCATAAATGCTCTAGCGTTATTATTTAGATTAAGGCGTTCACTATTTCCTTCAGTAAATACCAATTCAGAGGAATCATGTAAAATAATATGACCAAGATCTGTTGTAGGAGTAGTAGCACCGCCATTGACAGAAATAAAACCATTATCTCTACCAACCACGGAACCCATAACATCTGGACCATTACCACCTTCATCATCAAAAATGGCTTTTGAATTTCCTCCTATAGAAAAATTACCGTGAATATCATCATATACTTTCAATAAAGCCTCACCAGTCGTTTGAATTTCAAATACACGACCACTACTATTACAAGTAATATTTGAGTAAGGATTTGCAGGATTATGATTGTGATCAACTCTGATCTGATTACAAATATATTCAAAATTTGCAATTCCCGTTGTAACATCATCTAAATTCACGACAGAGATGATATTGTTATTATTCAAAAGCGCACCAAAAAGGTTAAAGTCATCACGATCAATGTCATTATCACCATCAAGATCAGCTCCACATTCAACAAGTGGGTCAGTGCTACAGATTCCAAAGTAAGTTCGCCGCCCATATGACTCAAAAAACAATGGAACATCACCACAATCGATAGCACCATTATCATTAAAATCACCAGGAATCTGATCACCACACAATTTTGGATTCACTTTCATTGCAAAACCATCCATTTGCCTTGGTATAGAGATAGACTCATTAAATCCAACATAGGGTTCCACATAGTAATTTTGAAATGCAGTAGCACTAATCGGCATTGCTATCACAGGCGCCTGATTTTCTTCATCACATGCAGTATTATTTAAGGGGATTCCTGGACGGCAACCATATCCATACGCATTGGTATTTCCTGCAACATACACTTTACCATCGTGAACAGTAATATCATATGCATGCTCATGATTACCAGATTGTGGAGAATAAGGGATATTATTTGGTGAGCCTCTGTCCGCTCCTCCAAGTGGAGCAGAATATAACAAATCTCCGGTATTGGAAAATAGACTCAAAAAGGGATCAAGATGCCCATACCAAGTTGTTCTGTAAGCACAGCTTGTAAATTCAAAATCAGTACTTGTTGTCCAGCCAGTAATATAAATTCTATCTTGGAATATTTCCATATCACCAAACCAGTCTTGCTTGGTTCCTCCAAAATAAGTTGAATAAAGCAAATCACTTTGACCTAGTCCATCAAGCTGAAATTTTGCAATAAAAACATCAACCCTGGCAGGCAAAATCTGATCAGTCCATCCAACCCCACGCACATGAACAAAATCATAATCATCCGGTAATCCCGTTGCATTTAAGTCATTATCACGAGCGTTAACCAAAGGAAAATCCACCGTGCTTGTCCCCTCAACCAATCCGGGAGAGTTTGTTGAGTTAGCAATAAATACTTTTCCTGTACTATCTACGGCAATATCAGCACCAATAGTGCCATTACTTTCTGTTGTTTCGCTCAAACTCCCACCAAAATATGTGCTATAATTAAGTGTTGTACTTCCAGGCGATCCAGCAACTCGCTTTAGTTTCATGAAAAACATATCATACTCGCCATTATGTGTTGTGTCATAAGCACCAACAGTTGTTGGTAAATCTGTACTTAAAGTTATTCCTGAAACATAAATATCATCATTTTGTAAAGCTAATCCAGAAACAGAATCATAACTAGTACCACCAATATATGATAAATATTCCAAGCTGCTGCTTCCACTTTGCGAGGTATCAAAAATAGCTAAAAAGCCATCATTTACTCCAGTTGTTGTATCATTATGATTTTGCTGATAAGCATCGGCAGTTCCTACTGGCATTGCAACACCACCATCATAATCAATTCGCCCAACCAGATAGACTTTTTCGCTACTGTCTAACACCATTTCAGCGCCAGAATCCCAAGCTGCACCACCTAAAAAAGTACTATAAGAAATAGAATCTCCAGTTGCCGCGACAACTGTTAAAAATACATCGCTATTGCCATTCGTTGTTGCATCATATGCATTAACAACTGGATGTCCTGTACCGGCTCCACCCGTCATATAGACCTTTCCTGTAGGACCAACTTTTAAATCGACAGGAATACCATCTCCCCCCATAGTTACCCAGTAATCTAGTTGATTTGCACCTGTTTGAGTTAAATCAAATTTACACAAAAACAAAAACCCATTACCAGTCCTTACACTCGCTTCATAGGCTGAACTTGGCAATACAATCTCACTAATAAAATCGAAACGACCTGCAACACCAGCAACATATACTTTTCCTGCATTATCAACATCAATTGCCCAAGCGGTATCTGGCTCATAACCACCTAACATTGTTGCCCATAGGATGTCAGGGTCGATGATGAGTGGTTTTGATTTGTCGTATTTGCTGTTGATTGAGAAACCGTATGATAAGTCATCGATAAGATTGTAAGTAACGTCGACATTGACTTTTTTGCCATCAATGATTTGGAAGGCAATGGGCGCGTAGTCAACGACTTTACCTGCTGTGGTATGGATGTGAAGATCGCCTGAAGGTTCCAAGGTGATTTTTTCAATACCATGGAATGCCATGTGAATTTGTGAAGGATCTGCACCTGGGGCAACGTGGTATTCATATTTTAATTTTTGGCGATTCCCCCATATTTTAAGATCAATTCCTTTGTATAGTTGATCGTAATTCAACTGGCCATAAGTCGAAATACCTGTTTTCCATTTCGATTGATCTGAGCCAGCAAAATGATTAATTTTTGCTCGAAGTTCCTGCGAGGCAGTAACTTTTGTCGGTAGTGCATTGATAAAACTCATTGCGAAACGAGCAACCTGGGGATTTTTTGAGTCGCCATTTGTCATGCCAAAATCAACCAGATCATCGTGAAAATGGACCGTGGTAGAAGTCCCTTGCAATGAGTACTTTACCGATTGATCTGCAATCAATTCTTTGTTTTCAATAAAGTTTGCCGGCATTAAGCTAAACGCCTGCACAATCTCATTTCTTGTTTCTTGCGTCAACACTTCTTGAGGCTCCACCTCAAGAAGACCGGCTTGGACAATTTGCGTTAAAAACACAAAACATGTCATCCAGCTCAAACATTTCAATTGTTTCGTCGAGTTGAACATAGTCTTCACCAACCTTTCATTTAGTACTACTCATTTTCTCAAAACATGACATTCGTACGTAATCTAAGCGCACGAGCTAATCAAGTTGTAACACACTAGTTACCGTTAAATTAAATAGAGAACCCGATTGTTAAGATTAAAATATAATTACTGCAGAAAATAACCGAGCGACCAACTCTAGAACTCGACATATATCTCCGCATACCAAAAATATACATGTGATATTTTTTCTAGTAATTGAATTTTACACAATTAGTAGGTTTTGTCAATTGCCTCCATTATTTTTTTCGTTTCACTATTATAGTTATCCAATCCGACTATTTTCCTACCTCCCTAACCTTATGAAATAGTGAAAATTAAAACCGTTCATTTTTCATAACGACACTTAACTTTTTTTATAATATTTAAAATATTGATTCATTTTCATCATTTATTTCCCACAGACACACAAGCAATTCTTTTTCAACGCATGGATTTCAACTTAAGCAAAAGACATAAGGCCGTACAGAGTACGACCTTACGTCCTTGAAAAAAGAATATATGAAAACCACAGTAAGAATCCACATATTGCATTTATAATTTCATGCTATAGCGAGCAACTGCCACCAGTATTATTCGCTGTCCATATGGCTGTATCATCAGAATCAACATCTGGTTCTATTAAAATTTACAGTGACTTGTGTTTGTGCAAATGCTATGGTTGCGGTCAAGAGCATTGCGCATAGCATGCGACATTTCTTTCTCATTTTTTACATCTCCTTATTTGAATTGAGTTGTTCCATTTACACATAGACAGTGTCCCACGACTTTAGCATTTGAGTCGACGTTTTGGTGTTTCTCGACTATTTACTCGCGCGAATTCTCCGCGAAAGCAGTTTGCTTTTTTGTTAAATTTTCCCTACAACCGCGACCAAACAGTTATCTATCTAAAAAACTCAAATAATGGAGCACCGAACCCATTGCTTAGTTAAGGAAACAAATTTAAATATCCCATCGCAACCAAACAGACCAAGCCCCTTTTTTAATCATATATGAAAATGTTATTCCCTAGTAATGCAACCTTAAAATTATTCGACCGTTAACCCTGCGTTTACTTAACTATTGTAATACAAATAATCATTACGTCAAGATATAATTTTTAAAATCTACGACAGCGACTTCTTTCGAGATCTAAAAACTTTCCAAATAAGTACTTTGGTTTTTAGTCATTTTGTGAGTCAACAGAAACAAAGTTTACAAAATTAAATAGTAAAACCCGTTTTACTAAAATAGTGCTCTTTGCAATAATGGCATAATGAATGAGAGGTATTTCGGGGTTGGTCTAAGATCCATTCTGGAATCCAATCCCACTGATGTTCATCATTATTTCTTTGAAATTTTCGACAGTAGATACATTGCGTTAATAAATCATGCAAACTTAAATATCTTTCGGAAATCGGATCTGTTGGCTGAATACATTTTTGCTCATGCGAGCGTTCAACTAAGATTGAATTAACGACTAGAATTGCTTGATCAAACTGAGCCTGAAGAGGGTAGAGGGTCATTTGAAATTTCCGAAAAGTTTCTGGACTTGAGCACTCATAGCAATGCTGAACTGGAGTGTGCTCATCGCCAGGTATTTCATTTAAGACACTATTAAATAAATTTTGATAGAAGGAGAGAATTTCTTCAGGTATGGCATCATAAACCGATCTGCCCAGAGACCATTGTTCCAGAAAATCACTATCTGCTCCATTTTGCCTGGCAAACTCAATCCATGCTTGATTATAATATGCCAGAGTACCATCTGCCCAAAGGCCGTACACAACATCCTTAGTTTTACCGATGTTATTCATTGCAGGGTACAGGTTTAATATTTTTATAAATTCCATTTACAAAAATCCACCTCTCGGATCAGATCATGACACTTAAGATATTTTTTTATACAGGAATTAATGTATTCAAGGCAAGCATTTTATGTACGTAACAACTTGCATTATGTCGTTGCTGCAGGCTGCGGTGCTTCGACCAAAATAGAATTACAAGCAGTGATGATTTTTGATATCGTGGTTGGGAATGGCAATGTGATATACTTTCGACCTGCCATGCGATTTTCTTCTAATATCATATCACCTTTGGGTGAGAAAATTATTAAGGGTAAACCTGAGACTTCGGCCTGTTGTTCAGCTATTTTAAATTTGGTTGAAAGTGTGGACCGCTCTCGACCTTTTTTAATTTGAACGATTCCAATATTTGGAGGTTGATTTGGAATATCGTCTTTTACACGATCAAGGAAAATACGAATCGCATCTATGTCCGATTTTTCGCTTAAGTATATTGGCCGGATGGGCTCACTGAACTGTTCTTTAATTTCATCTTTTAAAACTGGCCAGCCATCTTGCTTCCAATGATTTAATAAACTTAGTTTCATATCATCGACTTGATCAGGTATTTCATTTTCGATCCATGTGATGAATTTTGCATCTAGCTTTAAAGTGTCTATAAATTCTTCGGTCGGATAAAGTGAAAGATTACCACTTGAACCAAGAAGCAATGCATGGGCGAGACGATTTGCGAGAGCAAGGATCGACGTTTCAACCATCATGGTTGGCGCCTGACTTCTTACTAAGTTTAATGATAGCTGATGAAAGGCAATTGGATCGATTAAATCTTTGGGGAATTTCCAAGCATGCAGTAAGCGATCCATGGCATCGGCATGATTGACAAGTAACATTCTGGATTCCACTTGTTCAAGTGGTAATTCCAATTTTTTCGCCATGTCAAAGACTTTCATATAGGTTGTACCGAGAAGTTCCACATAAACCATGCGACCAATGTCGTGCAACAACCCCATTGTAAACGCACAATCCAGCGCAATTTCTTTGGCACCTAATCGCTGTTTGATGGCATGTGAAATTAAACCACAGGCAATAGAATGCTCCCAAAATTTAGGAACGCAAATATGTTTTTCAAATTCTTTATCACTAAAAGTATCGATCACACCGATATTAAGAACGGCTTGTTGAATCTCTTTTAATCCAATTCTCATCACAGCTTTAGAAACTGAATTGACGGGCTCTTCGGCGGTATATACGGGCGAGTTTGCCAACTTTAGAATTTTAAGTGAGATGGCATGATCTTGCTTAATTACTTTAGCTACTTGATCTACTGAACATTTTTCCGAACGACACATTGAAAGCACTTGACTAACGGTTGGCGACAGGGCTTTTAGATCTTCAGAGCATTCGAGGTATTCATTAATTTCAGAGCGTGAAAGAATTGGCTTAATATCCTTAATAGAATTAATACCATCAGTAGAAAAATCTTCGATATGAATTTTCTTTGGGCTTTCAAAGACTTGTACTCCATCATCAACAATATTGCCACTTGCCGCTGTTTTCGATGGGATTTGGTTGACGACAATTTCTCCAGGTGATGCGCCTTTTTGATTCTGCAGCAAAATACCTTGGACCCGGTCCAGCAACTCTTCGGTGGAGAATTGTGATTTTAATAAATAATTTTTGACCCCTAATTTTGCGGCTTGAATGATGTGATCTTTATCTGAATCGGCTGTCAGCATAATTACCGGAATGTGCATCAGGTGCGGATCTTGTCTCATCGTGGCAAGGCAAGTTAGGCCATCCATTTTGGGCATAGAAATATCGAGCAAGATTAAATCCGGTTTGGTAATTCTTGCTTGATCTAATGCCTCCCGTCCATCTTCTGCGCATTCGGTTTTATACCCTTCCAGTCGAAGGGATGCTGCGATCGGTTCGCGAAAGACTGCCATATCATCAACTACTAGTATTTTTGCCATATCGGTTTTCCAAAATCATTTTGATGCTATTTCTCAGTATGTTCTTTATTTCTTTACAAGAACCATAGGATCTAATTTATTTTCAATTGTTACTTGATCATTTTTTAAATCATTTGGTTTTTCCAGGTCAGCCCTTAATCGAATGGTAAAGGTTGAACCAGCTCCCAATATAGAAGTTACTGAAATAGAACCACCATGGGCAGCAACGATTCCTTTGCAAATAGTCAAACCTAACCCTGTCCCTTTGACATGATCCCCTCCTACCAAACCTGAGTTTAACGCAAAAGGCTCACCTAATTTACTCGCGATTTCCTCAGACATACCTTCACCCGTATCTCTTACTTCAATCACAATCCATGATTTTTCATCCGCTTTATCTTCAGTAACGAATAATCCTATGGATCCTTCATGAGTGTATTTAATGGCATTACTTAATAAGTTAATTAATAAACGTCTAACGGCTTCAGCATCTCCCATCATGCTACATTCAAAAGGGTTCATATCAAAAGACAATGTAATATTTTTATCTTGTATCAGCGGCGTCATTGACTCAATCGCTTCTTCACAAGGAATCGCCATGAGGACATTGTCCCATTGCCATTTAGCACAACCACTATTCAAGCGAGCTGTTTCCAGAACTTGATTCACCGTATCAGACATCCTCATCACTTCATCATGTAATAACTTTAAATATTTTTCCATTTCATCTAAGCTAATAGAAGAATCTGACGTAAGATATTCTGTCATAGCCCGTAAGGCTGCCAATGGCGTTCGAAGTTCATGACCAATAACACCTATCACTTGCTCCATGCCTTTTACCGCTTCAGTCAGAGCCGTGCGATCATGTTTGGCTTTTTCAGCTCTTTTTCTAAGTGTGATATCTCGCCAGATAAGATGAAAGGTTTTGATTTTTTTACCGTCATACTCATACGAAACATTCATACTTACATCTAAATGACCACCGCTAGCCACAATTAATTGATGTTCATAGTTTTGAATCTCACCGATGCTAAGAATATTCAAAAAATCAATTGTGTCATTTTCTTCCATCTTACAGCAAATATCATCAATATGCATATTCAGCAATTCATCGTGGGTATATCCAGTTGTTTCTATGATGGTCTGATTGCATTTAATAATTCTTCCAGAATATTTATCAACGGACAAAAACATATCTGCAGCATTATGATATAAATCGTAATAACTTTCCTGAGACTCTTGAAGCGCTTGTTCTACCCGAATCACCCTGGTCATATCTTTTAATGTGATGGTATAGACTAAGTTACCACCAATGCTTGTTTCTGCTACTCCTATTTCCAATGGTACGTTTTTCCCTGATGGTAACATACCAGCAACAATCTTTTGTTGTAAGAAATTCTTATCTACACCTGACAATGCTATGATAGATTCAATTGAAGGGTTCTCATCAGTATCATTATCTTTTAATAATGTTGTCAAAAGACATCCTTTAAGATCATCAGCATCTATTTCAAATATTTGTGACGCATAATCATTGGCAACTTGTATACAACCATCTGGTTGCATAACGATTATACCGTTATTAATACTATTAAGTAATTCTTTCATTGAATTTACACTATATTAAGCCATATTTAAAAACTTACCGTTGTTTTGAAAACTAGTAAAAAAGTATCTTCTTTAAATCCATCCGGATTGTCTAAAGCAAACATACCATGTTTGCCTTGCCGCCACTGTCCCTCTACTTTAAAAATCCAATTTTCAGTTATATCAAATCTCGCAGCAAGCGATACTGTTTCTGTATCCAAGTTGTCTTTGTCGTCTGGATTAAAGGCGTTGGAATAATAGGCTCCCATCTCAAAAAATTCATTAAAACGATAGGATCCCCCTGCATACCAGCCTGCCACATGAAACAGTGAGTTTGAGAGATCTATGACTCCAGGAATAACAATATCATTTACATTTAATCTTGCTCGCGCTTCGGTGTATTCTGCCATGAGAACCAAGTTTCCATGGGACCACTCAACAGCACCCACATAATTGGTTACATTCGTTAACTCGATGAAGAAAGGCGATCCATCTGGTAAACCAAATCCCAAAGGCGGCGTCCCGCTTAACGGGACACCTTGTATCATGCCACCTGGTAAAGTACTACCCGTCCCTCTAAAATCTTGAATTTTAGTAATGGTACCAACAAATCTTAAGCCTTCAATAGGTGTATTCCATACAATATGTTGAACATAAATATAGTCCGCATCCAGATCTTCAACATCATATGCACCTGAGTCTTCGAAGTTCCGTGCAGAACCGCCATCTTCTTCAAAATCGTTTGACCCATATTGGTACTGATAACTAATATCACCCCATTCATCCAATGGGATATTACCATAAGCACCGACCCCTTGAATCGAAATAAAGAGATCGCGAAGACTTTCGTCATATAAACTGCTTGGTAAAAAGACAGAGGTTCTTAAGAGATCAATATCACGTGTTTCATTATAAAGACCTTTGGGTTGCTTGATTTTACCTGCACGAAATCCTAACCAGTCTTCCATACGATAATCAATATACGCCCAGTCGATTTCGATATCGTTGTTACCGATATCACCATAATCACGGCTAAAGAGTTGAAGGCCTGCTCGAAGGTTATCATCCAAATTGGTTGAAAAATTGATTCCAATTTCGTTATATTCAAAGCTTCCATCAACACTATCAGCGATAAAATTATTGTTCCAGCTTTTGAGGTAACCTTGCGAAATAAACCCATGAATATCAATGCTTTTTAGGATGTCGTCACTCTCAGAACTATCCATTAGTGAAAGTTCTTCTTTAAGCTGATCTATCTCTTCTTGCTGTTTATCCACACGTTTTATCAATTCTTCACGCGTGACCGCCTTTAGTGACCCTGTGAGAAGAAAGAGCACTAGCGAGCAACTTATCCATTTTTTAATTGATTGACTACTATTCATTTTATCACCTGTATATTTTTGACTCATTTGAGTTAAATGCTTATTGTTCAATTTTTATAATTTGAATTTTATTTGATTTATTGCTCAATGTTTTTCTACTGATATAACCGAGCGCTCCCTTTGTTTTTGAGACATAATCTAATAACTGTTTTTCCGTTTTAAATGATTTGGGAGGCTTACCCTTACCAGTAAAAATCTGTTTTTTCCAATACTTGTTATATTGTGCAGGTGTTTTACCAACATAGGTTTTGAGGAACTCTTTGTGTATAGGTCCTGTTGATAATGTTACGAATATAATTTTTCTATCATCATCCCATTTTGTTCGTTTGCCGAGAAAGATTTTTTTTATCTCATCTTTTGAAAACTTTTCAGCCTTGTTCTCAGCATGTGCTATTACCACCGTTTTAGATTCATTTGCCAGAGCATACGGCAACTGAATCAACATACAGCTTAGCAGAATCCATCGTATTATTTTATTCTTACTCATATGATTGCCCTATATCATTTTATACATCACTGTGCGTTCTATCTGTTCACTATTAACCATTAGACATACTCTACTTCTAATTTATCGTTACCAGAAACTGGCCCATCTAAATCTATGGGTAGATAAACGGCAAAAGTTGATCCATGCCCTTCGATAGAATCTACTTTCATTTCGCCGCCGTGAGCAGCAATAATTGCTTTACAAATAGATAGTCCAAGCCCTGTACCTTTAATATAATCTGAACCAACAACTCCAGAATTCAAGACAAAGGCTTTGCCCAATTTTTCTTTGACATGTTGAGGGATTCCATTACCTGTATCTTTAATTTCGATTTCGATATGATCATCTTTATCTGACATGGAAACACTTAAATCGATCTGCCCCTCAGATGTATGTTTGACTGAATTGGATAATAAATTAATGATCATCCTTTGAATGGCTTCTTGATCGCCATTCATTTCAGTAATATCTGGTTCAATAAAACAATTGACTTCAACACTTTCTTGATCGACAAGAGGCTGAACAACTTTTATCGCTGACTGACAAATTCCTTCGATTTGAAATGAGGTCCAATTCCATTTAACTGAGCCACTATTTAATCGCGCCGCTTCAAGCATATTATTGACCAGCTCAGACATCCGGATGACTTCATCATGAATAGGTGTCATAAAGCTTTCAAATGAAACTTTGTCTAAATTATCTAATTTTAATAGGTATTCTGAGGACATACGGACGGCGGCCAAGGGTGTACGCAGTTCATGACCAATAATTCCAATGACTCGCTCCATAGATTTTAATGTTTCTGCCATGGCTTTACGTTCGCGTTCAGCTCGTTCGACACGCAAGTCTTCTGTTACAGATTCAACTTGATCAATGGTTTCCTGAATCGGTTTAGAAATGGATCGATTGACAATATAATAGATTACTAATAATGAAATAGCTACGACGAGAGCAAATAATCCAAGATTAAAATAACCTTGCAACCGTGTCACTTGAGCAATTCTTATAAGCTCATTGTCAAATCCATCTTTAAATATTTTTGCATGTCCAGATAAACGTTCTTTTAATTCTTGTGAATTTTTTCCCAATTCAAGAACAGAATTTTCATAAGCCATATACTGCTCAGATCCTTCTTCTAAAACCTCACCATTGCCTAATGCACTAAAAATACGATTGGCCTGCCTGGAATAGGCTGAATGAAGATGCATTGTTTCATCCAGCGCCACACGCATTTGAATATCAAGATTTTTCCTTGATTTGATATTAGTGATTGAATCCTTCACCATCTGAACGGTATCAGGTACTAAATCGAGTAATTCGATTTCACCCAACATGAAAACTTCCTGATAATGTTTGACCTGATCTTCAAAAGCAATTAATGCCATCTGAGAATTCTGAACATCATGAAAGAGTTCATCAGAAATCCGATGGATATGCTTAATGGTATTATAGCCATGGATATAACTAACAACGACAGAGAAGAGGAACCCTGTCATGAGGATACCAATGATGAGCCATACTTTATTTGTAATACCTTCTGATCGCATTATTCTTTACTGAGATTTTATGGCTCAGCAAGCTCTCCTAAACAGCTTTCGATGGTTTGAATGAGTTCGTCACTGGAAAAACGCGATTTTAAAAGATGATGACTGATGCCATAATCATTTGCCTGGGAAATATAATCTTCGTCTGAAATGGCAGATAATAAAATTACGGGAATTTGATTTAGCTGATCATCATCTTGACGATGTTTCAAAAATCCCAACCCATCCATCACAGGCATGGACATATCGAGCAAGATTAAATCTGGATTTTCCTGACGTGCGATATCAAGACCTTCCTGACCATCACCCGCACATGAGACATCAAAGCCTTGCATACGAAGCGTAGCTGCAATTGGCTCTCGAAAAACCGGCATATCATCGATGACTAATATTTTTCTCTTCAACAGATTTGACCACCCTAACAAATATGTTCTCTCTTATTTCAAAACATACTAATGAAATAACACTCCACCTGAAAATACTTTAGACGTCCCTACTCATAATTATTAGAGAATAGTCCCACCATCCTGAATATATATTGTATCGGGATGATTTAATATGAAATGAAGTAATGGTCAGGAAAACCCTGATTATAGGGATTATTATAGATGGGAACCCAACGAATTGATTTGCAATGCCCGATAATTCAAACGGCTTGAATAAGGCTAAATTTCGATGTGCTATTAACTTTCACGAATAGCTTCAACAAGAGCTTCGACTGTCACCTTGGCATCACCAAAAATAAGTGAGCAATTATCATAATAGAACAAATCATTATCAACCCCAGCGTACCCACTCGACATGGAGCGTTTGCAGATAAAAACTTGTTTTGCCCGATAGGCATCGAGAATTGGCATTCCATATAGAGGGCTAGATTTATCCGTCTTGGCGGCAGGATTTAAAATATCGTTAGCACCAATGACTAAGGCAATATCGGTTGTGGCAAATTCCCCGTTGATCTCTTCAAGTTCTTCAACCACATCGTAGGGTATATCCGCTTCGGCAAGTAAGACATTCATGTGACCAGGCATTCGACCTGCGACAGGATGAATAGCAAATTTGACTTCAACTTGCATTTCTGTGAGCGTATCGAATAATTCTTTTACCGCTTGCTGTGCTTGGGCAACGGCCATGCCATAACCTGGAACAATGATAATCTTAGTAGCATTTTCCATCATAAAGCCTGCATCGGCAGCACCAGCTGAGCTGACAGACTTGCCTTCATTGCTTTCACCAGAAGCCACTTCGGTCTCGCCACCAAACCCGCCCAGTATCACACTGAAGAAAGATCGGTTCATGGCTTTACACATAATATATGATAGAATCGCACCACTGGATCCAACTAAGGCACCGGTGGTAATCAATAAGTTATTGTGCAGTGTAAATCCTGTTGCAGCGGCTGCCCATCCGGAATAGGAGTTGAGCATCGATACGATAACGGGCATATCTGCCCCGCCCACCGGAACAACAATAAGCACGCCTAATGCAAAAGCGAGAATGGTCAAAAGAATCAAATACCCGACCGATGGACTGATGACACACTTATAGCAAAGTAAGCCTATGATAATAATTAAGGCCAGGTTTAATAAATGCTGGCCTTTGAAGATCAGTGGATTGGATTTAAGTAAACCCTGTAATTTTCCAAACGCAACGACTGAGCCGGTAAAGGTGATCGCACCAATGGCACTACCTAAAGATACTTCAATGAGAAACACAGTGCCTAGTGCGTCCATTCGGGCATGCATTTCATATGTTCCGATGGCAACCAAGACAGCTGACAAGCCCACAAAGCTGTGCAGTATTGCGACAAGCTGAGGCATATCGGTCATTTGAATTCTAACGGCGGCAACGCTACCAATAATTGCACCAATGACTAAACCGGCGACAATCCAACTATAAGAACTTACGTCTTTATGATAAAAGGTTGCTACAATCGCAATGACCATGCCGACCATCGCATAGGTGTTACCACGCAACGCCGTTTTAGGAGACGCTAATCCTTTAAGCCCAAGGATAAACAGAACGGTTGCAACTAAATATATACCCGCAGATAAATCTGGACTCATTTTTTCTTCCTCTTAAACATCGCCAGCATGCGGTTGGTAACAACAAATCCACCAAAAATATTAATCGATGCTAATAGCACTGCAAAAAATCCGATGACTTGCATGATGCTAAACCCGTTATCTGAATAGCCGGCTACCAAGATAGCTCCCACAACAACGATGGCACTGATGGCATTGGTGACCGCCATCAAAGGCGTGTGAAGCGCTGGAGTCACACCCCAGATCACGTAATAACCAATCACGCAACTTAAAACAAATACATATATGCCTACCATTGATTCAGACATCAAACTTTCTCCATTACGACTTATTCAAACGCACCTGGCCATCATGTACGATTAGCGAGGCTTCGATGATATCATCTTCCATATCCAAATTCAGCTTCAAGCCATCCTCGTCTTGCAACATAATGACGAGAAGATTAAATAAATTATTTCCAAAAAAGAATGAGGCATCGGCTGGCAATAGTGCCGCGAAGTTTGTTTCCCCGATAATAGAAACATCATTATGAACGACAATCTCATCGGGCTTACTTAATGGGCAATTACCGCCATTGGCCGCGGCCATATCGATAATGACTGCGCCATGACGCATGTTTTCCACAGCTTCTGGCAAAATCAAAACAGGTGCCGGACGACCAGGAATTAATGCAGTGGAAATAATAATATCAAAGCCTTGCAATTTTTCTGCAAGTAGTTTTTGTTGTTTCTTCTGAGCTTCTTCAGAGAGTGCTTTGGCATAGCCGCCTTCACCAGAACCTTCTTCGCCTAGATCCAATTCGATGAATTTTGCTCCCAAACTTTCGACTTGTTCTTTGACGACATCACGAACATCAAACGCTTCGACAGCAGACCCCAAACGCTTAGCGGTTGCAATGGCTTGCAGACCAGCAACTCCCGCACCTAAGACACAGGTTTTAGCCGGCTTGGCCATACCTGCGGAGGTCATCATCATTGGGAAGAATCTTTTATAGTGACTTGCAGCTTCCAGAACGGCTCGATAGCCTGCGATGTTTGCCTGCGAACTTAAGACATCCATAGATTGGGCACGTGAGGTTCGGGGCAAACTCTCTAGGGAAACCACATTAACTTTTTGGAGGGCCATCGTTTCAAAGGTACCATCGTCATTAAATGGCTCCATAAGTGAAATCCAAAGCGTCCCCTCTTTGATGCTGCCAACCCGCTCCTTTTCCGGACGGTGAACAGCAAAAATAATATCGCATTGATAGACGTCTTTATATGAATCAACGATCTCGGCCCCGACGTCTTTGTAGTCCTGATCACTAAATCCTGCTGAAGTGCCAGCCGAGGTTTCGATCAAAACAGCGAGGCCTTTCTTGATCAATTTTTTGATGGTTTGAGGTGCTGCGGCAACCCGAGTTTCTCTACTTCTCGTTTCCTTCTGGATTCCTAATTTCATAAATGAATTTTTACCCTGGATTACCTATTAACTAACTTCATATATATGAAGAACTTAAATTATCGACTAACAAAGAAATCATATTATATACCTTTCGATCAAGAAATCAATACGAATCCAAGGAGAATTGATGCAATTTTTTATTTTATTTAAATTTCAAAAATTCAGAATAATAGAATTATGACAATCTATCATTTACGATGCAATTCCACACTTGAAATCCATACCATGCGCGTTAGAATTTGCCTAGGGTTCAACTCGATTTCACAGCAAGTCACATTTAAATATTTTACTTTTTTTTTGGAAGGAGACCGAAATGTTTACCTCAATTCGACCGCGCGCTTTCCTGCGCATCCTGCTGATGCTTTACCTTTTCACATCTTTATCAGCACATTCTACCTGGGCTCAATGCAACTTTCTACGTGGCGACGCTAATGGCGATGGCGTTGTAAATATTAGCGATGTCACAAAGATTGATCTCTGGGTCGCTGATCACAATAGCGTCGAAATTAATTTAATTGCCGCAGACGTGGATGATGATCAAGATGTTGACTCGCTCGATGCAGATTATATTTTGGCGTATCTTTTCCAAGGCGGTCCTGCACCACCTGCCCCTTTCCCAAATCCTGGAACAGAATCGTATCCTGTCTTTATACGAGGTGATGCCGATGGGAATGGTCAGGTAGATGCAGACGACACAACCCATATCATAGTATTATTTTTCCAAGGCGCATCAACATGCCCTCCTGATGCTGGCGATGTTAATAATGATGATGTTATGAATATGGATGATGCGACCTATTTAAGCAATTTCTTAGCAGGTGGACCAGACCCGATTACCCCCTTTCCGGAACCTGGGCTTGACCCCTGCAGCGTAACTCCCATGTATGTCAGTGAATTTATGGCCAATAATGATACAACCCTGGCTGATGAAGATGGGGATTTCTCAGATTGGATCGAAATACATAATCGTAATCCATACCGCGTGGATGTGGAAGGCCACCAAATCGATGATGACTTAAATCGAAATGGCGCATGGACCTTTCCACATATGCATATCGAAGCGAATAGTGAACTTGTGATTTTTGCTTCGGGTAAAAACCGTGCTCAGGATAATGATAATGAATTGCATACCAATTTTGGACTGAGTGCAAGTGGCGAATCCTTACGACTATGGAATCCTAATAACGCTGTTTTAGATACGTATTCAAACTTTCCAGCACAGGATGATGATGTTTCTTATGGCAAGGTAAATGGCGTGAAAGGATACTATTCAAAACCCACGCCTGATGGACCTTACATCAAACCGCCAAACTTTGGTACAAGCCGTGGTATCTACACACAAACAATTAACGTTTCGCTATCTGCTGGCTGGGCAAGCTCGATACACTATACAACTGATGGATCTATTCCGACAACTAGCAGCACGCAATACACCACACCCATTTCAATCTCCAGCACAACAATGCTAAGAGCTGTCGCGGCAAAAGGAACCGATACGTCTGATGTTGAAACACACACATATATTTATCCTAGCATCCACACAAGCCAAACAAAACCGGCCAGTTATCCTACGCAAACCGAAATAGATGACAATCCATTTACGACACCCGATGAAAGCACCATCGATTACAATGTCGTTGTAGAGCCAGGCCAAACCAGTGCTTTTACGTCGGCACTTTCTAATGCCCCGAGTGTTTCTATATCGATGTTTGTTGATGATCTGTTTGGTGAAAATCCTCCCACTGGCCCTGGTGGTAAACCTGTTAATGGGATTTACCCTAATTCACAAACCGCAGATACTACTCCCGGCTATATACGAGATTGTTCATTTGAGTGGATAGATCCATCAGGACCAGACAGTCAGATTAATGCACGTATTAGTGTCTTTGGCGGTTCGACACGTGACTGGATGAATACAAAAAAGAAAAACTTTCGATTACGCTATGATGCTCCGCAATTACCTCATGGCTCAACAGCTCCTGGGCTCAATTTTAATATTTTCAATGAAGCCAGTGCCCCCCTATTTCGCGGACTTGCCCTTCGCGGCATGGGGCATGATTCATGGACGATTAGTGATAATGCTTTTGGTTTTCGGCGTGACGAAGCGGTTTACGTTAATGACTTATTTGCCTCTCAAACATTAAGTGACATGGGAGTCATCTCACCCAAAGGACAATTTTGTCATCTTTACCTTAATGGACTTTACTGGGGAGTCTATGCCATTCAAGAACGACCTGATGAGCATTTTATGGCCAATCGTTATGGCGGCAATAGCAGTGACTATGAATCCTATAACGCCGGTAGCACAGAAAACGCTTCAACTGATTATTCAAATCAAGTCGCAACATTACGCAATTCAACTGATTTCAATGAAGTAGACGACATCTTGGATTTTCAAGATTTTATCGATTACATCATTACAGAAATATATATTCAAAATGAAGACTGGCCGATTCATAATTTTTGGTTAGGCAGAGATATGAATGCAGGTGCCAACCCAAGTGCTGACGAGAAATTCAAATACATCCCCTGGGACAGTGAATGGGCCGTGGTACTAGGTGCCAACGACAGCTATGAATATGACTTTTCATCTGTCACCTGCGAACGCATCTTTCCATTCGGCCAAAGCGGTGCATGTCCTTATAATACATTTTCTGGTAACCAGAACTTTAAAAATATTTTCTCCTCTCGGCTACAGGTTCATTGCCAAGGCAATGGCGCTCTAACCAATGCAAATTCTTTAAGCAGAATGCAGACACTGCTCAATGAGTATGAAAGTATCCTGGAAGGTGAATCTGCTCGTTGGGGTGATTTGTACAGCCCAGGAAATCCCTACAATTTTTCAGATTGGGATGTTAATCGAGACTGGGTAAGAGATGAATGGACACAAAAACGTGGATATTATATGTTTGAACACTTTAATGACTTTATGTCACTTGGATTGAATAACCCCTATCCTGTTCCATAACATGAAACCAATTCCCTCGCAGGCAATATGTTCTGCGAGGGAGTTTATACAAGCGGTTTAAACCCATTGGCTTTGCGCCAAGCACTGAGCTGACCAAGGTGATTAGCTTCATGCGTCGTCATAATATGACACACAAATGAACCAATGGTAGGAAACATTGACTTCAACCGATCCCATGGCTGAGGCTTTTTCAATATCGCCAGATCTGCTGTCTGCATAAAATGACTTAACCGATCATGTTGATCTTCTAACACTTGCCAGACTTGATTCAAAGAAGGATACAAAGTTGAATCATTGACAGGTTGTGAACCAATGCCAAATAAATCAGGCCATTCATTGGGAACTTGATCTTCTAATCCTAACATTTTGCAGCCATTATTACTTGAGTTGGCCAAATGACCGATTTGCCATAATGGATGATTTTTTATCCCAGCAGTTTGCTGACATAAAAGGACCTCAGGTATCCCCTTGAGAAGATTGTTGGCATATTTCAAATTAAAGTCGTACAAGTAAATTACATGATCCAACATAACAAGATTCCCATACTTGTATAAATAGTTTTATTTTGATTTTCGAAGTGGCCGAAATTTCATTTTCTGCTGTTTGGCTAACTTGGCGGCATCAATTGCTTCAGAGTTAAAATATTCTTGTGCACGAACCGCAACGGCTCCTGTTTCAATGCGTTCATACGTTCCATTCGACAGCAACTCATAAGCCTTAACATTATCAGAAAAGAAAACGTCTAAAGTACGCTTTAGTCGCTTGCGGTGTTTTGCACTTAAGATCGGAAATAAAAGTTCCAAACGCTTATCAAGGTTACGTGTCATCAAATCGGCACTGCTCATATAGATTTCTTCGTGACCACCATTGGCAAAATAGAAAATACGAGCATGCTCCAGGTAAGTATCGACAATGGAACGCACCGTAATATTATCTGAAATCTTTTTAAGTCCTGGACGCAAACAGCAAATACCACGCACATTCAACAAGACATTGACACCTTGCTTACTGGCTCTATAAAGTGCATGAGCGATTTCCTCATCATGAAGTGAATTAATTTTAAACATGATACATCCAGGGTTTGCCTTGGTGCTAATTTGAATCTCACGATCAATCAATTCTAAAATCTTTCGGCGCATATTGGTTGGAGCAATAATAAGCTCAGACCATCCTACGTCTTCCGAATATCCTGTAAGTAGATTAAAGAACGCAGAAACATCAGACGTCAATGCTTTATTCGTGGTCATAATCCCCATATCGGTATAAAGGCGTGCCGTCTTATCATTGTAATTCCCTGTTGCCAAATGTGCATACCGTCGTATCCCTGTCGACTCGCGTCTCACAATCAAAAGAGCTTTGGCATGCGTTTTAAACCCTGCAATACCATAGATAACCAAACAACCCGCATCTTCTAGTCGCTTTGCCCAACGGATATTTTGCGCTTCATCAAACCGAGCCTTTAGCTCAAGAAGAACCGTCACTTGTTTACCATTTTGTGCGGCTTGTTCTAACGCAGCGACAACGGGTGAATCACCACTGGTTCGATATAATGTCTGTTTAATAGATAAAACCGTTGGATCATTTGCAGCCTCTTCAACCAGCTGCACGACTGGCTCAAAACTTTCAAAGGGATGAAATAATAAAACATCATCATTTTGAAGCGTTTCCCAGATATTTTCACTACCGATTAAATCGCGTGGCGGCTGAGGCTTCCACGGGGATACTTTTAGCTGATCAAATCCATCACGGCTGACCAATTGCCATAAACAGGTCGCATCGAGTAAACCATCAATTTCATAGAGTTCCTGGTTGCGGACTTTGAAATGCTCCGTCAACCATTTACGGATGCGCTTATCGGCACGATGATCAATCTCCAATCGCACCACACTGCGATGACTACGTTCAATAACGGCCTCTTCCATCGTTTCTAGCAAATCGCCTGCCTCGTCATCTTCAACAGAGACATCAGCATCGCGAGTAATACGAAATAATGTTGTTGCCAGCACATGATGAGATTCAAATAATTTACCAACGTGTGCTTTAATCACTTCTTCTATACAGACCAGTGATGTCCCTTTTTTGGCTGGTAAAGTTAAAAATCGCGGCAAATGTTTTGGTACAGGGACCAGTATAATATCTTCGACTGATTTTTTATTTTTCTCAGCACCAATCACCACAGCAACACAAAGTTGTAAATTTGGTATTTCAGGAAACGGCTTTAATTGTCGTGTCGACAGCGGAGTCAGCTGATGAATAATTTCATTATTAAAATGCATCGCAATATAATCCTGCTGCTCAGAGGTCCACTCCTCTTGCTCGCAAACGGACAATCCATGTTCTTTTAAAGCTTCAAAAACATCGCGTATTCCCTCGGATTGCTGTTTAAAAATCACATGTGCACATTCGCTAATCGCATCTAATTGCTGAGTAGGTGTCAACCCACTCATATCGCGTTTTCTGAGATTCGCTTTTTTTTGTTGCAATAATCCAGCAACACGAATGAGAAAAAATTCATCAAAATTTGAGCTAACAATGGCTAGAAATTTGCAACGTTCTAATAAAGGCAATTTTTCTGACAGACCTTCATTAAGAACACGTTTGTTAAATTCCAGCCAACTCAGTTCACGATTGATATAATATTTTGGATCGAGCAGATTTTTCTTTGCCATGAATTCTTCCAAATAATTTTTTAGACATCGGATGCATAAGACTGATTGAAAGATAGCGGAGTATCCACCTCTTCCAGTCGAACTTTCATACCGAACGTTTCTTCAAAAAGATTCCCTTTTAATGAAACACTTTGCCGTTCCATCGTCAGATCTTTTGCACCTAAAACAAATATAATGATTTCATCATCCTTGATTTCACAACGAAAATTAAAACTTTTATCTGAATGGGCTACACACAGCGCATCGGCCACTCGCAAAATGGCGGCCAATTTATTGACAACCGTACGCAGCGACCTAGGCAACATCACATAATCACGGTGCGTGTTTTTAGGCACCCCTCGACGATGATAACGAGCCACATGGGCCACGACAGCCAACTCTGTTCGTGTCAGTCCAAAAATTTCAGAGTTTGAAATAATGTAATAGCTATGCTTATGATGTGCCCGGCTATCAATAAACCCGCCGACTTCATGCAGAATACAAGCTACTTCCAATAAATGACGATGGCGAGCATTCAACCCATGGATCGATTGCAATTCATCAAAAATAATGATCGATTTCTCTGATACCTGACGAACATGATTCAAATCACAATGGTATTTTTTCGCCAAGGTCATTGCAGATTGCAATGTTCCGGATAACAAGGATGGATCTTCTTCATCAAAAACCTTTTGCTTAATATCCTGAAGCAATCCATCTCTCATGGAAACAGGCGAAACAATCATTTCTTTAAGACCTGTGGTTTCAAGTAAGGCATAATAAATACGCAAGGCAGGATTTAATGTCGTTGCACTGGAAATCGATAGATTATATTTTCGAACCAAAGCATCCGGCGTCATATGCTGACATTGTGATAATAATTTTTTCAGACGGGTTTTAGAAACGACCATCAAGTCAGAACCTTCGATCGCTTTGCCATATTGTTCAGCGGCAAAACGTGCATCTCCACCAATCGCAATAAACTTTCGCTTCTTACGCTTTAGCGACATGTTCACTTCTAAATCTGCCAGTTCATTAGAAATATGATGACCAAATATATCTAACGCTTTTTCCGGGCTATCGTGAACCGCATAGAGTTTTTCAGGTAATCGCACAGCACCAAGCGACAATGTTTGCGAAATAAGAATTTTCCCTTTTTTGATTTCCGTCAGTAGTGTACTGCCACCGCTTACTTCTACAACCAAGGAAGAAAAATCTTGAGGCATCGCGTGACTGATCGATTGATTCACAGCGGAAACAATGAGACGACTGATCTCCGAAGGAACCAGAACTTCTACATCAATGTTCGTTGCCATGAATACACGATCGACAAAGGTATCACAATTGGTCGCTTCGCGGATCGCACTGGTTGCGACCGCCCGAACAAAATTAATCTTATAAAAATCCAGTAATTTTGAATAATCTCGAAGAATCGAGATCGCAATACGCATGGTTTGCTCTTTGATCCGGCCTAGATTAAAGGTATCCTGCCCTAATGGCACAGCGCGTTGAAGCTTTTCCAGAACATTAATTTCACCATCTGAAAAAAGCTCTGCAACGACCATTCGAATCTCATTGGACCCGATATCGATGGCCGCAACTGTCTGGATGGGAAACTGCCCCTGCTGCATGTTTTCTATGTATTCGTCTGGCATAATGTGAGACCTGGCTAGCAAACCACCAGCTTAAAAATACCCCTAAGTCTTTTTATATCAATATCTAAACTTATCTTTGCACATGCCTATTATGACCGAAAGATCGAAAAAAAGCAAAGGGCTTTTTAGATAAAGATCATTATCTTGGGTGGGATTATGATTTAACCATTTTAGGATGATGGGATTGGATGATGTCATTGAGTGATTGCCAGATCTTTCCAGCCTCACACTCTTCATAAAATTCTCGGGATCTGCAAAAATCAATTTTTCGTTTTTCAATGGAATGCTCTCGAAGAAATTGGATTCCGGCCTTATAGCGATCAAAATAATGAATCGAACCAAAATAGGTTTCCGTTCTCTTGAGTTCTTTGACTTTAAATTTATCAATAATCAAAACCCAATTATCGCTATCATGCACATCCCCCAATAACGTTTGAAATTTTTTGACCTTTTTAATCATTGGATCAAGCTGCTGCTGAAATAAGGGATTGAATAATTCCAGACCATATCGTAAATGCTTAGTAGCAATACGCATCTTGTGATGTTCACTAACACGTGATTCATCTTTTAGACTTTCAGCAAGTTTTCGAACCCGATTCACTTTATCTGCGACAAGGGACTGAACCAATTTAAATTCTTTTTTACTATCAAAAACATATTGATCGACTCGACGTGCCTTAATCGTTTTGCGTGTCCATCGCTTCATATCCTGCATATAACCACTATCTACAATGTGATCAATGACATTATCCACACGCTTTTGAAGCTTTTCACGTCGCTGAATTAGTCGCAGCTTGAGTTGATTAACCCCCTCCTGACAACGATCATCACTTGTTAATCCCGAAAAATGTTTTAGCTGTTCTATCTGAACATCTTTATCACGTGCCAATCCCAATTCTGATGTGAGTTGGGTTATTTCACGATTCCATTTTTTTAATTGTTTTTCAGGTAAATAATCTTCGCCCAGATTGAATGCCGTACGCAAGCGTCTAGATGCAACGCGACACTGATGCACACCTTCGGTATCACTGGCGAGCTTGGCTGTTTTCATATGTTCAGCCAAACGATCCAGATGATCATCCAAATAGTCACACAAAACCGATTGCAAACCTTGCTTTGAAATGACATTTCTCCGAAATGCTAGAGTACAAACATCGCAACCTACTTAGGCTGCCCCTCTATGTATCTACTTAAAGCCTATATCAAGATAGCAAAAAAGTCAAAATATTTGCCAAAATCATTCAAAAGTCTTTTGCATTATTCTCAAAATGGTTAGAATAGATTTACGCTCATTATAAAAATCTTAAGCTTATAAAAGGAATATGGTTACGTGAAATCCAGCAAAACGAAATGTGTCGGAATTTTAACAGCAGGCGGCGATTGTCCCGGCCTGAATGCCGCGATACGCGCGATTGCCAAACCGGCGATGCATGAATATGGTATGCGAGTCATCGGCTTTCTAGAAGGATTCCGAGGTCTGGTTGAAAACCGCACTATTCATTTGGATGATAAAATGGTCAGTGGTATCATTAATGATGGCGGCACCATCCTTGGTACTAGCCGCGACAAACCTCACAAAATGCAAATGGGTAATAAAGTCATAAATATGACCCAGGCAGCGATTGACAATCTAAATAATTTACATATTGATTGTCTGGTTTGCCTCGGTGGTGGTGGCACCCAGAAAAATGCCCTGAAACTTGCTAACCTGGGTGTAAATGTCATTACACTTCCCAAAACGATCGATAACGATATCTGGGGAACAGAAATATCATTTGGTTATGACACCGCGACCTCGATTGCAACCGAAGCGATTGACCGACTACACACCACTGCAACCAGCCACCACCGAATTATTGTTTGCGAAATTATGGGGCACAATGCAGGATGGCTCGCCTTATCCTCGGGAATTGCTGGCGGTGCCGATGTCATTCTAATCCCAGAAATCCCCTACGATTTGAATGTCGTAGCCGAATACCTCAAAGAACGCAGGCGATGGGGCAAACGTTTTTCCATTATCGCTGTAGCAGAAGGCGCACTTTCTATTGAAGATGCCGCTAATACCAAAGAACCTGAACCTGAAAAAGAGATCGAAGAACCAACGGAAGGATTAGACGCTGAACCCGCTTACCAACTGGTACAAGAATCCATTGCTAGTCGTATTGCCCGCCAGCTTCAGGAAGCCGTTGGTGTGGAAGCCCGCGTCACGACGCTTGGCCATGTGCAGCGCGGCGGAAACCCTACCGCATTTGATCGGATTTTAAGTACAAGGCTTGGCGCCAGAACCGCCCTTATGCTCGCTGAAGGGGAATTCAATAAAATGGTGTCATGGAAAAATGCACATGCCCAACCTGTGGACCTCAATGAAGTTGCCGGAAAAAAAAAACTGGTACCGCCAGATGATCCGATGATTCGAGCAGCCAGAATGATAGGTACCTGTATGGGAGACAGGCTTTAAGGCTTAATTGGATTATGCATTTTTAATATGTAAGTTTTTTCGCCGATTCGAAAGATCGCAAAATTCAACATCACAATCATAACCAAATATCTTACTAAATAATTTCGTTTTTAGCTTTGGATAAATTTTGGATGCTTGCTTTGGATGATGGGTATTCGCATAAATCAACACTTCATCCTGCATCATCATGACTTCAACATGATCAATGATACCTTTATGCATCTTGTCAAGACTATCGGCTAACCTCAAAATTGCTGAAAGTTTTAGCACACGGTCTTTATCGGTTTGTTCGAGATGTGAGATACTTTTGGTCGTGAACCCAGGACGTTTGCCACGATGAAAACGCGCAATTAACCCAATCACGTCTCTTTGTTCATCATTCAATTGCAACTGTGATGACTGCATTATTAAATTCTGTGAATGCTTATGATGATCCTTTGATTCAATGGCTTTACCCACATCATGCAACATTGCAGCACACTCTAATAGAAACCGATCCTGGTCATCAAACTGATGCAGTGGTTGCAATTGATCAAACAAGCTCATGGCCAATTCTGTCACATGCATAGCATGCGGCAAATCTAATTCATGCATTTCTACAAATAAAAATACGCTATCAAGACTTTCAGCCAATACATCTTCACGATAAGTTTGAGTTGGGGTCATATTAAACATGTGGTTTTTTATCCGTTTTTTGCAGTTAATTACCATTCCTTTGATACGCTGGTAACTATCGGATAAAAAATCAGGCGACTTTCTGACAAATTGAAAAAAAATTTCCCCGATGGGCTCTCTATTCAATACCTGACAATGCGGAATATGCCTTTTCACGCTGTATCGTCCTTGATTTTGTGTGAAACGTCTCTTATTTGGCTGTCGTAGCTGCATACCTAAAAATGACCCAAAAATTTCTTTATACTGTATTATCGGACATTGGGATGGCAAAAAATAAGTTTTTTTCCCAAATGGGTCAGGGAATAAGTTCTTTGATATTAATGAGTAAGAGAATTCCGCCCTAAAATAGACTCATTTAGCTATAAATTCACCCAAAACGCTAACACAATCCTAACAATTGTCGGGTCTAATATTAACAAACAAGCTGTAAAAAATAATTCACTCTGAGCGAAAGGAATCGTTTTATGGCATTAGTCTCAAATTATAACCGGACATCTTCATCAAATGGCAACTTCAACAATCCGGTTATCTGGTGGCAGACACTTGACCAATCGATCCAGGGGGATACCCTCGGCACAAAAATCATCTTCCGAATCAATAAAAATACCGACGAACAATACAAGATGAATGTCTATTGGGACTCGCAAATTATTGATAAAGAATTTAACAACCTCGAGTCAGCAAAATCTTGGGCAGAGGAATTCAATAAGGAAATCCACCGACAAACGCTCAATGATTTCACTTACACAACCCTCTAGTTAAAATAATTCCTTAGGTTTCCATAGTTGGATTAACTGAGCCCGGACATTTTCGCGAACAATATCTTTCCAGCACGCGCTCTCATATTGAAAGTAAGCTAAAGCTGCCGTGGGAAACCGAAGTGTTTCCTGACCAGATAAAAAATTGACTAATATCTCCAAACCAGGGTTATGCCCTACAATCATCACAGATCCACACGATTTTTCAACATGTGATATTTCTCGCAAATAATTCTGATAACTTGCATGATACAATTCTGATGAAAAATGGATCTTCCCAGCAAAACCGCAAGCATCAGCGACACCTTGTGCCGTTAGTTTAGCCCGCACGGCAGTCGAAGACAGAATGACTTCTGGCACCAAATCTTGATCAGCAATCCATTGCCCCATCCGTAGCACATCCCGCTGGCCCCGCTTATTCAAAGGTCGCTCATGATCATCCAACGACTCATCATCCCAGCTCGACTTGGCATGACGTAATATTAATAAAGTTTTCAATCTTGACTCCATCTATCATATTTTAAATTTTATGCAATATTATATTAAAATCCCTAGAAAAATAGGCAAAAAAAAAGCGTGGTGTTATTAACACCACGCTAGAAAAACTTTACTTTACATCAAACATTAACAACCAGGGGTTGTACAATTAAGCCAAGATTCAACGAATGATGACAGATCTGAAATATCTACGTTGCAATCTTGATCGAAATCAAACGGATTAAGTTCTAAAGCACCGCATTCATCTTCAGCAATGGTCACAGAAATCGCCGCTGGATTTTCAGTAAAGAAGGAATCTCCCACAGCAATCACTGTTGATACAATCGTTGTTTCTGTTAAATCTCCATTACCTGGGCCACGTAAGACATCATCCTGAATTGCGGTTAAAGTCACGGTTTGTGGCGTTGCCCAGTTACTGGTATTAAAGACAACGACATTTGGATCTACTGTAAAGAAAGGTAAATTAGGATCTTCAAAACTATCCTTAAGATCAACAGATATGGTTCCTGATATTGGAACACGATTTAAACTATAAACCAAGGTCCCTGTAGCTCCACCGGTGATTTCCTCAAGCTCTGCCGCCCCAGATACAATAACACAACCAGAATCAATTTCATTAACAGTAATGTTCAATGCAGATTGAGAAGCACCACCATCAAAAGAACTGGTAGCCGAAGAAACCTGAGCTTGAAAACTAAAGGATTCTACACACATTTCAAAGTTACCCGTTGTCGCAGCTACAGTCACGGTTTGCGGCGTGGTCCAATTACCTGGGGTAAAGGTTAATGTATAAGGATTACTGCCGTTAAAAGTGATATCTGTTGCACTATTTTCTGGATTAAGAAGAACATTAACATTATTACCAGCAGGATCTAGGCTGCCATCTAATGATACAACCATGGTTGTATTAGTGCCTTCTGTAAGCGTAATTGAGGCAGGCTCAATATTCGATACCACTTTCTGGCCTGGATTGATTCCAAAATGAACATCCAAAATGACTTCATCAAAACAGAGTTCTTCACCACCTTCGATAAAGAAATGAATATCATCACATTCACCCGGATCGGTCAAAATGGCTTCGTAATAATAAGTCGTGAAACCTGGATCAGTACCTAGGCTTGACGATTCAACAACTTCTAATCCTTCTTCCAGAACACATCCTTCAAACTCTTCAGAACCAAAGAGTCCTGTAGCGGATTCCATTCCAGTAAATACTTCTAAAGGGCTTGCGTTTGTGGTAATTTGTACACGTACAATAACCCCTTCGTTAGGATCAGCTAAATTTGTTACAGTTATTCGACTACCACCACTATGAACCACTCCACCGGAAGAGGTAACGCAGCTAGACTCACCAAATAGTTGTTCTTCAGGTACTGTGACTGTCGCCGAACCTGCACCCAATCCAGACACCGCAAAAGAATTGAGATTATTAGGATCATTAAAATCTAATTTTACCGATACGGCATCGGGGAAACTGCGCCATGAAGGTGCAAATTCATCATTTGCCTCCACAGGAGTAACGCTAGCCAATAGCGCTAAGCCTAAAACTAATGTTATCATTTTTTTCATGTTTTTTCTCCAAATTATTAAATAACTGCTTTGCTGATTACTTGAAACACCATAAAATCCTTATGCATGATTCAATTCATTAAGCAGTTTAAAGCTAAATAGTCTCTGAATTAACAACTCATTTTTTTACGGACAGTTTGCTGGATCTGGTTGTGTACAACTACCCCAGCCTGAACTAAACAAAGAGAAATCCAATAAATTCACAACACAATCTTCATTATAATCATTGATATCGAAGAATAATTCGCCACATTCATCTTCTGCCAATGCAACATTAACTGATGCAACAGGATTGAATGCTTCTGGATCACTGTCACCAGAAGAACTTGCTGTAATGACCGGATCATCACCCACGAAATCTTCATCTTGATTTGCTTTAACGGTAACAGTCTGTGGGGTTGCCCAGTTTCCTAAGTTGAATGTTAATACTAATGGTGTAACAGTCGATAGACCAGACGTCTCTTCTAAAGTTACGACATTGTCTGTTCCACTTGGAGCACGGTTCAGAACATACGTTAGGGTATCGATTGTTCCATTTGGATCTAATTCATCAATGTTCACACCATCACCAATGTCAACGATAACACAACCTGTTTCATTATCAATTACGGTAACCTGAGCTCTTGTACGCGCACCAATATATGCACTATTTTGATTTGGATCATCAATGGTAGACAAAATAGTAATACCAGCAACTTCAGTACAAGATTCTGAAAGACCGTCATCAAAAGCTGTCACAGTTACCGTTTGAGGATCATCCCAATTAGATGTATTGAAGGTTAACGTAATGGGAGTCGCAGTACCTGATCCTAAATCAATATCCAGTTCACTGAAATTACCATCACTATCATTTGGATCTAAAGTAACAGTAACGATACCAGCATTTGGATCACCTCCATCCAAAACAACCGTAAATGTTGTTGATACAGGAATGACTGGATGTGCTTCAGGAATCGATTGTGTGGCAGATTGATCTACAACAATTGCTGGAGGACCTAATTCCGAAAAATGAGCTTGAATACGTTCTTGACTCAATGCAGTAGAAAATATTGCAAAATCATCAATGGTTCCTTCAAAAAAACGTCCGCCTTCTTGTACCCAGGATGCGATTCGGCCCACTGTTAGATTAAGGCAACCGCCTTCAGCTACTCCCTCGGTTGTTACATCTACACCATTAATATACACAACTGCTGTTCCGGCTGACTGACTAACAACAAAAGCAATATGAACAGGTTCTGTGAATTCAGCTGGTGCGGATAATCCAGCATCCGTAAAAACAAATCCAGCTGGACCACCGGCGAATTCTGTGCCATTTTCGGTATAAACATAATTCATATGAGCACAACCACCATCGCCACATGCATCGGTTGAGTATAACGATACACAACAGTCAGAAATGGTACCAAAACCATCGAATCCTGCTACATACATCTCAACCGTCCAATCTTCAAGGCATACACCTAAATCTGGTACTGAGACATAACTTCCTTCACCCACTGGGAAGTTAACACCACTCCCTGAAATTCCTGGCGTTCCTAGTGTTGCGTCAACATAAGTTCCATCATTACCATTACCTGATGAATCAACCGCAACCGTTCCAGAAGTTTCTTCAAACGCATAATAAAGAATTGGAGCATCTGATAAAATCGCTGCTCGTGGCGACGCCTGTACATCAACAACCATTAAGGCCGTGAATAACAGACTTAATACAAGAGTGAATAATTTTTTCATTATTGTTCTCCATGACCTGTAAATTCATTTTCTCCACCCGCAGAATTGTTACAGGAACCAATTCTGCCGAGAATCTTGACGTATGACAAGTAATCAAGATGTACCAAAACATAAACACACACACGTATTTAAAGAGAATATTGCTTAAGGAAAATAAAAGAAAAACATTCGACCTATATACACACAAGCTTTTGGCTCAAGTTTCCACACTATTCATTTTGATCTACAATAAGATATTGCTATTAAGAATAGGCAACCCTCTTGATTTTCAAGCATATACAGATATGCCAGTTTTCTCATTATCTCCATCTTAGTTATTTGTTCTGTTTTATTGTTTTACGCTTATGGCAAAGTATTAAACCAATATCAAATTTTATATATTAGCTCTGCCAGAAAAAATTAGTGTGTATTCTGACAGAGCTCAAAACACTTTCTGAAAGAAGCTTTTTATGTAAACATGGTTTATTATTTTTTACTATGAATAATGATCTAAAATGCCAATTCTCAGGTCGCTGTTGGAACTAGTTTTTCGGCCTGCCAGCCTGAATTACTGCCGCCAGCGTTACCTGAGATATCAGCAAAATATCACATAACACTTTGTGCCATTTCATTTTCATATAAACAATT
>JANQJS010000006.1 GCA_028281535.1 Sedimentisphaerales bacterium | reverse complement strand
GCGGCAACGGTATACGAATAAAGGGTAAGCGGAGTCAAGCCGGTATCTGTGTAACTCGTACCTGATTGCCAGGTGCTATTGCTACCACCTGGATTACCCGTAAGTTCTGTAAAGAAATATTCAACGGGACTGCTCTGACCATCCACTGCCGTGGTTGCTGTCATATCAATGGAACTACTGCTGGTGGCAGCTGGAACAGATGCAAAGGTCATCGGATTAGGAGTTGGAGCCGCGGTATCGACACCACCATTAATGGTAATCTGACCACTCATCAGAGTCGTGGTATGAATATGACAATGGTAGTTATAAATATTAGCGGAGGATCCATCACCTGTAGAGTTATCCAAGAAACTTTGATCAAACGTTGCGGAGTAAACAAATCCGGCTGGATTGGTTGTGGTGGGATCCGCTGATGAAGCAAATAATATCTGGGTTGGATTGGTATTAAAGAAATTATGTGCTCCTGACTGACCGGCCCAAACATTATGACCTCCATCAATAAAGGTCCATTCAACCGTATCACCGACATTAATAGTGATATTGGCTGGGTTAAAAGTTAAACCTGGACCAACGGACACATCGACAAAACCATCTTCAGGAGCTGTCGAAATACTGGATACACTTGAATAGCTACCAATATTTCCTAATCCATCACGTGCACGAACACGATAGCTATATTGTGTTCCTGCATTCAATTCCAAATCATAGTAAAGAGTACTGATTTGCCAGCCGCTATCCGTGCCACCTGGATTACCGGTGGTTTCATCAAATTGATATTCAATCACTGGACTTGGATCAGAGGCCGTGGTGGCCGTCATCGTAATCACAGCATCACCAATCGCCGACGGAGCTGATGCAAACGTCATTGGATTCGGGGTCGGTGGATCTGTATCAGGCGCAGCATTGGTCGTTTGACATGACGTGCTGGAGTAACCGGTCACATTTGGCGTTCCGGCACTATCACGACTGCGAACCCGATAGCAGTATTGTGTTGAACCACTCAAGCCACTATCCGTATAGGCGGTACTGTTTTGCCAACCACTATCTGTACTACCTGGATTTCCTGAGGTCTCATCAAATTGATATTGCACCGGATTACTGCCTTCAGGATCGGTTGATACCGTGGAGTTAACAGTGATCGAATTTTCTGTCACAGCCGTAAATGAAGCAATAGAAGGTTGGCTTGGTGGATTGGTATCAACTGGAGGAGCACTACCAGAAATATTGATCCAATGCCCAACGGATGGTACTTCAACGCCGCCATTATTTGAAAGCAAAAATAATAAATAATATCCAGGAGGAATCACGTTAGGATTCGATGGAACCGTCACCGTTAATGAGGAACCATTATCGACAAAGTTAACCGGTTCACTAATCATATTATAATTAAAACAGTGCGTATAATCACCAGGGCGATGTATGATAGCTCTGGTAATTGAACCACCGGTTGAAGTATAGGGCACATTCAGATTTTGACCATAAGAGGCGGTAGTAGGTGCTGAACTAATGACAGGACGGTTACCATTAAACAAATAAGGTGGTGAGTAAATTTCAATCTGCGAACTTTCGCCTCCCTGACCAGGCCCTGCTGGAACAGCAAATGTACCACCAGAAATAATCACACGTCCATCGGGCAACAGACCAACACCAGAATGATATTCCCGATTAACCAGCATCGAATCCACGGTAGACCAACTATTGGTATTGGGATTATAGATCGCTTCTCCACCACCACCGCCAACGACAAAAACATGTCCATCTGGCAAGATAATCGCATCCTGGTATTGTGTTTTTGTACCAGGTTTAACCGGTCCAGAAACCCATTGAGGATTGGGTTGAGATAAATCAAGAATATCGGTTCCTTTGAAATTCAATATGGTTTCACGTTCGCCACCACCTGGAGGCACCATGCCATGTACTCCATCGATCACCATGAAACGGCCATCTTGCAACCGAACCGACATATTATAATAGCGAATTCTTACGGTCTGGTTTTCATTACCTGCACAAGGGTTGGGGTCAACCTCTGCCTGATTGACCCATTGGCCAGGCTGAACTGGACCTAACGTAATAGTATTAGTATTTGTATTGACTTCCCAAATTTTTGTATCAGGAAAGGTACCAGATTGTAAAATTCTAAAGATACCCGCTCCAGGATTATCAGGCAATAGATGGAGTCGCGGATAAACGGTCCATTCTTCCTGTTGGAAACCGGGGATGTCATTACCATTATTCAGGTTGGTCCACGTATTCGTCGCAGGATCATAGATTTCCGCAGAATTCTCACAAATGACTGTTGGTGACAATCCACCAAGATTAAACAATTTGCCATTGCCCAACATAATCACAGAAGGATACCAACGTGCTTTTATTGAATCCGCTAAGATTTCCCATTGGTGAGTCGTGGGATTATATGCCCAGGTATCTTTACGACCATATGTTTCATCTTGGGTTCCGCCCGTCATGAGGTATCGACCATCCTCAAGCATCGTCATACCGGCACAAAATAAATCCATATTGTTAGTCGGTCTTGTTAAACCTTGTGTTGGGCTATTGGGATTGAAAATATATGCGGGCGGACTGACAAGAACCCCTGGAGACTCAACCGTTCGAAAAGGATAATAAATGACATCTCCCGTGTGAAACACACCCACGTGAATCGATTCAGTAGGCAGCGTCACCGGACTGCTCCATTGCCCTTGTGTGGATGCTTGACCAAATAATTTCCCAAACGACAAACAACACATTAAAATAAAACATACAAATATATTTTTTTTCTTCATAACTCCACTACTTTCCTTTCTTTTTTACTTTGTATTTTGTTTATCACCACTTCACTTATTGAAAAACACAACGATAATATATTTATCTGTATCTAAACTTTGAGATGTTATTTCATTGATTAAAATTATAAATTTTGACACACTAATTGATTGATTGAGATGTCATATATAAAGTTTCAATTTCATGATTTGATAATACTTTGTCATACAAAATGATGTTGTCAACCCCCCCCTGCATCGCCTCAATGGGGTCACTAGCCATCTTTGCCCCAAATTTCAATTCCGGAAAATCTAACTCAAACGGTTTGTCTTTGGATGCCATTGCCTGACTATAAAGTTGACCATCGATATATAGTCGCATCACGGTCCAATCCTGGGACATGCTAACAACAACATGATACCATTGTTTTTTCTGAAGTATGGGTTGACCATGCACGATGTCACACGTTACAAATCGATCCTTATCAGCATCATTTTTTTGAATGTATTGACCTGAAAGGTGTAATACGCCCTGCTGATCCATATTCAGCCGACGCGAATATCCCTGTGAAGCATCGTCCGCATTCAATTGCCAAATGATATTCTGCCGAATAATCTGGTCCAGTTTTAAATGAAATACCAATGTAAATCCATTTCCAAGTTCTTCGGTATCTGTCAAAGAAAAATGCCCTGACATGCCATCAAGTTTTAAAATAGTATTGTCATGAGTTTCTTGTAACAGCTCTATGGAATGGCGGCTTATCCATTCTGCATGAAAATCAGAATCGCTAATACTATTTTTGATTTTACCTTGTCCACCTTCAAAGTTCCAAAATCCCACGGGGTTGCTTTTATAGACAGCTTTATTGTATGCAATCCAGGATGGTTGGCGACTAACGGGCCGTATTTGCTTAACAAAGCTTGAACTATCATATTCCTTTTCGATAATATCGCCATCAGCTAAAACACCTTTAGCCTGACCAGCCACTATCGTTACTGTTTGATTGGCGTTGATCTGCACCACCCCATCGATGACATGGCATTCGCTGGAACCATCCGGCAATACTTTAACGGCAAGCTCAGTTCCAAAATCAACATAATCAACATTTGGAGCCCTCAGAGTAAACCCTTTAGCTTGTGACGGTATATACGCCACAAGCTTACCCTGTTTTAAAAAGACCCCATTAGCCGATTCAAGTTTAATCTCTACAGGACCTTCGAGTATGACCTTTGCCCCATCATAAAACTCGATTTCCGCTAACCCTTTAAGTAAAAAATATTCTTTGTTATATAATAATATTTGTTCCTCACCCAACCACTTAGAAGCCTGCCATTCTGCTTGATGGCTGTCTACGATTTTAGCTACAGGCTTACTATGATCTGTTGCAAATAGAATCCAGATACCTACGGCTATCACCAGACATGCTACAAAGGCAAAATATTTATAATTCAATCGAACCGAATCAAATGATAGAGGGCTGCTAGGTTTAATACCAATTTCAGAAGGATGTTGCGAGTTTAAATACTTTTCCAGTTGTTTATTTGAAATTCTACTGATATCTTTTCGATTTCCCTCTTGATTTAGTAATTTTTTCTCAAGATTCAGGTATTGATCGTTATTGATGGCCTCCCTAAGAATTTGCATCTGCTGAACATTTTCTTGATTGAGATCATTCGAATCAAATATGGTCGCTTGCTGGAGGTCTAATTCAGAACAAATGTTTATATAGTCAAGGTAATAATTCTGGGCTTCTTGCGAATGTTCAAGGCAGGACTGTAATTTCAAAAATTCATCTTCAGTGATCACCTGTTCACGAAAACTATCTAACAGTGATTTGAATTCAAGCATTTCGCTTTTTGATAAACTCACAATGCTTCCTCGACATTCATTTTTTCTCGAACACAAGCCACCAATTGATGATGGATACGATTCAACGACTTATAAATGGCATGAACGGTTTTCTCCATCTTTTCGGCAATCGAATCAATATTTGTCCCAGGTCGGTAGCGAAGTTCTAGTAATTTTTGATGCTCTGGTTTGAGTTGTCTAATACATTTTTCCAGGGTTTCACTTCGCTTATTACTACCTAGTGAGGGCGTTTTCGCTTTCTCTGCCAGGGTTTCCCAAATGGTTTCGTTAAATATTAAACGTTGATTGTTTTTTCGTTTACGATAATTCAAAATCTGAAACCGAGCAATTGTGAAGGCCCATGCTGAAAAATCTGTTCCTCGATCAAAGGTTTCAAATTTTTCCCACATAACCGCCACCGTTTCTTGTACGATGTCGTCAATATCAGACCAATTGGGAACCAGAGTTTTAATAAACCCGTACAGACGTTTTTCATTGGCGACGTACAGTTTCATAAACGCCTTGATGTCAGATTGCTTGTCAGTGGTTATTAAGGTCTTTTTACGCATAATTTTCATTAATATCGGTTATAAAAAGAGCTTACGCCCCTTTTAAGGGGGGATATGTAACCAGGACCTGAAAATTAGACATAAATCTGATAATATTTTACAAATTCCCAGAATTATATTTTGCAAGTAGTTCATTCAAGGTAGATGGGTTCCGATAATATAACAGCAAGAACATTTGAGAACTTTCGTAATTGTTTTATAAATAAAACATTAAACCTCTTTAATTAAAATATAATAAGAATTGGTGACCGTTTTCCGAAACCAGCTCCTCCAACCGCTCGGCCAACTCTCCCAAGCTTTGCCGTTAAGCAAGTTTAAAAAGATGGTAGCCCCTTTAAAATCTACCAACTAGCTTAATTCTTATATATGCTCCCCCTTTGCTACATAAAAAAACAGGGCTCTGAGATCAGAGCCCTGTAAAGTTAAGGTTAATGAAAATGATTAATCATCCTAATTAAATACTTCAAAGGCATCAAAATGCCCTTCTCCAGATGATGTTGTTAGTACAACTGTATGAGATCCACTACTTAAGCTTGTGGTTTCAAACAGCTGAACCGTTCCCTGGTTAGTTCCCGGAGCAGTGAATGTACCCTGATTTACTGAATCTATCGAAATCTGGAAACTATTCGCTTCATCATAACTCCAGCCGTGAACACGCAATCCTGTTCCAGTAAAGGTATAGGTTACAGTACCTATTCCAGAATCGTCCCAGTGAAAACTTCCACCAATGGCCCCAGGATTATTCACTGCTGTCCAGCTACCACCATAGGAAATACCTCCCGCAGTACTATCAACGATAGACCAACTGCCGCCAGGAGGTGCATCGGTCGTCGCACAAGACGCTGAAGAGTAGCTACCTACATTCCCCACACTATCACGACTACGGACTTGATAGCAATATTGAGTACTTGCCGTCAAACCAGTATCGTTATAAGTGATAGAGGTTTGCCATCCACTATCGGTTGCACCTGGACCGCCCGTCGTCTCATTAAATTGATATTCCACTGGACCAGAAGGATCGCTTCCGATGCCGGCGGCCATATTAATGGATGTTTGTCCTGTTGCATTCGGGGCAGTCGCAAAAGTTGCTGGATTCGGCGTCGGAGGTGTCGTATCCGGCAAGGCATCGGTCGTTGCACAGGATGATCCTGAAGTCGAA
>JANQJS010000062.1 GCA_028281535.1 Sedimentisphaerales bacterium | reverse complement strand
GCAGATGTCAGCGTACGTGAATCGATCCGCGTGGCAGGTGATGACATGGATGAAGCCATTGTTAATCACCTTAAAAGAACTTACAACCTGTTAATTGGTGAAGCCAGAGCAGAACAGATCAAAATTCAAATCGGTTCCGCCGCACCACTCGAACAGGAAATGACGATGGAAATTTCCGGGCGTGATACGATTTCCGGATTGCCTCGTAAAATTGTGATTACCAGCGAAGAAGTTCGCGAATCTCTGAAAGAACCCATTTCAGCGATCATCGATGCTGTGACAAGAACGCTGGAACGGGCCGAACCGGAACTGGCTGCCGATCTGATTGATAATGGTATTTATCTAGCAGGTGGCGGTGCTCTTTTAAGACGTTTGGATGATATCATTAGTAATGCAACTGGCCTTAAGGTCATGATCGCCGATGACCCACTTACCTGCGTTGCTCGAGGCACCAGCGTTTACCTTGAAAATCTGGAAATGTGGAAGGATACCATGGATTCCGTGGATACTTCCTTTTAGACCATCAACAATTGGGGCTTAAATAAAACCTGCATGGATGTGAGTTATGTCGAGAAAATATGAATTGTCAGTAACCAGCAAGCAGGTCTTCATGTGGCTGATGGCATTCTCCTTTATTCTCGTCTTACTACCCAAAAGCCTTACAGAACGCGTCGATCACCTTGTCACGGATCTGCTTTCACCCTTTAGTAATAAGGCGCGTCAATGGTCGCTTTCTGTCAGTGAAAAACTCCCCTTCAATAATAAAGAGTATGCCACAGATAGCGAAACAGATTTACGTCAAGCATTAGAAACTTACGAGATCAAACTCATTCATTTAAGTAAAGAACTTGAAAGACTGAGAGATAGCAACAGCAAACTCGCTGGTCTGCGCCAAACCTTTGGCATGTCACGCGTCTCGTTTATTTTATCCGATGTTGTCGGCAGCGATATCAAAGGACGCAAAGCTTATCTCAATCAAGGTGAAGCTGAAGGTGCCAAAGTTGGACAAATTGTTCTGGGTATGTTTCAACGAAATCAACAAGGACTCAATGCCACATCTCAAGATGATGTCTACCAAATGTGTGTCGTAGGTCGCATCGATTCGGTCTCAAAACACTCCAGTAAATTGCGTTTAGTGAATGACCCGGGTTTTAGACTACCCGTCCTGGTGGAACCAAGTATTAAACGTCTGGACGAAGGCAGAGCCAATGGCGTTCTTGAAGGTTTACCCATGGGCGAAGTTTCTGTTAAAATGATTGAAGTAAAAGGTAATGACATTCGAGTTGGTGATCCGGTCATGGCATGTTCTGACCCAAGATTACTGCCCATTGAGATGGTCATTGGTTATGTAAAATCATGCGAGCCAGATAAAATCAATCCCGTGATGTGGCAGATATCAGTCGAACCCGTAGTTGACTTACACACACTCAAACAAGTTGTCATTGTCAACACCAACTGGTAGGAGGCGTTCGCCTCCCTAAGTACGCCGCGATCGTTTGTAAGGAACCCGGCTCCGTTGTCGCCTGCTTTTTAGGCGAGACAATAAGATGAACTTTCGGGTGGCAGCCTCAGTTCACCTCAGGTGAAATGGGGATGGCAAAAACATTAAACGCCACCAACAATTATAATAGGTGAGAAAAAAATAATGCGATGGGTTAACTTTGCTATTTTGGTCTTTATCTTACTGGTTATTCAGACCAGTATTGGCCGTATCTTTGGCTTGGGTCCCCAACGCATTGCTCCAGACCTCTTACTTATTCTCGCTGCAGTCCTTGTCTTTCGCATTGGCAATACCGAATCACTCGTCGCCTGTTGGATTTTAGGGCTACTTAAAGATTTAAGCTGTGATTCCGTTTTAGGTGGCTACGCCCTGAGCTTTGGCTTGGTTGGCTTTTTAGTTATCTATCTGCGTGAATGGCTCTATATGGAACATCCGCTAGCCATCATGTTCGTCGTTTTTGTCAGTTGCTTTGCTGTAGATCAATTGAGTTTTCTGGTAGAACAACTCAAAAGCTCTACAACGGTAGATTACAAAGGACAATCTTTTGAAATGTTATTTAGCGCATTATTCAGTGCTGCCCTTTCACCTTATGGACAATGGTTCCTGGTCAAACTATCCAAGCCCTTAGGTATCAATCTAACAAAAACCTATGCGCAATAACATTTTCCCGTATAATATGTTTCATTTGAATTTATGTTTGAGGTAATTTGATGGATCCAAAATGGGAATTGGCCTTGTTTTTTAGCCTTGCGATGGGAGTATCCTTTTTATGCTCGCAGTTGGAAGCAGTCCTTCTTAGTGTGTCCAGAGGACATATTGAATCGCTTATCAGCGCAGGCCAACGTTCAGGAAACCTTCTCAAGAAGCTTAAGGAAGATATTGATCGCCCACTTGCAGCAATCCTGACACTTAACACAGTTGCACATACCATTGGAGCTGCTGGCGTCGGTGCCAGTGCCCAGAAAATTTGGGGTGACAGTTCATTAGCTATCACTTCGGCGATCTTGACCATTCTCATCTTGATCGGTTCAGAGATCATTCCCAAAACATTGGGAGCTGCTTATTGCAAACAGCTCGCTCCCTTTACAGGTTATACCATTTTGGGCTTGATGAGAATCTTATTTCCTGTGGTATGGTGTCTTGAAAAAATTTCTAGTTGGATCACACCTGATGGCAAACACAGCAAAATCTCTCGAGAAGAAGTCAAAGCCGTGGCCGATTTAGGTCATAGTGAAGGAGCACTCCAATCTCAAGAAAATAAGATTATACAAAATATTCTGGCACTCAAAAATATTCGTGTTAAAGACATTCTCACTCCTCGAAGTGTTGTTCTTGCGTTTAAGAAAGATGAAAAGATTGGCGATGTCGTTGAAAAGATGAGCCCTATTCGCTTCAGCCGTATTCCGATTTATGACAAAGACCTAGACGATATCATTGGCTTGGTTAATCGCTATAAGATTTTACAAGCTTACTCCGATGGCAATGGCAGCGACACACTCGAGACCATCATGCGAAACATCCACCCAGTACCAGATACCAAAACTGTGGCATCCACCATGGATGATTTTGTCAAACACCGCAATCAACTCTTTCTTGTGGTTGATGAATATGGCGGTACGGAAGGTATCGTCACACTAGAAGATGTGATCGAAACATTGCTAGGGGTCGAAATTGTCGACGAATATGATGCCGTCAAAGACATGCGTAAACTAGCCCGTCAACTAGGCGAAAGACGACAACGCCAATACCAAAGAGAACAAAACGAAAACAAACAAAATAATGATTAGCAAATCAACTATATTGTCGACGAAATTGAAGCGGGGTTTTCCCGGTGGCATTTTTGAAATATCGTGAAAAATGTTCTGGATCGGTAAATGCCAGGTCATTGGCAATTTGGTAAAGGGGTTGAGAACTATTGAGTAATTTCTTTTTGACCATCTCAATACGCAACCTTTCAATCTCACCTTTAATGGTATTTTTCGTATAAGTTTTAAACCGCTTTTCCAATTCTCGCCGGGAAAAACTTGTTGCATTCACAACATCTAAAGCTTGAATCGATTTGTAAAAATTCTCTCTAATATATCGCAGAGCTAAAACAACACTCTCATCAGCAATTGCAAGTGTATCGGTCGATTGACGTTTGATGATTTCTTTCGGAGATAAACTAAAGTGCTTTATCTTTTCTTTTTTTTGAATAAGTCTATCTAAATGCTGGGCAGCTAAAAACCCTATTCTTTCAAAATCTAATTCAATACTTGAAAGAGATGGCGAAGAAAGATTACAAACAAGCTCATCATTATCAACACCCAAAACGGCAACCTCTTCAGGCACACCAAGCCCTGCAACCTTACAGGCTTCTAATATATGTATGGCTCGATCATCGTTACATGCAAAAACAGCAAGTGGCTTAGGTAACGCCATTAGCCATTGGGTTATTTTTTTAAGTTCATTTAAATAATGTTGACGTTGCAAATTTGTCTCATAGTCATAAACGATTTCTATGCCATGTTTAGACAATTTCTCCTTAAAGCCCAAATGGCGTTTTTGAGACCATGTCATTTTCTTAAAGCCACAATAGGCAAAATGTCGAAAGCCTAAACCAACAAAATATTCTGCGGCCATCTGACCAATATCTAGTGATGCTGTTACGATCGATGATGTTTTAGCCATTACCTCCTGTTGTGTATCGTAAACGACTTTCGGTTTTTTTAATCGTAATATGCTTTGCGTACTAGCTGCATCACGGACAAGTATGCCATCAATATTTTTTAATGGAAACCAAGCATCTGATTGATATTTTTTTCCTAATAAATAATCTGGCGGGCGGATGATCACTTGCCATTGAGTAAATCCTGCGGTGTACTTTTCTACACCGACCAGAAATTTTCTCCCGGAGCCTCTGGAGGTATCAATGAGTATCAAAATATGTTTCATAGAAAATCCCTAAAACGCATAATGGTTATATTATAACGTATTTTGGTTTATAATTATATGCCATTTATGATTATACTAGGTAGATATCCCACAACATGGGAGCCCAGCATACAGCACGTATCTTTCCATTAAAAAAGGAGTTACATTTATGCCACGCCAGACAAAATTGAAAAGCTTTCGTTTTTTCATGTTTCTCATATTTACTGCAATGCTTGCAATCAATGATACACAGGCAAATAAATTACCAGAGAGCCATTTAGTGATCCATCTCGATCAGGGTGACAAGAAAATCAATCGCAATATTTATGGCCATTTCGCAGAACATTTGGGCCATTGCATCTACGAAGGCATCTGGGTTGGAGAAGATAGCCCCATCCCCAACACGCGTGGTATACGCAATGATGTCGTAAAAGCATTAAAAAGAATCAAGGTTCCAGTTTTACGCTGGCCAGGTGGCTGTTTCGCAGATACCTATCACTGGAAAGATGGCATCGGACCACGCGAAGATCGCCCATCCATTGTTAATATTTTTTGGGGTGGTGTCACTGAAAACAATCACTTTGGCACACATGAATTTTTAGATCTATGTGAGCAAGTTGGATGTGAAGCTTTTATCTCTGTCAATGTTGGTAGCGGCTCTGTTAGAGAGGCTGCCGAATGGGTAGAGTATGTTAATTTCTCAGGCAAAAGTCCGATGACAGATTTGCGAAAGAAAAATGGAAGAGACAAACCCTGGAAGGTTAAATTCTGGGGTCTCGGTAATGAAACAATGGCCTGCGGCGGACACATGTTTCCCGATTACTACTCGCACATTTATCGACAATTCAATACCTATATGAGAGATTATCCTGACAGTGAAATTTATCGCATCGCAGCAGGTGCTTATGAAGATGTCGAGTTTAAATGGATGGAAACCTGTATGAAAATGATCGGTGAACATATGAATGGTATCGGCCTACATCAATATACCTGGAATGATGGCAAACGAGCCATCGATTTCGATGAGAATGAATGGTACCGATTAATTCGAAACGCCCTTAGCATAGAGGGCTATATCCAGGGCAATATAACAATCATGGATAAATATGACCCTGACAAAAATATCGGTTTGCTTATTGACGAATGGGGAGTCTGGCATGGGGTTGAATCTGGAACCAATGAAAGATTTCTCCATCAACAAAATACACTGCGTGATGCCATGATTGCTGCGGTACATTTTCATATCTTTCATGAGTTCAGTGATCGTATCCACATGGCCAATATTGCCCAAACAGTTAATGTACTCCAAGCCATGATTTTAACCAAAGATGAAAAAATGATTTTGACACCCACCTACCATGTCTTTGACATGTATAAAGACCATCAAGATGCCACGCTGCTGTCATTTTCTTTAAAGACCAACGAAATAGAGGTGGCAGAAAATAAAGATAGAGAATACGAAGAAGATGAAGAGGACTTAATGAAACCATTCAAAAAAGATCGTATTCCACAACTATCCGCGACATGCACTAAAGATACAAATGGAAATATCACCATATCAATCTGCAATCTCGACCTAGAAGACTCTGTCAAACTAACCTGTGAATTCCGTGGCGGAAATATAAAAAATGCATCAGCAAAAATCCTAACATCTAATGACATGAGAGCACACAACACCTTTAAAAAACCCAAAAACATCAAGCCTGTTATTTTCAAAGATTATAAAATCAAAAACAAATCATTAACAATGACACTTCCATCTAAATCAATTGTTACATATAAAATTCAGTAAGTCCGCACGACTCTTTAATTATTAGTTACTAAGCAATATTCATTATTTCTATGAGTTAAAGCCTGATTATAAACTGTTAATAGAACAACTCTTTCGAAATTGACTTTTCATGTTAAACTACTTATAATTCGCGCTAAAGCGATATAGAGACATTAAGTTCTCTTTTTCACTACCCCAAACTGCCAGCGAGAAAAATAAGCACTTTCAACCCCAGTACTTAGAAAAGGATTGGTTAGCTATGAAAACAAAACGCACTTATCTTCAACTTACCTATACTATCGTATTTGCTGCCGTGATCATCCTAGCAGCTAATGTCAAACAGGCCTATTCCTCCTCAGCAAAGCGATTACCTAATGTCATTATTATCTTTACCGATGATCAAGGTTATCAAGATGTGGGATGTTTTGGTTCACCTCTAATTAAAACGCCTAACTTGGATCAAATGGCAAAAGAAGGCATGCGTTTCACAGATTTTTATTCAGCCAGCCCGGTATGTTCACCCTCACGTGCAGCTCTATTAACTGGGTGCTATCCGCTCCGTGTGGGGATTGATGATGTTTTTATCCCGGCAAGTACCTATGGGCTCAACCCGAAAGAAATCACGATCGCAGATCTATTAAAATCTCGTGGCTATGCCACCGCTTGTGTGGGCAAATGGCATCTGGGACATCAAAGCGAACTTTTACCAACCCAACATGGATTTGATTCTTTTTATGGAATACCCTACAGCAACGACATGGATCTCGATCCTCGGATTCCACTTTCAAATAAAGTCATATTTCGAGAAGGGATGACAGCAGAACGGTATAAAAAAGAAGAGCCCAAACAAAACTGGGTCCCATTGATGCAGAATGAAAAAGTGATTGAATATCCTTGCGACCAAACAACCATTACCAAGCGATATACAGATAAAGCCATTGAGTTTATCACTAAAAACAAAGAGACGCCCTTCTTTTTATACCTGCCCCATACGATGCCGCACGTACCACTATTTACCACTGATCGATTTAAGGGAAAAAGCAAAGCCGGTGCTTATGGCGATACCATTGAAGAAATCGATTGGAGCGTTGGTGAAATTTTAAAAACGCTTAAACAACTTAAATTGGATGAAAACACGCTTGTTGTTTTTACTTCAGATAATGGCCCATGGTTAGAATATGGCAAAGAAGGTGGTATAGCGTTACCATTACGTGATGGCAAGTTTACCACTTATGAAGGTGGCATGCGCGTTCCCTGCATCATGCGTTGGCCCAACCAGATTCCCAAAGGCAAGGTTTGTTCTGAATTAACTTCAACCATTGATTTACTACCAACGATTGCTGCCATCGTTGGAGAAAAGATGCCTCAAGACCGAACCATTGATGGACAAAACATTCTTACTCTACTCAAGGATCCTCAAACCCAAACGCCTCACTCTGCTTTTTATTATTCCAATGAGCAAGGTAAAATCGAAGCGGTGCGTATGGGCAATTGGAAATACCGATTCGCGAAACCTGAATATATTGAAGAAGATAACAAACCTGAAATCGAATTATTCAATCTCCAAGATGATATTTCTGAAAAAAATAACGTGGCAATAAAGTACCCAGCTCGCGTCAAACAAATGCAGAACAGGCTCAATACGTTTGAAAAAGAATTAATTGCAAATAAACGCGAGCCAGGAGGGATACAATAAATAAGAAAAAATGATTTGTTTGGATTTATTGTATTATTCACTTTTTCTTATAGAGTTAAACCAATCAAGGTGATCTGTAGGTTCGCCAAAGCCAGCTGCTAGGAATAAGTCTCGCCAATCGCGACAGGCTAACTCAATAGCATCTTTAAAATGATTAGGATCATTATGAATCAAGCGAATCACAGAAAAACGAATGCGTTCCATTTCAATGGAATTTGTCTCATCACAAAATGGAATATTCTCACTTACCTGATCCAGTAGGGCCTGCCCTATCCGACTAGCAAACTCTGGAGAAAATAAATTCTGTAATAAAAACTCGGTATTTTCTGATAATGGTATTGACATAATCATAATGTTAGCGATCTTCTAGAAATCAAACAATACCATCCTATTTAAAAAAGTTGAGAAAAGACATTCCAACCGAAAAGGCGACGTACCCTTATAAAGAAAACCCCTTACTACACTGATGCCTTTGAGTCCAACCAAGACACAAAGTATATTTTTGAACTAACTCGCTAAGAAATTTTCAAAGCGTTTTGTCAGTGATGCTGCTGCTTTTTATAATTATCTAAAAGCACTTCATGGCTGACAGCGATCTTTTCGAGCGTTTTGAGCCCGAGTGATTTATTTTCCTGATCAGAGACACCCATATCCAATATGGCACGTAAACAATCAATCTGAAGATGCAATTCGTTGGAAAGTTGTTCTGCTTGACCGTGAGGCATTGGGTGAGATTTCGTACTGATCATGACCATAGTATCAGCTCCTTATGCAAACATCCGCATGTCTGGACAGGAAACAAAAAAGAAGGTCGAAGTGAAGTGAGACCAGACAAACGAATAAAAACCGCTATCTAAAAAGGAAACCTTCTTTATGTCTCTTAGCTAAGATTGTATCAGTATTTGATAAGAATTCAAGAAAAATCCCCTATAGCGAGCTAAAAACGCACTATCGGACCTGCACGTTACAATATATCAATTGCACTATTCATTGAAAATAGAAGAGTTAAAAGAGCCAGGCCAGACAAAAAACAACACCAACATTTTTTATTTTACAATTGGACCTGCCATGAAAAGCCTGTTAATAAAATATAAAATAATTCTATTAATACCCCACTCTCTTTTCCAATAGTCGACTCAGGTCAACTACTTAGGTACAGGCCTTCTCACTCGACCATTATGCCTAAAACCGACTTCCATCATCTCCATTTTATTACCATAAAGCCTGGGCGGATTAAAAGAGGGTTGATATTTTTCAAGATATTCAGAGATCTCCTGTAATCGTTCTTTCTTATGTTTGATATTATTCTTGATACGTGTCGATTTGTCCTTAGCAGTCTGAAACTGATTTCTTAGCCTCAAGTAAGACTTTGCCTGCTGTCGTAACTGAGAAGTACTTGAAATTTTTGCTTCAAGGCTGGCTAATAAAATTTTCGTCTTGACGATTTCCGGATAAATAATCTCTTGTAATACAGGATTATGATTAAATTTAATTTCTAATTCATTCGCGGCCTTCAAACTGGCAACAGCGCCATCTTTATCAATACTCATTTCATTGATACGCCTTGTTAATTGCTTGACCACCTCACGAGCCTGTTCCATAGAAGAATAATAGACCTCTTCTAGAATGGCATTGTACTTGGCTAAGATATCAGACTTTTCCTTTTCGGCCTGCTCTAAAAGTTTGATCTCATTATTTAGTGTATCTTGAAGATTAATTTTCTCTTTTACTTTTTCATTCTTTCGAGTCTTAGCTCTATCAGCCATAACTTGAAGAAATGCTTTCGCCGTTAGTTCGGCATTTTTACGATCAACGCCCAACAGGTAAGTTCGAGTATATCCCACCCGACCATGTGCCCTTCGATTAGAAACAATCACATCACTTTCCTTAGATAATAATGTCAATTGATCCTGACTTAATTTTTGACCTGCCTCGCTAGCCACGATTAAATCATACAGCTCAGGAAATATCCTGGGAATCCCATGCCCATCTGATTCAAATTCAACAAGAACACAATAGGTTGGAATGACGCCATGCGCCCCATATTTAAAGTCAGGAATTTTATGGACGTCATGCACATCGACAATTAGAAACTCAGATGGTACCGTATCTTCTGCACAGATTAAGGATTGTCCGAATAGCCCCAATACAAAACATACATAAATAAACAATTTTTGATGAAACATAACTAGCCCTTTCCTAGCAGATTCGACCTTACTACAAATAGATGAATTGTCGTTTTAAATGTCTATAATGATAAGATGCATAAATAACGAAAAGGTTACTAAAAAAATGTTATTTAAAAAAATGCCTGCTAAATCGCGCTCTGTTTAGCTCATTTGGGCAGCAACACATCAGCAAAGACATCTATCCTAAATTAAGCATCCTATCGCCGCCTCTAATACTATTTGAATCTATTTTCTAATTTTGCTATAATGAAATTTAAAGGTCAAAGGATTGTTCGTTCCCCGCAAAACCAAAAGACATAATGTCTTAGTATGTATATACTTGCATAGAATATGAGCAGAATGTATCCAAAGTGTAAAGGTCAGAAAAAACAAGCTTTCTCAATAGGATGGTTTGTTTTTGGGGCCATCTCTGCGCTTTCAATGATTTTATATGCTGTCCCGAACGGCCAGATGGATTTAAATTCTGATGGCCTTACCAATCAACAGGATCTCGAATTGTTTGCCCAAAACTGGCTCATACCGCAAGATCCTAATGAACTAACCTCTAGTGCATTTGATCTCGCAGATTTTTCCGAATTATCCTCCACCTGGTTAAACTCAACCGTTCCCCTGATGATAAATGAATTTTTAGCCTCCAATCAGAATTTACATTTTGATGATCAAGGTCAAGATGATGATTGGATTGAAATTTATAATTATGGCCAAGTGCCTTTGGATTTAGGAGGAATGTATCTAACGGATAATTTACTCAATCCAACCAAGTGGCAAATCCCAACCGGACATTCATCGCAAACAGCCGTTGCGCCTAATGATTTTATTTTAATCTGGGCAGACAACGACCCCCAAGACGGGCCACTTCATCTAGGTTTTAAATTGAGTAGTCAAGGAGAAGACATCGGACTCTTTGCCAGCGATGGCCTGACATTGATTGATCATATCACATCATACCCTGTTCAAACAACGAATAAATCATATGGCCGACTGCCAAGTGACCCCAACAACTTATTTTATTTTGATCCTCCGACACCATCTGTTCAAAATAGTTCGGCATTCGCAGGTTTAGTGAGCGAATTAATTTTTAGCCATTCACGAGGATTTTATAACCAACCATTTCAACTTAGCTTAGCGAATTCAACGAGCGGAACAGTTATTTACTACACCACTGACGGAAGCGAACCTGATGAAACCAGCTTGGTCTATAATAATGGAATTCAAATAAACACAACCACCGTTATTAAAGCGATTGCGACAAAAACAGGTTATTTACCATCAGAAATGCAAACACACAGCTATCTCTTTTTAAATGATGTGATTAGCCAACCTGCAACGATTCCAGGTTATGCGAATAACATTTATGATCTTGGTGGTGGCGGGTCAGCCGTTCATGATTATGAAATGGATCCTGACATAGTGAATGATCCGAATTATAGCACAACAATTATTACCGGGCTGCAAGCCATTCCAACCATGTCGATCACTGTCGATCCAAGTGAGATTTTTGGAAATAGCGGTTTTTATGATGGTACGGACCAAGAGAAGAAAGCCTTCGTGGAAGTCTTATACGCACATAATCCCAGTCGGAATCATTTTGCGAATACTGGCATTGAATCCCATTCCCACAAACGCCTTAAGAGGTCCATGCGATTAAATTTCCGAAGTATCTATGGCGATTCTAATTTTGACACCGATTTGTTTGAAACCGCTCCGTTGAATGGTGCATTGGCAGAGGATAAAGTCGATCGCCTTATTTTGCGTGCAGGCAATAATCGCAGTTGGGCAAGAAACTGGAATCCAAACGAAACCTGCTACACCACGGATCAATTTTATCGTGATTGTCAGATTGCAATGAGTGGCAGTGGTGCTCATGGCACATTCGTCCATCTTTATATTAATGGTTTGTATTGGGGACTATATAATGCGGTTGAACGGCCGGATCACTTTTTCGCCGAGAGTTATTTTGGAGGGGATCGCAATGATTGGCATGCACGTAACCATGGCAATTTTTCAAGCGGTAACGATCAACGATATAATTACCTAACACAAACACTCGCCAATCAGGACATGACAGATCCCAATGCCTATGCTGAGCTTGAAGAGTACCTGGATGTGGATCACTATATAGATTATTTAATTTTAAATTGGTGGGCTTCTGTGAGCGACTGGCCTGGCAATAACTGGTATGCGTCAAACCGATCGAATACCTCGCCATTGGGTGCCACAGGTTTGAAATATTTTGCTTGGGATGGCGAGTGGTCCTGGAACGCACCTCATGGCTCTGTGAACAATCCAGATTTCCAAGCTTGGGTACATCCGGATTTTCGAGACGGTCAAACCAGCAACTTGCCGATTGCAAAATTATGGCACGCTCTGCGTCAGAATGAAGATTTTATGACACGGTTTTCTGATCGAGCTTATCAACATCTATTTCATGAGGGACCGCTGGCTCCAGGTAATGCCCAAACATCATGGCAAACGCTGAACAATTATATATCAGAAGCTGTGATCGCTGAATCTGCACGCTGGGGGGATGCACTGGAAAGCCTAGGCCAACCGACAAGAACAAAACAGCAGTACTGGCAAACCCAAGTAGATACAATGCATAATTTAATCAGCACCAACAGAGAATTCTTTATCGATGCACTGCGAACAGAAATGTTTTACCCAACAATTAACGCACCCGAATTTAACCAAAGAGGCGGCAACATTAACTCAACATTTGAAATCTCACTGAATGCCTCCGGCATCGATCCAAATGACCCAGGTGTGATTTATTATACATTAGATGGAAATGACCCAAGATTGCCTGAAGGAAACGTTAATACAATCAGTGCAAATGAATATACGACTCCTTTTACTTTATCACAAAGTAGCCAGATCATTATTCGCTATTATAAAGAAACAGAATGGTCTGCTAGAAATGAAACTTTCTTTATTGTTTCCCCCTAAAGAAAACAAGAGTCATTTAAAACGTCCTGAAAGCATAAAAATTTGGAACAAAATAATCTGATACTATTTCACCAATGCCATAATCGCATCTTGTGCGGCTTTGATGGATTCGTATTCTTGGTATATCCCGACAGTGACGACCTGGCCATCTGGTTTAACTTGGCGGACGGTATACAGGCGATCTCGATTCGTTTGATCAGACTCAACCAATTCTGATGAAATAAAATACTTGCCAGCAAGCAAATAAGACTCGACTCTCATGCAGGCGTGATCTGATCCGATCTTTTCGAAAAAGTCATAACCATTTTTGATATTCGCCTGGCGAACCTGTTCGATAGTTTCAAATGTTTCAGACATATCTTACTTCTTCATGATCCAAAAAATAAAAAATACGAGTAGTAGTATAACAATAAGCTCGGTCGGCCCAAACAACATAATTCACTCCCCACAGAGGGAAATAATATAACTTAAACGCGGAAAACTCACAGCTGTTTTAAGGCCAATGAGTTAACAAAATACTAACAAATCTCTGATCAAGGGTTAACCTTAAAAACGTATATTTCTAATAAAGTTCAGGATAAACGAAGTGATCTTAATTTCAATAGAGATTTTATGAGGACCCAAAAGATGCAGGATTCCATCAATCACCGTATTGTCGCTAAAGTCTGGAACACAGAAAACAGCAGTGACATGCCACTCAATATCGTTTCAGTCCCCCGCTTAGATGTCAGCATCGATGAACATGATCGCTTTTACTATGTTTACATGCAAAAAACAGTATTTCCAACGGAGCAACGACTGGCCGGCCCCTTTGAATCTCTACAAAATGCGATCCGCTTTGCTAAAACCAAAATCTCATATTATGCATCTGCCCGCTCCTCTGATAGCACCTATACTAGCCCCTACGTCACTCCTGCCGACGAACCTTTCAGTGGCTCACCTGTTTCCATCGAAAGAAATCGCAGATATAGCTAAAGCTACCAACATAAAAGCTTGAAACAGACCCAACACATTGGCTACCAAGAATGCTGGTACGATGTATTACCCTAACGACCACTCAACCAGATACACTAGCTAATTGAGCGATCCAACGCAGATAATTAGGAAAAATAGAACCAGCATCAGCAATTCAAGAAATGTGATTGTGCGTTTATCGACCAGCACTTGCTGAAAAAATGCCACCAAATCCTCACGAGTGAGATGCCAATGCGATAACCAGCGATGTATAAATCCATCGTGCATCATGACAGACCTCCATTGATAAAGACGCAATGCTTCTACTTAAAGTATATCACAGAAATGAATAAAAACAAATGACAAGCCCCCCTGTCAGAATTGCGATTATAACCCTAACTCCTGTGAATTAAGGGGTTTTCATTACCTCATAAAAGGTACCATAATATTTAAAACCGACTGTACAAACAACAGCAACGGCACCAATTAGTGTCAATAACGCCAATCCCGTCAAACCAGTATAGACATTATCTTGGCCCTTACTTTTTTTGCTTCGCTTACCATCTGGCATATCAAAATCTCCTGGAGATGATCAAATGTTGATTAATTAAATCCGGTAGTAACGCTATCGCCCTTGACGATCAGACCGCGACGTAGATTGATACGACCGGCTGATTCGCTTGGCTCAACATGGGTAATCTGAAGATCACCCAGATATTGCTCATTGCGATAGACCAGGAATTTCATATTTTTACGAACACCAGAAGATGAGCCAATGGAAATCGATGCCAAATCCTGCTCCACGGCAGTCACTTGTCCGCGAATAGGAACACCGCTTTCATAGATAGGAAGTTGAGTTACACTATCATTTTTCTCAAGCCAATCTTCACCTTTGACTTTTGGGCTTTGCAGCTGGGCGTCAAGATCGTTTTCCAGCCGAGCAATTGTCTCGACTTGTTGCTTGCGAACCAACTCCAACTGATCGTTATTTGCGGTCAGCTCCATATTACTGCGACGCAATTCGGTAACATTTTTCTGAGCAACCAACATGTTCTCATGAGCTTCGCGAAGATCTTTCTGGATCACCTGTTGAGCTTTGTACATATTGTCAATGGTTTCACGAAGCGTACCACTCAGGGTAACTGCTGTAAAACTCTGGTTGGTTGCAATCGCTTTTTCCTGAAGCAATGTTTCCATATCACTTACAAGGCTATTATTAACGGTTTCCAACTGGATAATTTTATCATTTAATTGAGCGATGATATTTTCGCGACGAGCCAAACCCTTACTTAACGACTCTTCTGCAACGACAGCCTGAACTTGAGCAGCTCTTGAACGGATCACTTCTTTATCGTATGCCATCTTCCAATTATTCGTATTAAGAACGAATGATACAACGATACCACTCAAGAAAATTGATAACAGTGAGACTAACAATACAAAAACTTTTGTTAGAAAACTCAAACCCAGTCTCCTTATAAATTTTGATTACTTTGAATCCATTGTTCCGGCTGGTAATTCCTCAAGTTATTATTTGAGGTGAATGCGGTACAGGTAAGATCCTTACAAACTCGCTTGTAACTCCCTAAACCCATGTAGTGGATAACTTTCTGTACATGAAGCTTAGATATTTCATTGTAAAAAATCAGGCCAATAAGTCAAGCGTTTTCTTACTCGGCTGGCATTGTTAATAAATGTCACGGCAAGAGAAACCCAAAAACAAAAATAACCACAACTCTTTTATTTAAACACACTTAAAGCAACCAAAAACGGTCGCAAATCTAGGTTTATGGATTATATAGGCCTCAAATTTCACGATATATTTGTGATAAAAATCCGCTAAAATTCGATTTAAATTACATTTTATGGTCTTTGATGGCTACCCCACGCTTGTAATCGCCATAGCCGATATAGGTAGGGTTGTAAGTCCCTACGATATCAACCTTAGATTTTGCGGGAATTTTGTCTTCCATTCCCAAACACCAATAGGCACCATTGACGATCATGCGGCGAGTGCCTTCACTGGTAAAGTCCATGACATGGCCCATTGTGGTGGTAAATACACGAGCCTTTTTGCCTTTGTCGCCGGTATAGCTTTTTAGCCAGGTCACTGGGACAGGCTTTTTACGTTTGTTGACTTTGTCGGTTGGCTTCATACCTTTGAGACACAATCCAATGATCAATGGTTTGCAATCGCCATGCAGTGTCGTTAGGCCATAGACATCGGATGCGCCCCAGATGTCATCGCAGCCCTGAACGATTGGATGTTTTTCCATGCCCTCAGCGATGATGCCTCGAGTGCTTTCTTCTTCATGTTCGCCATGATGATTGACCCAGGTTTCACCCAGTACCTGACGACCGTAGCCGCCTCTAAAATCTTTGTCTTCGTTTTCGAAGTGATACTTAGCATATTTACTATCCGGATTTTCTTCATAGCTGAATGCGTGAGTGGAAGTACGCAGCCCTAAAATGGGTTTACCAGAATTGGTGTAATCGATGATACGTTTCATCTGAGAATCTGGTAATTCGCGAAAGCGGGTATAAATCACCATCAAATCGGCATCCTCCAGAGCTTCCAGGCCAGGGATATTATTGAGGACCATGGGATTAATTTTTCCATTTTTTGGATCTATTGGAAACAGAACCGTACATTTAAATCCATGATGCTTAGCAAGAATTTTTGCCATCTGAGGCATGGATTCTTCGCTACGGTATTCTTCATCACCTACAACAAATACGATATGTTTGCCTTTTCCTGGACCTTCAAAGCCATCATATACAATCCCTTTGTTATCAGGGAGGATGATATTATTTTTAGGGTTCTTCTTCTCTGCCATAGCACATCCAGTAAATATGCATGTGAGAACAATTAATTTTACGACGAGGGAGTGGGTTTTAGACAACATAATGATTTCCTTTCTAACTGAGAACACACTGAATTATTTTGTACACAACCAGCTTCCATGCGGGGGGGCATTATTATATGCCACGTGTACGTATAATTCAATATAATAAACACCCCTCTCCACCAGACAAAAAAACAATCTCTAGCTATGATCACAGCCGTCAATCCCATACAATAGAGTAAATTCAATCAAGGTTTTAATTTGACAATGAAATGGATACTCTCAACAATCATCGTATTTGGCTTATTGGCCGAAATGACATTTAGTTCAACGCTGCCTTTGCACAAACCGCTTCGCTTGTTGATCATTAGTGACGAAGTCAATCCTCACGGCCTGCCAGATAATGAACTCACACAACCGGGTGATTTATCTTCAGCGTTAGTGAATGTAAGCAGCGGCCTAAATATCAGTGAATTAGCGGGTAGTGTTCACGAAATTGCCACGAACAATATTGATCAAGCGATAGCGCTGCTTACCTTACCTTTCGATGATCCTAATGCCTATGATTGTTTAATTTATTTTGCGCACCGAATTCCTAATGATGACACGCCTGCACAAAACAATGCAGACCAAGCGGCATTTGTATCAGCTGTGGAAAATTTTCTAGTCGCTGGTGGAGGGATTGTATCATTTCATCATGGATCCTATTTAACTAATGGCAAAGAGTCCATCCAAGATATCATTGGTGTCACTGCTACTGGCAGTGTGCCATGGAATATTATTGAAGGGCAAAATGTGATTAATGTTTCACCTGAACATTTTATTACAACCAATGGCATTGAGTATACAGGTAATGTTATTTATAGTGATGTACCAAGAAATATACCCTTAGCAGATTATTCTTTTTTTAATAACACACCAGATGAAAGGTATATTAATTTTGAGATTAATCCAACAGCTCAAAACATTGAGATACTATTTGGAAGTAATTATAACCAAAATGGCACTTCGCATATTCTTGGCTTTACGCATCAAGCTCCCAATTGGCAAGGCGTTGTTGTAGGCTACCAACCGGGAGAATATCAACCTCACGCTTTAGATGATCCAAATAATAATAATTTTCAGATTTTGGCAAACGCGATTGTGTATGCTCCCAGTTCAATGTTTCTTGGCGACTTGAATTCAGATAGAACGGTTGACTCTGAAGATATTGATTTATTGCTCGCGGCCATTCAAATGAATAATCAAGATATGACATTTGATATCAACAATGATACGTTGGTTAATCAAAGTGATTTTACATTTCTCATTGAAACGATTCTTCAAACGAGTTTGGGAGATACAAATTTAGATGGTGTCACAGATATCATCGATCTAGAACATTTAACTGAATCATGGTTGCAAAACGGCAACTGGGCCAATGGAGATTTAAATGGCGACAACATGATCGACTTATATGATTTCACCATTTTGACACTTGGATGGCAATGAATTTAAAATCCAAATGAATATGTCGCTGTTCTATCCACAAACCTTACAATAATTCTAAAATAAAGTTATAAAATTTGTCATTCTTAATATTTTATATAAAAATACCTAATCCCTGCTTGTTTGGGGTGTAAAGATTTTCTACAATCAACTTACGACCACCCCAATAATGAATGTCATTTTATTCCTAAATAAAAAATGCATCCAGAGCCTGAAGGTATCGCTGAATGACACAATTAAGCTCCAAAAGCACACAAGATATTGATCCTAATGAATGGATTGATGCTCACAGTGATGTTTTATACAAGTATGCATTGCCCCGAGTCCAACAACGTGATATTGCCGAAGATATGGTTCAGGAAACTTTTTTGGCAGCCCTGAAAAACATAGACTCTTTTTCTGGCAAATCAACAATCCAAACATGGCTCATTAGTATTTTGCGACACAAAATCGCCGATTACTACCGAAAAAGCAATCGAGAAACAGATGAAAACATCGACGACATTCTCGAAGATTTTCAGTCGCATTTTTTTAATAAAAAGAAATGGAAGGTTAAACTGTCTGACTGGCGTGCCAACCCAGAAGAGCTTTTTAGTCAGAAAGAATTTATGCTGGTGGTTAAAGCATGCTTAAAGAAATTACCCCGTGCCATTGCATCGGCTTTCATCCTTAAGGAAATGTCAGATGTTGATTCTAAAGAAATTTGTAAGGATTTAGATATTTCTGAGTCTAATCTATGGGTACGACTGCATCGCTCACGTATGAGTCTGCGACAATGCCTCGAAGAAAATTGGTTTTCGGACTAAATTATGTCAAACATATTCAAAATTTTAACGCTAAAGTGTAAAGATGCATCCGTTTTATTAACTCGTATGCAAGATGAACCATTATCTAAATCAGATCGACTAGCCCTTAAGTTTCATGTAATGATCTGTAAGCCTTGTCGACGTTTTAAAAAACAACTCGAACTCATTAAACGTGTTATGTCCGTTTTTAAATCTAATCTAACAAAATTAGCTCAACTCACTGACAAACAACGGGAACGCATTCGAAAAAAAGTTTTATCAAAATTATAAAATTTAAAATAATTTTGTAAGGTTTCATCTCCAATCAACGACTCACTTTCGTAAAACACAATCATTGCGCAATAAGATTCTGTTTAGTTTCCATAATGGTGCTCTGCAAAGTTTATACAGAGAAGTAATAAACAGGCAGGGCAATTAATAAAAGAGAGACCCAATGATCCATCCATGAATGGATCACCCATTTTGAGAGAGAGGAGCCATCCTATGGCAAGCGCAACCCGTTTATCTTCATTTTTTATGATTTTACTACTCATCTTCACAACAACATTCACACATAGCGCCAATGCAGCCAGTGTTGATGTAACCATTCGGAATGTATTATTACCGGGTGGTCTATCAGCGACGCCATTTTGGATTGCTGCACACGATGGCCAATTTGACACGTTTAATTCTGGTGGATTTGCCTCTAGTGGCCTAGAAACGCTTGCTGAAACAGGCGGCACCGGTATCCTTTCAAGTGATTTTTCTGGCAGTGCAAGTGGCTTAGCTGGCGGAAAAGACACGACCATTGCATCGACTAATGGTAACGCCGTGCCAACATTTGATCCAGGCGAAGAAACAACCTTTACATTTGATGTCGGCGATTCGAGCCTTAATCAGTATTTTAGCTTTGCCTCAATGATCATTCCAACCAATGATTTGTTTGTGGGCAATGGCAACCCAACGGCTTATCAAATTTTTGATAACACCGGCCAATCAACTGGACCACTAACTATACAGATTTTTGGGCGAGACATCTATGATGCTGGTACAGAATCCAATAATGTTGTCAATGGTGGCGCAGCCTTTTTAATAACACCAGGACCATTTGAAGTTTCCACCACCAATCCAATCTCTGAAATTTTTGTGTCAGATCCTAGTTACATCGCTTCGATTAATGGCAGCATTACTCCTGTGGGCTCTATATCACAAATCATAAGCCCAGATACATTGATAGCGGAAATTGAAATTGCACAGATACCTGAACCTGCAACGATGTCATTAATGGGTCTGTCTGGCTTGTATTTAATTAGAAAACGCAAACGTCTCGCATAACCCTTCCGACAATTAGCAGCTGGTTTCTTATTTTGAAGCTAGCTGCTAATTGGACTATTGACTTTAATCCAAATACTATCCATACTACTCCTTATTATGGATAGTTATGATATTGGTTTGGGTTTAGTCTGGTTTTTAGCTTTTGTGCTTTCAGCAACGGTGCACGAAGCAGCCCATGCACTTGCCGCATTAAAACTTGGTGACTCCACCGCCTATCAAGGTGGACAAGTCACGCTTAATCCTATCCCGCATATCCAACGTGAACCTGTCGGTATGATTTTGGTTCCTATACTGTCGTATGTTTTAGCAGGCTGGTGTGTTGGGTGGGCCAGTGCTCCCTACAATCCATATTGGGCAGAAAGATACCCTAAGCGAGCAGCCTGGATGGCATTAGCAGGGCCGGCATCCAATTTTGTGATCGTTCTCATTTGCTTTATTATCATACGCATCGGAATTAACGCCGATTTCTTTTATGCCCCTGATACCATTTCGAATAGCATGGTAACTCAGGCGACTGAAAAAGGAGCTCCCCATGCGATCGCAGTCTTTGTCAGTATCTTTTTTACACTCAATTTAGTATTAACTATTTTCAATCTTATCCCTTTACCTCCGCTGGATGGCAGTGCTGTTTTGGGATTATTTATTAAAGGTAGCGACCTGCAACGATACAATGACTTGATTAGTCAACCTGGTGCTTCGATCATCGGTTTGGTTATCGCGTGGAATCTATTCAAGTATCTTTTCAATCCCATCCACCTATTTATGATTAACCTTTTATATCCTGGTTCATATTATAGTTGAGTTGTTTTTGAATTTGATATTTTTTAATTTTAGATGCAAGCGTGGTGGGTTTCATCTGCAAAAGATTCGCAGCTCCATCATATCCAGAAATTTTGAAACGGGTTTGTCTTAAAGCTCGAAGAATATTCTCCTTTTCAAGCTGCTTAAATTCCTGTGCTGTATAAATTGATTCTGCATGCTCGTCTGTCGTTATGATTTCCGTTGTTGTTTTCTTAGGCATTTTGAATTCTGGTAAATCAAAAAGTAATTGGTTCCCAGGAGAAGTAATGATGGCACGCTCAATAATATTTTGCAATTCACGGACATTTCCGGGCCAATCATATTTTTGTAATTGTATAATGTGCTTTTGCTTAAGCGGTCTTTCAGAAATACCTAATCGCTTACTAACAACTTTAATTAAGTGATGAGCTAACTCTCCAATATCTTCCTTACGCTCACGTAAAGGCACAATGTGAACAGGAAAAACACTCAACCGGTAATATAAGTCCTGACGAAAACGCTTATCATCAACCTCGGTTTTTAAATCACGGTTTGTTGCGGCAATAATCCGAACATCTACTTGACGCGTTTTATCCTCACCAATACGTTCGATTTCGCCTTCTTGGAGTACACGTAAAAGCTTACTTTGCAGCTCTAATGGAATTTCACCTACTTCATCCAGAAAAAGTGTCCCACCATCTGCTAGTTGGAAACGACCAATACGATCAGCAATCGCACCTGTAAATGCCCCTTTAACATGACCGAAAAATTCACTTTCAAACAATTCACGAGGAATACTACCACAGTTTACCTTAACCATCGGTCGATCACATCGCAGGCTGTTTTTATGAATGGCTCGAGCAATTAATTCCTTTCCACTACCTGACTCTCCCATGATCAGCACATTGCTATCTGTCGGTGCTACCAATTCAATTTGCTTAAGCGTTGCCTTTAAAGGATTACTCTGCCCAACAATATCACCACAACATTGCTCGGTAACGATCTCCTCTTTCAGATAGGTATTTTCTAACTCGAGCTGTTTTTGCAATTGTTTGATATTTTCAAATGCTCGAGCATTGGCAATTGCAGCAGCGGCGTGGCTGGCAAATCCGCTAAGAATCGCCATGTCATTCATATTGAATTTTTGTCGGCTAAAGATAGCTATCACACCAATGACTTGTCCTTGAAACCTAAGAGGATGACCAGCAAACGATTTAATTTTTTCGCTCCGGGCCCAATCTGGATCGCGAAGCCAGCGACAGTTATCTATTATTTTTTCTATTAACAGCGGTTCTCCTGTTTTTGCAATATGCCCAACCTTCCGAGCGCCCATAGGAAATCGTTGATGACTTCCTTTAATATGATCCCAATGAGTATCAGGATCAACCACAGAACGCCCGGCACTCGCAACGAGATGTAAACACTCGGTTTGATCTAAGCATTCCCCTTTCAGTTCACAGCTGTCGCAAATATCTCCAGGTTGCAATAGCCATATTCTGGCTAATGCATGATCACCCGAATCAATTAGGCCAGCAACAATCTTTTGCAAGACAATACTGGAATCGGTTTCCTGCGAGGCCATAAGGGCAATTTGTTGATAAGACTGTAAATCCATAAATACCCACTATAATGAAATATCGTCATATTTCAACGAATTTTCATTATTAACGATATTTCGTTACAAACACACAAAAATAAAAACAAATATAAAACAATATATAACAACAAGATATATACCATTCCATCTTTTGGCACGGACTTTGTTATTAAGATTACCAAGTTCAATAAATTTTAAATCGATTATTTATAAGGAGAATAACAATGGCAAACATCAACCCTGTCACCCTAGAACAAACCAACGAAAAAGTTCAGCAACAATTAACCAGCCTGGAAAAAAAATTGGGCATGATCCCAAACATGATGAAAGTTTTAGCCCACTCACCCGCAGCACTCAACTTTTATCTAGCAGGATCTGAGGCCCTTTCCAAGGGCACCCTATCAGGCCAGTTGCGAGAACAGATTGCCCTTGTCACAGCGCAAGCCAGTGAGTGCCAGTATTGCCTTGCAGCCCATTCTGCCATCGGACAGTCAATCGGCCTTAGCGATGAAACCATTCAAGATGCTCGCCAAGGACAAGCAACAGACCCAAAAACAAATGTCGCCCTCGAGTTTGCACAAAAACTTTTAAACACACACGGCCAACTTTCACAAAATGATTTTGATCTTTTGCGACAAGCTGGATTTTCCAATGGCAACATTGCTGAAATTATTAGCAATGTCTCTTTTAATCTTTTTACAAACTTATTTAATATTTCAACTCAAACAGAAATTGATTTTCCCAAGGCCCCAAAGCTTTCAAAAACAATAGCACAATACTAACGTTTAAATTGTATCAAATTTAAAAACCAAAACACAAAAGGATAGAAGTAATGAAAACATTATACGTCAAAAGAAGCTTAGTCTTCATAACACTTTTAGTCACCATGGTCATATTTAATGTCGGTTGTAACATCACACCATTACAACAAGCATCACACCCTTTAACCAAAACATTTGATGCCCATGGGGGATTAAGTCAATGGAAAAAACATAAATCATTCACTTATACGCTCAATGGTTTTCCACTTAGCCAACAAGTTGCCCAACCGAATACAACAACCGTTGACCTAGAACAACGACTACATCGCATTGATAGCCACCTATTCACAGCAGGCTATGATGGGCAACAAGCATGGGCTCAGCCAAATGACAAAGCATTAGGTCTACCGCCACGCTTTTACCTTTTAGGCTCCTTCTATTTTATAGGAATGCCATTCGTATTTAGTGACCCAGGTGTACAGGCATCTAATAATGGTATACTTAGTTTCCGTGGCAGTGATTATAACTCTTATAAAATTACTTTCTCCAGCGGTGTTGGTCATTCCGAAAAGGATGAATATATCATCTTGGTTAATCCACAAACTAACGAATTAGCCCTGATTCACCATTCTGTTTCTGAAAATCCAGATGTTGACCGTGTCACCTGGGTTTTTAACGAGTGGCAGGAAATATCAGGATTAAAAGTTCCAGCCAAGATGACATTCTACCCTGGATGGAATCCAACAGGTAACGATCCTGGCACAAGTTTTACCATCGAAAATGTAGGATTTAGCCAAAAACGACCTAGCATTGCACTCTTTAAACGTCCACTCACACAAGTATCATCTGTAAAGTAAACCTAGGCAAACTTATCAATCCTTTAAAACAACCTTCTACCATGTGCACTGGTGAGAAGGTTGTTTTTTTAATCGAGTTTTTACTTGTACCCCCACTCGCTTTTGACTACAAAGAGTGCTCGTTATTGGTTTTTTCTACATTGGGGGTTTTGAGAAGGTTTATGAAATCCATCCAGGCTGATTTAGTGGTCATTGGTTCCGGTCCTGCCGGTCAAAAGGGAGCGATTCAAGCTGCCAAATTAGGTAAAAAAGTAATTTTGGTTGATAAGACCTGTGATATTGGTGGCGCTTGCCTACATAGCGGTACCATCCCATCAAAAACCTTCCGAGAATCGGTATTGGATTTGACTGGATTTCTAGAGCGCAGCTATTATGGCCGCAGCAATACGAAAGATAACATTTCCATCAACGATTTAAACTTTCGACTTCATAAAGTTCTCAGTGATGAGCAGGCTCTGATCAACCGCCAGTTTGCTAAGAATGGTATCGAATTGATTTCTGGTTTGGCTCGATTTAATACCGACCACCTGATAGAAGTGGTTGATGATGATTACCAACCGACATGTCTGATAGAAACAGATCGCACGTTGATTTGTACAGGATCTCGTCCTCGTAATCCCATCGATATACCATTTGATAAAGATACGATTCTAGATTCAGATCAGTTATTAAAAATCGATCATCTGCCAGAAAGCATGATGGTTTTAGGCTCTGGTATCATCGGTAGTGAATATGCAACGATGTTTGCAGCGTTAGGTACAAAAGTAATTTTGGTCGATAAGCAAGATCGTCCTTTAGATCTTTTAGATCGTGAAATATCTCAACGTTTTGTTGAATACATTCAGCAGATGGGGGTAGAATTTAAACTAGGCCACCCTATCGTATCTATTACCAAAACACCTGACAACCAAGCGGAAGTTTTATTAGAGAGTGGTGAACGCGTGCAAGCTCAATGCTTATTTGCCGCGTTGGGGCGGGTTGCTAATGCCGATTCATTGCAGCTGGATAATGTGGGTGTCGAATTAACTGACCGTGGGTATATTTCGGTCAATGCATTATTCCAATCGACCAACCCGAATATATATGCAGCAGGCGATGTCATTGGCAGTCCGGCATTAGCGGCAACTTCTATGGAGCAAGGTCGACTGGCTGTACGAAATGCTTTCGCACTGAAAACGCATCAGTTTCCTGAATTTTTTCCTTATGGCATCTACACCATTCCTGAAGTGTCATCCATTGGTCCAACAGAAGAGCAACTCAAAGAAAAAGGTATTCACTATCAGGTAGGTAAAGCCTACTTTTATGAAATAGGTCGTGGGCCAATTACTGCGGACACATCGGGAATGTTTAAATTAATATTCCATGCGGAAACACTGGAAGTACTTGCAGTGCATATCATCGGTTCAGGTGCAACCGAACTGATTCATATTGGTCAACTGGCTATTGATTTTCGCGCACGAATTAACTACTTCGTGGATCAAATCTTTAATTACCCAACCTTTGCCGAGGGCTACCGAATCGCAGCACTCAATGGGCTCAATAAGCTCAATGGCTCTGTCAAGCTATAGGATAAACCGAATCCTTAAGCTCGACGTCTATGATAACGCAGTAGAGGTAAACTTGCCGTCAGCAGCAAAACGGTCGCTGGTTCAGGGATAACAACTTGTGTTGATTCTGCTTCTGGGGTTTCAACCGTGACACCTTTACCAACAGTGATATTTGAACTGCTATAATAATGGCCTTTTACTGAACTGAAATTACCAATCTTTATTTTATCCAAACCGACAATATCAGCGACAATATTATTATCTTTTCCTATATTAATTTTACCATCCACAGAGATGATAAAATCAGAATCACCTTCATGGGTAATTTCTGACTGCTTTGCGGTCTTTAGTTTCTGGATTAGATTAACCAGAACATCTCCTTGAGATGTATCAGCAATCACCTTCGCACCCTTAGCCAATTTAAGATTATCAAAGAAATAGGTTCCTGCGGTCAATGTTAGGATAGAATCCTTCTTTAATTTTACATCACCAAAATTTCCAGGATCTAAGGTTGTTTGTCCAGATTTATCTAAAAGAATATCTTCTAGCGGACCATTATCCACTGAATTGCCAAGAATAGGGGAAATATTAATCGACTGTAATGTTTCTGATAGATCCACATTGGTAAATGTGTCTCCCTGAATCAGTGCCCCACTGGCTGCAAGGATATCACTGGATGAAAACAGATCACCCACAATCTGAACCTGGTCAGCTAATTTGATTTGTCCAGTTGCCCCCACCAGACCTGTAATCTGGGAAGCTTTCTTAAAGGAAATCTTTCCTTCAGACAAAAGGGTAAATGGTTCATCGGTAGAAGCGGCTTGGGCATGTATAGGATTCAGCGCGCACAATAAAAGTAGCGAAAGTAACAAGGTTCTCATATATCTCTCTCCGACTAGAAAAACCTAATCTAAAATAAAAGTATTGTTTTACCCCCAAGTAAAACCTTTGGTTCCCATTGTGGTATGCCTACAGTATACCTCAAATATAATCCAAAACAAAAAAAAACAAGGGGTAAATTATTAATTCCTGTAACATTGTCGTTTAACCTAGGTAAATTGTATGAATTAACACCCGCATAATAAATTATAGGACCCGACCCGCAAGTTATAGGGCGTTTATAGTGTGATATCAGTATTAAAATCACCATTTATTGAAATATTGGGATAGCAGACAATGAACCACACTAGATTTTCAATCGTAAAATCATTCATCGAGTTTAATTTAAAATTGTAATCAGTTTTACATTAAATCTTTAGAATCATTTTAAAATAGATCTCTGATATTTTTATTGAAGTGAGAAAAACTATGTGATTTAGTATATAGATCAATAATGACTAAACCTTTAGGCCGGACCATTATTGTGAAACCTCGTCAAAGTTATGATCTTTAGTAAATCTGAACGACAAAAGCTTCTTAGCCAGTGCCCCACTTCAAAATCAAACTTTGGCTAACGTTAAATTGGGTGGTAATTAAGATGGACCAAACGATATCGCAGGATACACCACATTCAAACTTGTCACATGACACAAGTGGTTCATATTCAATGTATCCTAACAAACAATATAATCGCCCAGCCCTTTTAGCAATACTTGTCGGTATTTTTGCCATTATCACATCCATTCTCGTTGGCTGGTTAGCGTATCATATGAGCCGACAGATCTTCTTTCAACAGGCTGCCAAACGAAACCTGACCGTCGCTCGGAGTATTGCTAATTATCCCTATACCTCCCAAACCGACACAGACAACCTTGACGCCTTTTCTTTTTTTCAGATCAAACATTTATGGGACCAACTTGAGCAGTCTTCGACCCAGGCATTTCTTTGCGTGGTCGATCCTCATGGAAAGATGGTCGTTTGCACAGCAAATGAAAATATGGAAGGTGGCATCGTCACTGATCTTCCTTTAGATACAACAGAAAACAATACGCATTGCAAGACAATTGGTGATCTACTCAAGAATCAGCAAGAATATTGGGGCGAAAATATTACACTTTCAGGCCAAAAACAAGTTGTCGGATTCAGCTACTCAAATACGCTTAATCATGGCATCCTGGTTCACATACCTATCAAAGAAATAGAACACCTGGCAACAGAAGCGGCCAGTCCCTGGGGATTTGGTGTCGGTGTCATTGTTATTCTCATCCCTTTAGCGTTGATGTTAATGCATCGAAGTTATTCTTTGACATCAAAAGCTCTGATTAATAGTGAATTACGCTACCGAAATGTTGTTGAAGATCAAACGGAATTTATTGTCCGTTGGTTACCTGATGGCGTGCGCACTTTTGTCAATGAAAGCTATTGTCGATATTTTGGTTACCCAAGAGAAGAACTGATAGGTAAAAGTTTCTTTTCTCAAATCTATGAAAAAGATTTAAACAAAATAAAAAAGAAAATCAAATCGATTACTCCCAAAAATCCGCTCGTCGTTGATGAACATCGTGTGCTCCGCAGTGATGGCAGTGTTGCCTGGAATCAATGGGTCGACCGAGGTGTCTTTGACCCACTCGGAAGAATTATTGAATATCAATCTGTAGGCCGAGATATCACGGATCGCAAGCTGGCTGAAGAATCGATTCGGTACCGTGCGGACTTTGATCGATTGATTTTAGAAATCTCAACACGGTTTATTAATATCTCACCCAATCAAGTGGATCAGACCATCATCGATGCGCTCGGAGAAATTGGCCGCTTTGCAAATGTAGCAATGGGTTATTTGTTCTTCTTTAGTGATGATGGCGATCATTTTTCGATGACACATTATTGGTCAACAGATGCGATCAAAGGGGATTTGGCCGAATTAAAAAATCTGGATGCAACGGCCATGCCCTGGTGGATGAATCAAATTAGAGCGAATGAAATGGTCATTGTTAATTCGGTAGATGATCTGCCACCAGATGCCAGTGTAGAAAAAGGTATCCAAAAAAGCCTGGGGTTAAATGCGGTGATTGACATTCCCATTATTTCAACAGGAAAAATTATCGGCTTTATGGGATTTGGCGATACAAATAAAAAACAATGGACAGAAGATGAAATCAATTTATTAAAAATGATTCGCCAGGTCTTTGTGAATGCACTCAATGTTAAAGTCGCTGATCAGGCATTAAGTGTCAGCGAAGAAAAATATCGTTCGATCGTGGAAACCACTCAGGAATGGATTTGGGAAATCAATACCGAAGGTGTACACGTCTTCAGTAACTCAGCGATTGAAAATATTCTTGGATATCGCGTCGATGAAATCATTGGAAAAAGCAGTTTAAGCTTTATGCATCCCGATGATCGAAAAACGATTGAAGCTATTTTACCTGATCTCATCGAAAAAAAACAGAGCTGGAAAGACTGGGTCATTCGATGGCAGCATAAAGATGGACAGTATCGATATTTGGAAAGCCATGCCGTTGCATTGGTTGATCCTCAAACGAATCAATTGAAAGGTTATATTGGCGTTGATCGAGATATCACGGATCGAAGAGAAGCTGATCTAAAATTACTTGAAAACCAGGAAAAACTTCGTTCTCTGGCTTCTGAACTTTCGCTGACAGAAGAAAAATCCAGACGACGTATCGCAACGGCACTTCATGATCAATTGGGAGCACTACTAGCTATTTCCAGTATGAAATTAAGCGAACTCAGTCATAATGTTTCAGATCAACATCAGATCATTGTTCAAGACGTCATCGATACGATCGAAAAGTCGATCCATTTTTCTCGCGAATTGATGTTGGATTTAAGCCCACCTGAGTTGTACGAGTTTGGCTTGGAAGCAGCCATTGAACGCCTACTTGAAAATACAGAAAAAAAACATGGTATTCAATGCCAATTGTTAGACGATGCTCTTGATAAACCTTTGAGCGAAGAAACGCGAATTACCTTATATCAGTCTGTTCAAGAAGTTTTAATTAATACGATAAAACATGCCCAGGCATCCTCTATCCAAATTAATATTCAAAAAATAAACGATCTGATTCAAATCAATATTAAAGATGATGGCATTGGATTTGATATAAATAAATTACAATCGATGGACCGAAAAAAAAGCGGTTTTGGTTTGTTTAATATTCGAGAGCGTTTAAAATACCTTGGTGGCAACCTGAAGATAGAATCTACACTCAAAAAAGGAACCACTATTACTTTAAACGCTCATCTAGACCATGGGGGTTATTAAATGGCACTTAAAATTTTAATTGCAGATGATCATCAGATCTTTCGAGATGGATTAAAATCTCTTCTAGAAAAACAGGCTGATTTAGTTGTCGTCGGCGAAGCAGAAAATGGCAAACAAGCTATTGAACTGGCTGATCAAGTTTTTCCAGATCTGTCAATCATTGATGTGGCGATGCCCGATTTAAATGGCATCAATGCGACGCGTGAATTGCTTAGAAATATTCCAGAAATGAAGGTCATTGCCTTAACTATGCAACCTGACAAACGGTTCGTTATCGAAATGTTCAAAGCAGGTGCGAGTGGCTATCTGTTAAAACACTGCCCTTTCACAGAATTAACCCAAGCCATTAAACTGGTGATGAACAATAAACATTATTTAAGTCCGGACATCACGGATATTAATATTGAAGATATCATGAATAACCTTGATGGAATGGATTTTTCAGTGCACTCGATTTTAACCCGACGCGAATGTGAAATTCTGCAACTCTTCGCTGAAGGTAAATCTACCAAAGGCGTTGCCCAAGCATGTAACATCAGCCCAAAAACGGTTGAAACACATCGAGTACATATCATGAAGAAATTAAAAATTGACAACATTGCTCAACTCACCAAATATGCCATTCGTGAAGGCTTAACCTCTACAGAACATTAAAGATTGCGATCCAACCGTCGATACTGAATTGCTTCAGCTATATGAGTTGCTTGAACATTTTGACTTTCTTCCACATCCGCAATCGTGCGAGCCACTTTTAAAACTTTATCATGAGCGCGGGCACTTAAGCCTAATTCATACACCGCCTGCTTAATCATCATGGTGCCTTCTTCATCCAATTTACAATACTCTCTAACTTGACGGCTACTCATCTGACTATTGGCACGAATGGCCTTATCGGTAAATCGTTGTTTTTGAAATGCACGTGCTTTATTCACATCCAGATGTAACTGCCCTGATCCACTTCCCTCTTTTTCACTGGTTAATTCATTGAAAGCAACAGCGGGTACATCCACATGAATATCAATCCGATCCACCAATGGTCCGGAAATTTTACTCAAATATCGTTCGACCTGATTGGGTGTACATTTACATTTTCGTTTTGTATCTGTTAAGTAGCCACAAGGACAAGGATTCATCGCAGCAACCAACATAATATTAGCAGGGAAGGTCAAGGTCCCAGCCGCTCGAGCAATCGTCACAGAACCATCTTCCAATGGCTGACGAATCGTTTCCAAAACCGTTCGATTAAACTCAGGAAATTCATCCAGAAATAACAAACCATTATGTGCTAATGAAAGTTCACCCGGCTTAGGTACCGTACCCCCGCCAACCAAAGAAGGGCCACTGGCACTGTGATGAGGCGTGCGCACAGGCCGTGTGGCCAATAATGGTTGGTTATCTTTGAGTAATCCAAGCACCGAATGGATGCGTGTGGTTTCAAGTGATTCCTCTAATGATAAAGCAGGTAAGATCGTCGGCAATCGTTTGGTCAACATGGTTTTGCCAGTACCAGGAGGACCAATCATCAGAATATTATGATTGCCTGCCGCAGCAATAGTCAAAGCGCGTTTAACATTTTCCTGCCCCTTCACATCCGAGAAATCAATTTCATGCTGACAAGCCTGCTCAAACACAGCATCAATATCAATAAGCGTTGGCTCCAGTGGAAGCTGACCAGATAAAAATCCCACAGCTTCAGTAAGAGAGGCAATAGGAATTACATGAATATCCTGAACCACCGCCGCTTCGGTCGCATTCTCTGCAGGGATGAGTATATAATTAAATCCTTTGTCTCTTGCCAAAATCGCCATGGATAGTGCGCCTTTGATACTGCGCACACGACCATCCAACGCAAGTTCACCTGCCACCAAACACTTGGATAAAATTTCACTTTGAAAGACCCCCTGTCCCAATAACATTCCCAATGCGATGGGTAAGTCAAAACTGGGGCCTTCCTTTTTGATATCTGCAGGTGCCAGATTAATCACGCTTGATTCATTGGGAAAACTGTAGCCGCAATTTAAGATCGCACTGCGCATGCGATCTTCACTTTCTTTCACCGCGGCATCCGGCAGACCAACAATGGTCGATCGATCAAAACTACCCTGCCCGGCATCGACCTCAACTTCACAAACACGCGCTTCAATACCTACAATCGCGGCGCTATGGACCCTGGCTAACATGAAGAAAACCTCCCATTGTCCGTTATCTTCGACTCGTATCTTAACCAAAAGTCATTATAAAGCGCCAAATCTCGCTCGCAAGTAAAATGTTTTAAACCTTTTAAAATTATATAGTTAAAATTTTACCTTAAAAAAAGCACCTTATATTTGGAAAATGCATTTGCTTTGTCTCCACAACAGTGTATACTGTATTAGTATAGTAATACAGTAAGGATTATTGATGCTATTAGATATTGATCATCATTGTGGCGTTCCCATTTACAAGCAGATTGTCGAGCAGATTCGACAACAGGTATTGAGTCGCCATCTAAACACGGGCGACCAACTGACCTCGGTTAGAGATTTGGCGAAACAACTTAGCGTGAATCCCATGACGATCAGTAAAGCATATAACTTGTTGGAATCAGACGGGCTGGTCGAGCGAAAACGAGGTATTGGGCTGTTCATCGCGCCCATGAAAGAAAAGATAACAGAATCAATCAAAACCCAAAAGCTTCAACAAGTATTTGATAAAGCCGCCACGATGGCCGTGCAATTTGATGTCCCCGAGCAGGAAGCGATCGAGATATTTAAGAACCTATATCAGAAAAATAAAAAGCGAGGGTAACATGAGTGGAATAGAAACATTAGTCAAACTCGACAGAATTAGTAAACGATTTGGAAAAACATTGGCACTCGACCAGATTGATTTAGACATTCACATTGGATCAATCATTGGTCTACTCGGCGCCAATGGCAGCGGTAAAAGCACACTCTTAAAACATATCATCGGACTTTACCTTCCAGATCAGGGACAATGTTCAACACTGGGTGTCCAAGCAAAAGATCTCGGGCCCGAGCAACTTTCTCAAATTGGCTATGTACACCAGGAGGGCGAACTGCTTGACTGGATGACGGTTGAACAACATATACGTTATGTCAGCAGTTATTACAACACATGGAATCATAAACTGGAAGAAACGTTCATCAAAGATTTTGATCTGCCACTAAAAAAACGAGTAGGCACATTATCACCTGGCGTGCGACAGCAACTTGCCACATTGATTGCTATTGGATTTGAGCCCCAACTACTGATTCTTGACGAACCTGCAGCAGCGCTCGATCCGATCGCTCGAGCTAAATTCCTCGATTTGTTGATGGATACTATTCAAGATCAAGATCGAACCGTTATCATCGCATCACATATTTTGAGTGATGTTGAAAAAATTATTGACCATGTGGTTATGATGGAAAAAGGATCAATGATATGCAATCAACCGTTTGATGACCTAAGAGAATCCTTCTTCAAAGTCATACTGACATCGATGAACGGACCAATTCCTGAAAGACTCCCGTTCGAAAACTGCATCGATCTGCAGAGAAATGAATCCAAGGTGATATTTAATATTAAAAATGCAAATATGGCGTCTCTTCAACAGCAAGCAGATGCCATCCATTGTAAACTAACGACTCAACCCATGAGCCTCGAAGATATTTATAAATCGATGATTAACTAAACAATGAGGAGTTAGAAGATGAATGCCTTACTACATAATTTTAAATTCTATTATCAAAAACGATGGATGTATTTGATCTATCTTATCTTTATACCTCATATCCTATCACATGTTACGACCGACAAACTTCCGAATTTATATTCGTTTTTCTTTCTAATCGCATTCGCAGGTGTTATGGCAACGGTCTTACAAATTGAAGTCATGTCTAAACCATTTTCCTATCTATTACCACAACACCGTAAAATAAAAAGAACATTCCTCATCGCTACGGGAATCATAGTAAGTTTTATAATGAGCTTATTATTCATATCCAAAGAAAATATGGATTTATCACAAAAGGCCCTGCTTTTTGGCTCAACATTTTCACATGGCTTATGTGTATTTTATTTTGGCATGCTATTTAACCTGATTGATAATGTTAAAATGACAGTAAAAGCTCTATTGATTATCTTGTTTTTTGTAATATCAATCTCATGGACATTAAACGTAGATATTATCATTCTTTTCCTAAAGAAATATCCACTAACCAATATCTTTAGTGGATTACTGGCAACCATCATTTGTTGGAAATATTTGGAAAACAATAATATAGCAAGATTGTATTTTGGCAGAGTAATGCCAAATATATATTACTCATCTCCATCAAGACAAAAACCACATAATCACTCTGAGGCCATAGCCAAAAGTGTCAGAAACAACCCATGCGACATAACAACGTTAGATCAGAAATGGTTTGAATTCATTCAAAATCATATCAGTAATTATAAGGCCATATTATCTGGCTCCCTATACACCCTTATTAAGCTTAACAGCATGTTAAAAGGTCGATGCCTGTTTACTTTTATTGTAATTACGATTATGGTTATGCTGGAACAGCACCTCCAAAGTACTCCAAAACTCACAGGACCCATTAACATATTTACTTGTTTTCTATTTTGCATCATGGCATTTATTCCATTTAAAAGCCATCCCCCTATATACTCATCGCTTATGCTGCCTTCAGGTCGAAAAGAAAAATTTATTTCGACATTGATTTTAGCATGGGCCTATACCTTTTTCTGGATGATTGTTTTTATATTTTCAATGAGTTTATACTATGGTTGCATACAACCTTTAGTTCCTCTCATAGCAGATGAATTTACACCTAATTCATTTACCATCGATAGAATCACACTTCTGCTCATTCCGTTGACAGCCATTCCATTAGGTTTCATAATAAAAATAATGACCCCTCGATATTCCCTTTTATGGGTATTACCCGCATTCATTTTGCCCATTTTTCCTATATCCGAAGTGCTAGCCGACCAACATAACTTTGACATCATGAAAAAGGCACCTGCAGTCGTCTTATTAACACCAGCGATCATATGGGGATTGTATTATGCTATATTAAAAAGAAAAGCAATGAAGGGAAATCTGGCTTTCTAATTATACGTTGAAGTAAAAAGAAGACCTGGGTATTCATCACAAAACAATTTGACCAATTGATAGGTTGAGCTCGGGCAATAGAAATGTGCTATACCATTGTTAATCAACAGATAACATATAAGTCCCCACAGACTGGGACAAACCAGCCACACGAAGATAATAGGGCACCCCGGCGGTTAATGTCAGATTAATTTCTGAACCAGAACCGCAGTCAAATGAATCACAGCCCAGTTGAGAACCCGCATTATCACATTGATTGAATACTGAAAGCGTTGCCTGAAAATCCTGACCACAAACATCGAATGTATAACTACCGGTTGAATTAGGCACAAACACATGCCAGACATCCTTCGTATCATTTAAACCACATGAACTGAGATCACTTCCTGAAGCACCAACATTGGTATTCACTAAATCAAATCCTTCGTAAACAGGCATAGCATTATTACAAGCATCATGATTTCCTGTAGGGATAACGGGGGATATATTCAACGTATAATCACCCACTTGCTGGTTCGCTCCGGCAACACGAATATAATAAGTAGCCCCACCTGTCACATTCAACTGAACTTCAGATTGACTCTGACAATTATCAGAATTATTATTAGCAACCAATAAATTTCCACCACAACCATCAAAGACTGCTAAGGTCGTATCAAAATTGCTGCCACATGTATTCACAACAATCGTACCACTGGAGGGTACGGTAAGTGAATGCCAAACATCGTTCGGGTCATTATATCCCACGCCTGCCAAAGGTGAGCCTGAGGCAAGAACGCTTGATCGCGTATAAGTTTGATCCACATTAACAACAAGTGCATTCTGACAATCATCATTAGCAGGCGGTGCTAACGGCGTACCAACATTTAACGTAAATTGTCCAACCTCCTGATCATGACCAGAAATTCGAATAAAATATTCCATTCCGGCGATGACATTTAAACTAAGTGCTGATCTATCGTATGGATAAAACAAACAGACATAATTATCTTTATTACAGGCAAGTTCTGAGGATTGGCAACTATCAAAAACCGCAAGTGTGGTATCAAAATCACTTCCACATAAATCCATATCAACTTTACCAGTAATCGATGGAATATATCGATACCAAACATCATTCGGATCACTGTTTGAACAACTGGTAATTGGACTGCCAGAGGCATACAATGTCGTTCCAACCAGTGGCACATCTTCAATCACCGTTATAGCATCCTCGCATAGATCATTCGCTGGTGGGGGTGGAGGTGGATCTGGCTGAGAAATGTATAATTGATAGGCACCTTCTAAAATATCAAAACCCGCTACGCGAATATAATAATTTTGTCCGAACTGTGCATTAAACTGCAATTCTGATTGAATACCACAGAAATCATCATTACAGGCTATTTCATTGCCACCACAACCATCAAACACGGTTAATGTGGTATCAAATTCGCTATCACACAAACTGACAGTAACCATTCCCGTCTGAGATGGACTATAACGATGCCAGACATCCTTAAAATCATTGTCTCCACATGATGATATATCGCTTCCTGTAGCAGCATTAATCGTACCTTGATAGATTTGTTCTTCAAAGACCTCCGTAGCAGTAACACATTGATCATTTACCGGATGAGCAACCGGAGGGGTAATGGTCAAAATATAATCCCCAACCTCTTGATTAGCTCCAGCAACACGAACATAGTAGGTTGTACCAGCAACCACATTCATGACCAATTCTGATTGCTCTTCGCAACCAAGCGAATCATTGTTACTGGCTAAAACAGTGCCGTTGCAACTATCCAGCACGGCTAAGGTCGTATCAAATGAACTGCCGCACAAATGCATGGTCACCTCGCCATTAATCGCTGGAACATAGGTATGCCAAACGTCGTTCGGATCATCATATCCTAAACCCGCTAAAGGCTGACCATCGGCAAGATAACTCGTTCCGTTATAAAATTGCGTGTCATTAACGGCAATCGCATTGGTACATAAATCATTGGCGGGAGGTGGAGTTGGCTTGGGGATATTTAAAATGTAATTGCCAGTCTGTTGATTGACTCCTGCAACACGAATTAAATAAATTTCATCTTTTATGACATCATACGACATTTTGGGTTGATAGTCACAAAAATAATCTGCTGAGGCATCTGAACACTTTAAGTGAATGTCTCCACACTCAGCAAATATGGCAACCGTCGTTTCAAAATCACTTCCACAAAGCTGAATTTCTATTCGACCACTCAATGTCGGTCGATATTTATGCCAAACACCATTCGGATCATTTTCACCGCATAACGTTACATCATCGCCACTAGCTCCAACATTGGTTCCATAAAAAGGTGTATCTTCAAAAACGTCTACCGCACCAAACACATTACAATTTTCAGGTGGTGCGATTACTGTCGGCGGAACACCTTGCAACCAATGCTGACCAAAATTTATCAAATCAGCAATTGCGACTAATCCATCACGATTGATATCAAAATTTTCGCACCACTCAGGTGCATTACAGGGAACCTGCAACCAATAGTTTTCTAAAATACTAAAATCATAATAGTTAATAACGCCAGATAAACCACCTCGATGCGTTTGCCACATTCGATCAACAAATTTCGATATGGTAAATTGCCCTCCCACATCTTCTTCATCCATCCAACGATCCACATAATCAAAAAATGCCTGGTGATTCCAATACAATTCCGCCTGCATATTTTTAGCTGCCAAGGCAACACCCACCCACCCAGGCGAATTAATTTTTCGATAAGATTCTCGCTTTGATCCACCACCACTAGGAACCAGGTTCCATTCCGTATCTGGATCCAAATGCTCATGTTCAAGATTTCCTGGATCTTGCCTATAAAGTGGTACAGACCCCGATGGATGCACATAACCCGTATGGCCCATACCAAAAGGAATTAATGAACTATCAATCGAACTTTCACGATTTGGACCATAATAAGTCATCCACTCCGTTCGAAAATCATATGACGTATTCTTCATGGCATTGTCATCAAACAACAAACCTGCCATAATTACAGGCCACTTTGCAACAGAACTATCCGCTGTACCTGGCATACTAGTCACTGCATGTGTATCAATTCCCAACTGTAAAAATGGAATAAGTAATTTATCCATTTCCTGAGATTGATACATATAATCCAAATCACAAATCAAAAGCGCCGCCGCTTCCTGAATAAGCTGATACACCTGTGCATGATAATTAGGCATATTCTCTACAGGATGCGAACCTCGCCCAATAAAGTCCGTGATATGCAATAACCATGGACGACTAAAATAGCGATGATATTGATCGGCCACCGTCCCAACACTTTTAACACGCCCTCGATTACCTGCACGAATATCCTCAAAATCATAGGAAGGATCATCTATAAATTGCTGAGGCAACAATCGAGGCAGCAAAGCATAATTAATATCACTTTGCCGATAAATGGTTTTGGTCGTTCCTGCATAAGCTGGGCGAAATGCATCCGCAGGTGGAATGCTGCCCACACATGTCAGTACAGCCGCAGTCTTAAGAATATGAGGTCCATGAACCAATTTCACTTTAATTAAATCAATATATGGATTACTACTACCTATTTGATTATCCGCAAGACTATTCACTGAAACCAGTGATTCTCCCGCATGCAGTGTATATGGATAATTAACACGTAAACTACTATCATACGTTGCATAAGGAATGGCTGAATCGTAACCCTGTTCTTTACTATTAACTGGATTAACAACCGAACCATGCTTGGAACGAGCACCACTGGTTGGCGCGGGACTAACAGAGGAAATGACAACACCAGAACCAGTATCCAAAACCCACCAATCGCCATTAACAAATTGCCCAACCGTATAGTCACCATCAAAAGTCCAAGTGATCTCATGCTGATTGACAGACGTTGCCGCAACACAACGTTGACTACTAATCCCAAAAATGGAGACAAGCAGACTCAACAAACAAACTTTTATTATGTTTGATTCCAATCAAACTCACCTTTACCAGAATTAATTCACTTGTTCGCAGCGTTAAATTCATCATGAATCATTAGCTACTTTTGGATAGATATCTCAGTCGGTATATAAATCGTCGTGGCATTTATGACCCCCCAGTCGTTGCCTTTCATTACAATAATATCATAGACCTTTAGACACTTTTTTTCAATTAAATTAGAGCTATTTCTAAGATATTGCTGACCCAGCCCCCTATCGACTCCTAGCTCTGAATGACAGCATCTCAAAGCAAATAAGCCGTTATTAACAACAAAAACGCGGATATCCGATAGATTCTCACAACCAAAATATCGCATAAGTACATACAAATAAAACTTTTATAAAAAATAACAGCAAAACTATTCAAATGTTGGATAAAATATGCCATAATGTCCGATAATATTTAAAACCGACTTAAGCGTGATTGAATAAAGTAGTTAAAGTCAGGATCACTCAGTCTATGAAAATTGTCATCAATGGCAGCGAATTGGATACAGATCTACACCAAGATGCCACTCTCGGTACAGCCCTGAAAATCATTCAGGATGAAAAGGTCAGCAATGACTCGGTCATTTCATCTATCTGGATCGACGGTGAACCACTCAGCGCGCAATTGCTTTCTGAATGGAAAGATCGTCCCGCCAGCGAATTTGGCGAAGCCCGCATAGACGCTCCCAATAAACGACTTCTCGCTTCAAACAGTTTACGAATTCTTTCCGAAGGGTTAGCTGAAAGTGTTAATGATCGAAATGAAGTTGTTAAACAACTGCAACAAGGGCAAAGCGAAGGAGCCATGAAACTGTTACCACCCTATTTGAATTTATGGGGTGGCATTCAAGAATCCATCAGCAGTGTCTCACGCCTTCTGGATCTCGATTTAACCAATATTGAAATCATCAGTATCGATCAAAGTTCAAACAATGGTTCAGGCCAAAAAACGAAAATGCTGGTAGAACACATTGACCATCTCGCTGAAATCTTAATGCAAATGAAAGAATCTTTAGAATCAGGTGACCTGGTCTTGCTAGGCGATACCCTTGATTATGAATTTGCAGATCTGACAGACAATTGGCAAAAAATCCTGCTTGAATTAGCCGACCGACTCGACCAACCAAACTAGCGTATACTATCCTCTAGGATGAAATTGTTTGTGAACCGCTCTTAAATGCTCCTGATCTACATGCGTATATATTTGCGTCGTAGAAACATCCGCATGCCCCAGCATTTCCTGCACACTACGAAGATCCGCACCACCTTGTAATAAATGAGAACCAAAACAATGTCGTAGTGTATGTGGCGTTACCTTACCCACCAAACCCGCCTGCTTGGCGGCTCGTTGCACAATTCGCCAAACTTCAATGCGATTCAACGCTTCGCCTGTTCGCGAAAGAAAAACATTTTTTGTTGGCTTCTTTTTCAATAAGCTCGGTCTGAGATCATCCAGGTAGGTTTTCAACAAAGCCAATGCCGTTTTATTGATAGGTATGATTCTCTCTTTTTGTCCTTTACCAATACAACGCAAATAACCAATTTGAAAATTCAAATCCCCCACCGTGATATTAGACACCTCCGAAGCTCGCATCCCCGTTGCATACAACAACTCCAAAAGAGCCCGATCTCTCACATAATAAGGATCCTTCTCATCCAGTGAGGTTAATAAATTTAACGTACGCTTTTTATCTAGCACTCGGGGCAGCTTCTGCATCGTTTTAGGCGAATCCAACTCCGCACAAATATCATCTTTCAAATTCCCACTCAAAACATGATATTTTAAAAACATTTTTACAGCCGACACATGACGTGCAATTGTACTGGTCGAAAGATGTTGTTCCACCAATGACTTGGTAAACCCTTGAAGAAATAGCAAGCTCACATGACTTGGATCATGGCATTTCTGCTTACGGCAATATTGACTGAATCGCGTTAAGTCTCGCTCATAGGCCATGATGGTATTATCAGCCAGACCACATTCGATTCGCAAGTAATTAAGAAAATGAGGTAATTGGTTACCGGGCCAGGTTGACTCTAATCTCTTTTTAGAGGATGTGCTTGATTTTCTCTGCATAGCTGGCCCACGAATTCTCAAGAAACATAATTTACTTCATGGCACCTGAAAGTGTTAAATAGGCATGTTTTTTAACAGAAGTCTCAGAGCAGGCTGCAACCAGCGGTGTACTGACCAGTTCTGCTTGTGCCATGCGCATCTTTCGGTAAATCGGACATCGATGATAATTGTCCGTACACATCTGGTATGCCCCTTCTAAATTCTGGATGTTGAGTACCTGGCTGCATTTCGCAAAATTCTTATTGATAAATGGACATTCCATTAAATGTTCCTAACCTTATATGAATATATTATTTACCATCTTCTTCCACTATCGGATGATTGCACCAGTTTTAAACACTATTTGGCCATTTTTGCTGAAGTGGCTATTAAAGATAGATAGAGTAAGCTTGGAATGCTATTAGAAATGTATCTCTTAAAAAGAATGAGGTTTCCGATTTGTTTCGGCTATGGAAGGCACCATAAAGCTTTGTTTATATTCTTTCAGCAATCGAATTCCTTTTTCGATATGAATACCAAAGTTCGAACCAGAAAACCCTTTCATCAAAGCGGTATTCACACCAACGACTTTGCCATCGCTACCCAAAACAGGTGCACCCGATCCTCCAATCGCGGTTTGAGCATCATAGACAATTTTTCCGCCATGTACACGACCACAAATTCCTTGGGTAGCAATCGGCCAAATCAAATCACGTGACGCCATACGACGCGCCATGGTATCAAAATTGACACCATCACCGCCGATGATTTCCTCTAAACGATCTTCGTTCATACGCGCCAGTAAAACATCAAATCCTGTCGGATATCCCACAATCATCACAGTTTGACCAACTTTCAGATGATCACGATCCAAAGAACATTCTAATACCGGCAATCGCTCATCTCGTAAGTTCGCTTTGAGTAAACCGATATCTTCCGAGTCATGCAAACTGACGACATCAACTTCAAAGGGCTCTTCATGACCAGGAAAAAAACAGCGAAATAATTTTAATTGAGGCACATAACCTGCAACAAGAATATGTTGATAATCTTTAGAAACTTCCCAAGGTTGAGTCACATGCTTATTCGTTAAGATAAATCCATCTCGATCAATCAAAAATCCTGTACCAGTATATTGGACCGATAAAGCATCGCCTTTACCATCGATTCCTACAGGATGAAATTCATTCATAATATCTGCCATCGATTCTGTAGAAAATTCACTGCCGGGCTCTGGCGTCATATAACGCAAAGGTTTTTTAGATTCAGGATCAACAAATTCATATTCCCCTTGAATCAAACAAACACCACCGGAGATCTGAGCAACGATATCTTCTGATCGACGGTATTCTTTGAGTATATGTTGTACCTGTGATTTTGATTGCTCTACCTGTAATGTGAGCTCACCCAATTTGGCAAGCAAAGTAGCAGAAGTATTTTTATTTTCTTCTTGCTGGTTTGCTTTTAATAAATGTATTTTCTGAGTTAATTCATTAAGTGTCGTTTTGATATTTTTAAAATCCTGTCGCTGCATTTTTTCTACATCAGGCAATCGCTGATCTACATGCTTTTGCGCGATCCCTTGAATCTGATGATCCAATTCATCTTGAAGGTTGACCAAATGTGTTATCAATTGATACGTTGTATTGGATTGCTCAGACAGTTTCTGATGCTGAAGCTCTTTTATCGACTGAAGTTGACGATGTTGTCGTAATGATAATAAACATAAAATCAAAATGGATATGACAAACACACTGGTTAACAAAGGTGTACGTCGCCATAGTGAAGGATGAGTCGCATGTGGATCAGTCATTTTCAGTTCCGATAAAATAAACCATTCTTACGAAAAAACACTTCTTATTTATCGGCATTTAAAAAAGCGGATTTAACCAACTCTTTAAGAAAAAAAAGAGGTTAAAATTTTGCCTTAGATCCACACTTTGGTCGATAGAATTGTCACCGCGTTAATGTCGGAAACAAAAAGTTATGATGAAGGAACCATAACTTAAACCCCCGGATTGAACAAAATTTTTGGTCCCATTTTACGTCAGGTAAATGATCAAAAACTTAATATAAAATCCCTTAATCCGCGTTGTGAAAAAGACGATACATTTTAAACAACCGGTGTTTTCCGGACGGGATTTGGTTAGCAGGTGAAACAGAATAAACACCCAATAGCCAGGACGCTTTAGGTTGGTGCTGCAGACACCAACCTTTTTTTATGCGCATAGACAATGCGTTAATACCAAATAAGGATTTGTAGTAGCCCGATAAGTAAATTATGGTTTGGGCTTGGCAGCTTTTATCGCAATAGACAGTTCATCCAACTGAGCGGGATCAACACCCGACGGCGCATCCGTCATCAAGCACTGACCTTTTTGCGTTTTTGGAAAAGCAATCACGTCGCGAATATTATCGGTACCTGTCAGGATCATCGTCAAACGATCAAGTCCCCAGGCAATACCACCATGTGGCGGCGTACCATATTCCAACGCTTTCAAAAAGAATCCAAATCGCTCTTCAGCCATCTCGTCTGAAATACCAAGAAGGCTAAATACTTTTGCCTGCACATCAGGTTGATGGATACGAATGCTACCCCCGGCAACTTCGTTACCATTCAATACAATATCATATGCTTGTGATAAAATTCCTTCTGGGTTATCGTCCAACTTATCCAAATCTTCTGGAACAGGTGCCGTAAATGGATGGTGCAAACTATCCCAACGTTTTTCATCTGGATTGTATTCCATAAGTGGAAAGTCAACGACCCAAACAAATTTGTAATCACCTTCTTTGCACAAGCCCAAATCTTCACCCAGCTTGCAACGAAGAGCTCCTAAAGATTTATTGACTGTTCCTTCATCCGAAGCAACCATTAATACCAAGTCGCCAATGTTTGCTCCAAAACGGCTAATCATTTCCTGGCGCTGCTCATCCGTAAAGAATTTGGCAATATTACTGGTCAACTCTGGCTTGCCACCTTCATCAGTCACTTTAAACCAGGCCAAACCTTTAGCACCATAATCTGCTACAAAATCAGTAAGACCTTTTTCAATATCGCTACGTGAAAATGTCGCAGCCCCTGGAGCACAAAGCCCCTTAATAATGCCGCCGCCTTTAGCAACAGAATTAAAGACTTTAAATTCTGAGGCCGCACCAATATCTGTGATATCTTTGAGTAGCATCTCAAAACGAATATCAGGCCGATCGACACCATAATCATCCATCGCCTGCTTATAACTCATTCGAGGTAATGGCAACTCTAGATCAATGTCTAAAATCTCTTTCCAGACTTTAGCAAAGCACCCTTCGGTAATGCCAATCACATCGTCCATATCAACAAAACTCATTTCCAGGTCAACCTGCGTAAATTCCACCTGGCGATCAGCACGAGGATCTTCATCACGAAAACATTTCACCACTTGTAAGTAACGATCAAAACCACTGATCATTAAAATCTGCTTAAACAATTGAGGTGATTGAGGCAACGCATAAAACGCCCCCGCTGTTAAACGCGATGGTACAAGAAAATCACGCGCTCCCTCAGGCGTTGACTTAGCCAACATCGGCGTTTCAACTTCCATGAAACCATTTTCTTGGTGATAACTGCGAACAATATTGGTCACTTGATTACGCACTTTGAAAATCTTTTGCATTTCTTCACGACGCAAATCAATGTAACGGTAGCGTAAGCGAAGTTCTTCATTCACTTGATTGGATGATGTAACTTCAAACGGAGGGGTCAATGCTTTATTCAAAATCTCAAGCTCAACGATATCAACTTCAATTTCACCCGTTGCAAGTTTTGGATTGGTCAACCCTTCGCCACGCTGACGAACCGCTCCCTTAGCGGCAATGACCCATTCATCACGTAAACTACGGGCCACTTCATGAGCCTGTGGATGCGATTCTGGATTAAAGACCAACTGGGTTAAACCAGCTCGATCACGAAGATCAATAAAAACCAGACCGCCATGATCACGATAAGAGTTTACCCAGCCTGAAAGGATCACTTCCTGGCCTTCGTTTTGTTTTGTCAATTCGCCACAATTATGCGTTCGCTTAAGCATTTTCTTTCCAAACATTATCCGTAAGTTACTATTAAACCTTTAATTACACCCCTCAAAAACCGTGGAATATCGTATGATACCCGATCAACTCACAAGCGTCAATAACCATATTTCACAGCAAAAAACCCAAAAGCTTAACCACAGATTACACAGTTTACACAGATTAAATTCAATACAATAATATGCAATTAAATACAAAGATTGCGGATAAATTAAGAAATGAAAACATGATTAAACAATACACAGAATAAAAATTTGCCTTTATAAATCTGTGCAATCTGTGGTTAAAACTGTATTTCTGTTTTCTAACTCTGAGCCGTCTTCAGCGCCTCAACAATCGCAACCCCACTCGAGGTCCCAATACGATCCGCCCCCGCATCAATCATCGCTTTAAAATCCTCAACCGTCCGAATCCCACCCGACGCTTTAACTTTACAACCCCCTCGATGCTCACTCAATAGCTTTACATCTTCAATCGTCGCACCACCCGCCTTATGAAGCCCGGTAGATGTCTTCAAAAAATCAATCCCTAACTCATTCGCCAACTCACACAATAATATCTTCGAATCAATATCCAAACACGCTGTTTCAAAAATCAATTTCGAAACAACGCCAGCTTCCTGACAAGGCTCAGCTAACGCAGCAAGATCTTTCATTAAATAATCACGATCCTTCGCTTTCGCGGCAGGTAAATATACCGGCATATCCACTTCGGTAGCACCATGCTCAATCGCATACTGCACCTCAGTCCGTTTTAAGGCCATGGGCAAAACACCCAACGGAAAGGACACCGCCGCACAAACATGTAGAGCTTGCCCCACACCATCGCCCTCTAATATCCTTCGAGTAAGCTTCACATGATTGATATTCACACAAACCGCCGCAAACCCATACTTCATCCCTTGCTCACAAAGCAATTCAATCTCTGCCTGCCCCGCCTCCGGCGCTAAACAAGTATGATCAATATAAGAAGCCAGCTTATTCATTTGTTACCTTTTAAAATACGTAATAATTACTACTGGGTGGCAGCCTCAGTTCACCGAAGGTGAAATGGGGATGGTGAATTTCAAACTTTTTTTACTTTTCATATATTCTTACCATCTAAACCTATCTCGCCAACCAAGCAGGCGGCAACGAAGCCGAGTTCCCATAAAACGATCACGGCGGTAGAACAGGCGAATGCCTGCTAAAATAATGATGCCTGTTTACCGCCTTGCTGCTTATTAATAAATCCCCTCTCCTCAAAATACCCAATTAACTCCTGGCTACTCTTGACCACCTTGGTCGCCGTTTCAGTCACAAAAGGTGAGGGCTCCGTATCAGGCCGCCAAATAATATAAACATCCTTACCCCCTTCATGAGCATGTTGCAATTCACGCTCAACTCCCGACGATAAACCTGGTTTGCCATTCGGCATCTGCGGAATATAACTGATAATCATATCGGCCTGATCAATGAGCATAAAATCACGAGCATAAATCTGGGCATGAAAATCACTGCCCACACTCAAAAGTTCTGCAATATCAAACCGCAAGATCTGGTTAAGCACTTCAATCTCCATCACCCGCTGACCATTTTCGCTAGCCTTTAATGCATCAGCATATAACTGCTGTTCTTCTAAGTCAGCCGGATCAAACACCACCAAATGATCGGCTATCTCATGACGGAACACATCAATCTCTTTAAGGATCTCTGGCATATCCGCCACATGCGTCATGGGAAAACTAATATAAGCTTTCGGCACTTCAGGCGTAAAAATCATTCGATAAACCATCTCACTGGTAGATAGTTTATGACCACGAGCCTGCAGAAAAAATCGAGCTGGCTTTTTCTTCACCGATCGTTTCAAACTGCAGCCCTTCATCATGAGTTCCGTTGCCAACGTTTCTTCTTCCCGCCAAACCAGTAAATCTTTCAAAGAATGATTAATCTGATGATCCCGCTCAAGCCGAGCATGCAAAGTATCCACATTATCAATCAAACAAATATACATATCCGCATCAAGTTTAGCCAACAAATCAAAATCAAAAGCCGGAAACAAACCATGTCGCCATCGAAACGTGGCATGTGTATTAATAATAATATTCTCAGACTTTTCCGCCTGACTCAACACATCCTTAAAGACACTCCGACGAAGTGACTGCAACCGAGCCAACGACACATCAAGAATTCGCCCATCCGCTACATCCGGCGCTTCGGCATACATCATCTCCCCAACATGAAATATCTCCAACCCACGATGATCATCATACGCCCGCTGCCGAACCTCTTCCAAATAAGGCTGCTTATCCAACCCAACTGTACCCGTCACTATCACTTTCATATAATTACTTTCTTATCCACTTACTCTACTTAATTGTAACATCTCACCACTGTCATTCCCGCGAAGGCGGGAATCCATGCCTTTTTTACTACGATGCGAGTAAAGGGCACGAAGAAAATACAAAATCCATTTTAACCACAGATTTCACAGATTTACACAGATTAAAACAAATTCTAAAATCAATTTATTTCATTTGACACCTTGTTTGTATCTTTATCGTAAATAAAACGTTTAAACTGTAATGATCCTACCCCAAAATTTATTAATAGTCCAACAGGGACTTTAGTGGCCTTCAAGTAATTAATTATTTGAGCATCTTCCACTTGAGACAAACTTTTAATAGCTTTTATTTCCAGTAAAACATAACGGTCAAAACAAATAAAATCAGCTTTATATTTACTCTTTATCTTTATATCTCGATAAAAAATGGGTAATTCCACTTCTTGCCCAAAAGAAATATCAAGTTGATCTAATTCAATCGCCAACGCATCATGATAAACAGCTTCCAAAAAACCAGGCCCTAATTCACCATGAACTTTCATAGCTGCACCAATAATCGCATAAGTCTTAGGATCTCGAGCACTCATAATAAAAAAATAAAATTTGCCTTTAAAAAATCTGTGTTAATCTGCGAAATCTGTGGTTAAAAACTGCCTTTCTGCATTCTAACCTTGCGCTGCCTTCAATGCCTGATCCAGATCAGCCTTTATATCGTCCACATGCTCAATCCCAACACACAACCGAATGTACTCAGGCGTCACACCCGTCGCTTCCTGTTCATCAGGTGTTAATTGCTGATGTGTTGTAGAAGCAGGATGAATCACCAATGTCTTTGCATCACCAATATTTGCTAAATGACTAGCCAGCTTCACACTATTAATAAACGCAATCCCAGCATCCTTACCACCTTTAATTCCAAAGCCTATAATCGCACCCGCACCATTAGGCATATACTTCTTGGCACTGACATGATCCGGATGATCCGCCAAACTCGGATGATTCACCCACTCTACCGCTGGATGCGAAGACAGCCACAAAGCAATTGCTTCGGCATTTTCACAATGCCGTTGCATGCGAAGATGAAGCGTCTCCAATCCCATCAAAAAGAGAAATGATGCAAACGGACTCATACACGCACCTGTATCGCGCAGCCAGTGCGTTCGCACATACACATTAAATGCGATATTCCCCATAGGAGCTAAAGCTTCAGTAAACACAACCCCATGATAGGCATCATCTGGCTTGCAAAACTCTGGCCATTTGTCTGGGTTGTCCGCCCAGGGAAATTTACCACTATCCACAATCGCACCACCAATATGCGCACCATGCCCGCCAATATATTTTGTCGTAGAATAGACAACAATATCAGCACCATGCTCAATCGGCTTAAAAAGCACCGGTGTCATCACCGTATTGTCACACATCAACGGCAAACCCAACTCATGCGACACATCGGCGATTTTTTGAAAATCAGGAACATCATTTTTAGGATTCCCAATCGACTCAATATAAACACAACGCGTATTCTCATCGACCAGATCTTTTAAAGTCTCAGGTTTACTCGGATCAAAGAACCGAACTTCAATTCCCAGATTTTTAAACGTCTGAGTAAAGAGCGTCCAGGTCCCACCATAAAGACTGGTGGCTGAAACAAAGTTTTGTCCCGAATGCGTAATGGTCAAAATCGCTGCATTAATTGCCGCCTGACCAGAGGCAAAGACAAGCCCCGTTGCACCGCCATCGAGTGCCGCGAGTCGTTTTTCCAAAACGTCATTGGTCGGGTTCATAATCCGCGAATAAATATTACCAAACTCTTTCAATGCAAAAAGGTCCGCGGCATGATCCGTATCATTAAACACAAAACTAGACGTCGCATAAATCGGCACCGCCCGAGCATTCGTCGCCGGATCTACCTCTTGCCCCGCATGTAAAGCCAATGTATCCACATGATAGTTCGTATCAGTCATAATAAATCTTCCTTATTTATATTTGTTGTTCATTCATCATTCCCACATCGGGTGGCAGCCTCAGTTCACCGAAGGTGAAATGGGGATGGTGCCTTTCAAACCATTTATACTTTTTCACTTTTTACCTCTAACCCTTCTCAAACATATCTCGCCAACAACGCAGGCGACAACGGAGCCGGGTTCCCAAAAAACAATCGCGGCGGTAATCCAGACGAATGTCTGTCGCGGCGGTAAAACAGGCGAATGCCTGGTGCAGTTTGTGTAGTACCTAAAATCAAAAATAAAAAAACATCAAATTTTTTTCTTCTGCTCTTACAAGTAGTTATATACACCACTACCAAAAAAATGTTCAAAAATCGGTGCATTTGTGAGGTTTGCCCCCTTATATAGAGGGACCACACAACGGAGTGTACCCCAAAAAAAAGAGTTTAGCATCAAAAAAGCCCACCCAAGCAAATGGAATAAACCGGGTGGCAGCCTCAGTTCGCCAAAGGCGAAATGGGGATGGTGAATTTATTTAATCCATCCTACCCAAACAACCTAACAAACAAACCCAAGAAAGGAGCATGAAATATGAAATAAATTAAACTATAATAAAGACATATGGGAAAAGACCTGACAGAAAACCAAAAGGCCGTCAAGCTCATCCCTGACTCACTATTGGATCAGAACGAACAGGTGATCTTCGCCATCAAGCCATCGCTATGGCTTGTCTTATTTTTCTCGTTGAGAATAGGCGCTATCTGTTTAGTCATGGCATTACTTGCCATGTTCTTTACATCACCTCCCGTGAGCACCTATGTGATCATTGGTTGCGGCATAACGATTTTCATCAGAGTTTGCATTGCACTACTCCAATGGGCCAGCAGAGCCTACGTACTAACGGACCGAAGAATCATACAAACCTCAGGCGTCCTGACGGTCGTGGTCTTCCAATGCAAACTCAGCAAAATCCAAAACACCTTTCAGGTCTTCCCACTACTACTAAGGTTTTTCGGCCTAGCCAACATCGCCTTCACCACCGCAGGCACCGGCGGAGTAGAAGCCATTTGGCACCTATGCCCAAAACCACTAGGGACACACGAGATAATCGTTAAAACAATAACAGAGAATGAAAATATTTAGTCGAGGTACACAATGCTAAAAAATATATGTATTTATTTATTTCTATGTTTTACGTCATCAACGTTAATTGCGGCTGAGGTCGACGAAATCTGGTACGCACTATATATTGGTGATCAAAAAGTGGGACATGCCTACAATCGCCGTGAAATAAAAAATGGCCAGGTACATACAATAGATTCCTCACATTTTTCTATGATGCGTGGCGACATGCAAGCAAGCTTGAAAGTCAGTGAACTTTCAATCGAAACACTTGACGGCAAGCCTATTGCATTTGAATTAGATCAGGATATGGGATTCTCTAGCGTACAAAGCCGAGGCAAGATGAACGACAAGAATGAAATGGTCGTCACCATCAAAACGGGAGGCATAACACAAACAAAAATAATACCATTTACAGAAAACACTGTGATGGTTGAAGGCATGCTACAGAAGGCGAAAGAAACAACATTAAAAGAAGGACTCAAATTAAACGTTGATTTTTTTACGCCTAATTTGATGCAAACAGTCTCGTCAAAAGTCATTGTAAGAAGCAAAGAATCTGTAGATCTGTTAGGGCAAAGCAAAGAGCTTACACGAGTGGATATTAATATGTATTTTCCAAGCGGTATTTACAAATCGTCCAATTACCTCGATGACAATTATAAACCTTTAAAGATGACGATTAGCCAAATGGGAATGAATTTTAATTTAATCGCTTGCGAAAAAGAAATTGCGTTAAGCCCAAATTCATCCAAAGAAATATTGGGAAAATTTTTCATAAAAAGTCCTAAAGAGATAAAGAATATAAATGATATTAAATCGATAGCATACAAGTTGCAATTAACAGACGATCGTCCTTGGCAAATCCACCAGGATAATAATCAAAAAATACTTGGCCAAAGGGACCAGCAAATCATGTTACAAGTCAGCCCAACCATGTTATCAAAAGGACAATCCATTCCATATAAAGGCAACAACCCAGAAGCACTCAAAGCACTTAAGCCATCAAGATTCATTCAAAGTGATCATGCAAAAGTTCGCCAACTGGCTCAGAAAGTTATTGGAAACACCAAAGATGCCGGCGAAGCTGCGAAAAAAATTGAATCTTTCGTTTTCAACTATATAGAAAAAATTGACTTATCAGTTGTCTTTGCAACGGCGTCTGATATCATTGAGCATCCACAAGGCGATTGCTCTGAATCTGCCGTGCTAACTGCAGCACTCTGTCAAGCTGTTGGAATCCCCTCTCGGGTTGCTGTCGGATATGTGTATGCGACAGAATTTTTAGGTCATGAAAATATATTTGGGGGACATGTTTGGACACAAGTATTTATTAATGACCAATGGATTGGCCTAGATGCAACTGGAATATTGGGAAGTTACACACCCGCTCATATTACTATCAGCACCGGTGATGGCGCCCCCGAAGATTTTATAGGCATGGGCATAAACGGAGGCCGATTTGAAATCAAAGATATTCAAATTAGAAAGTAAGGAAGATTGATGCAAAAGTTTGTTTTTATTATTGGTTTTTTAGCATTTACCGCCGTTTGGTTCTGGCCAACCATCGTGAAACATCTTTACGAAAATGATTTTGAAAAAAACGCCCATACACTCAGCGTCGAAAATCTATCTGAAACGCAATTAATCACATTAACCAAAAACGATCTAGGCAATAACCGGTTTGCCTCTGGCATTGTTATTCACTTAACTGGCCAACTGGATGGCACCGCCAAGTTAGTCACCAACCCTGAAAAAGAATCTTCCGAAGAACACATTTTAAGTTCAGGCCCCATCGATTTAAAAATCGGAGGCCCATGGACAGAATCTTCGTACCAAATAAATTATCAACCCGAAAATATCACCAACGGCAATCTTCAAATTCGATACAAATTCTATGGAGAATAAATGGCTATCGTAACATTTACAGAAAATATTCAGCGATTGATTGAATGCCCACCAATGTCAGTTGATGGCCAATCATTGCATGATGTTTTGGAAAATGTTTTTAACAATAATCCGAATGCTCGAAGCTACATATTAGATGACCAAGGACAAGTACGTAAACATATAAATATATTTATCAATGATCAAGCTGCGAAAGATCGAAAAACGTTAACGGACAAAATTCAATCGGAAGATAATATTTATATTATGCAAGCACTTTCAGGAGGATAACATGGCAGATAAATTTATGGTCGGCACACGCAAAGGACTTTTTATTTACCAAAAAAATGATGATTCCTGGCAAATCAGTCAAACCGTTTTTTTAGGTGAACAAGTACCAATAGTACTTTTTGATCCTAGAGATAAATCGATGTATGCCGCATTGAGCCATGGTCATTTTGGCAACAAATTGCATCGCAGCACAGACCTAGGCAAAAGTTGGCAGGAAATTACCGTACCAGCTTATCCACCTAAGCCAGAAGATGCTGAAGCCATTATTTGTCCCGTTCGACAAATTGAAATCCCCTGGAATCTGGAAATGATCTGGTCGCTAGCCATCGATCCGAGAAATGAAGGCGCACTTTGGTGTGGCACTATTCCCGGCGGATTATTTCATTCACCCGATCATGGCCAAACATGGAATTTAGTTGAATCATTGTGGAATCACGAATCGAGAAAAAAATGGGTGGGTGGTGGTTACGATTTTCCAGGTATCCATTCCATTTGTGTAGACCCGCGTGATGCCAACTGCATTCGCGTTGGTATTTCCTGTGGTGGCGTCATGATGACAACTGATGGTGGAAAATCGTGGCAACAAGCCGCTCATGGTATGCGTGCCGCATATCTACCACCTGAGATGGCCAATATACCCGATGGTCAAGATCCACATATTATTGTGCAATGTCAATCGCAACCTGATTGCCTTTGGTCACAGCATCACAACGGTATTTTTAAATCAACCGATGGCTCAAAATCCTGGCAGGAAATCGAAGATGTAAAACCATCCGTATTTGGATTTGTCGTTGCCGTTGATCCAAACGATCCCAATACAGCCTGGTTTGTGCCTGCGATTAAAGACGAATTAAGAATTCCAGTCGATGGAAAATTCGTCGTCACACGAACCAAAGATGGCGGCAAGTCGTTTGAGATTTTAACCGATGGTTTGCCCCAAGAACATGCTTACGATATTATTTACCGCCATAGTCTTGATGTTGATGACTCAGGAAACAACCTCATTATGGGAAGCACTACAGGCTCACTCTGGTACACAACCAACCAAGGCGACTCTTGGCAAACATTGTCCACAAATCTACCACCCATTTTTTGCGTGAAGTATTTTTAAATGAAATTTTACAAGTATCAAGCTTTGGGGAATGATTATATTGTGATAAATCCGATGGAGGGTTTATCTGATTTATCGCTAGAAAAAATTCGGTTGATTTGTGATCGTCATTTTGGCATTGGCTCAGATGGTATATTGGTTGGACCAATCGATATCGATGGCAAGTTGGGTTTGAAAATTTACAATCCAGATGGTAGCCAGGCCCAAAAAAGTGGCAACGGATTGCGGATTTTTTCACGATATTTGTATGAAAATAATTTGGTAAAAGGAAAAACATTTTCCATTCAAACGATTGGCGGTTTGGTCGATGTAGAAGTACTCAATAATGACGGTTCACTCATCAAAATCAATATGGGTAAAGTTACTTTCGATAGCACAAAGATTCCAGTTACTGGCGACAAAAGAGAAATGGTCGGTCAATCATTAGTAGTAAATGAAAAAAACTATCAGGTAACTTGTTTGTCAATCGGAAATCCACATTGCGTCATTCCAATGGAGGAAATATCAAAAGAGCTGGCCTGCAAACTAGGGCCACACATTGAATCGCATGCTGATTTTCCTGAGCGAATTAATGTGCAATTGCTCAAAGTGATTGACCACAAGACCATTCAAATTGAGATTTGGGAGCGTGGAGCAGGTTATACTTTGGCATCAGGCTCAAGTAGCTGCGCAGCGGCAAGTGCAGCATATCAATTAGGTTTGGTTGATTCTGATGTAACCGTAAGGATGCCAGGTGGTAAAATTGGGATTCAAATAGAATTATCTGGTGACGTTTGGATGACTGGAAGTGTTGAATTCGTCTATTCTGGACATTTTTCCAAAGATTTCTGGAAAAACTTGTAAAAGTTGGCTATAAAATAGACATACATGTGTGCTTCTCTGCTCCAAAAATCAATTCTCCAAGTGGCGGGAATGGCAGCGCAGCGCCTAGTCATTGAAAGGATGTAAAATGACGACGGCAAAAGATGGCGATACCGTAAAGATTCACTACACTGGTACCCTAGCAGATGGATCGACATTTGACAGCTCAAAGGGCAAAGATCCGCTACAATTCACCTTAGGATCTGGCCAAGTGATTCCTGGATTTGAGAAAGCTGTGATCGGAATGGAGATTGGCGCTACCTCGACGACCACAATCGTTGCTGATGAAGCCTATGGCCAACGCCGCGAAGAATACGTTCAGCAGGTCCCAAAAACTCAAATCCCCGAAGGGATGGATCCTCAAGTAGGCCAAATGCTCCAACTAGAACAACCCAATGGCCAGAATGTTATCGTAACGGTCACCGAAGTCGCTGAAGAAACCATTACCCTGGATGCCAACCATCAATTGGCTGGTAAAGACTTAACCTTTGAAATTAACCTGGTCGAGATTGTATAAACGAATTCAGGTTAAGTGAAATATTGATATAGCGATCACCAAGTGTTCACGTCGAAGAATGCTTGGTGGTTATAATTTTTATTTTAATAATTACACTAGTGATTATTTGCAGGTTTGGGAATCATGTCAAAAGAAAAAAAGCAAGTTATTAAGGCGGAAGATCTCTATCAATTACAAGTGAATTCTGGAGCTCAGATTTCACCGGATGGTGAGACCATTGTCTATAGCATTCAAACGGTTGATCGAAAAACACAGAAGAAATATTCCAATTTGTGGATTACCTCAACAAGTACAGGTAAAACGCAACAGTTTACTTATGGTCAACAAATGGATTATTCGCCTTCCTGGTCACCCGATGGAAAACAGATCGCTTTTTTATCCAATCGATTGGATGAGAAACAGTTTCAAATTTTCATGATACCTTTTCATGGCGGTGAAGCGCGGCCGCTTACGAATATGACCGGCTGTTTTGGTCAATGTCTCTGGTCACCTGATGGCAAACAAATCCTCTGCGAATTTCAAAAAAAGGACGCAGATCTGGTAGAGATGGAAGCAGATGAGGATAAGAAAAAGCTTGGGTTGGTGTCACGACATTATGATCGTGTTTTTTATAAATATGATGGGGTGGGCTACCTGCCTCATGAGCGATGGCATTTATGGCTGATTAATGAAAAAACAGGAAAAGCCCAGCAATTAACCAATCACAAAATTTATGAAGAGGTGCAACCATCCTGGTCACCCGATGGTAAACACATCGCATTTCTATCCAATCGGCAAGAGGATCCAGATAACATGCTTGACCCTCATGAATTATATGTGATGAACCTTATGTCAAAAAAAATGAAACAAATCAAAACACCAGCAGGCGACAAAAGATATCCTGTCTTTTCTCCTGATGGACAATGGATCGCTTATCTGGCGCAAAAAGGTCGTGGTCAATGGTATAACAATACCAATGTTTGGATTGTTTGTTCAGATGGCAAACAATCTGCCAAAAACATAACAGGCCCATTGGATATTGAGTGTTCTGCATGGACCATTAACGATATTCATGGTACGCCGCCTTATACAAAACCGACCTGGTCACTGGACAGTCAGCAAATTACTTTTCAAACCAGCGAAAAAGGTGAAAGCCTATTAAGAACCATTGATGTCTTTAAGCGTGGCAAGGTTAGCCAGTTACTCATTGGCGATCAAGCTCTGTATGGCGGGCTGCACTTTGATAAAACTCAATTAAAGGCAACATATTTTCGTAGCGATTTCAAAGATCCCGGGCAATGTTGGTTTATGGATTTTGAAACAGATGAAACGAAATGCTTAACAGAGCTCAACCAATCCTTGCTCAACAAAAGAGAGCTTGGCGAGGTTGAAGAACTTTGGTTCAAATCAAAGGATGGCCACGAATTGCAGGGATGGATTTTGAAACCATCCGGATTTAATTCTCAAAAAAAATATCCGGCGATTTTGGAAATTCATGGCGGACCGATGGCTCAATATGGCAAAGTATTTATGCATGAATTCTATTACCTGGCTGCGCAAGGATATGTGGTTTTCTTTTGTAATCCTCGGGGCAGTATTGGATATGGTGAAAAGCATACCAAGGCCATTTTGAATCAATGGGGAACAAAAGATTATGAAGATATCATGGCCTTTACTAATGCGGTCAGCCGAAAACCTTACATTGACTCAAAAAAACTCGGTGTCACCGGTGGCAGCTATGGTGGTTATATGACCAACTGGATTATTGGCCATACACATAAATTTAAAGCAGCGGTGACCCAACGCTGTGTCAGTAATTTGATAAGTCAGTGGGGAGCCTCTGACGTAAATTGGTTATTTCAACATTCGAAAGCTGAAGGCAAACCTCCATGGGAGAATTTTGAACATTACTGGGAACATTCGCCTATCAAGCATTTTAGTAATGTACGTACTCCCACATTGGTAATACATAATGAGAAAGATTTTCGTTGTCCGATCGATCAGGGCGAACAGGTCTATATCTCATTGCAGCGACTTGGCGTGGATACAGAACTGGTTTTATTCCCGGAAGAATCACATGGTTTATCTCGTAGCGGTCGAATAGATCGCCGTATCGTGAGACTCAAACATATTAGACGCTGGTTTGATAAATACTTAAAAAATTAGGCAGCGTTTTCCGATGGTTCACTATTTTCTCGTTCAAGATTATGTTTTGCAAATGCTATAGAAGAAATGCTTGCAATAATAATTCCGCTGAATGCGGCGATTAGGTCGGAGGTGTGGAAACCTCGTTGCATTAGCATACTGAGATATTCGTCGAG
>JANQJS010000036.1 GCA_028281535.1 Sedimentisphaerales bacterium | reverse complement strand
TTTTGAAAGCAAGATCACGCAACTCATTGTTCATAATCATGAATTCAAACGCACCAATACGACCACGGCTACCTGTGCCATGACAACGCTGACAACCTTTGCCGCGATAGGCAGGTTTCTTTTCAAGATCTTCGGGTTTGAACCCTAAAAGACTCATATATTTTGGATCAGGCTTTTCGACCTGCTCTTTGCAATCTTTACAAATCACACGCATTAAACGCTGTGCCATGATAGCCTGAATAGCACTGGCAACCAGGAAGGGTTTTACGCCCATATCGATCAAACGCGTGATAGCACTAGGCGCATCGTTGGTGTGAAGCGTACTGAATACCAAGTGACCTGTGAGTGATGCCTGAATAGCAATCTCTGCCACTTCAAGGTCACGAATCTCACCAACCAGGATAATATTTGGTGCCTGACGCAACATAGAACGCAAAATAGATGAAAAGTTCAAACCAATATCGGCTCGTACCTGGCACTGGTTCATACCCGTAAAGTTATATTCCACTGGATCTTCGGCGGTAATAATCTTTTTATCAGGCCGGTTTAATTCTTGAAGAGCAGCATAAAGCGTTGTGGTTTTACCAGAACCTGTTGGTCCTGTTACCAGAAAAATACCATTGGGCCGCTTAATCACTTTTTGAAAACGGTCGTAATCATCTTCCTGAAATCCTAAGGCCGGAATACCAATTCGCACAGCGTCAGGACGCAAAATACGCAAAACAACACTTTCGCCATGATAGCCAGGAAGAGCACTGACACGAAAGTCGATGTCAGATCCTTGCACATTCTTTTTGATACGACCATCCTGAGGCAATCGACGCTCAGCAATGTCCATCCCTGCCATAATCTTCATACGCGTCATGACGACAGGCTGAAGATTTTTTGGAATGTTATCTCTTTCCACACAAACACCATCAATACGATAGCGAACACGCACTCGATCAGCCATGGGTTCAATATGAATATCACTGGCACGTACTTTACACCCTTCATCGATAATTTTATTGATCAACTTAACGATCGGTGCTGATTCATCATCGAGCTGCGTTGGATCAAGAGAATCCAAATCGATCGAAGCATCAATCGAGGCGTCAATCGACTCATGCAATTCACCCACGGTGGCATCGAGCGAAGAGCCGAGTTTGTCCATAAAAGTATCGATGTACCGTTTAATTTTAGATTTGGAGGCGAGTGAACATTCAAGTTCTTTATTCAATCGAAAGCGAAGCAGATCCATCGTATCCAGATCGAGAGGATCGTGAATAATGATCTTGAGCTTGCCATTTTCCTGACCTAAAGGCAATACAAAATGGCGACGAATCAGATCATCAGGCATCAATTCGAGAACAGCCAGGTCGACAACATGATGATCCAGGTCGACATATTCCAAGCCGAATTGTTGTGCCATGGCTTTGGTTACCTGCTCTTCTTCGACCAGGCCCATTTCAACAAGGGCTTCACCCAAACGGCGATGGCTGGATCGCGCAGATTCGACGGCTTTATCAAGATTTTTTTCGCTTAGAAGGCCCCAACCTACGAGAATGTCACCAAGTTTTTTACGTTTTCTTGCCATATATGCTAATTATAACCTTATGTAAACAATAGGATTATGCAGAGATCCATTTAGAGCCTATTGTGTCTGGTAGGTGCTCGGCTTGCTAACCTGAGCGTGCGATGCGGGAGACATTATTCCACAAGTTTGTTTCGCTATCTCCATTATAGACGACCCTTTAGCGAAGGTCAAGGGGCAATTAGATGACCGATAACTGGGGAATAAATTAATATTCTCTTCGATTCAAATCTTATCACAAACCAAATAAACACTATTTCTATAGTAATTAAATAAAACGATTTTAGGTTAACATAATTCCAAGATACATTACGACACACAAATAATAATAAACTGTTTGCTCATCTTACCACAAAAAAGGCCTGGCAACGAGCCAGGCCTATAGTGATTTTTTAATTTACATTAAACCAAATTCACACAATCATTTCTAACTATTAAAACACTCTTAAGGACAAGGAACATCATAGAATGGAGCAACACCATTATTTTATAAATGCAAAGTCAAATTTGACTGATCAAAAACATTAATTACACCATCGCCGGTCATATCAGCACAGCCAATCCACCCGCTATCGGCTGGATAAATATTATAAAATGGTGGCACCCCATAGCTTTGCAACAATAGTGACATAAGCGACAGATCGAACACATTTACCACGCTATCACCAGACAAATCACCGACGCAGGATAAGCACTCAGTACTTCTTAAAACTGGGTAATCTACGCTCTCTTCAATATCCCAAATAAAATTAAAATTCCAACCGACAAAAGTATATTAAACTAATTATTAAGAGTTAACTTAAGCTCCCCTACGACAACTCAAAAATTATCTCATATACCAAAACGATTTCATTCTAATGTTTAAAGTGATTAAAATAATATGAGGTGAGTGATTTAATAATTAAACCACCCACTTTAATTATAAAGAATTTTATGGACACGATATAAATGGAACAGGCGCTGCGTTTAACATACCAACCAAAATAGTTAAATCAGTAGAAGAAATAATACCATCAAAATTAAGGTCTGCACAAGGATTCCATAGTGGAGATGAATTAGGAATGAACGGCATACCCGCATTATTAAATAAAAGTATAATTTCTGTAATGTCACCTGAAGATATCGATCCATTGCCTTGAACATCACCGATACAAGATAAACAATCATATTCACCAACACTAATTAAATTAGGATAACTTACATTTTCAGTAATTTCCCATATATTGGTAAAATCCCAATTTGTAAAAGTTGCTTGCTGTTTCATATTTGATGTTGGTAAACCAAAAACAGCATAATAATCTCCTGCACCATCATCACCATCACTACTGTCACCAGTGTCAAATAAATTTGGATTTAGTGATTTATCCCAATAACAGCTTGTAAAACTTACACCATTGACATCGCCAACAAACCCACCAACATTAAACCCACTATCCGTTGGTAAATTACCAACACTATAACAACGACGAATAAAAGTATTGCCATTACTTGCTGAACCAATAAATCCACCGACGACCATGCCTGCCGATGCCGAAGGTACACCATTATTTACGATATTTACTATACAGAAATTATCTTCTATTAAATTATCTCCAGCATTTGCATTGGCTGACCCTAAAAAACCACCAACAACAACCCCTGGTGACTGGGAATTTGCATCAAATCGTATAGAACCTGTTACATAATTTTGATAAACTTGAGCAGCTGAATGTACATGCCCAATAAAACCGCCAACAGTAGGCGCACCATCAAATGGTTCGATTAAAGCGTCTATTACGGCACATTGACTAATTAACCCCTTCGATTCTCCTAGCATGCCTCCTATAGTATTGTTGCCACCAGTTATTGTTGGTTTTATTACAGTACAATTCGTAATGTTTCCAACATCGAACTGTCCAGCCAGGCTGCCTATTTTAAGAACCCCTGAACCAACCGTTATGCTCGGCTGATGTAAGATTACATTTTGAACTACGCCAGCATATGAAATTTGGCTGACAACACCGCCAATCACACCAAAGACTCCTATGGGACTTGTTGTGCTTTGTATATTTAATGAATAACCTGAAATCACATAATTATCCCCATCGAAATTACCGATAAATGGATTCGATGGATCGCCAATTGGATTAACTGATACGCCCGTTAAATCCAAATCACTTTGTAATACAAAATGAGATGACCATTCTGAACTATTGTTGGCTAAATATTGAAAATGCGCATTTGTACTAATGACATATGGGCTTGCCGCATCGCCATTCCCTCCTCCGTATTGCGCAAATGCAACCTGATTCATCAGGCTAATTAATGCCAACAAGATTGTAACAATAATTTTTCTCATGATTAAACTCCTACAAAAAAGAATCTATATCCCCCATTTATTAAACGTTCGCATCTTATTGTATTTATATTCATCTTATAATAATTACCAGGATTCTATTTTTTCACCCTGATAGCATCTCAACAATTTAACTCACCCATTCTGTTATTCTTGTTTTAAAATAAATTCTAAATTCATTTCTTTTTTATAATCAAGCTTTAAAGTTAATAATATGTTTTTATGTAATTATTTTTATAAGAAAGGCCTGGCAACAAGCCAGGCCTTGTAAGTGGTTAATGAGATGTTATGTTTAATCCAAATCGATACAATCGATAGGATCAAAAGATGGAGCTAGCAAACCGTTGATGTAAAGTACATCTCCGAAGCTTACTTTTCCATCTGAACCAACTGCGCCAGTTTCATCGGCGACATCGGCACATGCCAAGTTCGCAGGAACAGGCGTAATCGGCAAAAAGGTAGGTGACAACTGGTTAATGATGTAATTTACATCACCAGATGAAACTTCACCATCAGGGTTAGGTGCGTTTAATGAATCCGCAACATCACCGTAGCAGTCACAACTTGTAGAAAGCGGGATCGCTTTGCTTCCAGCTTGTGATGCTTGAACATTGCGGGCATCTTCAATCACCTGCGCCAACAGTTGATCACCTTCAACATAACCTAAGCTTAAAACATTTAAACTTATCACATTTGCATTGGCGTCATTAACACTCAATGCGTCTTGTACACTCACACCGTGTGAGTTATCTAAAAAGTTAACATTATCACTAGAAACGACAACGTCATTTCCAGCGTAAACATTCATGGCAAATAATGCCACGAAACAAACAACTAATATAGTAAATACATTTTTCATAATATTCCCTTTCCAATAAAAATAGTTGCATTTTTATCCCTAATAACATCTCGAACCACCTTGACGTTATAGACGTACATCCCCCCTCGATTACCTGTGTGTTTGCGCAAAACGACCAGCTAATTTTAATCAGTTTTAAAATTATACATTTATACTGTAGTGTTGTTGTAAAAAGGTATTTCTGTTCCCAAACTACCGCATATCTCGACTACTAATATTGTATGCATTTACACGCGATTGTCAAACATTTTATTTATTTTTTTATTAAAGTTTTGAAATTTACAATTAATAAGTATGCACCAAAACAGCTTCATTATGCTATTTGGAAGCATTTTAGAGATGCGACAAACCCCCAATCAAGTAGCACACATGTTAGGACCAAGACGTCCATTGAAGATTTTTAACTTCATAAAATTCAACAAAAATTACAACTAAACTATATGTTGTTAGAAATACTGATAAGCATTTAGATTATTGATCAAGCATAACGGTTGCGATTTGGTCAATGGTCGATCTAGGCGAGTGCTTACCATTATTTGCAATAATAGAAAATGCAATCCAATGATCCTGTGTATTTTTTAAGTACCCGCTTAATGCCCAAGCCCTGGATATATATCCTGTTTTTGCATAGATTCTATCTTTAAATCTAGGATGCTTAAATCGACTTGACTTTTTTAGCGTACCAGATTCAGGGGTTGCAAGCGATTGTTTTAAAATATCATAATCACTTTTCAGGTAACAATTTTTTAATACTTTGACAATCGAATTGGCAGAAAGTTGATTCAATGCACTAAGCCCTGAGCCATCATCAATTTTGAACTCGGAATAATCAACATTCATTCTAGTAAGCCAATCTGTCATAGCTGTTTGAGCTGTCTTCCAACTCCCTTGCCTTAACGGCTGCCCTGACGTTGATTGATAGTACGCTCCATTCGTCTTAAAAAGACATTCGGCCGCCATATTCAAGCTGCTTTGGTTAGACCTTAATAATACATCACTCAAAGAGGTCTGGTGCTGACTTAAAATAATGTAATTGTAAGGCGATTGAACCATTTGTTGTCGCACAGAATAATCCGTCAAAATGAGTTTACCTTGAATTTCTATGTTATATTTCAACAGATGCTCTGCTAATAAATGACCGAAATATGCACTCGGCCGATCAATTGTCGTGTAAATGGTTTGCCGATTGCGACACTTGCCCCGGAGTGTAATATTATTGGTATTGATAACACGTGTTGCACCAATTTTATTTTTACCCTTTTTAACTGTAGTGGCTTTATTTGAGAGCCGAACATATGTGGTATCAGGATAAATTTCATATGTTACCTTACTCTTTTCATTCGCCGCTGGAATAAAGGTTATGTCGATACAATTATTATTAAAATTCAGAGCTGCAACCTGTGCCGTATACCATTTATCAGATTGACTTGTCGGCCAGGATGGATGAAATCTCTGGTCGTCAAATAGCGTCGCATCAATAATCAGGTTGCCAGGTATGGTTGTAATCTGATTGGCCACAAGCTGGCTGACCAAATCATCAAACAATTGATCAATTTTACGATCAACCTTTTTTGCCAGAATGGGATCTCCTGTTAGCGGATCACCAGAGGCAACAACAACTAAATCATTGCCATGAAGTGCAAAAACGGTATTAAATTTGAAATCAGAGCCTAACGTATCTAAGGCCATCGCAGTAGTCATGAGCTTCATATTACTGGCGGGCTTTAACGCCAAATGAGCATTATGTGCATAAAGCTGCTTATCATCCGTTAGATCATAAAAGAGAATTGAAAAGGAGGTTTTTTTAAATTTCGATTGCTTGATGAGCTTATTGATTTCAGCTGAAGGTTGAGCACACACTATTAATGGTAGCATGCCAATACTCAGGCAAATCAATAATACCTTAGAGATGATTTGGTGTCGTCCTTGATACATCATTTTTTACTAGTATGCTAATTGTAGAATTTAACAGAATCGCCAAATTTAATTGTAAGCCATTTTCCAGCCATCCAATCTTTTGAGCCCATGGCAATCGCCATGAACTTTTTAACCTATCAGCCGCCAAAAATCAAGTTCCTGACAACGTTTATATCATTTTGTTGGTATCTAAATGGGATTTAAAGATTTACAGATAAGGTTTGACAAATTGGCCTAAATAAGTATAATTGTGAGTTTTCCATAGACCCATTCAGGTAAACTATTGTAGTCAGGAGAGTTAAGACAATGGGACATCGACGTGACAGACTGGATAAACGTTTAGCTAAGGCAGCTTCGACTCGTCAGGTTAATTCCGTGAAAAAGGAAAGCGAAAGAGACCGACGTGAAACCGATATGATTGATATCTTGAAAAAAGGTAAACTACCTTACACACCAGGTGTCATGAGCTGGTTAAGTGAACGACTGGATAAAAAAGCCAGCAAAATTGAGCAGGCTGATATTGATTCATTGGTAGGCTAAAAATGGTTCGAAGCACTAGTCTTCTTCATTCGAACGCAAGAGTGCTTCAACCTTAAAGAAGAGATCATCTCCCCCGGCACCCGCACCTAAATCATGTTCTGACCCCGTGGTTTTATCCACAGCAATCACTCTTAAAGACCCTTTAACTTTAACAGGCTTGATTGTCAATGGTCCTTCTATAGGACTGTTTATCATCGTGTTAACTTTGGGAAACTGAATAACCACGCCATTATAAACAGTACCTAAGACGGAGATTTCAGTTACAGCTTCTTGCTGCGTTTTTTTGTATGCCGTTTCCAAATCTTCAAGCATTTCATTAACGCTATCTTCTAATTCGTAAGCTTGATAAAGCAATTCTGTCGCTTTTTCTTTTTGTTCCTGATTCAGATGTTTTTGATTTGCCAACAAAGGCTCAACGACCTGCTTGACCTTTTTTGCTTTTTGTTTTTTCTCACGTACTTTTGGCAATACATCTTCATAGAGCGCTTTCAAATCCGCATCGATGCCAACTGAAACATTGGTTTTAACGCCTAACTCCGATCCAAGCTGTTTGACGAGAATCCCCCCCATAACCATAGAATTCCCACCTATTAGTGAACCGGTTTCAATTTTTAACTGACCATTACAAGCCAGATCACAATTGACCACTTCTTTAACAGCAATAATATCGCGTTTTGCTCTTACTTTTGCGTTGGTTAAATATTTGGATTGAATATCTCGACCGGCAATAACAACACCCTTTTCTTTACCGGCAACCCCCCCTGTCACAAATAGATCTTTACCAGCTTGCACTTCTGCGGCTTCAATCATGCCATGAACTGAAACTTCAGATTTACTGACCACTTTAAATAAGTCGACAACATTTTTACCAATAATCACTTCACCATCAAAATCAATATTACCTACTGAAAAGTCGACATTGCCTTGAATTTCCAATTTTGGATTTACCCAAAATTTATCATTATCATCAAATAATTGCCCGCCACAGGTAGCAAAAACGCCATCGCCCTGCAACTCAACATTTAATCCAAGCTTGGGCTTGGCTTCAACTCCCAGCTTGCGGTTAATTTCTTTTCCATATACATCAACACCATTATCGCCATGAATAATCGGATGTATTTTAAGAATTTGTTCATTATCATGAACTTTGATAATCGAAGAACGGTCGTAGTGATTTTCAACTTCGTCTTCTTCGGCTTGTGGATCTTTGGGGTTTTCTGAACCAGTTGACTCCTTTGCTTCTGGCTCACTTGGCTTTGGAGGTTCTTTATCTAAATAAAGTTTTTCAATACGACCACTTCTATCGTGGACCGGCTCTTTTCCGGTGGCAACCACTACAGGTTTTGGAAGATTTTCTGGCGTAAATTCGGCGGCAAATGTTTCAATATTTTTTTTACCCTGATCATCGACCATGATTCCTTCATCCGTGACCTCTTTGAGGATTTCATCGGCTGTCATGGTCGGACCTGGCGTGTCGCCGTTAAAAGCAATGATTGCTTTTAACCGTTCCCGATCAACATCTATTCGTATTATCTTACTGGCTGTTAATGGCATGGCAGCTTTCAATATCCCTCTACAAAACGTTTATGCCTTCATAAAAGTATCCTAAATCTCATCAAGGACATACAATGTGCGAGGCATTAACCAGCATTAACTTTTTTCATGGTCTCATCAATTTTTTCCATCAAAGCATCTGGCGTAAAGGGTTTAATGACATAATTATTGACGCCAGCCTTAATGGCTTCAATGATACGAGGCTTTTCCGCTTCAGTGGTCACCATGATAATAGGTGTATCTTTATCGGTTTCTCGCACTTTGGTGATCATTTCCAACCCAGTCATATTGGGCATATTCCAATCAACTAACATCAAGTCAAATGGACCATGTTCTTTGATCGCTTCAAGACCTTCGACACCATCGCCAGCTTCAACAGCTTCAGTCCCTTCAATGCCTAAAACAACTTTCTTCCAAATGTTCCGCATTGTTTTTGAATCGTCTACAAGTAAGATTTTCACAGTAATTGTCCTCCAAAAAGACTTTGTACTTCACACCAGTAAGTAATTTAAATTACACAGCCACTGGGCTGACTTTTTTAATATTCACTTCAACAGAAAATTCGCCATATTCAGTCACACATGGAATCACCACACATGGTACATCTCTAAGACGAGTCACATAATGATCACGCCCGATGACAACATTGGGAATACTGATACCTGCATCAATACCGAAATCTTTCTTTGCGTTACCAGCAATCATATTACATATTTCACCAACAGCATCAGCAAAGTCATCGCTTTTGAGATCATAATCTTCCATCGTAAAAGATTTGACCAAGCTACGAGCGGTTTCTTCATGAAAACTAATAATCACTGACCCTGTCATCTCGCCAGTAAAACCAACTATGCCAGAGACATCGTGTGTTGGCTGGAGATCATTTCGCAGATCAGGTTTACGAACTTTCGCTTCTACACCAATCATTGTACTCAATACATTTTTGGTCGACTTGACAAACAAGGCGATCAATGCTGTATCAATTTGACTTTTTAAATCTACACCCATAATCTGATGCACTCCTCAAGGCATTAGGATTTTTGCTTCATTAATTTCATAACCCCAGAAGTTTTCCATCTGGAAACATACCTCTGATCACCATAAAAATCGGCATCCAAACAGGCTGACTTAAGTAACTTATAGATAATTAATACCATATTATTCTGGATAAACTTTTTAAATGATTGTCCTATATTGTCATCATAAATGAGTTGTAAAATATTTGTAAGTCTTTGGAACTTCCTAGAATTCAATGGTTCTAAATGGTATAAGTAATAAAGTCCAAATAAGTAAATATTTTACGATTTAGAAATGAGGGTTTAATCATGGCAATCACTAGAAAAAATATTATTATCGGAATATTATTTGTCGGAATAGCTCAATCTTTTGCATGGGCAAAGAATGACACCCCCTCCAAACTCCCTATTCGCAAAGTCATCTTATACAAACATGGTGTGGGATATTTTGAGCGACTGGGACAACTTCCAGGCCAAACCGACACTGTCTTACACTTCAAAAAAGAACAAATGAACGACTTATTAAAAAGTATGACTATTCTTGACTTACAAGGTGGCCAGGTCAATCGTGTTGTTTATGACAGTACAAAAACATCCGAACAATTATTAAATCAATTCAACTTCAATCTAAAAGGTCCAATGAGCCTGTCCTTACTGCTAAGTCAGTTGCAAGGTACTGAGATTCAATGCACTTTAATAGGATCTGACCAGGTAGAAGGTACGATTGTCGGAGTCCGAACCCGCACGATTGAAAGGGAAAACCATTCCTGGCCGGCATCATTTTTAACACTTCTTGATAGCAAGGGTTTAATTCGCACATTGGAATTTGACAATATACTAACGGTTCAATTCAAAGATGATCAACTAGACAAAGATGTTAAACAATATTTAAAAATCTTGCACCAACAACATCGACGTGATGAAAAACAAGTTGCCATTCACCCTAATGAGCCTGGTTTACGAGATATACTTGTTGGCTATGTCACAGAAACACCTGTGTGGAAAACCAGCTATCGCGTTGTCCTACCCGACGAAAACAAAAAGCCATTTCTTCAAGGATGGGCGATTGTCGATAATGTTAGTGAAGAAAACTGGGACAATGTTGAATTATTACTTGTGAGTGGGCTTCCGATTTCTTTTATTCAGAATCTATATGATCCAATTTACAAAAAGAGAAAACGAATTGAGATTGAAGAGGAAATGGCCATGGCTCCTTCTGTTCCCGAATCAGGGATGGAATTTCTCAACGCTGGTGGTGGTGGTGCTTCCACCAACAACTTAAGTTCAATGATGGCAAAAGCAAGATCCATGCAGGCCAATGAAGAAGATGGCGATCATATTGGTACAGATGAAGCTGTTTATGGTTGGTATTTTGACAGTTCTCAACAAATGCGTAATATCCAATCACAAAGTGTTACACGCGATATTGGCGATTTGTTTGAATACAAAATCGACCAGCCCGTCTCCGTTGACAAAAATAAATCTGCCATGATTGCCATTGTCGCCAAAGAAATCGATGGCAAAGCAGTCTCTCTATATAATGAGTCAGTCAGGACTAAAAATCCTCTTTCCGCTTTTCGAATGAAAAATAGTACAGACCTAACTTTAGAGGGAGGTCCAATGACCCTATTTCAGGATGGCAGCTATGTTGGCGAAGCGATTATGAATACGATGAAAGCTGATGAAGAAAATTATATCACTTATGCTGTTGATCTCGGTTGTGATATAAACAGTAAGTATGACAGCAAAACCGAACCCGTTTCACACGTGATTATTAATAGAGGCTTTATCCAAATGAAGCATTATGTTATTGAAACAAAAACTTATCATATTAATAATAAAAGCGACAAAGACAAAATAGTCATCATTGAACATCCGATCAAATCAAACTGGGAGCTCATCAGCAAACAACAGCCGATTGAAATCACTGACTCCTTCAAACGCTTTGAGGTTAAGGCGGCACCAAACAAAACCACATCATTTACCGTCAAAGAACGATATGTTGATGGAATGTCTACCTCGGTTTCAAATATTAAACGCGACCGTCTCGAACTCTATATTCGCAATAAATACTTATCACCCAATACCCAAAAAGTGTTACTTCAATTTGTTGAGTTGAGAGAGGCAAAATCTAAAATAACGGATGAAATCCATGCACTACGTGCAGAGAAAAAGTCCATCTTCGATGCTCAATCTCATATCCGAAAAAATCTGAGTGCACTTGGACGGACGGATGAGGAAAAACAATTAAGAAGCCGTTATATTAAAAAATTAAATAGCCAGGAAGACCGCACTGAAGCCATTAACAAATTAGTCGAAAAACTTCGTGACCAGGATCAAGATTTACTAGATCAAATCAATGCACTTCTAACGAATTTGCAACAGGACATAAAGATCTAGTTATTCAGAAACCCAACACGCCGCAATATGATTGGGATTGCCGTTCTTTGATTCAAGGGGCGGCATCTCACTTTTACATTGAGCCACTGCTTTCGGGCAGCGTGGATGAAAAGGACAGCCTGAAGGCGGATTGGAAGGACTGGGCACTTCACCTTTTAATGGAATATGTGTTTTTTTCCGCTTGGGATCAGGCTGAGGGATGGCAGACATAAGCGCCTGCGTGTATGGATGACTAGGATGTTCATATAAATCGTCTGCTGAAGCATATTCTACTATTTTGCCTAAATACATCACCGCAACATAATCACTAATATGCTCCACAACAGCTAAATCATGAGCAATAAACAAATAGGTCAAACCAAATTCTTCTTGAAGATCCTGTAGCAAATTGACAATTTGAGATTGAATGGAAACATCTAACGCACTGACTGGTTCATCACAAATAATCAGCTTTGGATTTAATGCCAAGGCCCGAGCAATTCCTACTCGCTGACGCTGGCCCCCCGAAAATTCATGAGGATATCGATTAATATAATTTTCAGACAACCCCACCTTCCTCAAAAGCTCGCAAATCTTTTCCTGACGTTCTTTACCTTTTGCTAGATCATGAACCGTCAATGCCTCACCAATGATATTACCAATCGTCATCCGTGGATTGAGCGAACCATAGGGATCTTGAAAAATCAATTGCATATCTCGACGACGCTGACGCATTTGTTCAGCATCCAATTTAAATACATCGCTATTCTCAAATTGTACCTGGCCAGAGGTGGCAGGAATCAAACGTAAAATCGTTCGCCCGACCGTGGTTTTGCCACAACCAGATTCACCGACCAAACCAAGCGTTTTACCTTTTGGAATGGTGAACGAAACACCATCTACCGCTTTGACATGCCCAATGGTTTTCCGAAACAATCCCCGTTTAATCGGAAAATGCGTCTTAAGCTCTCTTACAATTAAAATATCTTTTTGACTCATATTACCACGACATTAATTAGTCATTTGTTTTAATATCCAATAATTCCTTTGCCTTCCAGCAAGCCACCATATGACCTGGTTTAACTTGTTCCAGCTTAGGCTCTTCACTTTTACATTTAGGATCATCCTTTGCATAAGGGCAACGAGGATGAAATTTACACCCCTTCGGAAAATTCAATGGATCTGGTACTGATCCAGGTATCACTTGCAAACGTTTATGATCTGAGCCTAAAGTCGGAAGTGAATTTAACAATCCCTGCGTATAAGGGTGAGATGGCTTTTCAAAAATATCATGTACGGAGCCTTTTTCGACAATTTTAGAGGCATACATGACGACAACATCATCAGCATTTTCCGCAACGACCGCCAGGTCATGGGTAATTAAAATAACTGACATATTGCTCCGCTCCTGTAACTCCTTAATCAAGTCCAAAATTTGAGCTTGAATCGTCACATCCAGAGCTGTTGTCGGTTCATCAGCAATTAATAACGCCGGATCACAACTAAGTGCCATAGCTATCATAATACGTTGTCGCATACCACCGGACATCTGGTGGGGATATTCATCCATACGTCGCTCTGGATCAGCAATGCCAACCAGTCTCAATATTTCCGTAGCATGGCTCCAAGCTGCATTTTTGCGCCGACCTTGATGAAGCTCAATCGCCTCAACGATTTGCTGGCCAACTGTATAAACTGGATTCAAGCTGGTCATAGGCTCCTGAAAGATCATGGCGATATCATTGCCACGAATGCGACGCATTTCTTTTTCGTCCAGTTCTAATAAATTATTGCCGTGAAATTTGATTTTTCCTTGAGTAACTCGACCTGGAGGATCTGGAATCAATCGCAAGATCGACAATGACGTTACACTCTTGCCACAACCCGATTCTCCCACAACAGCCAAAGTCTTACCTTGATATATATCATAACTTACATCGTTCACCGCGCGAACAACACCTTCATCGGTCTTAAATTCGACATGTAAATTCTGAATCGATAATAAGGGATATTCTTTTGTCATCCTTGCTTTCTCAATTTTGGATCGATTGCATCCCGCAACCCATCGCCTACCAGATTATAGGCTAACACCGCTAGAAAAATCGCAATACATGGCGGATAAACCATATGCGGTGCAACTCGAAGCGAATCATAAGCGGTACGTAAAATATTGCCCCAAGATGGAGCAGGTGCCTGAACACCAAAGCCCAGCCAACTCAGACCAGATTCTACCAGAATTGCACCCGCAATGCCAAAAGTGATTGAGACTAATACAGGTGCCATGGCATTTGGTAAAATATGCCGAAACATAATGCGACCATGCTTTGCTCCCACCACCTCAGCTGCAATCACAAAATCCTGCGTTTTTAAACGTATAAATTCTCCACGCGTATATCTAGCTATCGATGTCCATCCCGTTAGACCAATCACAACCATGACATTGATAATACTAGGTTCAAGCCAAACCATAATCGCTAAAATAAGAAAAAACACAGGAAAACAAATCACAATTTCAATAAGCCTGCTAATGACAATATCAACCCAACCACCCCAATAACCCGCAAGACCACCTACGACAATACCAATGAGTGCGGCGATTCCCATTGAGATAAATCCTACTTTGACGGCAACGGATGTTCCATGAATCATTCGAGCGGCAATATCACGCCCCAATTCATCCGTACCTAACCAATGCTGAGATGATGGCGGTAAATAATATTCTGTGGTCTGCTCAAATTCACTATAAGGAATCATTGGCCAAATTGCAAATTCTTCCGGATCAAGTTGCCTTTTTGCATTAAATTGCGGTAGATTGAAAGGCTGACTTTTCTTGATCCAATGCGGACCAACACCACGTGACTGGAAAATTTCCACAATTGCAGGAAAATACCATTTACCCTCGTGCTTACAGATAATGGGTTGATTACTTGCTAACAATGGACTAAATGTCGCAATACCAATCATGGCTAAAACAAATATCAAGCCTGCCATACACCGACGATTTTTTTTCATACGTCGCCATATGTTGCTAAGATACGATTCAGATTGTGATTTCTTTTTTTTCATTTATATAAAATACATTTAATCATAAGACACCCGTGGATCAACAAACGTATAACTCAGATCCGCTAATAATGTCCCTAATAATACTAAACAGGCCGTTATGAAGGATAACGCCATAATCGTTGGATAATCTCTTGAAAGCATACTTTCGAAGAAAAGTCTGCCCATACCTGGCCAATTAAACATCACTTCCAGAATCACAGAACCACCAATAATGCCAGGTAAAATAAGTCCCATCAACGTGACTAAAGGAATCAGTGAATTTCGAAAACCATGCTTCATGATTACGGTCTTTTCTGGTAACCCTTTTGACCGGGCTGTTCGGATATAATCCTGACCAAGCACTTCCAACATATTTTGACGAACGAATCGAGCGTAAAAGGCCCAGGCACCAAAAGTAGTACAAAACGTTATTAGTGTATAGTGCTTTACCAAATCTATCGCTTTACCACCAAAAGAGAGCTGGTCATAATTGTCCGATGTCATACCTTGAAATGGAAGTAAGTCCCACTGCACCCCTAGTAATAAAATAAGAGGAACTGCCATCACATAACTGGGTACAGAATAGAGCGCATACAGAATCGTACTAGAAAGCGTATCAAACAATTTGTCTTTTTTTACAGCAGAATAGATCCCAATTGGAATAGATAGGAGTAAACTAATACCAATCGCCAGAATGGCCAGCGACATCGTCGGCCATAAGCGTTCTTTAATTTTATCTGCCACTGGTCGCCGATCCGTTGACATTGATTCGCCAAAATCCAATGTCACCAGACGCCCTAACCAATCAACATATCGAACATGAACCGGTTTATCTAAACCATAATACTCTCTTAGCTTTTCATATGTTTTAATAGACACTTCAGGATCCATAATGCCTTGCGACTGAAATTGCGCAGGATCACCTGGGGCAAGATTCACAATAATAAAAGTGACCAAGGTAATACCAATCAATGTTGGTATCGTTAAAAGTAATCGTCTAATAATATAAGTCAGCATACGATTATGGTTTCTGCATTACGGCGTACTTTGCCTGCCCTTTCATGACCCACCATCCATAAAAACTAGGATCAAAACTAAAAATACCTCTTGGGCTAAACTGTACCCCCCGGATCCTTTTATTGATCGCAGATAAGATGGGTGGATTCGAAATCCAAATATAGGGTTGATCTTCGTAAAGTATTTTATGTATTTTCTGGTAGATTTTTTTACGTTTTTCAAAATCAAACTCAGCTCTGCCCTCTTCAAATAGCTTATCAATTTCAGGGTTTGAATACCCCCCATAATTTCGTCCCGTTTTATACTGATCCGTTCGCCATAAATTCCAACCGGTATCAGGATCAGCCCCTGTTCCCCATGCCGCAATACCTGCTTGAAATTCATGCTTACGAGATTTTTCCATATAGGTGGCCCACTCCAACACACGGGTATCCATTTGCACACCGATGAGTTTCAAGTCTTCCTGGAATATTGCGGCAATCTTAGGTGATGTTTGTGAGCCTTGTGGCATCGTCAACGTAAATTTGAATAAGACTTTCTCACCATTAATTGTTTTATAACGCCAACCATCTGTTGGATCAATAGCCCAGCCCGCCTCGTCAAGTAGCTGCCCTGCGATCTTAAGATCAAATGGAAATGGTTTCACATCAGGATTATACATCCAGGAATCTTCATGGTAGACACCTAAACTTTGTGACGACAAATTATAGGCTATTTTTTCAAGGATTAATGGGATATTAAGTGCATGCGTCATGGCCAGTCGAACTTTTTTGTCATTAAAAAATGGATTAGAGCCATCCATATTCCAGCCAATATAACTAAATGCCCATTGCGTACCCCATGCCTTATAGCCTACTTTCTTAAATGATTCTGTATTGGTTTCTTTCGCAAATTGTTGGCTCGTCAACTTGCGAACCACATCAATATCTTCTTTTTCAAAAGATAACAATGTGATATTTGTATCAGGAATAATCTTGAAAATGATCTGTTTAAAATAAGGCTTGAACCCTTTATAATCTTCCCATCGCTCAACAACGACCTTATCATTCTCTTTCCACTCGACAATTTTATAAGGTCCATTGCCCACAGGGTGACGTGACCATTTATTGAAATAATCACCGGTCTTCAAATCAGGGTTATTCTTTTTCTCTTTTTCAAATAAGTGTTTTGGTATGATTGGAAATAATAAATTCCAACGTGCTGTTGCCAATGGTTTGGACTGGATAAATTTAATCGTATAATCATCTAAGGCAATACATTCTTCGATCGGTTCAACAGAGGGTTTTTGTGTTTGACATGGTACCGCTGGATCAAGAATCTGCTGCCAGGAATAAACGATATCATGAACCGTAAGTGGATGTCCATCCTGCCAGGTAAAACCTTTTTTCATTTTAACTGTGATTTCAGTCAAATTTTCATTTTCCTGATAATCTTCAACAAGCTCATCATTCACCATCCAGTTCATATCTTTATCAAACGTAAACAGCCCTGTAAACAAGGTACCAGACACTGTACTTTCAACGAGAGAAGATAAAAATAATGGATGCAAAGTATTCGGGCTACCATCCAATTGTAGAATCAACGTTTCGCCATCTTCTATTTTTGATTTATCTTCTGGAACAGGCTCAAGAAGCGATGCAGGATTCACAAGTGGGTCTGTTTTAGGATCATACGCTTTCGCAGCCGATGATTTCTCTTGGGGTGGCTTACCACACCCAGAAAAGCTCACCAGTAAACAAAAAGAAGCTAACACAAAACAAAACTTGATATAAATATTCATAACATATCCTTAAATAGAGATTAACATCGCTCTATATATATCATTCTTTTACCCCAAGATTCTTTAAAAAGGGCTCTAAAGATCGTGGTCGGCCTAAAAATGCCTCGATGGACTCATTTACATCTCGAGAATCGCCTGGAGCATAAATTTCATCACGTAAACGACGGCCAATTTCCTGACTCATCAGGCCATCCGGATCTTGCTTGAAAATTTCTTCCATATCTGACGCGATCGCATCTGCCCAGGCATAACCATAATACCCGGCATCATAACCCATCATATGCCCAAGATAAGCAACAAACATGGTATCCTCAGGCACAGGTAGAAAATATTTTCCAAACGAATCATTAAAGATTTTGTTACTATCTTTATTCTCACCCTCACCATGAAGCGTTAGGTCAGCTAGACCAAAAACGACCTGTCGACGATAATGTATTCCAATAGTTGCCTTCTCAGCTTCTTTCATGCGGTTGAGTATTTCAGGATCTATCTTTTGAGATGGATCTTTATAGTGCCCAGCAAACGAGTTAAGAATATCAGGCTCTTTGACCCAAGCCTCCAACATCTGGGAAGGTGCTTCCACAAAATCTCGCGGCACACTGGTACAGGAAAATGACGAATACTCCGCTCGCGTCAATATAGAATGCATCGCGTGACCAAATTCATGAAATAAAGTCTCAACTTCACTATGAGACAGAAGTGAAGGTTTGTCTTCAAAAGGTGGCGTAAAATTGCAAATCAATGCAACAACGGGTCTTTGATATAAACCATTACTAAGTCGCTTACCATCGATAATTCCAAATTGTGCAAAATGATTATACTTTCCATCACGCGGAAATAAATCCAGGTAAAACATCCCAAGCGGCTCTTCGGTTTTAGCATCAGTGACCATAAATAATGAAACACCTTCTGCCCAAGGAGAAGGATTCTCAACCTGAGTATATTTCACACCAAAGATCTTTTCATAAATATCATACATCCCTTGCAGACATGCTTTCAATGGAAAATAATCACGCAAAGCTTCAGTATCAATATTGTATTTCTGCCTTAGCAATTGCTCCGTATAATAGCCAGTATCCCAAATAAATATTTCTGCATCAGGATTACCCGTATCCTCGAGCTTAAGTTGGCGTAACACATCTAGTTCCTCTTGAAACTTTGGTTCTAAACCAACCGCCATGTTTTCTAAAAAGTCTACGGCTGTTTGGCGATTCTTTGCCATGCGTACTTCGGTCTTATAATCCGCCCAGGTGTCATAGCCCAAAAGCGATCCAATTTCATCACGAACATTGACGATCTTATTGAGCAAATCAATATTCTCTTGCCCTGCCGCTCGCATTCTTTGAGTCACCATCTTTTTGCGAACCTCTTCATTACGAGCATTTTTCATAATCGCAATGTATTCAGGTGTCACCGTCGCATGAAATGTATAACTGCCATCTTCGTTGGCATAGCGTCTCAGCATATCATCTGTAAAGCCTTCCAATTCATCACGAGAAAAAACCAGCTCGATTTTTGCATTGGTTATATTGGTACTGAACTCCGTGCTTAAATCATTTAATTCTTTTCGTAATGCTTCAACGCGATCTTTCTTTTCTTTTGGTAAACCAAAACCACTGCGTTTAAACCCGCGCATCGTTTCCTGATAATATTTTAAATCTTCCCCTTGTAATTCTCTCGCCTGCCCCTGCTCATATTTTTCTTGAAACGCTTTGCAGGTATCATAAACATCTTGACGATACTGTGTTTCAACAGACCATTTTGACAACTTAAGAATCTGATCCTTGGCCACATCCCGCATGGTTTCATCTGGAAAAGCATTCTTAGTAATACTTAATCTGCCATAGACAAGACCGACTGGAAAAAAGATATCATCGATTGCCGCGATACTGGATTCATAGGTCATCCCCTCTAGATCCTGATTCACAAATGATTCAAGTTTTTGATCGGTCACTTTTATAATATCATCAACCGTTTTCTGCAAAGCTTCTGGCGTTTGGTCAAACTCAGGGATCACTAGAATGTTATTAAATTTTTTAGCATCCTCGGCGAAGCTCTCCCAAGAGGGCAGTTTGATTTCTTTCGTTGGCTCATCACATCCGACATAAAGCGATAAAAAAGACATAATAAAAATAATTCCTATAAACCTACAGTTTTTCATAACAATATTACTTGGATTTTGGATCAAGAGCATCACGCAATCCATCACCAATAAAGTTTAAACAGAGTAAAGTTAATCCCAAAAACGCACAAGGAAAAAAGATTATCCACCAAAAACTGACAACGGTATTCACCGCTTTTACCCCCTCAGAGGCCAGAGAACCCCATGTTGGCATGGGAGCTTGAATACCAATACCTAGGAAACTCAAAAACGATTCCTGTAATATCGCCTGAGGGACAATCAAAGTAGCATAAACGATAATCGGCCCCATCAAATTAGGGATAATATGTTTCAATAAAATTCGCCATGTTGGCAATCCAATTGCACGAGCGGCTTCAATATAAGGCAACGTCTTTAACGACAAAACCTGACCACGAATCACTCTCGCCATGGTAAGCCAACTCACACCTCCGATGGCAACAAACAGTATAATAATATTTGCGATTTTTTCTTTACCAGGACCAAGGTAATCAATCAACATTGGCTCAAATGCCACCTTTAATAAAATAATCATCAAGACATAAGGCAGGCCATATAAGATATCCACCAATCGCATCATCACCTGGTCTATCCGACCACCATACCAACCGGCAATCGCTCCCCAAAAAGTTCCAATCCCAACAGAAATCATCGCAGCAGCCAATCCAATCCCTAAACTGACCACACCGCCAAACATACATCGCCAGAAAATATTCCGACCTAACGTATCATACCCAAAGGGAGCATGCCATCCAGAAGGTCCTGTAAAATTTAAATCCAACTGTTGCGTCTGATAGAGCTTAGAGGACCAATACAAAGTACCAACACATCCAACCAATATTATGACAAACAGGATCAATGAAATGAGCGCCAATCTGTTTTTACAGAACCGCTTCCAAGCTTTGTTCCCTGGCGAAAGAACTTTAACACCCGCTAGCTCATCATCACAATATGTATAAGATGGAATCGCTCTTGAACTCATGCCTCTTCCACCTCTATCCTCGGGTCCACCAACGCATAGGTCACATCTACAAGTAAATTAAATATAATTATGACCGCAGAAAACACCAATACGGTTGCTAAAATTAATGCACGATCGCGATTCAATACAGCGTTGACAAAATGCTGCCCCAAACCTGGTATATTAAAAATACTTTCGATGACAAATGAGCCTGTTAAAGCCATTGCCAAAGCTGGCCCGATATAACTCAATACGGGTAAAAATGCATTTTTTAGTGCATGTTTCCATATCACCGTTTTTTCAGATAGACCTTTTGCACGAGCGGTTCGGATATAATCAGAATTCAACACATCCAAAATACCCAACCGCGTTAGTCGTGTAATGTAGGCCATGAAAGGTAAAGACAAAGTAAAAGCCGGTAGCCAAATTTGCGAGAGCGTCCCCCATCCTTCAACCGGCAACCAATGCAGCTTCACACCAAATAAAATAAGCAAACCCGTTCCCGTTACAAATGTCGGCAGCGAAATACCAATCAGAGCCAAAGTCAGTGACGCATAGTCAAAAAGTGAATTACGTTTCACAGCACTAATCACACCAATGGGAATACCTAACGCAACAGCAATCAACATCGCAACCAACCCTAATCCAATCGAAACGGGCAATGCCGATGCCATAATCTCATTGCAATCCCAATCACTATATTGCCAGGAAGGCCCCAAATCTAATCGAGTCAGATTCACTAAATAGTCGGTATAAAATGCCCAGTTATCATTGGCATTATATTTCGCTAATATCGCACGTTCCACATCGGGATTTAATTTTTTATCGTTACCGGAAAAAGGAGTGCCGGGAATAGTGACCGCCATCAAAAAGGTGATGGTATAAATGGCCCATAAAATGATGGGAGACAAAAAGAGTCTAACAATAATATGTCGCCACATACAGTGCTTCCTTGCCTGATCGTGATGATCTAATTTACTTTATTTCGGGCTATTCATGATAGCAGATACAACTGACACCACAATCATTTTTATATTTCTGGATCAGATGGTCAAATTCATCATGTTTGCCTTCTCGAATCAAATCCATCGCCCCCGAATTCACCAAACACTCAAATATTTTTGATCGCTTGGGCAAATCATCTGCAAATTTCTGTTTAAAATGAGGCCGCAAATCTTTGAGAGCATTAAGAAATACTTCGTATGCTGGGTCAAATTGTTCATTTAGCTCATTTTTAATACGCTTGGCCATCGCAGGACTCGTACCACTGGTTGAAATTGCTATCGACAGTGGCCCCTGCCGACAAATCGCTGGCACCTGAAAAATACACAATTCAGTCACATCCACAACATTACATAAAATAGATTTCTCCACACACTCGGCATGAATCTCACGATGCACCGGATCATTATTGACCGCGACCATCACCAACCATGCGCCATCCACATCCCCAGTCTCATAGCAACGTTTGTGGTAAGTCACTTTATCTTCATCCACAAGTTGCTGCAATTTCTCAGAAATCTCTGGACTAACAACTACAACATCCGCCTCACTAGCCAGGAGCGCATCAATTTTTTCCGTGGCGAGATTCCCACCACCCACAAGCAAAACACGCCGTCCTGAAATATCAGCAAACAAAGGATATAATTGACTCATAAGTCGAATTTAACCTCAATAACAATAATACTTAATAACAAAATTGCATTATAAGTAATTCAAAGCCAATCGTCCAACATCGTCCCTACAAAGAAACCTGGTATTATTAAATAGAAACGGAAAAAGCTTAACAAAGAGATGAAAAAATGCCCGGGACTGGATTCGAACCAGCACGACCTTGCGGCCACTAGCCCCTCAAGCTAGCGCGTCTGCCAATTCCGCCACCCGGGCATATTGTCAACAAAGGACTTACGTCGATTTATGATCATAGAATCGAAGAGTGTACTCGATAACTTCCCCTTAGTCAAGGTGTTAGCCATAAACCAAAGTTTTATTTAAATCGAAACTTTAATTCCTGAATCCAGCAATACAATACCGGCACGATAAAGATACTGATCAGAACGATTAGCATGCCACCGAATGATGGAATGGCCATCGGAACCATGATATCACTACCTCGACCAACCGAAGTCAGTACAGGCAACAATGCCAAAATCGTCGTCGCACTGGTCATCAAACACGGTCGCACACGACGCTTGGCGGCTTTAATTGTTGCCTGGCGAATGGCCTTGATTGAATCAGGCTTTTCTTTACGAAAGACCTGGTTCAGATAAGTCGTCATAATCACGCCATCGTCGGTAGCAATACCAAATAATGCTAAAAAGCCCACCCAAACTGCAACGTTCATATTTATCGTTTGAACCTGGAATAATTCACGAAGATTTATACCAAATAAGTTAAAATCCAAAAACCAGGGCTGGCCATACATCCAGATCAATAAAAACCCACCTGCCCAAGCAACAAAGATCCCTGAAAAAACAGACAACGTATTTAAGACAGACTTAAATTGACAATACAAAATCACAAATATGATTAATAAAGCAACCGGCATAACAACCGCTAAGGTTTTCTGTGACCGAATGTAATTTGCATAGGTCCCTGTAAAATCATAACTGACGCCACCCGGAAGTACTAATTCACCAGAAGCAGCTTTGTCACGTAAAAATTGATCGCATTCTTCCACCACATCAATCGAAGCGAGTCCACTTTTCTTATCAAAAAGCACATGACCTACCAAAAAGTTATCTTCACTTTTGATCGATTGTGGTCCACGTACATATTGTATATCAGCTAATTGCACTAAAGGAATCTGCACACCACCGGCTCCAGGCACTAGGATTCGATCAATCGCTTCCAATTCATTTCGAAGCTCTCGCTTATATCGAACCCTCACAGGAAAACGCTGCCGCCCTTCAACAGTGTGAGTAACCGTTTTTCCACCAATCGCGATTTCAACCATATCCTGGAATGTTTTAATGGGTACGCCATAACGAGCCAACGCTTGCCTGTCTGGAATGATCTCCAGATAAGGTTTGCCAACGATCCGAATTGAAAATACTTTCGAAGCTTCAACACTAGGCACCTGTTTGAGCAGTTTTTCAATTTGCATTCCGACATTTTCAATCTCTTCAAGTGAAGAACCCATCACTCGTACACCAAATGGTGCTTTTATCCCAGATTGCAACATCACAAGACGTGCACTAATTGGCTGTAGCATGGAAGCATGTACAGTACCAGGAATTTTGACGACTTTTTCTATTTCTGTCCAGATGTCATCAGGACTCTTGATATGGTCGCGCCATTGACGGAATGGTTTACCTTTGCTATCAATAATGAGTTGTCCTGAATCATCTCGAACAAACTCGCCCGAGGAATCATCATATTTAAAAAGCAGCTGTTTACCATTCTCATCAGTGATATATTCTGACTTATAATTAATGATCGTTTCGATCATAGAAATGGGAGCAGGATCTAAAGGCGTCTCAGCTCTGCCAATTTTTCCGACAACCGTATCAATTTCTTCGATGGTCAACATAGCCATATCTTGTTTTTTAAGCACATCCATCGCTTCTCCAATTGAAGCATGGAACATGGTATTCGGCATATAAAGAAAGCTCCCCTCATCCAAAGAAGGACGATCTTCTTTACCTAACCCTGGAAAATTTTTAGCAAGTTTGCCTTTGATACTTTGCGGATTCAATGTTTTCTTATCAACATCAACAAATTGATCAAAACCTAACCATGCCATAAGCCCAAAAGCAATAATCACCAAGGGCAATATTAAAAAGACAGGCTTATATGCCAAGCACCATCCAAGCACTGATTCAAAGATCGACTGAAAGAACTTAAACCCGCCCAACAAAATCGCAAATAACAATACGATAAAGATAAAGTTTTTAAAGACACCATTTTCATACCCAACAGGCAACCAATGTTTGGTCAATAAAATCCCAATAAATAAAATAGCAAAAATATTTGAACACCAGGCAAGGATTTTCTGTTTATCTGAAGGAATTTTATGCTCATACAAATAATACACACATAACACAAGGATGATGAGCCCCACCCAAACGTGCAGAATAAATCCAACAATGGACAAAAGACCTACCAAGACCAAACGGAGGAATTGCTTAAACCGACTGGCCGAAAGTTTAAAACCAAATAACATGTGAGCTGCGGGAGGTATAATCGTTAAAGCAACAACAATCGAGGCAAGCAGTGCAAATGTTTTTGTAAAAGCTAATGGCTTAAAAAGCTTACCATCTTGGCCAGTCATAGTAAATATCGGCAAGAAACTAATCACCGTTGTCAATACCGCAGTCAAAACAGCACTGCCCACCTGACTAACCGCTTTGTGAATCACCTCTAAACGATTCGCATGTTTATCCGCTTTATCCAAATGGCGCAGAATATTCTCGCAAACAACGATCCCCATATCAACAACAGTACCAATGGCAATGGCAATCCCTGACAATGCGACAACATTTGCATCTACTCCAAAAAGCTTCATGGCAATAAAACAAATCAGTACCGTTAACGGCAAAGTCGCACTAATCAAAATACTACTGCGAAGATGCATGACCATAAGTATCACAACAATCATCGTTACAAGTATTTGATCCGTTAAAGCACGACTAAGTGTCCCTAATGTTTCTTGAATCAGTTCGGTACGATCATAAAATGGCACGATAGTTACCTGACTAATCGTAGCCCACTCAGGTTGCTGATCACTTGGCATGGTTTTTATACATTTAAGCCAGTCGGGTTGATTCAACAATCGTTCAACAAAAGGTTGAAAATCACGTTCTTTTGCAAACTCTATTAATCCCTCTTTATCAATTTTGGAATAATCAATGACCACTTTTTCAGGTAAGCCAGGAGAGACACTATTGATTTTTTCTTTTACATTTTTGATAACTTCAAGAGGATTGTCGCCATAGCGAGCGACCACTACCCCACCTACAGCTTCAGCTCCTTCTTTATCTAAAGCGCCACGACGAATCGCAGGCCCAAGAGTCACGTTGGCAATCTGCTTAATCAAAATGGGCACATTGTCGACAACTTTGACAACACTGTTTTCAATATCGGAAATTTTCTTAATGAAACCAACACCACGGATAAAATATTCAACCTGGTTAAATTCCATGGTCTTGGCACCCACATCAATATTCGATGCTTTAATTGCCTGATATACTTGAGATAAATTTATATCGTACGCCTGCATTGCATAAGGATCGACATCAACATGATATTCTCTAACAAAACCACCAACGGATGCCACTTCACTCACGCCACTAGCACCCATTAATCCATAACGAACATACCAATCCTGTATCGTACGTAATTCTTCTAAGTTCCAACCTCCGACATAATTTCCATCAGGGTCTCGCCCTTCAAGCGTATACCAGAAAATCTGCCCTAGAGCCGTGGAATCAGGTCCAAGTGTCGGTTGAACACCCGCAGGTAAAATTCCCGGAGATAGAGAATTGAGTTTTTCTAAAACGCGACTACGCGTCCAGTAAAAATCTTTCCCTTCAATGACTCGTTCATACCAGGAAAATTCTTCAAAAACAATATAGATGGAAGAAAACCCAAACATCGAATTACTTCGAATGGTTTTAACACCTGGTACACCTAAAAGAGATACCGTAAGTGGATAGGTAACTTGATCTTCCACATCTTGTGGTGAACGCCCCATCCATTCCGTGAAAACAATCTGTTGATTTTCACCAATATCAGGAATAGCATCAACGGGTACAGGATTACGCGGCAAGCCCCCTGCCTGCCAATCAAATGGCGCAACATAAAATCCACCACCCACAATCATCACAACAAATAAGAAAATAATTAACTTATTCGTCAGACAAAACCAGAGCATACGACCCATTAAAGACTTTTGCTCTACCATTGGCTCGCTTGAAAGAGGTTCACTCATTTGGATGACATCCCTCCATTCATAGCATCAACGGGAAGCGTCTCTTTAACCTCACCATTATTCAATAAACCTGGCCCATTTGATATATCTCGACCAAAATAGGGATTACGAATTTGCGAACTGCGTTGTAGCCAATAAGCTCCTTTACCATTTAAGGCTTGTTGACTAAAAAAAACATACAACGTTTCAGCTTTCTTTGACCGAAGGTTTTTGGCGATTTCAATACAATCTTTCGAAACAAATTGGAAAATATCGCGAAAATCAGTGATCGTTTTTTGCGACACCATTTTTGTGGTATTATTTTGCAACCGTTCAGAAATGGCCTCCCAATAATGATGCGAATGAGGTGTTAGATGGTGCCCCTCGAGTCGCTTTAGTTCAACCAATAGCTTCCTTGCACCAGCAACGCTTTCGTCAAATCGATCATTAGCAAGCATCTGTTGAATCGCTAGATATTGATCCAGTAATTTTTTTACTTTCTGCTCAAAAACCAGGCTAATATCCCAAATTTCTTTGACTTCAATTACGGTTTTGATATTTCCACATTTTGGTTTTAGATAGCCAATATATGGATTTTCAATTTTTGACACAGAATTCTGTAACCAACTGACACCATTGCCATCAAAACCTTCAGAGCAATGAATCAAGAAGATTTGTGACATCATTGGCGAACCGAATTCTTTAGCAATTTCAATAAACTGTTCAGAAATCGTATAATAATATTTTCGATAGTCGCCAATCGTTTTGGTATTTAATGATTTTTTAAGTGGATCCTTTAATTTAACTAACATATTAGAAATGAGATCACGCCGTTTTCCAGGTTTCATTTTCAAATGTGCTTTAGATTCCACGATCACATTCTGCATCGTCTTTGAGGCGTTGATTGCTTCCCGAGTATTATTGTAATACAACGTCCCTTGCATATCAAAAAGCACTTCAAACAAACGAACCAGCTCCTGGCGAATATCATCATCATACGTCGGCGGCAACATGGATTCCATGTCCATTGCCATCTCTTTTTTCATCGCCATACTATTCTGACTTTGAGGATTTGCCGGCATAGTCGGAGGCGAAACTTGCGACGTTGGCTTTACTGGCTGAACTGGCGGCTGGACCGGTGGTGGTGTCACACTTGTATTATTGGAATTTGGATCTGACACTTTCAGCGATGTTATTTGCGTTAATGGCTCAGTAAAGTTTGATCTATTTTGATTAATCTCTTCGCTTACTTTCTGCCAAACATCCGCCGGGGTAATCGTGGATTTAATGGTTCCACAGGCTAACATACGATCGCCATGGTAAGGATTGCGAACCAATTTGTTGGTTTGTAACCAAAAAGCCCCTTCATTGCCGACCATGGGACAAAACGTCAAATAGATAGACTCATCCATCGGCGAGCCAAAGAGCTTGGTTAGCTCAATAAATGCTTGCGATACGGGTTCAAAATAAATCCTGAAATCATCAATATCTTTTTGCTCGATTGATTTATTCAAATTTGGACCTAATAAACGTTTTGCATCTGTCCAGAATTTTCGATATTCAGCAGGTAATAATAAAATATCAACGCCCCGAACCGCTGCTATCATTTTCTTGGTATGCTCAATCGTTGTCGGCAAGTCATCTGCAGCAAGTGATTGTTGCATGGAAAAATAAATCTTAATCAATCCAGCTAATTGCTCACGAAATACTTCACTTACAGAGGCTTGACTTAAACGACGATCATCTCGAGCAGTCAGCGTCATCATGCTCAATTTTGTCTGAATTTGCATTTCACTATCGATTTTGAAGTTACCATTAACGACGACTTCTTCACCTTCTTTTAATCCACTTTTGACCAGATAATAGTCGCCACTTCGAGGACCAAGTATAATTTCTTTTCCTTCAAAGATCGGTTTATCTTTGTTTGGCACCTTCGTGTATACGATGGCACGCGAACCAGTCATAAGCACCGCAGAAGCAGGTATCACGAGAGGACGTGTTTCGGCTTGATCTAATTCACTAACATATCCCATTGACTCTGCTGTCACCAGAGGCATACCACAAATATCGCAAGTCCCAGGGCCATCTTTGATGATCTCTGGATGCATCGGACTGACCCACTTACCCGATAGACTCGGATCCATAACACGGCCACCCGCAGCAATGCTGGAATGAACAACGGCACGGACAAACATTTGAGGTTTGAGTTTAGCATCTTGATTATCAACGGCCACTCGAACTTTGACTGTCCGAGTTTTTTCATTTAAGACAGGATCAATAAATGAGATGGTTCCTTTGAACGTTTCACCAGGATAAGAAATTGTGGTGAATTCAACCTGCTGACCGTAGCGAAGCCATTGTAGATCAGATTCGTAGGCATCTAGCATGACCCATACCTTAGAAAGATCAGCAATGGTATAAATTTGCGATCCTGTTTTGACATACATCCCCTCTGAGACATGTTTTTCTATGACCACACCACCAATAGGTGCAAAAATAGTCATACGATCATTGATTTCACTACTTTGCTCTATAGCGCGAATCTGTTCATCTGTGACACCCCATAAACGAAGTTTTTCTCGTACAGCATCAATCGTCTCCTGCCAGGTGGTACGCATGAAATCAGTATTGCTGGTTTGGATATCTTTGGCGGTTCGAATGGCTTGAATCAATTCTTGCTGGGCGGTATACAATTCCTGACTATAGATTTCGGCCATATGATCGCCCTGTTGTACAGAAGCGCCTGTAAAATCGACAAACAAGCGATCCAATCGCCCAGGAACCCAAGCGGTCAAATAGGCTAATCGCGTTTCATCGTAATCTATCTTACCAACCATACGAATCGAATTTGAAACAAACTCCCGCTTAACAGGCATTGTTTCCACTCCAATGAGCTTCATCGCATTTTCACTTAAAGACAATTGCGAAGGATCAAGGCCCACATCCTCATCACTTAATGGAACTAAATCCATACCACATATTGGGCATGTCGTAAATTCAGCCTCTCGGATTTGCGGACACATAGGACAAATCCATGCACTCACGGCTTGTTCTTCACTTGTTTGATCTGCTGAAGAATTGCCAGCTTTATTTTTCCCATAAAAATAACCCAACAATACCGCCAACAAAATCACAAAAATAAAGCCTACTAATTCTTTAGGCGAATTATTTGATTTTTTACTATTATCTGCCATACATTCTTCCTCTAAAGATCTTCTATATACGCCACTAATTTATGACTTCTTTATTTTTTACTGATTCGATTAAATGCCCACCGACCAATACTTCAATATGAGCCAAAGCTTTCCCTTGTTGTGTTAAAGCTTTTTCATATGAAAGCTCCAAGTCTTGTAAACTCCTGATAATATCAACTAATGTTAAAAAGTCACTTCGCCCCGACGTATAATCTTGCTGAACAACTTTAAACGTCTTTTTAACTTTAGGTATTAGCCCACCTTGGTAGAGTTCTCTTTTCCGTTGAGCATCTTGCCATTGAAAGATGGCTGATCGCAATTGCGCATGAATAAGATTTTTTTCATTTGCTATCTGATAATGAATTGCATTTTTTTGCAACCGAGCTTCTCTTTTTTGGGCACTATTTTTATCATGCCAAATGGGAAGATTTATCGACAACGTCACGGTAACAGGATCTTGCCCACTATCCGAAACGGGCATGACCGCCTCATCAGTACTGATATAGCCAATCCCTACCCCAATGTCAGGGTATTGATTTTTATTAACAAGTTCCAACTTGGCTTGTTGACTTTTCGAGATATCACCTAACGCAGCTAACCGATGATTGGTTTTTTCTAAGATATCAATTAATTGATTTTGGGAATAATAAAGTTTTAAGTCAGGCAAGATCGTTGGAAAAGTCAAATCAGCATCAAGTGGTCGATTTAATGCAGCATTTAATCGCGCCAGCATCGGCGACTTGGAAGCAACCAAACTCTGCAGAGAATCTTCCAGCTTCAGGATTTCAAATTGAAACTGAATGACCGAGGCATAATCTGTTTTACCAGACTTAAATTGGCTTTGCGTAACTTCTTCTAGGGAGTTAAGTATCTGTAAATTCTCTCTGGTAATTTCGATCGCACGCCCTAAATAATAAAAGTCGAAATAGGCGGATCTGACCTCATAAAATAATCCATGCATGACATGTTGATATTGATGCCACTGGGCACTGGCATTGGATGTTTCTATATTTGCTCGAAGATCGGTTTTGCCAAACCACGGAAATGTTTGCATGATAGAAATCTTCTGCTCTTGTGGCCCGACGCGTGTTTCCACTTCTTCAAGAAAATAGGTATAAGACAATTTGGGATCTGCAAGCGATTTCGCTTGTGGAATTTTTTCCAAAGCTGCTTGCCATTGATCATAAGCGGACTTGATCCCTGGATTGTTGGCTTTTGCGAACTGAAGATAATCCATCAATCGCGCAGATTGGTCCAAATCCGGAAGTTGCGGATTAGCTTGCGAATTATCCTCAGACACTGCCAAGAGACTGGAATAGCCTGCAAAAGCATAGAACACTGCAACAAAAACACTTAGAATATTTTGCGATTTGGAGAACATCCGAATTCCTAATGGCTCGCACAAATTCATTCAATACATATATAGATATATAACGTTGGACTGATGTGTTTCGTTCAGAAAATATTAATTGGGTAGACTATAACTCACTTAAATACATTTAGTTATATATTTTACCATCCTATGGGACTCATGTCACCCTTATAATTTAACAACACAAGCTCGAGCTATAAGTCAATTAATAAGAAGTATTAATGTGCACCATCACCTAATAAAGCGCCCGTGGCATCGGCAATCGACTCAGCAAATGTCGGATGGCCATGAATGGTTGCTTCAAGTTCAAATAATGTGCATTCTGATTTCATCAGAACGGCGATCTCCTGAATGGCATCTGATGCATGTGGACACATTAAGTGAGCCCCGATGATTTCGTCATGCTCGTTGGCCAATATTTTGACCAATCCATCGGTTTGACCATAAGCTAAAGCTAAGCCACTTGCTGACATTGGAAACGAAGACTTTTTCACTTTGATCCCCTGCAAGACAGCTTCTTCTTCCGTCATACCCACCCAGGCAATTTCAGGGTGCGTGTAAACGGCAGATGGCACTACCGAGTAATCTTCAGCATCGGGTTTGCCCACAATGGTATTCACAGCTACAGCAGCTTGGCGGTATGCAACATGTGCTAATTGTAACTTTCCAGTCACATCCCCGATGGCATAAATATTTGAGACATTCGTGCGACATTGATCATCTATTGCGATAAAGCCATTTCGAACTTGAACACCAACTTTATCTAAGCCGAGATTGTCAGTGTAGGGACGACGGCCAGTACAAATCAATGCGAGATCGGTTTCAAATTCGTCGCCACTTTGCAATTTGGTTTTGACACCTTTTTTGGTGAGCGACATTTTAGCAACACCATTGTCGGTATGAATTTCCGCACCATTATTTTTCAGGACTTTGGTCAATGTTTTTGAGACATCCTGATCAGTCATAGGCAAAATACGATCCGCCATTTCAACGATGGTCACTTTTGTGCCTAACTCGCTGAAGATGGTTGCGAACTCACAGCCAATCACACCGCCACCAACAATCGTTAAAGATTTTGGCAACTTGGTTAGATCAAGAATTTCATCACTGGTCATCACTTTTGTGCGATCTTGCGGGAAAACACCTGGCACCGTCGGTTCGGATCCTGTAGCGATAATGATGTTATCTGTTTCCAGGATTTCTGTGCCACCGTCAGTTAAAGCGACTTCGACTTTATTTTTACCTAGGATTTTTCCTTTGCCATAATAGGTATCCACTTTCTTACGCTTCATCAGACCTTCTACGCCGCCACGTAGTTTCTTGACGACTTCGTCTTTACGGGCGATCATCGTGGCAAGATCGACTTTCCAGGAATCGACTTTGATGCCATGATGCTCAGCGTGATTTAAATTGGCAACCATTTGGCTGCTATGTAAAAGCGTTTTCGTAGGAATGCAACCCCAGTTCAGACAAGTACCGCCCATGTGCTGGTATTCCACAACGGCTGTACGTTTTTTGTTTCCACCTAAACGGCTGGCGGCGATGTATCCTCCGGGTCCTGCACCGATGACAACGGCATCGTATTTCTCTGGCATAGCCTGATATCCTTTCAAAGTGTAATACTTTAATTTACGGTATGTTATAGCGATCCCCCGCCACCTTCGGCCAGGTAACGTTTTCGGCCGAAACTACCTAAACTCTTAGTATAGATAGTTTTTTGATGACGAGCAAGCCTTTTCAAAGTAGGCGTTCGCCTACATTTAAGTACGCCGCGACCGTTTTACAATAACCCGCTCTCGTTGCTCGCTTCATCGTGGGCGAGACATGAAACATATTTACATATTCACCATCCCCATCTCAACACGCTAAAATGAGGCTGCCACCCAAACGCACCGGCAACAAGCTACCGCCCCTACCAAGCTAACTCATTATTAAAGACTTATACATCATTGAACGAAACTCAAATGAGTTTGAAATTCGTCATGGAAAATAAAAATGGTTTATGTTCATCTGAAACTCCTTTCAAGGTCATTCTGCAGGCGCGGAATGATTGATCATGTTTTTACATTTTTGAAAGGGTTTTGGAGGGACTTTATAAAGTCGGTTCTGCCCTTTGACCGTACTTGAATTATACCCGAACATGGTAAAAATGCAAAACATATTTAAAACTTTTTAACAAGGCAATGTATCAAATAGTCATTATTAAATACTAATAAAAAAAGCGTGGCACTTTTTAAATGCCACGCTAGGAAGTGAAATATTCAGATTAAACAGAACACTTTCAATATAATTTTCAACATCGACAAGGCTCTAAAGATATAGAGCCCTGCCAATTAATAAAGTGTGTAGAAATCAAAATTAAGGTGCAATATTAAACTGCACTTCCGATAGGGAATGTGCAAATCCATCACCATGATTACTATTGCTCGTTAGAATAACATAACGAGCACAAACACCCGCGAAGTCCGCGGCATCAAAGCCGGTGTAACTTCCTGTTCCGGGAGCTTGTGGGAAGGTAAAGGTTCCCAAAGTAAACCAGTTGGTGCCATCTTCTGAGTAATCAATCG
>JANQJS010000035.1 GCA_028281535.1 Sedimentisphaerales bacterium | reverse complement strand
CGATTGATTACTCAGAAGATGGCACCAACTGGTTTACTTTGGGAACCTTTACCTTCCCACAAGCTCCCGGAACAGGAAGTTACACCGGCTTTGATGCCGGGGACTTCGCGGGTGTTTGTGCTCGTTATGTGATTCTAACGAGTAACAGTAATCATGGTGATGGATTTGCACATTCCCTATCGGAAGTGCAGTTTAACTTGGTTCCTTAATTTTGATTTCTACACACTTTTTATGCAAGCAGAGTCCTATTCTTTTAGGGCTCTGCTTCATCATTATATACGTAGTATTTTTAGATACTCTCATTGTGGTGCGTATCAGGTGTGTAATTAACTGATATTTATGTTTTTTATACTTAATAAACCTTAATGCCTTTTTTAGGGCTTATTTTGCATAAATCTTTTGATAATATTCATACTTCTTTTAAGTGACAGGATTGTACATCCTGTCGCTTTTTTATTTTAATCTATGGTGATTCATAAAAACTTTGCAAAAAATGAGTTTGCTCTAAAACATCTCTTATTAACGAATTTTTCTTACCAGGCTTTTTGTCCACGGAACCCCGGTTAATAATATTGACCCGAGCGCGCTGGGTAATGCAGCAAACCCGTCGTGTGTTTTGAGAATGTGATGAAATGCGAATATTTGGATTACTTGATGATCATAGGTTTTCCTGGATTACAAAATATTTTAGGCGAGTATAAGTATTTTTACAATCACTATCGATCTCACCAAGGGATTGATAATAAAGTTCCTGGTAGCAATGATCGAGTAAATGCAAGCGATTGTTTACGCGATCGTATCTAAAAGAAACTCTTCTTGGGTGGATTATTAAACAGCTATCATCGAGCTGCATAATTAAATATGAATATTTGTATATTACGCTATTTGTTAGATGCAAATTATAGGGGGTTCTCTTTAATTCATCATGTCAAATAAGAAACCCATATATAGGCATATAGGGGATGGAAGTTGAAGAGAAATGGCTCAGAATTCGATATAAAATGATGGGAGGTGGTGGTTATGTTCTCGGATTGTTGAAATGAAGAATACGCGATTATTTCACTATCTTATTGTAACAAAATAGTTTGTGGGAAATGATGTTGTGAATAAAATAATTTAAATATTTTTTTGAATAAGTCGATATGTTTGTCCTTTATTAATAAGAACATGATGTATATAAAAGAGTTGTTATGAGTTATCAAGACGAAAAACAAGATGCTTCTTTGGCTGAAAATGAGCAGGAGGTTCAGGCCTTTATTAAGCTGTTAACGGCCCATCATACTCGGATCTATGCTTATATTCTTAGTTTGGTTGGCAACGTAGGACATGCTGAAGATATTATGCAAGAAACATCTTATATGATGTGGACGAAATTCAGTGAGTTTGAGATTGGTTCGAATTTTGATGCATGGGCAAAGCGAATTGCCTATTACCGTGTTTTGGAATATCGACGTAAGGAAAAACAGAATGCATCGATGCTATTTAGCGATGAAACACTTGCCCAACTTCATCAAGGTGCCAGTGAAGCATTGCATGAGAATGACATAGAGGATTACAAAACCACTTTATCCAATTGTATCCAGAAATTAGATCCAAAAGATCGTGATCTTTTAGATATGAAATATCAGAAAAATATGACCGTAAAAACCATTTCCGAATTGTTAAATCAAACGATACAGAATGTCTATTATCATCTTGTCAAAGTTCGTAATAGTTTAAGGAACTGTATGAAACGCAATATGTCCATTTAGCTTATGAAACATTTACCTGACAATCAAATAAAGCTTCTGATCGAAAAGTGTTTTGATGGTTCAATTGAATCTTCAGAGTTCCAGCAGCTCGATCAACTATTATCTAAGGATGAATATGCTCGCCAGCTCTATTATGAATTTGTCAAAATGGATTTGATCCTGCAGCAGTGTATTATGGAACAAAACGATGAGCAGCAAGTCATCGGGGAAGATTTACGGGCGTCGCTGCTGTTGTTTGATGCTGTGAAACAGGATGACAAGCTCAGAGAAAAATTGAGGGCTAAGCAAGCTGGCCAAATCAAGCTTGCGGCAGAATTACAATTACGTGAATTTTTAGATCAGCATGACCAGGTCGCTCTAAAACCAAGTTGTGTTTCACATAAGGTTTCACTGTCTTTTAATTTTAGTATTTATGTTAAGGCGTTAGCCGCTTGTTTATTCGTCGCCATATGTTTATTGATTTATTTAAAACCGGTTTTTCGATCGCCTGTCGCAAAGATCATTGAATCGCATCAAGCCCAGTGGCAACAAGAGGGGGTCCTAGATCGTTTGTCGTTAGAGAAAGCAAAGCCGTATAGCCTAAAACAAGGATGGGTGGCAATTGAATTTAAGGATGGAGCAAAGGTAGTGCTAGAAGCTCCGGCAGATATTGAATTTCTTTCAACGAATTCTGCTTGCCTTGTGCAGGGCAGGCTAACTGCTAACGTTCCACCTGAGGCAAAAGGGTTTACGGTTGAAACTCCGGCAACACGGGTCGTGGATTTGGGAACAGAATTTTCCGTTTTTGTTGACCAGGCAGGGCATAGTGATATTCATGTGTCCAAAGGAGCAATCACATTGCATCCTTTGAAAAGTAGACCAGAGGGACATATTGAAGAAACGGTCAATGCCTATCAAGCTAAGCGTATAGAAAAGAATAGCCCGCATATCCAAACGATTGAATATGATCACAAAATATTTACCCAGGTAAGATCTAAGTCATTAAAGACGTTTGTTAAGCTAGATCGTTCATTGACCGCTTATGAAAAGGCGATGTACCGATCCGATCCTACGTGTTATTACTCATTTAACGAACCATTGCTATATGAGATGCATGGTAATGCTAATATTATTCCCGTTGTTGATGAGACGTACCAAGTTGCCTTTCAAAACTCACTTCATGTCGATGGGGATGAAAGTTATGTAGTTGCCAAAGGAGCACCGCGTTTACAACCTGTCAAAACGGCAACATTTTCAACTTGGTTTAAAAATAGTAGCGACAAGCGAAAAGAAAGCATGTTAAGTGTACTTTCTTCAGAATCGTATTCAAAAAATAAAGAGCAAGAGTTCGAGTTATTCCTTGATATTGAGAACCAACTTGTCTTTGCGTTTAATGATTATTCTGCTACCAGCAAGGCTCGCGTAAATGAAATTTCTAGCTTAATAAACATCCAGCCAGATCGCTGGTATTATATTGTCGTGACATACGAACAGGATCGTGTTGTTTCACTTTATATAAATGGTATAAAAAATAGTCAAATTAAATTGACATCGTCAGCAATATTTGAATTAGGGCAGACGATTTATTTTGGCACGCATCATGATGATATCAATGATATTGATGATGCTTCAAACTTTTTTAAAGGGCAAATCGATGAGTTTGCTTTTTATCATCGTGCATTAAGTGAACAAGAAATTATGGAGATATATCAATCAGCAATGCAATAAATTGAAAAAAAGGAAGGGTCGAAAAAGACAAAAAGCATGAGTCAATTAAATTTTTGAACGAATACATTGACTCATGCAAGTGACCAATGAGTAACCCATATGGCCTGTCTGCAATTCTATCCTATTTGTATGCCATAAACAATCACCTTTTATGGCGTTTCCAATTAAATAAGTGTGATGTGTAAGTCATTGGAAGTGAAGTGTTAAATCAATTCAAATAATGAAAGGAAGTAGAGATTATGACACAAAAAAAGACAAAATTGTCTATTTACCTGCGATTCAAGTTGCCAATATTTTTGGCAATATTGTTATCGTTGACCGCAATGCCTCAACTGGTTTATGGTCAAGCCAGTGTTGTAGGGCAATGGACCAGTAGTTTTAGTCTTCCTCATGATTCAACCCATGTCGTACAACTGCACACCGGTCGGGTGCTGTTAGTGTCTCACACGGGTACGGCTGCTAGTACGGTTCAGCCAACAGCCAATGGGCTTACCAGTGTTTTAAATCGTAACATGCCTGATTTATTTTTATGTGGCGGGCAAACGATGTTGGCGGATGGTAAGTTCTATATGAACGGGGGGGAAATGAGTCCTCCAAATAAAGCGGCATACTATGATCCCGTTGCTGAATCATGGACCTCAGTCCCCAATATGTTAAGGTCTCGCTGGTATCCACAAGACCTTCTTTTGGGTGATGGACGAGTCTTGATCTATGGTGGCCAGCAAGAAAATTCTGTTGAAATTTATGATCCCATTAGTAATAGTTATCAGCTTCAACCTGGAACGATTCCCTGGCAGCATTTAGATGCTTATTTGCGTATTCACCTTTTGAAAGATGGTCGTATTTTCCAATCACAACAGAATAGCCAATCTTACTATTATACGGTTGGTGGCGGTTGGACTCAAGGGCCGGTGAACTCCATTGGTTTACGTTTTTATGCCCCATCTATACGTATGCTGGGCACTGAAGATAAAATCATTCTTATTGGTGGTAATGATGAAACAGAGGTTCCTAGCGGTGATGTCTCTAGTGTTGAGATTGTGAATCTGGATGATGCGAATCCACAATGGCAAGCCGCTGCCTCTTTAAATCGCCCGCGCGGTTTTCACTTTGGTATTCTCATGCCCGATGGAAAAATATTTGTACTTGGTGCAACCGATGGCAGTAGTGCGAGAACCATTCCTGAAATGTATGATCCGGTTGCCAATAACTGGACCGATATGGCCAATAATGCAAACTATCCAGGATTGGGTGATCATCATGGCGTAATTCTTATTAATGATGGTCGTGTCTTTCATGGTGGTGATTTAGCGGCTCAGGGGCAATGGTATTCACCTCCTTATTTATTTACCGGGTCTCGTCCGGCAATTACTAACGCGCCTTCGCAGGCTGGTTATGGTGGTTCAATCAATGTTGATTACACCTCATCCAATGGGATTAGTTCCGCTAATCTTCTAAGAATTAGTGGGGCAACACACTGTTTTAATACTAACCAAATTGGTGTGCCTCTAACCATTACCAATGATACAGGATCTCAATTAACCTTAAGCATTCCAGCCAACAGCAATATGATTCCTCCAGGGTATTATATGCTTTTCATCTTAGATAACAACGGTGCTCCTTGTATCGCTCCGTTTATACATATTTCAGGTGTTGTTGTTGATACCGATCCTCCAACTCCGAATCCAGGAAGTTTTTCAACCTCACCGTTTGCTCAAGGCCAAACCTCAATTAGTATGACTGCAACACAGGCAAACGACGCAACGCCGCCAATCGAATATGATTTTGATGAAACCACCGGTAACAATGGCGGAACCGATAGTGGATGGCAAACCAATCGCACGTATGTTGATAGCGGTTTGACGGCTGGTACACAATATTGCTATCGTACCCGTAGTCGTGACTCTCTAGGTAACACTGGTAGCTGGAATGCTGCACAATGTGCAACCACACAGCTTCCAAACCAAAATCCGCCTACACCAAACCCCATGACCTGGGCAACGATACCAACCGCAGCCGGAACCGATACCATCAATATGGTCGCAACAACGGCCACCGATGATTTGGGTGGAACGGTCGAATATTTCTTTGATGAAACCACAGGTAATCCAGGTGGTAATGATAGTTCATGGCAAACATCAACCTCCTATAGTGATACAGGCTTGCAAGGTGGTACAACCTTTACCTATCGTGTCAAAGCGCGTGATCCAGAAGGGAATGAAACCGGTTATTCTGCAAGTGTGTCTGCGAAAACAGATTTTGTCAGTGCGACCCTAACTCCTTATATGGATGCTTTGCCGATTCCACCGATTGCTACGCCAACATCCGGTACAAGTGGTGGAGTCGCCAGCTACACGATTACCATGCAGGAAGTACAAGCACAGGTTCACAGTCAATTACCAGCGACCACTCTTTGGGGGTATGATGGTATGGTGCCTGGGCCAACGATTGAAGCGACTGAAAATAATCAAGTCGATGTGACTTGGGTCAATGATTTACGTGATACCAGTCAAGTCGGTTCACCGTTGCGTTTAAGTCATTACTTGAATGTAGATACCTGTGTACATGGTCCAGACATCTATGGCACGCAACCTTATACGGTCGTTCACTTGCATGGTACACATGCACAAGCACAGTTTGATGGTTATCCAGAAGATATATTTTACCCTGGTCAATCATCGATTGTTCATCAATATCCAAACCTACAGAACGATGGTACTCTCTGGTATCACGATCATGGTTTGGGAATAACCCGCTTAAATGTTTATATGGGACTGGCTGGTTTTTATATCATTCGTGATCCAGCACACGCTGCCTTAAATTTACCAAGCGGTGAATATGAAGTTCCCCTCATGATGATGGACCGCACATTCAATGTAGATGGTTCGTTAGTCTACTTAGATGAGTGGGGCCCACAATTCTTTGGTGATAAGATGGTGGTCAATGGAAAAGTCTGGCCATTCATGAATGTCAAACAGGGTAAATACCGTTTCCGCATGCTCAACGCCAGTGGTTCACGTGTCTTAAACTTATCACTATCCAATGGCCATACGTTCCATCAAATTGGTAGTGATGGTGGTTTACTCTCAGCACCTGTTGCTATGACATCGATTACTTTAGGTAATGCTGAACGTGGTGATGTCGTCATTGATTTCTCAAGTTTTCCACCGGGAACTGAAATTGAATTGGTGAATGATGCGCCAGCTCCTTATCCGGGTTCGCCAAGCGTGGGTGTGCTTCCACAAGTTATGAAATTTATTGTGACCGCTGATACTGGACATACCGCAGCACTTCCAGGTTCATTGGATACGTTGGTTCCAATACCAGAAACGCAAGCGACGGTGACGCGCGAATTGCGACTAGAACAAGGGAGTGACGTAACCTGTAATAACAATACCATCTTTACAATTAATGGTTTGAAATGGAATGACATTACTGAACAACCCATTTTGGGTTCCACAGAAATTTGGAATTTTGTGAATACGACCGGTATGGTTCATCCAATGCATATGCACTTAGTGATGTTCCAGGTACTTGATCGTCAGCAATTCCAGATCGTTGATAATGTGGTTGTGCCACAAGGTTCACCGACAACCTATGACCTAAACACAACAGGTTTCAAAGATACTGTTATGGTGATGCCGGGTGAGATGGTACGTGTGATTGCAACCTTTACTAATTATTTGGGTAAGTTCCCATATCACTGTCATGTCATCGAACATGAAGATCATGAAATGATGCGTCAGTTTGAGGTTGTGGCTGCTCCAGATACACAAGCTCCGACACCTGATCCAGCCACTTGGGCAATTGCGCCAGCTGCTCAGGGTGACACCGTGATTGTGATGACGGCAACAACCGGGACAGACAATACCTCTGGTGTTCAATACTACTTTGAAGAAACCTCCGGTAACCCAGGTGGTAGTGACAGCGGTTGGATCTTTACTCCAACGTATTATGATTTTAGTCTGCAGCCTAACACACAATATTCTTATCGTGTGAAGATGCGTGATACCTCAACGAATTTGAATGAAACGCTTTACTCGGGTGTTCTCTCTGCGACTACTGGTGCATCTGATGGCAACATTGATGTCGCCGCAGGTCCTGATACTATATTTACGCCGCAACATTTGACGATTGATATGGGACAGACAGTAGAGTGGACATTCCATTCTTCAGGTCATAATATGATGGCTGGCCTGCCAGGTGTGCATACAGGTTACTTTATGTCAATACCTCCGGGGAATCCAGATGTGACCAACCAGATTGGTGAAACATTTACCTTTACATTTGACCAAGCCTTTGTCAGTGCCAATCCAGGTGATGGCGGTGCCCCTAATATTTACAATTATCACTGTCATCCACACGGTTTGAATCTAGGCATGACCGGTACTATTACAGTTAATCTACCTCCTGATGCAGATCCTCCAACTCCGAATCCAATGACCTTTGCCTCTGCACCTGCTGCGACCAGTTGCAGCAGTATTACCATGACGGCAACCACGGCTTCAGATGCTGGTGGCAGTACACCGATTGAATATCTCTTTACAGAAACAACCGGTGGTTCGGGTGCCACCGATAGTAACTGGCAATTAGCAACCACTTACGTTGATAACGGTTTAGCGGCAAGTACTCAGTATACCTATAATGTTCAAGCTCGTGATGCATTGGGTAATACCACAACCGCATCAGCCAATGCTTCAGCAACGACGCAAGCAGCTGGTGGCGGCACTTGGGGTGCCCAAGTGAATAATACCGATAGCGGCATTAATTACACTGGTATGTCAAATGTATCAGCACAAGGTGCGTTCCAAAATGATGCGCATTATACATTATCTTCCGGCTCAGCTTCATTCTCAATTAATGGCAGTGGCCTAAGAATTTATGTATGGCGTACCCCGGATGTCGCACAAAGCTTTTCGGTTTCAATCGATGGTGGCAATGCGCAAACAGTTAACGTTGGTACCGGTAACGAAGACAGCTTCTTGGCACATGAAGATACCTCTCTAAGCTCTGGATCACATAATGTTGTCATCAACTGGGTGAGTGGCGAATTCCACTTTGATGCTTATCAAGTTCAATCTGGTGGTGGCACCTGTGGTGCGGATGTTGATCCTCCATCACCTGATCCAGCCACCTTTGCTTCGCCTCCTGTAGCGACAAGTGATACTTCAATTGCGATGACCGCTACAGCAGGTAGTGATACGAGTGGGCCAATAGAATATCTCTTTACCGAATCATCAGGTAATGCTGGTGGTACGAGTAGTAGTTGGCAGGCCTCAACCAGTTATTCTGATACCGGTTTGACTGTTGCAACGCAATACACCTATAGTGTACAAATGCGTGATAGCGTCGGTAATACCACAGCCGTTTCTGCTCGACTCTCAGCTACCACAACCGGTGGCGGTGGCGATGCGACACCACCTGTACCGAATCCGGCAGCGTTCCAGGTTGCTCCTAATGCGATTGATTCTAGTTCGATTAGTATGACGTCAAGCTTGGGTAACGATCCGTCTGGTCCGGTTGAATACAACTTTGATGAAACCTCTGGTAATGTGGGTGGTACTGATAGTGGTTGGCAGACGATTCAGAGTTACACTGATATTGGATTGAATGCTTCAACCCAATACTGCTATACCGTTCAGTTGCGTGATAGCGTGGGTAACACGGGTACCGCTTCGGCTCAATCTTGTGCCACGACACAAGCACCTCCGGATACCACAGCTCCGACACCGAATCCGGCAACATTTGCATCTGCTCCAGCGGCTAGCAGTGATACGGTTATTAGTATGACCTCAACCATAGCCAGTGATCCATCCGGTCCGGTTGAATATCAGTTTGTGGAAACCTCTGGTAATCCCGGTGGAAACAATAGTAGTTGGCAGACGGCAACTAGCTATATTGATAGCGGTTTGACGGCCAGTACGCAATACTGCTACACCGTTCAATCGCGTGATGGCTTGGGTAACACTGGTTCTGCTTCAACGGCCAGTTGTGCGACCACTCAGGCGACACCTGATACCACGGCTCCCACGCCAAACCCTGCGACCTTTGCTTTGGTTCCGGCTGCTGTAAGCGATACTGCGATCAGTATGACGGCAACCACGGCAAGTGATCCTTCGGGGCCGGTTGAATACAACTTTGACAATACCAGCGGTACGCCTGGCGGAACCGATTCTGGTTGGCAAACCTTGACCAGTTACACTGATGGTGGTCTGGCTGAAACCACGCAATATTGCTACACGGTTCAGTCGCGTGATAGTGTTGGTAATACTGGAACGGCATCGGCTCAATCCTGTGCAACTACACAGGCTACTCCGGATACCACACCACCTACACCGAACCCAGCGACCTTTGCTTCGGTTCCGGCTTCAACCGGAATTAGTTCGATTACAATGACGGCAACGACGGCGTCTGATCCATCTGGTCCAGTCGAATATTTCTTTACTGAAACGACTGCGAACCCAGGTGGTAGCAATAGTGTTTGGCAAACTGGCACCAGTTATTCTGATACAGGATTGTCTCCAAATACGCAATACTGCTACACCGTTACATCGCGTGATAGTGCGGGTAATATCGGTAGCAGTTCCGCACAAGCTTGTGCAACCACAGATGCGATTCCTGACATTGATCCGCCAACGCCGAATCCCGCGACGTTTGCAACCGCACCTGCGGCTGACAGCGAAACGGCGATTAGCATGACGGCAACCACCGCATCTGATCCATCGGGGCCCGTTGAATATAGCTTCGATGAAACGACCGCAGGTTCAGGTGCTACTGATAGTGGATGGCAAACATCTACCAGCTATACGGACAGTGGTTTAACCGCATCGACGATGTATTGCTACACCGTTCAGTCACGTGATAGTGTGGGTAATACCGGTACGGCTTCGACGGCCAGTTGTGCGACGACCAATGACCCACCAGCACCGGGTGATATTAAATTAGAAACCGGTGTGGTCAATGGTGTCACAAGTAGTTGGAC
>JANQJS010000057.1 GCA_028281535.1 Sedimentisphaerales bacterium | reverse complement strand
GAAACGCTTCTGGTCCGTTACTGCTGCTGCCGTTACCAACAATGACAGAACCGTTGGCGGAAATGGCGTGCGCCAGACTCGCAAAACCACCACCCGGCAGATCACCTAATCCGGTCATACCGTTGTTCGCATCCCAGCGAAACGCTTCGGCACCGTTACTGCTGAGGCTGACACCAACAGTCACGGAACCGTCGACAGAAACACCAGACGCTGAACTTAAAAAACTGCCGCCAAGCAGATCGCCCAAACCGGTCATACTATTATTTTTCCAGCGAAACGCTTCTGTACCATTACTGCTTTCACTAAAACCCACAAGCACGGAACCATCGCCGGAAACCGCTAACGCTCTACTGAAAAATACTCCGCCCGGAAAATCGCCTACGCCGGGTAGAACGAGTTCGGGAAGATTGGGAATCCTGGCGATCCAGCCTTCCTCTTGTCCATCCGGATTGATACCCCATCCCGCAATGGTTTGACCGTTTGCGGAAATACACTCTGCGCGTCTCAGGTGCCAGCCGGTCAGATCCAGGTTGCACTGCTGGGTTAAAACCTCTTTGAGGTCTTGCATGCCAATGGCAGCGCTCCAGATAAACGCTGTATCATTATTTGCCGTACTACCAACGCCAACGATCAACGTCCCGTCGGCGGAAACATCGAGAGCCGCACTGTTAAAACCGCCGCCGGGCAGATCACCCAGACCCGTCATACCGTTGGCCACATCCCAGCGAAACGCTTCAAAGCCGTTACTGCTCTCACTATTCCCTACAATCACGGAACCGTCGGCGGAAACACCAAACGCGTCACTAAAAAAACTGCCGCCAGGCAGATCGCCCAGACCCGTTATACCATTGCTCGGATCCCAGCGAAACGCTTCCCTGACGGAACTACTGTTTTGGCCTCGACCGACAATTACGGAACCGTCGGCAGAAATCGCGTGAGCCCTACTGTTAAAATTACCGCCAGGTAGATCGCCCAGACCGATTATACCGTTGTTCGGATCCCAGCGAAACGCTTCCGTCTCGTTATCACTGTTATGACTTCGGCCCACAATCACGGAACCGTCGGCGGAAACACCAAACGCGTCACTAAAAAAACTGCCGCCAGGTAGATGGCCCAGGCCGGTCATACTATTATTTTCCCAGCGAAACGCTTCCGAGCCGTTACTGGTAAAACTTGTACCCACAATTACGGAACCGTCGGCGGAAATATCAAACGCGTCACTAAAAAAATTGCCGCCAGGCAGATCTCCCAAACCAGTCAGGGTGCCGTTATCCCAAAGAAACGCTTCAGTACCATTGACGCTGTTGCTGACACCTACCGCAAATGAACCGTCATCGGAAATACCAACAACACGACTAGAAAAACTACCGCCCGGCAGATCGCCCACGCCGGTAAAACATCCTGCCTGAATCGCTGGAACCTGAATGGCAAAAGCCAACAGCATTACGGATATACAAAAACAGTTTAAAGGATTGATCCTTTTCATTGGGTACTCCATTTATTATTAAATTCGTTTTATACTTTTAAAATAATAGAGACTGTAGCCTCTTGCTATCTACCCAGCTACATGACTCTAAACGGTTTGAAACGTCTCTGTTTGTAACAAATCAGGATGTTTGCGGAGATAAGTAAACTTATTGCGGCATCATGTTAGAATGGCATAATCCAAACACGATTTTCCAGGAATAAAATTTTAATTAACTTCTAATATCCGTTCGATTAAAACAATCAAAACGCTTGTTCAGGTCTGCATTACCAGGCCCAAATCAAATGTCATATATAGATATCCGTTCTTTTAACAGTAATCCCACCTGATTAATAAACCTGAGGACAAAAAATATTTTTTTTACAATTTATTTCAATCGTAGATACAAATATCTTTTAAAAGCAGGTGGAAAAGTATCGAAGTGCCCAAAAACGCATGCAAGATTTAACATGATAGTAACATAAATTCTGATAGCTATTGAATTACCGATACAAACAACCATGCTTAAAATCGAAAAGTTATTTCAAAAATCATTATTTATAGCGAAATACACTCATCCGTTTTTTACACACGGTATCTAGTTAAGATGTTAATCAATGGATTTATTTGAGATTGTAAGTAAGATATTTCACTGGCCATAACGAATACGAATCTTTTGAAGGCTCTGAAGTTGCAATGTCATGGCAGTCCCCGGTTTCTCTAAAAACTGAATGTGATCAGAATCGAGACGTTGACAGATTTGTTTAGTGCTTGTGATGAGCATGTAGAATACTTCCGCAATTTTATTAATAATGCTTATAGCAATTTTTTTCTCACCAGACTTTATGCTCACGCTAATCCGGTTAATAACATCGATCCTACAGACTCCAAATTCACTGGATAAGTACAATCTGTTACCTTTTCTTCTTGAACTTTTATAATCCATTCCCTTTAAGAGGTTTAGGGGGATGGGGTCTTTGTGATTGCATATTTAATATTTTTCAGTAGAATGAAAATACCAATCAGTGACAGGGATATGGGAAACATCGCTCTAGATTGGATAATTTATTACAATTTATATTCGAAATGATCTGTAGGATTTTCTCGTCAAGCGTTCGCTTATATTTACATTTATAATTGTTTTGTTAAATATCTTTCAAATCCTTGTTGAAATTCAGAAAGCAATTGGGGAAAATTCTCGGAGTGAGATATGGACAGGACCGGGCAAATATAAAATTTTGGATTGATATTTCAGGCACATCGCGAATAGAAGGAGGAATAAATGGTACAAGATAAAAGTAATACATTCGTTGATAACATCATCTCACAGCTTGACATGGGAATTAGTATCATTCCATTATTAGGTAGTGGTTTTTCAGCCTCTGCCGGAATTCCCACCATTGGAATCCTCGAGAATTATTTTGCAAGATGTGTATATGATTCTGTAAGTTCCATTGGCTTTTCTGCTCCATCGGAGGAAAGAGCTTGGAACCCTAGAAGTGATAATTGGCCAGTCTTTAATGATGTTCTTAATCAGAAAGATAAAGCGTATTGGACGAAAAAAATATTTAATAATTTTAACACAATTTCGAATAAAGCTGTTGACAAAAATACTCTAGGCATAGTCCAAGAAGCAATTGGTGCTATGGCGGAATGGCGATCCTCTTTATTGTTTTTATCTAGAATAAGTAATGAGCAGCAAAATGAATTCAAACTTTATTCGCCCGACTATAGTGTTCATGATAATTTCTTTAGCCATGTTGTGTCTGGACGAAAACCATCTATGGAACATTATATGCTGGCAGCTATATCCATAATATTTGGTATCAAGACGATATTAACAACAAATTTTGATGAACTAATTGAAAAAGCGTTTAGGCAATTAAATATTTCATTAGACATTTATAATGTACACAGAAGAGCTGAGTTACCTCCCTTTAGAAGTTTATCAAAGCATCGATCTTTGATCAAGCTTCATGGTAGCAGATATGGCTTGCGTGCCAGCTATAGTTTGGATTCTTTAGCGAGTATTGAAGATCAAATAAATATTGCAAGCTATTTTACTGATAGACAAATAACGCAGGCTGAATGGATAGATGAATCTAAAAAATTTACCGCAACAAAAAATTTATTGATTGCAGGAGTTTCAGGTGAAGAGGCAAGAACGCGTAGTCTAATCAAAGCGATTATTAATCGTACAGAAAAGCTAAAAGTGTTTTGGGCATGTTATTCAAATCAGGATGTTGAAAGGATCGAAAAGGAGTTTGCAAGTCAACTAAACAGTGGCTCTGATATCGAAGTCGTTCGTTATCCCTATTTAGGATTGTTATTGCTAGAATTGTACCAGAGACGAACAGGAACAATTCCCTCGGCTCAGCTACAGTTTCCTTCGGTTGCCCAATTACCAATACCGCCATCTGAAATTGAAGTCTTGGACGATGAAACGATAACCGAGATACCAACGCAGTGTACAGTAAATGAAGGGCTAGCTCAAGATTTTAAAGAAACTTTTGCAAATTGTTTAAAAGAAAAACGAAATAAATTTATTGTTGTATATAGTCAGAGTGAAGATGAGAAAAAATCCCTTTATGGTGTTTCATCTTTATGTACGGTTTCGTTTAATGCTCTACAAGATGAGGGTAAATATTGTATATGGATTGATTTATTTGATATTTATACGGTTGATGACCTTTTTGAAAGACTAAAGGAAGCGGTAGCAAGCAAATCAGGTACAGACAATTGGATGCCTGTGAAAGTTGAAGAAAAACCAGAAGAGCAGCTAGAAGAGTTCAAGCGTTTTGTCGAAGAACTTGGGAAGAACTGGTACATTTTTCTTTATGCACGCAATGGCGTTGGAACGAACATACAGTTAAATGAGGATGATCTTTTCAGGAAAAATATACATCGCAATGGTTGGCTTGAAAATGAAGATGACATTAATGAGTTTGGAACATTATTTGCTGAATTATCAGGGAAGGATTGCCCATCAGCCAACTTCATTTTGGTTTGTTATGATGGGACTATTATAAATATTTTAGAAAAAGTGTATTCGTTTCAAAGAATATCCATACCCAAAAGAGTGATTAAGCATGAAATGAATATTACAACCCTTGTTGATAATTCAATAAATAAATGGTGTGATAATAATGAGGATAAGAGATTGTTTTTATATTCACTCACTCTCTTTAGAAGGTGGCGATATCCAGCCTCGTTATTTACGTGGGCGATTCATGGAGGAAGAATATATCCTAATGAAGATATCGACGAAAGACGAATTAAGGATACACAAACATGGTTAAAAGGATTAAGTGACATACTTAGGATCGGTGCCGGTGGATTCATTTGGGTACATAATGAACTTCGAATTAAAATTAAGAATAAAATGGAAAAAGACCATCCAGAAATCCTAAAAGAAAAACCAACCCTTCATCAATGTATTGCGGATTGGTATTGCCAATTATATTTATCTTCAAAAGATCCTCTAGCCATATTGGAATCTGTTTATCATAGAATATTTTGTATAAAATCTCTGTTAAAAACACATCCTGCTGGTCATCATAGAATTGACACGTCCATTGTAGGCGCAGTGAGTGCATTGGATTTTTCTAGGGTATCATTTTTATCTCGTGGCCACTCCAAAAGCATTTGTAGTTATCTGGATAAAGTAAAGAATGTTCTGGTTAGTAATTTAGAGAAAGATATATCTGACGACAATAAAAAGATAAAATCAAAACTGTTAGAATTAAAGCAAGCTTGTGTGCGTACTCAATACAACCTAGCTAGAGAAGTTACGGAATATCCAAAGGCTTTGGAACGACTAGAGGAATACCAGGATATTTCAGAGGAGCTAACGCTAATGAGTGATGGAACTCAAGGCGACAAATACGCTCAGGTCAAACTCTTGCACCAAAGGGTGTTACTCTGTACGGGGTATCGAGCTTATGGCGAAAGTGAAAAAGCACTCAGTGAAATATTTTCTAAGCTTAAGATCAAATTTCCAGATGTTTCGGATAAAGTCATTGGGCAAGAAATAACAGATGAGAAAAATGATTTTAAAGAAATAGCTAGTGAATGGGCAAGTGGGAAATCAAATGAAGAATTACAAATAACGGTTAAGGCTATGAGTCGGTATATGCAACTTCTGATAGCACAAGGACACATTAGCTATTTGTGTGAGCATAGAGGTATCGGTGGGCATGACTGTGAAAAAAATAACAATAAAATATATTTTACAAAAGCTCGCTTAGTTTATCATGCCGCATTAGAAATCATGAGATTTATACCAGATGACTCTAGTGGTTATATACAACATCAGCAAAATATTCTTTTGTCTCATCTTTCTTTGTCTGTTTCTTCTCTGCAACACCATGAAGAAGCACTAAGAAGACTTAAAGAAGCACATAAATTTAATCAAAATAATCCAGCCAAACAAAGTGATTTGTCAGAAACGATAATCGATTTACACCGGTTATATGTGATTTTACACAAAATAGGATCATCAGATTCAGACTTTCCAGGATTTCGAAAGTTTCGAAAATTGATATATTTAGAAGATTATGCTGGTGCATCAGAAATTCGCTTTGATAAAACGACAATTTCTAAAATGGAGTTCTGGTTGCAAAAGAGTCGTGATATCCTTAAACATGTAGAAGAAAATTTAAAAAAACATCGAAAGAATGCATGGTGGATAATATGGTATTTTCAATTACATATGAGGACCTGTGAATTAGAAGTCTTTGCGAATCTAGCCAGCAATACTCAATTGTCATATTTTGACATATCGTATGCACGTGAAAACACTGATACGGTTCCTGATATGATTCTTAGAGATACAACGCGTATGATAAGGTTAGATGCTCTTCGTTTTGCATTAATTATCGAGTCGTATGGCCATTGTTTGTCTGCGATAGACTATTTCTTAGAATTTCGAGAGAAAAATAGTGTACTAGAAAAAAGATTGGATAAATGTCGTAATTTGCGCCGGAAGTCAGTTGGTGCACTTAAAACTGTTTTGAAAAATCGAACGACTAAATCAAATAACGAGTACTATGAGAAATTATCACCCATGGTTGAATCTTACATTAAATATGTTATACGATGTGTTCCTAATAAAGACCAAAAATCTACTGAACAATAATTATTGAAATCGTGCTTTGAAAATCGATCTATAAGATGTTTTATGTGCAAGAGTCGACAAATATCCCGTAGTGTCCCCTATGAAAAGTAAAAAGTCATACGGCTCTGAAATCATAGTGAAATCTTAGTTGATATCTGTTGAATTGGCAATTCTTCGATTTAAAATCTAGAGTAAATTAGTTACTTCAAAAAACACTTCTTATAGAAAAATCTCTCACCGGTGTGGCGGTCCATCGAATTTGGACAGCTTAATTTATAAGGGTTAGGCGATTTGGGTAACTAGAAATAGTTCGTCGAAATCCAAAAATTAGCGAATCATCATAAGCGAAAAATAAAATTGAATAGAACTTCTTGGTCGATTAATAAAGAAATGATAAGGCTTTATGAGATTTTTGTGCTAATTAAGGAAATTAATCCATTTTCTTTTTTAAAAATTCTTCTCTCGTTCTATTTGATTAAGTAAGAGTGAGGCAATCCTAATTTATTAGCTTTGCAGATATATTATTTGCATATAAACCTACAAATAGTCCCATCGAAATAATGCAGGGGGCGATTGATAACGTTGTTTTTTATGATATGGCTTTAACGAGTTATGATATTAATGCTATATATAAAAAATTCAATAAAGACAGTGTGTATTTTAGATAATAACTAAGATTTTCAAATGATGGAGTATATGGCTACAAAAGCTTAATTATTATTTTGCTTAGTTAAGCTTTAAAAAGTGTACCAGCGAACAGTTTTTGCAGGACCGTACTGGCACACCTTAGAGTATAGCATGGGATGTTTTTGCGCCTCATGCCTGCCTCATTATATCCTCAACTCCAGAATTTTCAATATCCTGTAAGTGTGAGTGTTTTGTGTAGTGAAGTGGTTATTAACGTAAAAGTAAACTAAGATGAAAGGAAATGGAGTAAAAGAATGTACAGACCTAAACTATTTAAAAACAATATGATGGATGAGGGGGCTATGAAAACTAAATTGCTTTACGGTATTTTCTTAATGACTATTTGCTTTTTTCATGGCGAAGTGAATGGGCAAGCTTCGACGCAAGGTTCATGGACACCCCCGGTTAATGTCGGTACTGAAGGGATTCACTCTGGTGTGTTCCACACTGGTGATGTGATTTATTATCCTTTTCGAACGAATGAGGTCGGATCTACCACGCCACCGGCTTATATTTTTAATCCAAATAATCCAACGAATGGTTTAACACGTCCCACGACCAATACAAATTTCTTTTGTGCCGGCATGACCATGCTTGCCGATGGTCGATATCTGATGAATGGTGGTGTGGATGACAACGCTATACAAGGTATTATTGATAACTGGGCCTATAATCCTATCACCCATCAATGGGAAGTGTTAGCCAGCATGAATAAAAAACGTTGGTATCCTTCCACGATTATGTTAGGCAATGGTATGCTATTTAATATTGGTGGAACGTCTCCAGACACGGTTTGTGCCATGAACGCCGAGATCTATGATCCTACCACAAACACCTGGACGAATCTTAATAATGGCAATAATATCCCCAGTTTTGAACAGGAAGAGTGGACCGTTTATCCCCGTATCCACCTTTTGCCTGATAATCCAGGTGCCGGTATCTACCGTATTTTACAAACCGGGACTTTTGCCGATACACGAATTTGGGAAGTGAATACGAATAACTTTACGATTTCATTAGCTCCGACTCAGCCTGGACAATGGGCAAATCTCCCTGAATTTGATCCCAACCCCTGTGTAGGTGCAGGCGGACAACCCTCAAGAATTCGGTACTATAATCTGTCGGTTCAACTACAGGATGGACGCTACATGGTCATTGATGGGCTTCATGGTATCACCGACCCAGGTGGAGGCGAACGTCCACAAATATTAAACTTTAAAGGAACCGACTTTTTGGATCTAACTCAACCGAGCCCGCAATGGGTTGCAGGACCGGTTAAACCGGGCTCAGAAACACAATACCAGGATGCCGTTTTGCTTCCGGATGGTCAGGTTCTTGTTGTCGGTGGTGGTGCAGGCGCAACTGAGGCGATATTTAATCCGGGCAGCAATAGTTGGTCTACCATTTCTCAAATGACCGTTAATCGAGAATACCATTCCAGTGCGTCTCTTTTAGCTGATGGTCGTGTGTTGATGTCAGGTGGTGAGAATGCAGGTATTTACTCTGGACCGGGTTTAGGAGCAGAAAGTTCACATATTGAAATTTATTCACCTCCTTATTTACATAACGGTGCGCGTCCTGTGATTAGTTCTGCACCAACAACTGCTTCTTATGGTCAAAACCTCAATGTACCTTATACATCAACCGGTGGTTCAATTACGAAAGTCGTTATCCATCGTCCTGGTGATTATACGCACTGCTTTAGTTATAATATGATTAGTGAGCCAGTGAACTTTGTTGATAATGGTTCCTCCTTAACAGTGACGGTTCCATCCAATCCAAACGTCATTCCTCCCGGATATTATTTACTCTTTATTCTTTCCAACAATGGTGGTGTTGAAGTGCCATCGGTAGGGCAATGGATCAATATTTCAGATAGCGGTCCTCCGGTTGATACCAATCCACCAAGCCAGCCTTCGATTGCTTCTTTTTCGGGTGTGACAGAAAATTCGATCACGGTTAATTCCACGGTGTCAACCGATCCTGAAGGCAGCAATCCAGTACAATATCAATTTGATGAAACCTCTGGTAACGCCGGTGGAACCGATAGCGGTTGGCAAAACAGTACCTCTTATACCGATAACGGCTTAAGTGCTTCAACACAATATTGCTATCGTGTTCGCAGTCGTGACAGTGCCGGTACACCGAATGTGACCGGTTACTCCAGCACCTCTTGTCAAACGACCAATGCTGCGGCTGATACGAATCCACCGACCCCCAATCCAATGACCTTTGCATCTTCTCCGTCAGCGATTGGTGATGCGGTCATTACGATGACAGCCACAACAGCTTCTGATCCAACTCCGGTGATTGAATATCTATTTGATGAAACCTCCGGTAATACTGGTGGAACTGATAGTGGATGGCAAGTTAGTACTCTTTACTATGATTTAGAATTAAATGCAGGTACACAATATTGCTATACGGTTCAAGCACGTGATGGACTAGGTAATACGGGAGCGGCCTCTTCAGTTTCCTGTGTGAGCACCGCTGTGGAAGATGGATTTATCGATGTTTCTGTTGGGCCTGGCTTGACATTCAATCCGGCTAATATCACCATTAATGTGGGTGATACGGTTGAGTGGACCTTCATCGATGCAGGCCATAACGTTTGGGCCGGTCAATCTGGAGCACATAATTTCTTTATCAATAATCCCGCTCAGATCCTGTTTGCGTCATCTGCAGATCCAACGACAACGAATCCATCAGGTTTTGTTTATGCCGCTACTTTTGATCAAGCGTTTTTGGATAACTCGACGGGTGATGGTACTTCAGCCAATATTTACAATTATCACTGTCATATTCATACCAGCATACAAATGAGTGGTCAGATTACCATTAATGGTGGTGTTGATACCGCGGCTCCATTCCCCAATCCGATGACCTTTGCTTCAGCACCTGTTGCGAGCAGTTCATCAGCGATTGACATGACCGCAACCACAGCGTTGGATGGACAGAGTTCACCTGTTCAGTATTTCTTTGATGAAACTTCTGGTAATGCCGGTGGTAGCGATAGTCTCTGGCAAAGCAGTGCTAGCTATACGGATACAGGATTGACTGCGAATACGCAATATTGCTATACGGTTGCCGCACGTGACAGTCTTGGTAATGCCACGACCGCGTCAACGGCATCTTGTGCAACGACACAAAGCGTTCCGACGTGTGGCTCAGGCCAGCCTTACACTAATTTTGTTGGTGCGGGTCAGAATCAGGATGTTGTCGCAACCGCTAGCAGTGTTGACGAAACCGCAACCGCAGCGAAGACGGTTGACGGATCTGGTTTAACCGGTAACGTGCATGATGGTGCTTGGAATAACGGATTGCAGGCTCCAAGTGCCTCGGCGAATCCGAATCCAGCACGTGGCAACAGCTTCTGGGTTCGCTATGATCTAGGTCATCTTTATACCTTAGGTGTGATGGATGTCTGGAACCATAATGAAAGCGGTGTTACGAATCGTGGTTTCAACAGTGTCTCGATTGACTATTCACAAGATGGTACGAACTGGACAGCTTTAGGCAACTTTACTTTCCCACAAGCACCCGGTACCGGTGGTTATACTGGTTTTACAGGTCCTGACTTCGGTGGAGTGTGTGCCCGTTATGTTATTATCACGAGCAACACAAACCATGGCGGTGGGTTCTCTCATAGCCTGGGTGAAGTGAAGTTCAACTTGGCCGCAAGTGCACCTCCGGATACGACGGCTCCAACGCCGAATCCAGCGACGTTTGCATCCGCTCCCGCAGCGACGAGCTCAACAGCGATTGCAATGACCGCGACCACGGCAAGCGATCCATCGACTCCAGTTGAATACAATTTCGACAATACCAGTGGCACGCCTGGTGGTACCGACAGTGGTTGGCAGACCTCTACGAGTTATACCGACCTCGGTTTGAGTCCATCAACGCAATACTGCTACACGGTTCAATCTCGTGATGGTTTAGGTAATACAGGTACAGCTTCTGCGGCCTCTTGTGCAACAACACAAGCACCTCCAGATACAACGCCTCCAACACCTAATCCCGCAACGTTTGCTTCAGCTCCGGCGGCCAGCAGTGCTACGGTCATTAACATGACTGCTACCACAGCTTCTGATCCGTCAGGTCCTGTTGAATATTTCTTTAATCATGTCAGTGGTACACCCGGTGGTACCGACAGTAGTTGGCAAACCTCGACGAGTTATTCTGACAGTGGTCTAGCTGGCAGTACGCAATATTGCTATACAGTTCAGTCACGTGATAGTGCAGGTAATACCACAACGGCTTCAGCTCAAGCTTGTGCAACTACACAAACCGCGCCAGATACCACACCACCAACGCCGAACCCTGCAACATTTGTTTCTGCTCCAGCTTCAACTGGAACCAGTTCGGTTGCCATGACCGCGACAACAGGTAGTGATCCATCGGGTCCGGTGGAATATTTCTTCACAGAAACGACTGCGAATCCAGGTGGTTCTAATAGTACCTGGCAGACATCTACTGGTTACACGGACACTTTATTGAGTCCAAGCACGCAGTACTGCTATACGGTTACTTCACGTGACAGTGTAGGTAATACGGGGTCGGCTTCTGCAGCTAGCTGTGCCACAACAGATGCACTGCCTGATACGACACCTCCAACCCCGAATCCAGCAACGTTTGCCTCCGCTCCTGCAGCGATTAGCAGCAGTGCGATTAGTATGACAGCTACGACAGCGTCAGATCCATCTGGCCCTGTAGAATATAGCTTCGTCAATACCAGTGGTGGTACTGGCGGAACGAACAGTGGTTGGCAAACCTCTGCCAGCTATACGGACAGTGGTCTTCAAGCCAGCACGCAATACTGTTATACCGTTCAGTCTCGTGACAGTGTCGGTAATACCGGAACGGCATCTGCGGCTTCTTGTGCTACGACCCA
>JANQJS010000048.1 GCA_028281535.1 Sedimentisphaerales bacterium | reverse complement strand
ATATTAAATTTCAATAAGTTAAACATTGTAGCAGTTTTGCGTAATTAAAGTAAAGTGAAATGGTGATTTTGTTGGAGATTCCCAGATTTTGGCGGATTTTGGGCCGCCAGGCAGAATTTTTACGGTAATATCTTACCAATTAAGCTGTTATATTCTTAAATTCTCCAGATTAAACTCCCTCTTGACGGGCAGGCGGCTCGGCTGGTATGATTTTGCTCATGGCAGAAGAACCTGATTATATCGTAGAAATCGACGGTCACCAGCGAATCGAAGGCCCTGGCGGCGACTCTGGAGAGATGGCCGAAGCTCATATTGATCCCGAAAAGTGCGGTCAGCGAAAATATATTAGCGTCTATTTCGAGTGCTGCCATGCGTATCAGCGAATTTATCGGAACCAACCAGGGACTGCTTATGAAGGATACTGTCCTAAATGCTCCAAACCGGTACGCGTAAAAATTGGTCCCGGAGGAACTGACGCCCGTTTTTTTTCTGCAGGGTAATGCCTAGACTAAATCAATCATATTCTATAACATTACTTTGTGTCGGTTTACTTGTTGAAGTGGTTAAATTTATATCAAATGTTTGACGAACGTGTCGAGGTTGTCCTAAAATAGTGTAACGAATTTCTTTTTGCGGTCTGGTTTAAAAAATATTTCATATTGGAATTCATGTCATGGTGATTGAAACAGAAAAAATACGTAAAGAATATGGAACTTTAGTTGCAGTGAACGATGTCGATTTGTCTTTTGAAAAGGGACAGGTCATCGGGCTGATTGGCCCCAATGGTGCTGGCAAGACGACACTCCTTCGAATGATGGCGACGTTACTCCATCCTACTAGTGGTCAATTACGTGTTCTAGGAAATGATTTACACGAAGATCAACGTGTGCTTCGTAAAAACATTGGCTATTTACCTGACTTTTTTAATCTTTGTCCTGATCTAACACTCAAAGAGTGTTTAGCATTTTTTGGTAGTGCGTATGATATAGATCAAAGTGAATTGCCATCGCGAATAGATCAAGCAATTGATATGGTCGATATGCAAGATAAATGCGATAGTATGATTCAAAATTTATCCAGGGGGATGGTACAGCGGATGGGGCTAGCAACATTATTGGTTCGGGATCCTCAAATATATTTATTAGATGAACCGGCCTCTGGTTTAGATCCTAAAGCCAGAATTCAGTTAAGAAAAGTTCTTCAAACCTTAAGTGAGCAGGGTAAAACCGTCGTTATTTCATCTCATATTTTAACTGAACTCGCAGGGTTCTGTAGCCACATTGCAATCATGAATCATGGAGCGGTGGTCGCATTTGGATCTGTCGATGAAATGGCTCAAAGGATGTCCAGTGGATTAAAAGTTTCGATGACATTATTAGAAAATGCGGAGAAGGCGGCCGAGTATATACGACATCACTCAGATGCTAAAAATATAGAAATTGATCAAAAGGATATTCGTTTTGATTTAGAAGGAAGCGTCGAGAATATTGCTGATATTAATACCATGTTAGTGAAGCAAGGGTTTAGGATTATTTCGTTGTCAGAGAATAAGCTGGATTTGGAAGATGTTTTTCTCGAGATTTCTTCTAAGTCTAATCAGGAGGAACAGCAATATGTTTAAAAACCCAGTCATGCAGCGATATGCCATTGGGACCTTTAGGCCTAAACAATTAGGAATTTATATTACGATTTATGTGGTCTCATTATTTTTGCTGATATTGGTCAATGAAAATAGCAGGACCTCTGAACCTTTGTTTTATCAATTTTCAATTTTTCAAATGATCTTGTTATGGTTTGTTTCCGCTCGTAATACTGCTTCAGCTATCCATGGCGAAGTTCAAAATAATGCTTATGATTTTTTCAGGATGTTGCCATTAACACCTAGCCAGAAAGCTATTGGGATTCTACTGGGTAAAAATGCATTATTGTTGATCTTTGTTCTTATCAATATGATCTTTTGGCTTGGTTTTGGAGTTAGTAGTAAAATTTCTGTAACATTGATTGCTTATATGTTTTTGGGGTTAGTCTCGGTGAGTATTCTGGTCAACAATATCGCTTTGTTAGTTTCGATTCAGCGTCGCAAGAAGACGCGTTCTGCGGGAGCGCTTTTATTAATCGTTATATTTTTTATTGCATCTTGGGTGATAGGTGGGGTGGAATACTTGTTTTCACGGGATGATCCAGCTAAGACTATAATTGGTTTTTATGATTTTGACCTGCCTGTATTTCTTTTTGTTTCGATTCTTGCGTTATATTTTAGTATTTGGGCTTATGCAGGAAGTTTGCGAAAAATAGCGAAAGAAAATGTAAGTATATTTAATAAAGGGTGGGCTTGCGTTTTTATTTTGGGGTGTGAGGTGATCATTTTAGGTGTCTTTTGGCCCTACATAGATTCAAGGTACCCTAAAGATGTATATTTTGGCTTTTGGCTTGCAACTATGGTACCTGTATTAATTGTGCCTTTTATGTCTGTGACAACATTTTCAAAGTATTATGAATATTATTCTTTTATTGAAAAAACAACTGGAAAACATCCAGGCAAGTTTCAGTTATTTATGAATTCAAATATTTCATTGTTTGTAGGTATGTTTTTGATATGGATGCTTTTTGTTCTTGGGTTTTCGGTGAAATTTGATTTGCAACTGAATTACTTAATTCGACTAGTCATTGTAGTTTTTGCCATTTATATGTTTATTTGTTTTTTGCTGGAAATTTATAACGTTTTTGTCGTTGATTCGGAGAAAATTGGATTTTTATTGGTGTTTATTGGCGTTTTATATTTCTTTTTACCCTTGATTTTTGTGGTTGTGTTTTCCTGGAGTCCAATTTCTTTATTTAGTCCTTTGGGATTTATTTCGGAAGTTCTTACGGAGAAAGTTCTTAGCTTTGGTACTTTATCAATGTTAAAAATTTATTATGGTGTGGTTACTGGCATTTTGGGCACTATAATACTCAAACGTTATCTAGTGATGTTAGATGTTCGCCGGCAAATGAAATAATTGAGTGATTATAATTCGATACTGCTGATTTCACTAAGGTCATTTATCTGGTGCACTTTAACCTGTGATTCAGAAATTGATAATAGCATGTCGTCGATTTTTAGACTGCGTCTGATCGCAGAGTCATGTGTGATTGTGCCACGTAGATCAAAGCCTTCGATTGGATTAATTTCTACCACTTGTAATGTAGAGGGTTCAAGGAAACCCGTGTGAACTGGCAGGGCGACAATGTCTGTGTCGGAAAAATATGAAAAAGCGTGATGGTCGTAAACCGCTTCAGTGTAATCGTTGAATGGGGTGTCCGTGAATTTGATTGTATCTTTTAGTTGAGGATTTGTCAGGTCTGATACATCAAAGAGCGACATTTGTAATTCCAGGTTACGTCCATTTTCATCGGCATCATAGCCAACACCGATCAACTGGTCATTATTAGCAGGATGCAGGTATTCAGAAAAACCAGGTATTTTCAGTTCACCTTTGATAACAGGTAATTCTGGATTGGTAAGATCAATCGCAAAAAGCGGATCAACACGTTCAAATGTTACCACAAATGCTTCATCGTCCATAAATCGTACCGATTGAATACGCTCGCCTGGAGCGATTTCTGTAATGCTTCCCACGATTTCTAATTCATCGCCATCTTGCTCTAAGACAAATAGGGCGTTATCAACGCTTTGCCAATTGCCCGTTGTGGTGGCAATGCGAAAATAACCATCTTCCTCGTCCATAGAAAATTGGTTGAGGATGACTCCAGGGACGGTGCCTGAGGCTGAAAATTCTGAGCCATTTTCATCTAAATCAAATTTATAAAGTGTCGTGGTTTGAATCCATTGATTGGTATCGTTTGCTAAAAAGCCGCTATTAGAGGCGATATAAAGACTGGAAGAGGACGCATAGATTTCGCCCGTGAACCCAGTAATCGATGTCGTAGACAATGTATCATCTTTGGTGTTGATGGAGACAATTGAGGTTAAATCTGTGGTCGTAAAATCGTCAGGAACGGAAATGTCACTTAGTTGTATTTGCTTGGTTTCATCAACGCTTGTATCAGAAGAACCATCGGTGAAAATTTTTGTTGTGATGCTAGGCAGGTATGATTCAAGATTGTCTTCCAGGCGTTGTTTGTAATCTTCTTGTGATTCATAACTGATTAATCTATTTGTTGGATCCCATACTGAGGTTGGGGTTGGAAGCCAGCTACTATTCTCGACGACAATATGAATCGTATCGTTTATCAATCTGGAGGATTCCAGCCAGCCATCGATCAAGCGTTCTTCGGTTACATTGGGCGACTCTGGAGCAGATACGTCAATCGAAGTGACTTTCACTTGTGGCGGGATAATTTCACCGGGTGGAATTGGGCCACCAACAATAGCATCTGCCGCGAAGATGGTGTCTTCAAATGGATCTAATGGATAAATAAAACCATAGTTTGAGTAAATTTGCGAAATCACATTTATTTCGCCATCATTAAGATATAAAAGTCCGGCATAGCCTTCGATTTCTACTTCAGAAACGATCTCTAGATTTTCAGGATCCTGCACATCAATGATCGTGAGTAGCTCATCGACTAAAACATATAAATAGTCACCATCTGTTTTTACCAGATCGGCCTCGTCGACATCGATTTCCTGAGTGTTGGTTTGACTGACAAATCCAGCACCATCTCCAGCTACTTCAGCCGAAGCGTCGGCCGCTGGGAAAATACCACCAGGGAAATCTATCACACCGCCAAAATCAAAAATGGGTAGAGGAATCGATTTACCCTCGGTGTCCCATATCCAACTCCAAAAGTCTAATGCGGAATTAATGATATCCGATTTGATTTGGGTGGTATCCTGATTATTTTGAATGGGGGTCACATCGTCCTGAAAAATGACGATATCTTTTTTGCCTTTTCGAATTTTATCTTCAGTGGAATAACTGAAAATATAATCTTTGCCAGAACCGGTGCTGAATTTATTACCATTTTCATCACCGGTTAATATATCATGGCCTTTGCCACCTTTGGAAAAATCATTTCCAGAGCCACTGTCTAATTGATCGTTTCCGTTGCTGCCTATCAGTATGTCATCACCAGCGTTGCCCATCAGGTGGTCGTGTCCAGGGCCGCCATGGAGGTAATCATTTCCTGGTCCTGCCTGAATTTCATCGTTGCCTTTGCCTGCTAATATTTTAACAGGAATATGATTGAGTGACTCAGGTAGATTAATTGTAATCGTATCATCGCCATTACCAGATTTGACCTGGATGGAGGATACGTTTTCAACACTTTGCGTATCGACGATCGCATTGTTCACAATCGCCATTAATTGATTGGGATTGATAGGATCCGTTTGGATGAGAATATCATCATCAATCTGAGCTTTATTGTTTTCACTCATGATGCTCCAAACACCAGATTTGGAAAGGCTGGCATTGAGCAATAGTCGTGTTTCCAATTGTTCTAAATGTATGGAATGATGTTGGTTTTTTGTCATAAAACGCTTGGTAATTAATGGTTTTTTCATACTATATTTCTCGACAAGAATTAGGAAAACTCTTCAACTAATCCCACCTGTATGACAAGAATCATTATCCTGCGATTTGGCCGATTTGTCAAGTTAAAAGGTTGTTAAAGGCTATTCTTCAGAGATTGACAGGTTTTCGCCCTGCAGAACCCATTGCTCATAGAGGGTTTCCAGTTGCTTGGATAATTCAGAGAGTTTTTGAGACAGTTCCGTACCTTTTTCGTTATCGCCCTCTGTGAATGCCTGGGCGACTTGAGCTTCAAGTTCTTCTTTATGGGATTCCAGGTCGGCAATTTTTTTCTCGAGATTTTCAAAGTCTTTTTTGATTTTACGCTCGGCGGCTTGCTGGGCTTTACGATCTTTCCATGCCTGGCCTCCGGCTTTGGGTTTTTCCTTTTTCTCTTCGCTGCGAGTTTTACCTCGGCTGGTAATCCGGCCTGAAATGGATTTTGTCTCTTCTTGACTTTTTTGTGTTTGCCAGTATTGAGTGAAGTTTCCCTCGAAAAAATTTAACGCTTTATTTTTTACTTCCGCGACATGGTCTGTCACTTTGTCTAAAAAGTAGCGATCGTGGGAGACCACGAGGATGGTGCCTTTGAAATCTTTGAGTGCGGCTTCCACTGCTTCACAGGTTTGGATGTCCAGGTGGTTGGTTGGCTCATCCAGAATCAAGAAGTTGGGCTTGGTCATCATGAGCTTGGCGAGCTGCAGGCGATTGCGTTCGCCACCTGAGAGATGATCAATTTTTTTATGCACTTCCTGATCGGTAAAAAGAAAACGTGCCAAAATACCCAGAACGGTTTCATGTTTGGCATCAGGTAGTGAAAGCAATTCGTCGTAAACGGTATTGTCACCTGTGAGTGTTTCCTGTTCCTGGGCACAATAGCCCACAGATAAGCTTGGGCCAATTCGAATGACAGGATGTTGCCAACTGCCATGCTTGATGATGTCTCTTAGGAGCGATGTTTTGCCACAACCATTGGCGCCGACTAAGGCCCAACGTTGTCCGCCCGTCATGAGCCAATCCAAATTTTCAAAAAGCACTTTTGAATCGAAGGCTTTTTCATACCCTTTAATTTGCAGGGCAATGTCTGCCTTGGTTTCTTCCGCTTGAAAATGGGCCGAGATTTTTTTAGGTAAAGCTTTCGGTTGATCAACGGCTTCAGATCGCACACGTTCTAATTGAGAGCGACGAGCCTTGAGTCGTTTGCCCCATGATTGATCACTGGCATGGCCTTGAGCGATATCAGCAAATTTCTGGACCAAATTTTCTATATGCTCGAGTCGTTGTTGATAAGCATCAAATTGTGCTTGCTGTGCTTTACGTTTTTCTTCTTTGAGTTGGGTATAGGCGGTGTAGTTTCCTGGGTAGGTTTCCACTTTGCCATCTTCTAATTCCAAAATGCCATCGACCACTTGATCAAGTAGGTAGCGATTGTGTGATACCACCAGCAGGGCACCCCGAAATTGATTTAAAAAATCTTCCAGCCAGGCCAGGCCTTTGTAATCCAGGTGGTTACCAGGTTCATCGAGCACAAGAAGATTGGGTTCCATCAGTAGGGCGTGTGTCATCGCTAGAACATTTTTTTCACCACCCGAGAGTTGGCTAATGAGTTGATGCTGTTTACCAGTCAGACCCAATGCCTCAATCATACTGATGGCACGCTGTTCGAAATGATCGCCGTCATGCTGATCGTAATCATCGCGAAGTGTTTGATAATCTTTAAGAATTTTCTGCATGGAATCATCGCTGGCGTCGGCCATTTCTGATTCCATCTGGCGAAGCTTTTGTGTTTTGGCGCGATGCTCTTTAAGCAAGTAATCTTCAATCGTTTCATCTTTTTCAAATTCGACATGTTGGGGTACATAGCCCACACGCGTATCAGGCCCAAACGACAAATGGCCTTCAGTCGTTTTTTCTAAACCATTGAGAATTTTGAGAATGGTGGTTTTACCACTACCATTCGCGCCAATCAACCCAAGTTTTTGCCCTGTATTGATTTCAAAGCTGACCCCGTCGAGTACCCAGTGCCCTGAGTATTCGCGTTTAACATGATTAAAGGTAATTAATGCCACAAAGATATCTTTATAATTTTAGTTTTGTGTTTAGATAAAAAAACAGGTGGCACTTTTGGCCACCCGCTATATTTTAGTTTAACTAGCTTTGTGATTCAACAAACATTTAGTGATGTTTAAATGATGAATTGATAAGTTAATTGCTTCGTTTTGACTTTAATTTTACAGGTTTTGCTATGATTTGATTTTCATCCATATAATCAATTGGGTCTGGTATCATTTGCAGAAAGAGATGTTTTGTGTTATCCCAGGTTTCTCGGAATTGTTTATATTCTTCTGTGCTGTCTCCAATGACTTGGCTGCATAATTGTCCTTCCAAAGACTGTATGCCGTGGTGAGTGACAACTAAATTGGGATTTGCTTCGAAGAGTTCGTGATAAGATTCAAGGTAAATGATTGTATCATCTTCGGTATAAGCTAATTTAATAGTGCCTGAATTAAACATAAAATGATGTCTTCGTTTTAAATCGAAAAATCCAAACTCTTTCAATCTTTTTGTAATATTTTCTTTGGAGAAATGTGGGATTTTTCCAACATTAAAAGGGGCTTGGTCATACTTGGGGTCGACAGACCAAATAATAGTCCCATCTTCCCAGAGAGCTAGGTAGACTCCTTCCAGGCCTTTATTTTTCTTAGGGTATGTTAATTTTATGTCACCATTTTCTGATTTTTCGAGATTGGGTGCATAGCTTGCAAATGAGTCATCGTGATAATAGGTGAAAAGAGCGGTTTTAGATGTTTTCTTATCATAAGGTAAGTTATAAGTGTCTACTTGAGGTTTATCACAGGATGCGATTAAGAATAGGTGCATTAAAATAATGACGTTATATTTTAATTTCATTTTAATAAGTTCTTTAACGCAGCTTCAACGTCAGGATATTTAAATTCGAACCCTGACTCTAATAAGCGTTTGGGTAAAACCCGATTGCCGCCAAGTAGCATTTCTTTGGCCATTTCGCCCAAGAGTGTTTTGAGGATAAAGCCCGGTGCATGAAACCAGCTGGGGCTTTTCATGACTTTCCCAAGGGTTTGAAAAAAAGTTTTATAGTTACAGGGGTTGGGTGAGGTTAAATTGTAGGTTCCCGTTGTGGAATCATTTTCTAATAGATAAATAATCGCATCAACCAGATCTTCAATATGAATCCAGCTAAGCCACTGTTGACCGCTACCGAGATGGCCACCCATATAAAACTTAAAGGGGGTAACGACTTTGTCCATCATGCCGCCGCCCATACCCAGGACAACGCCGATTCGTCCAATCGCGCATCGGGTATTTGACTCCTGCATCGGTAGAACTTGTGATTCCCATTGTTTGGCTGTTTCTGATAAAAACCCTGTGCCGATTTGTGATGATTCGTCCAGTATCTCGTCACCTCGATCGCCATAGAATCCTGTCGCGGATGCCTGGACCAATACCGATGGAGGCGTACTTGCATTTTTTATCGCTTTGACAACGGCTTGTGTACTTTGTACGCGACTATCGATGACACTTTTCTTTTTCGCTTCAGTCCATCTGCCGGCTGCTATATTATCACCTGCTAAATTAATAATGCCATAGCTGTCTTCAATTTGATCCTGCCAGCCATCAGGCGTTTTTCCATCCCATTTGACAAAGCTAATATTGGAGCGATTTTGATGATCCATATTACGACGTGTTAATACAACAACGTCATAGTTTTTCTCAACCAATTTTTCCTGCAGGCGTTTTCCAACAAACCCGCTTCCACCAGCAATAATGACGCGTTTATTCATTTAAGAATCCCATTTTTATTTTACATGTCTCGCCAACCAAGCAGGCGACAACGGAGCCGGGTAAGTGTCGCATGGTCGCGGCGGTAAACAGGTGCCTCTGGCACCTACCAGGCTTGTTCGGCGGCCCAGGGGCCGACGGGGCCATCTTCTTTTTTCTTTGGTTTAGGAGCGGCTTTTAATATGCCGCTGGCGATGACCAGGTCGCTTCCGGTCGTGATTTTTATATTACTTGAAGCGCTTTCGACGAGTTTGACTGGATGTCCGAGAGCTTCGACGAGTTGGGCGTCATCGGTGATTGGTTCGGTGACCTGATCTCTTTTTTCATGGGCTTCTTTTAATAGGTCAATCTTGAAGACTTGTGGGGTTTGTGCTTCCCACAAATCGGATCGATCTACCGTTTTGGCTATTTCCATCTGATCGTTGGCAGATTTTATCGTGCCATTGAGTTTATTGGCTAAAATAGCTGCCCCTGTTTCGAAGGCTGCTTCAAAAACCGCATCGATTTGTTTTTCTGTCACACAAGGTCGCACCGCATCATGCAGGGCAATAAAGTTCGTGTCTTCTTTGACATGTTCCAGCATGCGTGCAATGGTTTCATAGCGTTCACTACCACCAATAACATACTGCACGCCATAGAAAACCAATTTGTCGAGCCAGCGAATTTTAAACAATTCTTCATCTTCTTCTGGAATCGCAACGATCACCTGGCTGACATCGCGGCGGTCAGCAAACTTTTCGATACTTCGAACGAAAACGGCCCGCCCATTTAGGTCGGAAAATTGTTTTTTTGATTTACCGTCAAATCGGCTGCTAGAGCCCGCGGCAGGAATAAGAACGGCGACTTTGTGTTCCATAGAATCGATTCCTTAAGAATGTTAACTTCATAACTCAAGCGATATTATGACCTTCGATGGGTTGGCTGTCAACCGCCATTCGCCATTTTTCGTGCTTTACTTTTTACTCATTTGCCGATAAACTATGAGTAACTTGGTCACAGGAGTTTGTTATGAAATCATCACGGCATAACATAGGTAAACGAACCTCACAGGTTTTAGCGATATTTTTTCTGTTTTCATTGAGTACTGGGTTGCTATTCGCTGACCAAGCACCTGTTAAAAAGAAAAAACGTGTTCGCATTCATCGCCCATTTGTTTTACCGGCGAATGTTGAGATTCAAGTAACTAGCAAACAAACCCAGAAAAGTCTACTTAAGCCTACCACTCAAGCAAGTTTTTCCACCTATTCTACCAGAAATGTGACTGCAAAGCGTTTCTCTCGCAGGCCAGCTACGAGTGATGAGGTGATTTATAAATTAACTCGCAGAACCATGTCGGTCAATTACTCCGATCAATCGCTGGAATCTGTGTTGCTCGACTTACGCAATCGATTGGGTATTAATTTGATTGTTTTCTGGCCGGAATTAACATTGGCTGGTATTGATAAAGAGGATATTATTTCTTTAGAACTGGATCGTGTGACGCCGCAGCTTGTTTTAGAATCGATCTTAAATCTTGCCGCTGCAGGTAAAGGTGTTCAGATGGTCTATCGTGTGGATCGCGGCATACTACATATTAGCGTCAAAGGTAAAATGCCAGAGCGTATGGTGCTAAAAAGTTATTATGTTGCCGATCTCATGACCGAACGCAGCGATGCTGAAAATTCAAACTTTGGCAATAACGGTGGTACGGGCCAAGGTCAAAATAATTTCAGCAGTGGCTTTGGCAATAACAATCGATTCGGTAGTGGCAGTGGTAGTAGTAATAGTTTTGGAAATAGTTCCGGTTCACTCCAGTTTGGCTCCGTCAATTTTTCTCGCTAATTTATTTCAATAGCGGAATCAACTTGCACAAAAAGTCCCATACTTTATCCACAGTTTCGATGTTGACCCGTTCTTGTGGGCTGTGTGGATTTTCGATGGTTGGCCCGAAAGAAATCATATCTAAATCTTGAGGACATTTATCATCAATAATCCCGCATTCTAAACCCGCATGAATAACTTCGACAACGGGCTCTTTTGCTGCTGTTTCTTTGTAAAGCGATTTACAGGTTTCCAGTATCTCTGATTCCCATTTAGGTGACCAGGATGGGTAGCCATTACTATCAACGTATCGAGCAGTATATTTTGCGGCTATGTCGTGAATTTTTGTGGTTAATTTTTCGAGCTGCGAAGGTTCAAAACTACGTTGTGAGGTCATGACTTCTAAGAGTTTACCACTGGTTTTTACCTGAGCTAAATTGGAGGATGTTTCGACGAGGCCTGCCATATCTTTTGCAAAAACAACTGGCCCGTGAGGCAATGAACCCAGCAGCAGAATAGCATTTTGGGTAGTGTCTAAATCCATGTAGCTTGATTGCTCGTCAACTTTTGTCAGGGAAAGCGAAAGATTAGGATCCGTCTGCTTGTATCCTTCACTAAAATAGTTCGCAAAATTTAGCAGGGGATTGGCGATTTTTTCAAAATCATTTTGATTGATCGCCAGGATGGCATGAGCATCACGAGGAATCGCATTATGCGCATTGCCTCCTTCAATTGAACATAAATTGATTTCAAATGCTTCAGATAATTGATGTAGGCATACGGTCAGTACTAGTATCGCATTGGCTCGATTCTCATGGATATTGACGCCCGAATGGCCGCCCGTTAAATCAGATACTTCAAGTTTGACGAACTGTTTGTCTGCTGCAGCGTCTATGAATGTTAAGTCCAATTCCATGTCGGTCTGTATGCCACCTGCACAGCCTATGGTAAAGTAGCCTTCATCTTCAGAGTCAAGGTTAATCAAGCGTTGTCCTTTAACAAAACCTTCTTCGAGAGAATCGGCGCCGGTGAGACCTGTTTCTTCATCGACGGTAAATAGCAGCTCTAATTTTGGATGGGGTAGGTCACTTTGCTCAAGTAGTGCCAATGCCATGCAAACACCAATGCCATTGTCGCTACCTAACGTTGTGTTATTGCCATAGAGCCAGCCATCCTTTTCCACCCATTGGATAGGATCGTTGTCAAAGTTGTGCTCCGAGTCTGGCGTTTTTTCACAGACCATATCGGTGTGCCCTTGAATGATCAGTCCTGGTGCATTTTCATAACCGTCAGTTGGCGGCACTTCAATGACGATATTGCCGACGGCGTCTTTGCGGCAGGGTAATCCTTTTTTTTCTGCTAACGTTTCAAGCCAATCGCAGACTTTATCCTCTTTTTTGGATGGGCGAGGGATGTCGCTTAGTTGACGAAAATAATCCCAAACCTCTTTGGCGTTGCTGTCATTTAATTGCATTATTTCTTCTTTTTTCTATGAGATTAATCAGATCTAAATATTTCTTTATTGCCGACATTTCGCTATAAGAATAGCAGAGAGTTTGTCGATTGTCCAAGCGGATGTTGAAAAACCAATCAAAAAGCTCTTTGGATCTACTTGTTTGCCAATGATTTATGATTATTGACCGGCATGCGTTTTTCTGGTATACTTATATGTTTTCAACCTTTTGATGGAGAATACGTTTGATCACGATTTTGGTGGGTTTTAAAGGCTCTGGCAAGAGTGTCGTCGGCAAAACGCTGGCCGATCTGCTGGAAGCTAATTTTTTCGATTTGGATAGTTTGATCGAAGAGAAATATACAAAAGATAATAATGTGGAAAAAACCTTTCGTGAAATTTTTCAGGAAGTTGGCGGTGACGCTTTCCGGGAAATGGAACAAGATCTTTTATTGGAATTCTCGCCGGAAGGAAAAACCGTTCTATCAGTAGGTGGTGGCACTTTGGTGAGTCCGGTGAATTGCGAAATTGTCCGAAAGCTAGGCAAGGTTATTCTGTTGGATGCTGAACTGGATATCCTCTATGATCGCATCATGCAAAATGGCATGCCTGCTTATTTTGATAAAGACAATCCTCGCGAAAGTTTTGAGAAACATTATACCGAGCGTATGGAAATTTTTGATGAAGTCGCCGATTTCGAAATCGACACAACTGAGTTAACCATTGAACAGGTAGCTCAAGGAATATACGAGCATTTATTAACCATTAATTAAAAGAGAAACATGTAGGGTGGGGCTGTGCCCCACGCGTTTATACCAAGGAAAATTGAAATATGAGTAGTACATTTGGCCAGAATTTCAAAATGATCACTTTTGGCGAAAGTCATGGCAGGGCGTTAGGTATGGTCCTGGATAACGTCAAGCCTGGGCTCGATATTGACATGGACGCTGTGCAGCATGAAATGGATCGTCGTCGACCTGGCCAGAGCAAAGTAGTTACACCTCGGAATGAAGGGGATAAGATCGAAATTCTCTCAGGGATCTTTGAAGGTAAAACAACTGGTGCTCCCATTTGCATGGTTGTGTTTAATAAAGATCAAGATTCATCCAAGTATGATAATTTGAGAGACGTCTTTCGACCTGGCCATGCCGATTACACTTTCTTGAAAAAATATGGTATCCGTGATCATCGTGGCGGTGGACGCAGCAGCGGGCGTGAAACCTTGGCTCGCGTCGCGGCAGGTGCGATCGCCAAGCAGATTCTAAAACAAAAGGGCATTGAGATTTACGCTTACAGCCAGGAAATTCATGGCATTAAAGCGGAAGACTATGATTTTGATGAAATCGAAAATAATATTGTCCGCTGTCCTGATAAAAAAGCGGCCGAAAAAATGGTCGAAGCCATCATGAAATTGCGTGAAGAGGGCGATTCGGCAGGTGGTATTATTGAAGTGATTGCCAAGGGGGTTCCAGCTGGGTTAGGTGATCCGGTCTTTGATAAATTAGAGGCCGACTTAGCTAAAGCGATGCTTTCTGTTGGTGCCACCAAAGGCGTTGAAATCGGACGTGGCTTTGAAGCCGCTCGTATGACCGGTTCTGAACACAACGATGCCCTGGAGAAAAAGAAATTCAAGGAAATGTTTACCGGCGGTATTTCGGGTGGTATTTCTTCCGGCAGCGATATCGTGATGCGGGTTGCTGTGAAGCCAACCAGCTCGATTACGAAAAAACAACACACCGAAGATATCAAAGGCGATCACGCTGAAATTCAAGTCTTTGGCCGTCACGATCCTTGCATTTGCCCTCGTGTGGTTCCGGTATTAGAGTCGATGTTTGCGTTGGTGTTGTTTGACAAGCTTTGTTATCAGCAGCGGATTAAATATCCTAAAAATACCGTGTCTCAGAAAAAGAAAGTGATCGAGACTATCGATGAAGAAATTTTAGGTCTGTTGGCTGAACGACAAGCCATGACCGAAGAGATTGCTGAAATCGAAAAATCAAAAGGCAAAAAACGCTCGTCTGATGAAAAGAAAGCGGCCAGAGAAAAAATCATTTCCAAAGCCGTTAAGAAAGGCAAAAAGCTTGGTATGAAAGAAAAAGTCATCGAACGTGCCTTTAAAGCGATTGTTAAATAATATCGATATTTACAGTTTTAGTGAAATATTTAGGAGTGTGATCATTCGTCATTTTAACATCATAACTCGTGTTGTATTTTTATTGGTTTCTTTATCTGTTTTGCATGGATGTCAAAGTGCATCTCCCAAAAAAGGATATTACTCTAACGAGTCCCATCATGCGGTTGTTCCCAAGTCTAAAACCAGCAAATGGTGGCAAGGTAGGCATCAAGCTATTCTTGATCGGGTTGGTCAGGGAAATGTAGATCTCATTTTTATTGGAGACTCGATTACACACGCCTGGGAAGAGGATGGCTTAGAAATATGGAAGCAATACTATCAGCCATTGAATGCTGTCAACCTGGGCTATGGTGGTGATCGAACTGAAAATGTTCTTTGGCGGTTGCAAAATGGAGAGGTCGGTGGCATTGCTCCCCGTGTTGCAGTTGTGATGATTGGCACGAATAATACCTATGATTTCAATGAAGAGGAATTTGAAGCATTTCTTCCTGAATTAAAACGAGAGCTAAAGCAGGCGGTTCAAGATGGCGAAATGACCCAGCAAGAGGCAGATGATATTTTTAAGGAAGAGACAACGATCGAACCCTCTTCATCACCTCAGCAGACAGCGGATGGTGTCATTGCGATTTGTGAAACACTTCAGAGTAAATTGCCTTCTACCCAGATTCTGCTTTTGGGTATATTTCCAAAAGCTGAAGAAAGTATTGAGGCTGATGAAGAAAATGAAGAAAGCGAATTCTATACCGTTCCTCTGACTAAAATTAATGACCGAATTAAGAAAACCAATGAGCTTTTAGCAGGATATGCTGATGGCCAGACGGTTCATTATATGGATATTGGAAAGCAATTTTTGGAAAAAGATGGAACTTTGTCGACTGAGGTTATGCCCGATTTAATTCATTTAAGTGAAAAAGGCTATCAAATTTGGGCTGAAGCCATCGATGAAAAATTAAGCGATCTATTCCTCGAGGCAAACCGTATAAACTAATATCGCTAGCCCAGATATTTTTTTGAACTCATTTGAAGCGATAATCAATAAACTGTGTTGTATGACTAAATTTTCGGGGGCAACTGGAGTTTTGCTATGTGTAAAATGCATACCAAAATGAGTGTGTTCGCTCTATTGATCTCTTTATCTGTTATATCTGGTTGTCATAATAGGTATATCGATAAAGGTTTTGTGACCGGTCAGAAGCATCATGCCAATACCGCAACGCCCAATTTTGGTTGGTGGTATCAGGAGCATTTGCGAATTGTTAATGAGGTAAAGCAGGGCAATGTCGATATGATTTTCGTTGGCGATTCCATTACCGCTGGTTGGGCTGGTGAAGGGCAGCGTACTTGGGATAAATATTATGCCCCGCGCAACGCTCGAAATTTAGGTATTGGTGGCGATCGTACTGAACATGTCCTTTGGCGTTTGCAAAATGGAGCAATCGATGGCATTGCTCCTAAAGTGGCTGTCGTGATGATTGGGACTAATAATCTAGTCAATGAAGATATCACTCTGAGTGAAGAAGAGCAAGAAGGACTTGTCGAAATCCCAGCCTCCGCCGAGCAGACGGCCGATGGCGTAATCGCGATTTGCAAAACCTTACAGAAAAAACTTCCCTTTACACAAATTTTGGTCTTAGGCATTTTCCCTAAAGCTGATGCTGAGCTTGAACATCCAGAAGAAATGGACGAAGAAGAGCTTGCCTCACTGGAAGTTCAGAAAGTGGCTCTGGGAAAAATGTATGATCGTGTTCAAAAGACCAACCAACTAATCTCTCAAATTGGCGACAGCAATCGAATTCACTATATGGATATCGGTCAATTCTTTTTAGAAAAAGATGGCACGCTATCGACTGAGATTATGCCAGACCTGTTGCATCTTAATGAACGTGGCTACAAAATCTGGGCCGATGCCATCGAAATAAAAATCAAAGAGCTGATGCAAAAATCTGAGCAGGCCAAACGCGAATTTGATACTTTCCTTAATTATCGACATGGATTGTATGGCCCAATGGGGCTCTACGCAACCGGCTACCCTTATCGAACCTTTCGATCTGCAAGATATTGCTGGTAAAATGAGCATTGGTAGAGTATGATCCAGGTTCAAAGATGGCGTCATAATCCTGTATGATGGTCCACGAAATAGTTATTAATCCACAACTTTGGAGATCCTCAAACAATGTCGCAAATGCGAAAAGATAAAGATGCGTTAGGTGAAGTGTTGGTCCCCCAGGAAGCTTATTTTGGTGCCCAAACCCAAAGAGCGAGTGAAAATTTTCAGGTGGGGAATCTAACCTGGCCGCTAGAATTTATTCAGGCCCATGCCATCATCAAGAAAGCGGCCGCACGCGTCAATTGTGCTCAAGGATCTCTCGATAAAAAATTAGCCGATGCCATCGAACAGGCGGCTGATGAAGTGGTTGCCGGGAAATTAAATGACCATTTTCCTTTGTCGATTTTTCAAAGTGGCAGCGGCACGCAAACCAATATGAACGTCAATGAAGTGATTGCTAACCGTGCGATTGAAATGCTGGGTGGTGTGATCGGTAGTAAAGATCCCGTACATCCAAACGATCATGTCAATATGAGCCAATCGACCAACGATACGGTACCAACGTCGATGCATGTCTCTGCCGTCATTGCGATCAAAGAAAAACTACTTCCTGCTGTCGATGCATTAGCCGCCAGCTTGGATGAAAAAGCCAAAGCCTTCATGAGTGTGGTAAAAATTGGTCGCACGCACCTTCAAGATGCGACGCCTTTAACGCTAGGTCAAGAGTTCAGCGGTTACGTAGCGCAGCTGCAATCTGCACATAAAACCATTGAAAACTCACTCGACCATTTATACGAATTAGCGGTGGGTGGCACAGCTGTTGGAACAGGGATTAACACTAAAGTCGGTTACGATGCAGGCGTGGTGAAAGAGATTGCTGATATTACAGGTCACCCATTCAAAGTCATGCCCAATAAATATGCCGGTATGGCAGCACACGATGCGGTTGTAGAAGCTTCGGGCGCCTTAAAAACACTCGCGGCAGCTCTCATGAAAATCGCCAATGATATTCGTTGGCTTGGCAGTGGCCCTCGCAGTGGGCTGGGTGAAATCAATTTGCCTGCGAACGAACCCGGCAGTTCAATTATGCCCGGAAAAGTCAATCCCACCCAATGCGAAATGGTCACACAAGTGGCTTGCCAAATTTATGGCAACGATACGTCTATCGGTATGGCCGGCAGCCAGGGGAACTTCGAACTCAACGTTTACAAACCATTGTTGTCGTTTGCCATCATCCAATCGATCAATTTACTGGCTGATGCGTGCAATAGCTTCAAAGATAAATGTGTCGTTGGTATCGAAGCCAACCAAAAACGCATCGACGAACATTTGAATAATTCTCTCATGCTGGTCACCAGCCTCAATAAGCACATCGGCTACGACAAGGCCGCTGAAATTGCCCTCAAAGCCTGGCGTGAAGACGATACCCTCAAAGGTGCCGCAACAAAATTAGGTTACTTAACCGAAGAGCAATTTGCCGAATGGGTCAAACCCGAAGAAATGACGTCACCCAATTAGGCTGTTTTCGCAAGAAAGGGCTTTTGATTTGACAATGATGATGTTCAGAGCTGTTGTATTGTTGGCAACCATCGCGGGCTTTATCTTTTTAGTCTCTTTTTGGATTCCACCAATTGAGCTCTCGATAGGTTCAAGATATTCGTTGTCTATTAATATTTCAGTTCTTCCAGCTTTAGCTCTTTTATTTATCGCTTGGTGGGTGAATCGAAAATTTAAACCATTTAAATAATGATTGCAAAATTGGAATATCAGAAATGATTCACCTAATACCACAAGTGATTGAGTGGCGTGGGTGAACTTTGTTTACCCGTGAGGCTTTTGTTTATCTACATTGTCAAGCCTTTTGACCTGAAATTCTGTTGTTGTATATAAGATCGGTTCATTAGCCTTTTCTACGATGTTTTTTCTGGTCGTATGAAATTGCTGCTTCGTATAGTTTAGGGTGATAAGTTCACCTGTTTCTATATTGATTAAATATTCTGCTTTTTCTTCGATATCAAACTTTACTCTAGCCAAATGTTCTTTCGTGATTTCTTCTAATTTTGTTTGTGCTTTAAAATCTCTATAATAGTCAGGAAGGTTCTTTTTTGCCTTTTTATGGTCTACGGCTTGTTCGAAGTTTATCTTAAGTAGGTTAGCCTGTTTGTTATAAGAATGAATTTTATAACGACAGATGGTAGGGATGTCGCTGCCACCAAAAGGACTCCGTCGTTTTGATTTGTAAAGCGTATTGTTTTTAGATACATCGAATTTATGTGATAGTAGATTTAGTAGGAGGCTTGAAGTTCTGAAATTAAAATTAGTTATGAGTTTTTCTTTATTGCAATAGTGCGAGTCGAGTTGTTGACGGTTTATTTCTGCTTGCTTAGGACTGATTCCTTCTTCAATCGAGAGTGATTTAATTTTGTCGAGTCTTTCTCTGATAAGTTCAAGAGTCGTGTCCCAGTGAAGTATGTCTAATATGTTGCCACTGTTATCTATCTTTATAGTTAATGTGTGATCGGAAAAGAGATTTAAAGTTCCATTCAGAATAGCAGGGTATCGTTCTGGTTTGGAGTAGGTTCTACTGGCTAAACCAAATGTCCAATGAACAGTGGAGTCTAGATCATTTTTCTCTATAAGTTGAATATGGCAGGGGATGTGGAAAATACTCTCTGAGTTATACTCACCTCTAAGATAATGTACTTTACGTACTACCTGAAATGAATACGTTTTGTTTATTGGCCATTGTTGCAATAGTGGCCCAATGGGACTATTTAATTTATCCAGGTTTGAATGGCAACCTGATAGTAAGATACAAATGGCAAGCAATGGAATGTAAAAGGTTCTGTAAAACATTATTTATTCCCCATATTTTATAATCACGTTTTATATTAGTCTCTTGAATATTGTCTAGCCTGATATTGATCTTAATTAAAAATTAAATTTTAGCTAGGATATTCCAAATGACCCCATAATCAAATTAAACATTTTTTTAGATAATATCGCATTTTCTGTCTAACATTTTCTTTTAAGATCTGTCAATAGAGATAATAACAAATGGATTTCAACGCTTGATTGAGATCAGAAATTGACTTAAAATGCTGAATTAGAAAACAACATGAAGGGAATATTATGACAAGATTTCAAGGTTTGTTCAAAACATCACTGCCGCTTTTATGGCTAATCATTTCGGTTTTACTCATTTCTGGTTTTGTATCGACCACGTTTGCTCAAGAGCCAACCGATGCGTCAGACAAACGGATTATCAAAAACAAAGGTGGCCAGAAACATATAAGCAGGATCATCCGAAAAGCTGAAAAAGGCATGGCCGCAAAGCAAATTCAGTTGGGGCATATTTACTATAGCGGATCGGTAAAGCATGGCATTGAGCCTAATCATATAGAAGCATTGAAGTGGTTTGAACGTGCCGCTGAAAAAGGCAAAGCGGAAGCACAATTTCAAACGGCGTTAATGTACATGAAGGGCTATGGAACCGAGGTGGATGATCAAAAAGCATTTGTATGGCTTGAAAAAGCGGCCTATAAAGGCCATGGCTCCTCTGAGTTGCTGTATGGTATGTTACGTTTAGCTGAAGATAGCGAATCGGGCATAAAGTGGTTAAAAAAGTCTGCCAAACATGGTTCAAAACATGCCAATTTTGTTTTAGGGTTGCTTCATCTTGAAGGAAAATATGGTATGAAGCAAGATGGTAAAAAGGCCATGAAATTGTTTCGAAAAGCAGCTGATAAAGAGTCCAAACAGGCACAGGTCTATTTGGGCGTTGCCTATTATGCTGGCATGGATGGCGTGAAAAAGGATGTTAGTAAATCGTTTAAGTGGTTCAAAAAAGCAGCTGAAAATGGATCTCTAACAGCCCAGACAACACTCGGTATTTATTACCTGCAAGGTTGGGGTGTTTCACAGGATGTCACTGCCGGTTTCAAATGGATGAAGATTGGTGCTGAGCATGGTTGTCTCGAAGTACAATGGGTACTGGGTTCATTGTATGAGAAGGGCAAAGGTGTCAAAAAAGATCTTATCGAAGCATATGCATGGTACACTGTTGCGATCAAGAATGGTTTAGATGACGCCAGGGAGCAGAGAGACGCTTTAAAAATTAAGCTCTCAAAAAAGCAAATCAACAAAGCAAAAGTGCGTGCTGAAAAATATTTGGCCAATATTGAATCTGCCTTTACGATAGACCAGTTGCTCGGTGAAGCACCGCAAAACATGGCACAAGAATTATTTGCCGAAGTTGTGCAGGAAGAATTTACCTCGCCTTATGCTATCAATTACGATGACAGCGAACCTGAAAAAATTTACGGCGAAGATGAAGAAGATATACAAGAAGAGGTGACAGATAATGTTGAACCATCACCTGTTCCTTTACCTAAACCATCACATGATTCACGTTATGAGATTGTCGATGTCAAATATATCGCAACCGATTTAAGCAATGGCATGACAGCCCTAAGTTATCAGCTAACGATCAAAAGTACATGCAATACGCCAATCAACTTATTCGGTGAAGTTGCATGGTTTGACAACGAAGGATTCAATTTATACCACCAACACTTTTATGGTGTCAAAATTGATCCTGGACAGTCCGTGGTCAAGACAGGTACCGCCAAGGTACCTATCTCAATAGGAGGTCATATTACAGCGTGTGATGCCACAGCTTTTGTTCAGTAGTAGTTTGTTAAGACTTTTGTGATAAGCTTTAGTGGCTATTTTTCTTGATCCAATTTAAGAATTAGATTTTTGAGATCACAGTGTTTATAGCATGCTGTGTGTTTGTAATTAGTTGGGAATAAGAGTGTTAGGGTTAGGTGGTCTGTGGTTGGTAGGGTTTATTTTTGCCACCTTTCCGTTTGTCATTACCTGTTGGGTTTGTTATAATTACATCTATGAGTAATGTACGAACATCAATGATGACCCTTTGTTGTATCTGTACCAGCGGGGTATAGCTGGCAGGACACCTTGTGCTCATTTCTCATCCAGCTTGACGCTCCGCAAAATTCTCCCCTTAGTAAGTAAAATTTAGTGATGAAAGACTAACTCCATAGTGGGTGGTTAGGAAATTTAAGGAGTTTCGCCATGAGCGAATCGATTTTAGGACAAGACAAAATTAAAGAACTCAGTCAGTCGATCGAAAATAGTTATTTCGCATTTGATCGCATTCATCACATTGGCAGCACGTGCCTACCGAGTCAGAATGCGATTCATAGTTTAACGCGAAAACTATTTGGCCTGATTTACCCCGGGTTTTTCGGCAGTCAAGATCTGACACGCGACAATATCAAAGACCATTTGCATCAGCAGCTGGAATATTTGAGTTATGCGCTTAGTGAACAGATTTGCCACTGCTTTAATTGCCGCAAAGAAAATCCAGGCAATGGCGTTCAGGAAAAAGCCAAGGATGTGACCGAAAAGTTTCTTTCAGCCATTCCAGACATACGTGAAATGCTTGCTAGCGACGCGATCAGTGCTTATCGAGGTGATCCTGCTGCGACTGATACTGATGAGATCATTTTCAGTTACCCAGCAACATTAGCCATCGGAACTTATCGCATGGCACATAAACTTTGGCAATTGGAAGTCCCGATCATGCCCAGAATTATGACCGAGCACGCCCATAGCCTGACAGGTGTGGATATTCACCCAGGCACAAAAATTGGCAAAGGCTTTTTTATTGATCATTGCACAGGTGTGGTCATTGGTGAAACCGCCGTCATTGGTGAGAATTGCAAACTCTACCAGGGAGTCACACTGGGGGCCTTGAGTTTTCCCCATGACGACGATGGACAAATCATTCGCGGCCAAAAGCGTCACCCAACTCTAGAAGATGATGTGATTGTCTATTCTAATGCCTCGATTCTTGGTGATATTACGATTGGCAAAGGTGCCACGATTGGCGGTAACGTATTTGTCACAAATTCCGTTCCCGCCGGCAGCACCGTCTCTGGAAAAAAACCAGAACTCAAATACCGCAGCCGACCCAACGACACCAACCGAAGCAAAGTAGAAGAATACGAAATCTAAGAAAAGTGGATAATACAGGGTGGCAGCGTCAAACGAAGTTTGGCGATGGGCGAATACAAAAAATCCATCGCCAAGCTAACGCTTGACGCTGCCACCCTTGCATATATTTCCGCTAAATGTTGTTGGGAATAACAAATTGACATATTCACGATTTCCCGTATCATTTGATTTTCAAAATTTTGACAGTAGTGTGGCAAATACCCCACGCGTAACTAATAGGAATATGCATGGTTACCGTAACGTTACCAGACAATAGTACGAGAGAATTTGAATCAGCTATTACGGCATATGATGTCGCAGAAAGCATCAGCGAACGCTTAGCTAAGCAGGCGTATGGCGCTAAAATTGATGGCGTAGTTCGTGATATTTCATGGCCCATCGAGCAGGATGCAGCCGTTGAAATTATTACCTTCAAAAGTAATGAAGCCGACAGTCTCGACCTGGTGCGTCATAGCTGTGCTCACGTTATGGCAGAAGCCATCTGCAAACTCTTTCCAGATACGCAGCTGGTTTATGGTCCAACTGTAGAAAATGGATTTTATTATGATATCGATTTAGATCGTCCACTTTCGACGGAAGACTTTGAAGCCATCGAAAAAGAGATGGCTGCAATCATCAAAGAAGATCGACCCTTTGTCCGTTACGAAATGAATCGTGACGAAGCCATGTCTCGTTTAACGGATGAAGGCAATCGCTACAAAATCGATAACGCCGAACGTGCTGATGGTGACATACTCAGTTTTTATGTGACTGGCCAGCCAGATAATGGCCATTTTGAAGATTTGTGTCGCGGGCCTCATGTGCCCAGTACAGGCCGTATTGGTGCTTACAAAGTCATGAGCGTTGCGGGTGCATATTTTCATGGCGATGCCAATGAAAAACAATTACAGCGAGTATATGGCACCGCATTTACCGATAAAAAAGCACTTAAGAAATATCTAAACGCTTTGGAAGAAGCCAAAAAGCGTGATCATCGTGTAGTTGGTGCACAATTAGAATTGTTCCATATCGATGAATCGGTAGGGCAGGGCTTGATTCTCTGGAAACCCAATGGTGCTGTTTTGCGTCAAGAACTGCAAAACTTTATTTCTGAAGAATTACAAAAGCAAGGCTATCACCAAGTCTTTACGCCGCACATTGGGCGATTGGATTTATACAAAACCTCTGGCCATTTTCCTTACTATCAGGATAGCCAATATCCACCTTTGATTCATAGTGATCATCTTAACAAGATGGCAACGGAAGGGTGTAGCTGTGCAGAGCTTTCGCAAAATATGAAAGATGGTGAAATTGATGGTTATCTTCTCAAGCCTATGAATTGCCCTCACCACATCAAAATTTTTGCCAGTGAGCAGCACAGCTATCGTGATTTACCCATTCGCCTGGCAGAATTTGGTACCGTCTATCGCTGGGAGCAGTCAGGCGAAATCAATGGCATGACCCGCGTTCGTGGTTTTACCCAGGATGATGCTCACCTGTTTTGCATGGAAAATCAAATTGCCGAAGAAATTTCAGGTTGTCTTGGCCTGGTAAAAACTATTTTCAATATTCTGGGGATGGAAGATTATCGCGTCCGAGTCGGGCTCCGTGATCCAGAAAGTGACAAATATGTGGGGGACTCAGAAAAATGGGATAAAGCGGAAAATGCCTGCCGTCAGGCAGCCGCGTCGCTTGGTGTACCATTTTCTGAAGAGCAAGGCGAAGCTGCCTTTTACGGGCCTAAAATTGATTTTGTCGTCAAAGATGTCCTGGGCCGCGATTGGCAGCTGGGAACCGTCCAAGTCGACTATAACTTGCCAGAGCGATTTGACTTAAGTTACACTGGTGAAGACAACAAACCGCACCGGCCTGTCATGATCCACCGGGCACCGTTTGGCTCGATGGAGCGATTTGTTGGTGTGTTGATCGAGCATTATGCCGGGGCGTTCCCACTTTGGCTGGCACCTGAGCAGGCTCGCATTTTACCGATTAGCGAAAAGAGCAATGACTATGCTCATAAGATATTTAACCGTTTGAAAGAAAAAGGCTTACGTGTAACCATGGATCTGGCAGATGACAAGGTCAATGCCAAGATCAAGCGGGCTCACACGATGAAATTGCCTTATATGTTGGTCGTTGGGCCAAGTGAAGCGGAATCAAATTCGGTGAATGTCCGAATTCGGGGCCAAAAGGAGCAGGTCAGCGTGACTTTGGATGATTTCGAGGCCAAAGCCTGCCAAAAGTTAGCTTCTCGAGATTTTAACCTAACTCTTGGGGAAAATTGATTGACCTTTTGGCAATTTTCGCCATAATATGTTCCTTACTAAATGGATAGATGATATTTAAGGCTAGATTAGCAAGGAAGGTGGTCGCCTATAGTTGCTAAAAATTTGAGGATAAATGAACAGATTCGCGTTCCTGAAGTGCGAGTCGTTGACGATGAGAACCAACAGGTTGGAGTCATTAATGTCAATGATGCATTGGATAGGGCTCGCGAAGCTGGTTTGGATTTAGTAGAAGTCGCACCGAATAGTTCACCGCCCGTTTGTCGCATCATGGATTATGGCAAATGGAAATATGAACAAAAGAAACGCGACCATAAGGCCAAGCAAAAGCAGCATCATGTGGTTCTAAAAGAAGTTCGCTTGCGACCTAAAATTGAAGAGCATGATCAGCAGGTAAAAATGAAAAAAGCTCGCGGCTTTTTGGAGAAGGGCAGTAAAGTCCAATTTACCATGCTTTTTCGAGGCCGCGAAATGGCTCACTTGGACCTAGCGATGGAAATCTTTAACGTGTTTAAAGAAGATCTATCCGATGTCGCCAAAGTGGAGTTAGCTCCAAAGCAGCAAGGCCGTCGTATGACAATGGTCTTATCGCCTGAACATTTAAAATAAAAATTGCCTTCGCAGAAAAATGTGGGGGGAATTTAAATTGTTAATATCTATTTTTATAGTTTGACTAGAAAGTAATGAAATGCCAAAGCAAAAAACACATAAAGGTCTGGCCAAAAGAGTCAAGATCTCAAAAAACGGAAAAGTCAAGCGCAAGCGTGCATTCGGCGGTCACTTGATGAGCCACAAAAGTGGTAATCAGCGTCGTGCGATTGCTAAGTCAACAGGTATGTCGCCTGCTATGACGAAAAAAGCTTGTATCGCTTTAGGTGCTTAATTGCACAAATGAAATACCGTGCATGCTTCTCGGTATCAGCTTACCGCCAGCATGCCTAATAGATCTGGTTTTGGATTAGCCAAAGCCTCAAGAAGAAAGGAAAGCTGACATGCCAAGAGTACGTAAGGGCGCAGCCCGTCGTCAATCAAAGAAACGTTTGTTTAAAGCCGTCAAAGGTTTTCGCGGTCCTCGCGGAAAAAATCTCCGATTAGCCAAAGAAGCGATTGTACGCTCACAAGTCAATGCGACTGATCACCGTAAACTCAAAAAACGTGATTTCCGTCGTTTGTGGATTACTCGTTTGAGTGCAGCATGTGCTCAAAGAGGCATTCGCTACAGCCAGTTCATCTATGGCTTGAAAATGGCTCAGGTAAGCTTGAATCGTAAAGTGATGAGCGAAATGGCGATTCATGATCCAGAAAGCTTTGATGCAATAGTGGAACTGGCTAAACAGCATCAAAGCCAAGCGGCTTAATCGCAAAACTGAATAAGGTTATTAACCACGAAGGGCACGAAGATCGCGAAGTTAAGATTAAAAACTACTTCGTGGCCTTCGTGAACTTCGTGGTTTTTTTATAAAAATTATTTGTCAGGATGAAAAAGTTAAATGTCTGAAGTTCTTGAACAATTTACTTCGTGTGGCGAGCAGGCAATCGCTGATTTGGAAAAAGTGACCGATCAGGCGAGTCTGGAAGAGTACCGAATCGAATACCTTTCGCGTAATGGCAAAGTCACATCGCTCATGCAATTGCTGAAAGAAGTTCCCAAGGAACTTAAGCCTCAGGCAGGTAAGCTTGCCAACCAAGTCAAAAATCAGGTTCAAAAAGCCTTTGAAGATCGCAAAGCTAATCTTGGCTCAAGTGGTCCAGTTTCATCAGGGCCCTTTTTTGATGTTACCTTGCCAGGTGTGCCTGCGAGCTTAGGTAGTAGCCATTTGATAACCCAAACGATCGATGAACTCTTAGAGATTTTTGGTCGCATGGGATTTGATGTCGGCTATGGTCCCGAAGTGGAAGATGAGCATCATAATTTCGTGGCATTGAATATTGATGCTTCGCACCCTGCTCGTGATCCACTGGATAATTTTTATATCGACGACACCACGCTTTTGCGTAGCCAAACCTCGACCATGCAGATTCGTGTGATGGAAGAGCAGGAGCCGCCGATTCGTGTGGTTGCTCCTGGTCGTGTGTTTCGTCCAGATAGTGTCGATGCAACGCATATGTATATGTTTCATCAAATTGAAGCATTGGTCGTCGATGAGAACGTTAGTATGATCGATTTGAAAACAACCATCGATCAGTTTATCAAAGCCTTTGTCGGTGAAGAAGTCCAATGGCGATTCCGTCCTAGCTTCTTTCCATTTACGGAACCCTCTGGTGAAGTAGATTTGTTATTAAAAGGCAAAGATGGCAGCGATTATTGGGTCGAGATGGGTGGCTGCGGTATGGTCAATCCAAACGTATTTAAAGCGGTGAACTACGATAGCGAAAAGTACACTGGTTGGGCGTTTGGTTTTGGCATAGAGCGATTAGCGATGCGTAAATATGGCATCCACGACATTCGCCTCTTCTACGAAAACGATTTACGATTCCTTAGCCAGTTTTAAAAAGCTTTCTTGGGAAGATTCATAGCATTTCTAATTGAGTGTAAGCTCGCGCTACATTGCACCTGTAATCAATTTGTAAATATCATTGTAGGTGACGTAGAGGAAAAATCCGCCAATAAATAATAAGCCGGCGTAAGTCAGCATTTCCTGAACCTTGACCGAAACGGGGGAACCTTTGATTTTTTCCACGATCAATAAGACAAAGTGCCCACCATCCAGAATCGGTAGAGGCAAGAAGTTAAAGACGGCAATTCCCATACTCAAAATAGCCATGAAGTAGAGGTAGAATGAAAGGGGCTTTTCGTCAACGATCTTGTAACTCATGCGGATGATGCCCACTGGCCCACTAGCACTTTTTAGTGAAATCTGGCCAGTGATCATACTTTTCAGTTGGAAGTAGGTTGATCCTATCCAAGTGATTGTATAATCAGCTCCCATCATCAAACTATGAAATAATGAATCTGCTTTATAAACTTTTTCGTATGGTTTTAGTAGTGAAGGCAGTTCGTTACTTACAAAATCCGAAACAGGGCGATAAGCTAATTCTGGCGTATAATCTGCTGGGATGGCTAACTCAATCTCTGCCGTTTGGTTATCCTGGATTTGATAGGCTAAAGCAACGGATTTGCCTTGGTGACTTTTTAGTTGTTGGACGATGTCTCCCCAATTTTCTACAGGGGTTTTTGCGACATGGGTAATTAATGCACCACGTGGTATTTTGAGGGCAGGTGTAGATGGATTTTCTTTTTGATCATCACCAGCCTTGTTATCAGTCTTATCCGTTTTCGTTTTTATCTCAAATGTTTTGGCGACAATCGGCGGTTCCGTTAATGGTCTTTGGATAAGTGTTTGATTGAGCACTACGCCAATTTTCGGAGTAGATTCTTCGCCGTTGATTTGTTTGAAAAATCTCAAAGAAGGTTCTTCGCGGAATGGTTTTACTGAAAACGTTTTTTCACTGTACGCATCATTTTCTTTTCGTAATACCGTGATGTCGATGAGATCTTCCGGGTGGTTTTTTGTGTAATCGGTAAACTCATCCAATGTCGGATTTTCAATGTTGCCGATTTTTTTGATCAAATCTCCAATGAGTAGTCCTGCTTTTTTGCCAGGATAATCTGGCGTTAGCATATTGATTCGCATGAGTGGGGCTATGCCAAAAACTTCTTTTAGTTTGTTGTTGGTAACTTGTTGATGAAGATCTATCGTGATGTTACCTGTGTTTAGATTGTCACCTGATTTGCGCTGATAGGTTATTGTAGCTTGGCTTAGATTTGATTCACCTGGCTTTGGCTTGATAATATTGTCCAGTTCATAACTGAGTGAAATGGGTTTCTCGTTGGCCGCGATGATTTTATCGCCAGGTTCAAGGCCTAGTTCTTTGAGTTTATTAATGATTTCGTCACTGTCTTCACCTTGCAATTGGCCTTTCTTAACCAATTGAAGTGATTGAGGCCCTTCAACGCCCATCAGTTTTATGCCAAAAGTTTCTTTAAATTCAGGCGTGACCGAAATCGTTTCAACGGAATTGTCTGCACGTTTTACCTTAAGATCAATTGAGTCCTCTGCTAAAGCTGACGCTAATCGAAGGTGCATCATCGTGATATTTTTCTTGCCATCGATTTCAATAATTTCATCACCCGGTTGAATCCCTGCGACCATGGCTGGAGATTCCGGCAAGACATTGCCTGCGATAGCTGGTTGCAAAGGAATCCCTTGATAGAACAAATACATAAATACCATAAAACCGGTAATAATATTTACAATGACACCCGCAGAAATAACAATCATGCGTTGCCACACGGGTTTGTTCATATAGCTGCCTGGGTCATTAGAGCTTTCAGTCGCAACCAGATCTTCCTGGCCCATCATTTTGACAAATCCGCCAAGTGGTATAGCACGCAATTGATAGTTTGTGGTTCCCACGCGATCGGATTTTGTGGGAATCATAAATTTGAAAAGTTCTTTTTCATTATATTCATTAATGTCTTTTGGTAAGATGCGAAATTGAAGACCTTCTTTGAGTTTTTTCATACGAAACAGTGGCGTGCCAAATCCCACGGCAAATTCTTCTGTGGTAATACCGACTGCTTTGGCTGCCAGGAAGTGTCCCATTTCATGGACGAAGACCACCATGCCAAAGCCGATGAGTACGACCATGATGTTGATGAGTCCGCTAGGGTTACTAAATCCAATATAAATCGTAATTGCTAAAAGAATCCAGGGGGTTAGCGAAAAGCCCGCTTTTTCCTCTTCCATGTTATTTTTTTCACTATCTGCCATAAATCTCTTTCTAAAGTAAATATTTCATCCCAAAAGCTTGCGTTTGTTTTGGGTGGTTGCCTCAATAATTATAGACCGCTAACTCCAGTGCGTCTTACACACTATCTGATCTTTTTTGCCCCCAGATCTTCCAGGCAATTCTCGACTTCCTGTCGGGCCAGTTTATCAACCTCTAGAATTTCCTGCAAGGTTGGTTTTTCCTTCCAATTATGGTTACGCAGGCACTGTTCGGTTAGTTCAACGATTTGCGTAAAACCAATTTTATGAGCCCTGAAGGCCTCTACAGCCGCTTCATTGGCGGCATTGAGTACGCTGCCTGCTGTACCGCCTTTCTGGGCGACTTCAAATCCAAGCCGAAGGGCCGGAAACCGCTCAAAATCTGGTGGTTCAAAGTTGAGTTGCCCAATGTCATGTAAATTCAATCTTTCCGATAAACCAGGCATTCGGTCCGGAAAGGTCAGGGCGTATTGGATGGGGCATTTCATGTCTGGTCGCGATAACTGGGCCAGCGTCGATCCATCACAAAACTCTACCATTGAATGAATTATCGACTCAGGATGGATGACCACTTCAATTTCGTCGGTCGATAAATCAAAAAGCCAGCGTGCTTCCACGATTTCAAGGGCTTTATTCATCATTGTGGCTGAATCGATGGTGATTTTAGGTCCCATATCCCAGGTTGGGTGGTTCAGGGCATCTTCCAGGCTAACGTGAGCCATTTGTTCTTTGGTAAGTGTGCGGAAGGGGCCTCCTGAGCAGGTAATCGAGACTTTTTCCACTTCACGTCGATGGCCCGAATGCATGGCCTGGAGGATCGCAGAATGCTCAGAATCAATCGGGAGGATATTTGCGTTATGTTCTTTTGCCATAGGCATTAACAAACAGCCAGCCATGACGAGCGATTCTTTGTTGGCCACGGCAACGCGTTTTCCTGCCTTAGTCGCTGCTAGAACAGCGGGAAGTCCCGCGGCACCCACAATTGCGACGATGAGGATGTCGCAATGTTCATCAGCTGCCAGGTCAACCAAATGCTCCTGTCCGCAGAGAACCTGGGTTTTTGTATCTGAAAGCTCATTTTTTAACGGTTCGTAGCAGTCTGGCTTGGTAATCACTACTTTTTCAAGTTGATATTTGCGTGCCTGGCTGGCCAGCTGTTGCCATTGGCTATGGGCGCTGGCGGAAATCGGCTGATAATCTGGACTTAGACCGTCGAGAACGGCAAAACTGTTGAGTCCGATTGAGCCGGTAGAACCGAGAATAGATACACGTTTTGGCTGGTTAGTCATTGTCGTAACTCTATGTAAAATTGGCCGGTTAGACAAGAAAAATCCCTGACACCGAACGGATTAGCCGGATAATTTTTCTTAAAAAAATGAGGATTTGATATTACTGATTGAACTTTCAATGTCCGATACAATAATATCTATATAGACTGAACTTTCTCCCAATTATTAAAAAGGATTATTTCGTGGGATTTGACGATCGACATTATCAACAACAGCAACCTTATCAAGGTGGAGGCGGCGGCTATGGCGGTTTTGCTCAGGGCATGGGATTACCTCGTCCAACACCTGTAGTGAAATACTTATTGATTATAAATTTTGCTGTCTATGTGCTTCAGTTGGTGACACCTCCAGGGACTATAGAATCACTTTTTGCCGCCAAAGGTGGATCTGTTTTTGAAGCGATACAGCTTTGGAGAATTATTACCTTTCAATTTTTGCATGATACACATAGCTTACTGCACATTATTTTTAACATGCTTGGCGTTTACTTTTTAGGGCCAACATTAGAACGAAATTGGGGCAGTCAGCGTTTCTTGACATTTTATTTAACGTGTGGTGCCGTTGGTGGTGCCATTTATGTTATCGCTGGTAGTTTAGGGCTTGTTGGTGGCGGTACACTCGTAGGTGCATCAGGGGGTGTTTTGGGTTTACTTGTTGCTTGTGCAATTTTGTTTCCACAGTTTGTCGTCTTTCTTTTTATCTTTCCGGTTCCTATTCGTTTTGCTGCTGTGTTGTTTACCATTCTTTATCTATTAAACGTGCTTCGTGGTGGCCCGAATGCTGGCGGTGATATTTGCCATTTAGGTGGCATGGCAACAGGGTTCTTATGGATTATGGGAAGGCCTTATTTTAGTAATCTTCAAGCCAAAAAAGAACAAATGTCCTTCCAGCGTAAACAACAATCCGAAGAAGCTCAGCAATATGAAGTGGATCGTATCTTAGCAAAGGTTCACGAGAAGGGAATTCATAGTTTGACGCGGAAAGAGCGTCAAGTGTTGCAGAAAGCCACCGATCAGCAGCAGAGGACAGGTTCTTAAGTAATTTCTTGGGGATGGTATGTGCTCGCTTTTGTGAGCATGAAGAATTTCATGTTTATTATTTCAGTATATCCATGTCTTATTAATAAGTAGTAGTGATTCATTGGTTGGGTAGTGGTACACTTTGAATCTGGATTTTTTCTTTACTCTTGCGAAGTCATGTTGTAGTAGGGCATGGCAAAGAAAAAAAGACCAATTCTAACTTGCTGGCTAAGCAGATTGTAGACGAAGCTACGGGGAAAATTCGGCCAGATGAAGAGGGAGACCCACCAAAAACCAGGCTGACGTTGAATTAGGGCGATTAGAAGGGCTGAATGGGGAGAGAAGGCTATAGGGCAAATAAGCTTACTGCTGAGCAGGGGGAGGAGATAGCCCGTAAAGCCTCTCTTGCTCGCTGAAAAAAAAGAAATAATATTTTTTGTCTATCCCTCTCTTGACACTGTCTTGCACTGGGGGTATAATCCCGTCATTATGACAGATTTTAAGATTTTAGCTGATATGAAGAAAGAACGAGCCAAGCTTGTAAGGGACATTAATCGCAAGTATAGAGAGCTTGAAAAGGCTAAAGCGTACCTAGAATGGATTGATAGCTGTCTTAGTGGCTCGCCTGTAGATAGCGATGTTGTAGATGTCGAAGCGGGTGATAAATCTATGGCATCAATAATTCGTGGTATCATGGACGAATTTGGTGAAGCAGTAAGGCCAAAGGATGTCGCAATACGTCTTGGGGAAATGGGGATTTCTACTGACAGGAGAGGTGGTCTTGTTGCATTAGCTAATTCCGAAATGTACCGAATGGCAACGCGAGGAGCTATGCCCCTTGAAAAACTCGGTAATGGGTTTTATCGCTTGAAACCTCGTAAGGCTAAGCAGAAGACGGCCATGGAAATACTTAATAGGAATAAACAACCTAGTTTTTTGGAGTGATATAAGGCATGGATGTCGATTTAAATATAATAAAATAGACCTAAACTATTTAAATAAAATAATTTAGGTCTACTCAATAGGATTGCCGCCAAGAAAGTGTAAATTCCGCTACATTGCTTGGTGGCTCAAGGCAGGACGCCGTAAAGAACCATATATTCCACTATGGACCTCTTTACGGCCTCTGTCTATCTTTATATCGCCATACTAGCATATATATTGCATTTTTCCATCACATTTTTCACTTTTACAATAATTTATTGTACTTTTTTTATTATAAATTTTTCTGGCTTCATCAAGCACTAAAGGCATCACCTGTCATTGCAGTCGGTGTAGCAGATAAGGTATGGACGATTGAAGATTTGGTTAAAATGCTCGAAAGAGAAGGAGGCTTGCAAGGTGGTGGTAGGTTGAAATATTGAAAAAAAGTTCATGGTGCATCACTATCATTGGTTGGTTCTTGGGCGGGATGGTTTAGTGAGAATGCTCAATCAGTTGAGAAATTAGCTGTTGGCCATATTTATTAGATATTTCTTGACTTAAGGGCGGCTTCGGATAAGAATTAGGCTTCGTTTTTGATGGGTATTCACGATATCAATCAAGTTGCAGAATAGCGATAACACCTTCTTAGACCTAGATTTGGAGCGTAGCAAGGATGGCTCATATGACAGAGGATGTCAAGCAAAGCGCCCTCTACCAGCAGCACACGCAACTCACTCATAAGAATCGAATTGTTCCATTTGCCGGATATTTGATGCCGCTGTGGTATAGTTCCATTCGAGCCGAGCATGGGGCTGTGCGAAACGCCGCGGGATTGTTTGATTGTACCCACATGGGAGTATTGGAATTTCAAGGGCCAGATGCTCTTACTTTTCTCAATACCATCACCACGAATAATGTGGCTAAACTGGTCATCGGTCAGGCGCAGTACTCCTATATTTGTGACAGCAGCGGTGCTATTTTCGATGATATTATCGTTTATAAACGACATCAGCAGCAGTTCATGGTGGTGGTGAATGCGGCCAATGAACCCAAAATTAAATCCTATTTAGAATCGTTAAAAGCGGGTGATGTGACTGACGATGGTGTGACCATTCCTGCGATCCCTCAGGTTCTAGATCTGCGAGATGCAGGGTGTGGAAATTATTGCCGCGTGGATATTGCTTTGCAAGGTCCATCCTCGTTGTCGGTTCTTTTGGAATTGGTTAAAAATCAAATCGCGTTGGAAGAACTTCGTGTATTGAAGCCATTTCAATTTATTGAAACGCGTATACAAAATATTGATGTGATTCTCTCTCGTACGGGTTATACCGGTGCTGAGATGGGCTTTGAAATTTTTGTGCATCCTATCAAAGCACCAGAAATGTGGAATCTCATACTTGAAGCTGGAAAAGAGTTAGGGGTACAGCCCTGCGGACTTGGTTCGCGAGATAGCTTGCGGATTGAAGCAGGGCTGCCCTTGTATGGCCATGAGTTGGCTGGCCAATATAATATTTCCCCGATCGAGGCTGGTTATGGTTGGGCGGTGAAATTAGATAAAGAGGCCTTTGTCGGGCAAGCCGCATTGCTGAAAAATAGTGAGACCTATGATATGCAGGTGGCTCGAATTGCTTTTGATGGAGCCAAAGGCGTTCGTCCCGTTCGAGAGAATGATCCGATTCTCAATGAGCAGTGTGAGTGCATTGGTTGGATTCTTAGCAGTGCCAATACTGGCGAGCAGCAAGTTGCCTTGGCGTTTATTTCGCGAGAACATGCACATGACGGGGCGGGAGTGGGAGCGTATTACGTTGCGCGAAATGAGCGACATATTGAACAAGGCAAATTGGCAAGCGTAGATAAAGGTGTGAAGGTTGAAAAAGAAATCGAAGGAAAAATATTGAAACGGTATGAACGATTTTAGAAAGGAAGCAAGAGTTTAGATGATTCCCGAAAATCTGTATTACACAAAAGAACATGAATGGGCTAAAGTGGATGGCGAGAATGTAACGATTGGTATCACCGATTTTGCCCAGGAGCAATTGGGTGAAGTGACGTTTATCGAGCTACCTAAAACTGGATTGTCCTTAAAACAGGATGCCATGGTGGCTGCGATTGAAAGTACCAAGGCGGCTAGTGATGTTTATTCTCCAGTGACAGGTGATGTGACTGAAATTAATCAAGCCTTGGAAGATCAACCCGAACTGCTGAATGATGATCCTTACGAAGGCGGCTGGGTGTGCAAAATGGTTTGTACGGATCCAGGCTCGATTGAAAATTTGATGGATGCAAAAGCATACGATGAATACCTGAAAGGTATGTAAAATACCATAGAGAAAAAATAGAGTAGAAAGAAATTTAAATGCCGTTTATTGCAAATACAAAAGAGCAGCAAGATGAAATGCTCGCTGAGATTGGTTTGACCCGTGAAGGTTTGTTTGCAGATATTCCTTCTGAATTGGTCTGCAAAGAGTTTGATTTACCTGAAGGCATCAGCGAGATGCAGGTGCGAAATCAACTCGATGGATTAGCGAATAAAAATTCAACCCACCTGACTTGTTTCTTGGGTGGTGGGTTCTATGACCACTTTATTCCATCAGCGATTGATGCGTTGTCGGGTCGTAGTGAATTTTATACATCTTATACGCCATACCAGCCAGAGCTATCCCAAGGGACATTGCAAGCGATATATGAATTTCAATCGGTGATCTGTCGCTTGACGAATATGGAAGCCTCTAATGCTTCCGTTTATGATGGCGGTACGGCACTTTATGAAGCGATGATGATGTCGTTACGTGTGACAGGTCGAAATAAAATCATCATGGATGATAGCGTCAATCCGATTTATCGTGTGATGATCAAATCTTATACGCAAAATTTAAATATCGATCTGGAAGAAACACTAAATGAAGATGGGTTGACCAATCGAAAAGAGATCTTGGAAAAAATTGATGATGAAACCGCGGCAGTGATTGTTCAGAATCCCAACTTTTTTGGGTGTGTGGATGATTTTACTGATATTGCTGAGGCTGCTCATGCGAAAGGGGCATTGCTGGTTGTTTCTACCTATCCAATTTCTTTAGGTTTGGTGAAAACCCCTGGAGAAATGGGAGCGGATATTGTTACGGGCGATGGACAAAGCTTGGGACTTCCTATGTCATTTGGTGGACCTTATGTAGGCTTCATGGCAACGCGTCAGAAATATGTCCGCAAAATGCCAGGGCGTATTGCGGGTATTACCAAAGATCGTCGAGGGCGTGATGGTTTTGTCTTAACACTGCAGGCAAGAGAGCAGCATATTCGTCGTGAAAAAGCGACATCAAATATTTGTACCAATCAAGCGTTATGTGCCTTGCGATCATTGATGTATTTATCGTTGATGGGTAGGCAAGGCTTGAAAGATGTCGCTCAGCAATGTGCTGATAAAGCCAGCTATACCTTCCAGCGACTGACTGCTATTGATAAAGTAAAGCCTCGATTTGGTAACCGCTGGTTCTTTAATGAATTTGTTTTAGAGATGCCCGGAAATGGCGCAGATGTGATTGGTAAGTTGATTGAAGAAGGTATTGCGGCAGGGTTTCCATTAAGTCGTTATTATAAGAATATGGAAAACGCCATTTTAATTGCAGTGACAGAAAAACGCTCTAAGCAAGAAATTGGACTTCTGGCAGAAAAGTTGGAGTCTATTTTATAATAAACCATCCCCATCTTGATTTCATCAAGCTGAGGCTGCCACCCGAAAAATTTAAAAGCTATAATATTAAAAGGTTTGAAAGAAGATATGAAACTAATCTTTGATAAAAGTGTACCAGGTCGTCGTGGTGTTCAGATGGGCAAAGGCGATGTGCCTGAAACGGTTAACATCGATAAAAAGTTTTTACGCAAAGAAGATGCAACACTTCCAGAGTTAAGTGAATTGGATGTGGTGCGTCATTTTACAGGTCTTTCGAAACAGAACTTTGGTGTCGATACCAACTTTTATCCATTGGGTTCCTGTACGATGAAATACAATCCCAAGATGGCCGAAAAGGTTGCAGGGATTCCTGGCTTTGCTGATCTGCATCCATTGTTGCCTCAACTTCGTATGGGTGGTAGCTTAACGCAAGGTGCATTGCATGTTCTTTACGAAACAGATTTACTGTTACGTGAAATTGCCGGTATGGCCGCCTTTACCTTACAACCTTTGGCGGGATCTCATGGCGAACTGACTGGCATGATGATCATGGCCGCTTATCATCGGGATAAAGGAAATAAAAAGACGACGGTTCTGATTCCTGATAGTGCACATGGCACCAATCCTGCCAGTGCAGCGATTGCGGGTTACGAGGTACAGACGGTTCCTAGTGATAACAATGGTGTCATGGACATGGAAGCATTTAAATCAATGATCAACGACGAGGTTGCTGGTTTGATGTTGACCTGTCCAAACACGCTGGGGATTTTTAATAAAAATATCAAAGAGATTTGTGATCTGATTCATAGCGTAGATGGTTTGGCTTATTATGATGGTGCAAATTTAAATGCCATCGTTGGCCATTCTCGTCCAGGTGATTTTGGTTTTGATATCATGCACATCAATACCCACAAAACATTTGCTACGCCTCATGGTGGTGGTGGTCCTGGTTCAGGTCCTGTAGGTGTGGTTGAAAAACTCGTCGACTTTCTACCTGTCTCATTGGTTGTTAAACGTGATGATGGCACCTATGCTTTGGAATATGATCGTCCCAAATCGATCGGGTATATCGCTCCGTTCTATGGCAACTTTGGTATCATTTTACGAACTTATGCTTATTTATTGCATCATGGCAAAGAAGGTTTGCGTCGTATATCTGAAAATGCTGTACTGAACGCGAACTATATCAAAGAAAAACTTAAAGATGATTATCATCTTCCATTCCCTCAACTCTGTAAACATGAGTGCGTCTTCAGTGCGGAAAAACAGCTCGAGCATGGCGTGCATGCAATGGATATTGCTAAAGGATTAATCGACGCTGGTTTCCATCCGCCCACCGTATATTTCCCCATGACGGTTCCTGAGTCGATGATGATTGAGCCGACCGAGACCGAAAGTAAAGAAACGCTCGATAGTTTTATTGCCGCGATGAAAGATTTAGCTCAAGTGGCGAAAGAATCTCCTGAAAAACTCCATGAAGCACCTGTTTCAACGACGGTGTCACGCATGGATGAAGCGACAGCTGCGCGAAAACCTTGCATTGTCTGTGTTTAAAATAATATCATTCCTATTTGAGTAGCATCAATCCTGTTCCGGCAGCATGTTTATGTTGTCGTGTATTTATTAAGTCCAAACTTGCTTTTTACGTTTGGCCTACCTATAATCGTTTATGTGGGGCTATGATGTGCTACTTTGATTTTACTAACTTTACTGCAATGTGTTCGCAATGAACACGACTAGAGGGACAACTGATGAATACGACAACACGCACAGGGAATCTACAGCTACATTTATTTTCGATTAAACAGGTCTTTTTATTAACCTTGTTATTGTTGTTTAGCCAACAATTGATTTATGCTCAGGCTATTGAAACGGTCAAGGTAAAAGGGTTTGGGAAAATTCAATATCAGGTTGGAAATCAATTGGAAATAGATGAAGGGTCTATTGGTCAAGCGACTTCTGGCGACTTCTTATTTGTTGAAGACGATCCTCGATATGGTTTTTTTGCAGGGCAATGGCAAGCATCCAAGAATAGTTATTTTTTTGAGCCCGTTGATAATGAATTCGATGATCACATTCAAAGTTTGATAGATGGGCATACGGTTCGATTGTATCTTGAGTCTTTGGGAGTCAAAGATCGTAAGAAATTGTTTAAGAGTGGCCCAAAAGGTGATTTTTCAAATACAGGATTTGATCATATTCGGATTACGAAAATAAATGCCACAGGTAAATGGAATCCCAAAAAGCAGATTCTAAATTATAAATTTAATGTTAAGTTTCAGGTGTGGTTGCATATTGTGCCTGACGCCGATACTGATGAAGCTGTCGCAGAAAATGAAGAGCCACCTATTTCTGGTGTATATACACTAAAAGGCAGTATCGACTTAAGTAAATAACATTAAGAGATTGTATCAATAATGATTTGAGCGGCTTTGACAGATGCGCCTTTTTGGTAGATGGGATCTATTAGCTGGCTGAGGTCGTTTCGCATTTTATCTCTTAGTTGATCATCTTTGAGAATACCAATAGCTTGCTCTGCAATTTTGTGAGTCTGATTATGAAAGGGCATGTATTCCGGCATGAGCTCGTGCCCCGCTAAAATATTGACCAGCGACATGTGGGGAATGTTAATCAGCCAGCGGCCGATCATGTGCCACTGGATTGGATTGACGTAATACATAATGATCATAGGGCAATGTTGTACGGCAACTTCCAGTGTTGCTGTTCCAGAAGCCACAAGACAAAGGTCCGCTTGTTTGGTGACATCTGCTATGTTGGTTTGTCTGATCTCAATACCTAAATCAGGATCGCTGTCATTGCGAAGGGCATCTGCTGCTTGCTGGTTAATGGTGGTTGAGATAAATTTTGCATTTGGGAATTCTGACTTAATTTGTCGGGCAATGGTTTGCATGGGCTCCCACAATCTTTTTCGTTCATGCTCGCGCGAACCACAAAGAAGGGCGATGGTGGGAAAGTTTGCGTTCTTGTCTGCTTCTTTATTGTCAGGGATTTGATTTTCTGGTTTGTCAAACAGAGGATGCCCGACATAGTCGCATTGAACACCCCGCTGTGAAAACCAGCTTTGCTCGAATGGTAGCAGGCAGGCGATTCGTGTGGCAGTTCGTTTGAGTTTGCCGATTCGCCAGGGGGCCCAGGCCCAAAGTTGTGGGGCGACATAATAAATAACGGGAATTTCCAGATTTTTGGCTGTTTTTGCGATATGAGAATTGAAGGCAAATGAATCTACGACGACGACGACATCTGGTCTTTCTGATTCAAGAAAAGTCTGGACTTCGCGCTTGGTTTGTTTGAAAAAGCGGAGTTTACCAAGGACGTGAAGGAGCATTGCACTGCTATCTACCATATTTTTCAATAGGTTACATCCGGCTTTTTTCATACTCTCGCCGCCAATGCCTGAGATGCTCGACTCTGGTAACCGCATTTTTAGCTCTGAAATGACGCTCGCGGCATGGTGGTCGCCACTAGCTTCGGCCGCACTGAAGAAGATTTTTAGAGGTTTTTCTTGATTCACGCTGCAAATAACAACATTTTTCGCTGATTTTGTCAAGGTTTTGTGCTATATTCTTCGCAACAGAGAGAGCCACACCTCGTAAAAAACAAGCAGATTCTGGACTTTCAGAGCTGTTTTTAGCCTTGACAGAACTGCTTTTTTAACATACTTTTAAAGATTCGTATTGTGTTTTAGAGTGTTTTATTAACCCAGATTACGTTAATTCGGAGGTTCATTTTGAATAACGCTTTCGTGCGTGATCTAATTGATGCGGGCATCCACTTCGGCCATAAGAGTAGCCGATGGAACCCTAAGATGAAACCGTACATCTTTTGTTCGCGCAATTCGATCCATATTATTGATGTTAAAGAAACCATAAAAGGGCTTTTGCGGTCAAAGAAGCTTTTGTCACACGTGGTTGCTAATGGACAAGATGTTTTATTTGTAGGTACAAAACGACAAGCTCGCAAACCCATTCAAGAGCAAACAGAACGATGCGGCATGCATTATGTCTCTGAGCGTTGGTTGGGTGGTACGCTGACAAACTTTAGAACGATTCGTTCTCGTTTGGGTCGCATGGAAGAGTTGGAAGCGATGGAGCAAGATGGCACTATGGCAGCTCACAGCAAAAAAATGCAAGCCATGCTGCGTCGCGAAATGCATAAGATCAAGCGTAACCTGGAAGGTGTTCGTAATATGAACAAATTACCAGGTTGTTTGGTGATCATTGATGCTCGTCGTGAAAATATTGCAATTCATGAAGCAGCGAAGTTGGGTATTCCAACGATTTGTCTGCTTGATACTGATTCAGATCCTGGTGTCGTTGATGTGGCTATTCCGGGTAATGATGATGCTATGAAGGCGATTGAGTTAGTTTTGGCTCAAATGGCAGATGCGATCAATGAAGGCAAGAAAGGTCGTGCAATCCAGCAGGCATTGGATGAGCAGTCCGGTGAACCACAGCGACGTAGTCGTCGTGTGTCAACCTCACAGGCTGCTGATATCTCAAAAACCGCAGCCGCTCCGGCGCCAGCGCCTGTTGATGCTGCTCCGGCTCCTGCCGCTCCAGCAGCAGAAGCACCTGCGACGCCAGTAGCTGAAAAGCAAACCGAAACCAACTAGCACTGGTTTATTAAATATATTTCCCCTATGTCAGGGGCTACATAGTTATTAACGCATTTACTGAGGAGTTTATGTTATTATGGCCGCTATATCTGCAGCTATGGTGAAAGAATTACGTGACCGTTCAGGTCAAGCGATGATGGATTGCAAAAAAGCATTGGCTGAAACCGATGGCGACATGGATAAAGCTGTTGAGCTTCTCCGTAAAAAAGGTGCCGCGGTCATGGAAAAGCGTGGCGAGCGTGAAACCAATGAAGGTAAAGTGCTCGGTAAAATTTCTGATGATGGCAAAACGGCTGCCATGGTCATGCTTTGTTGCGAAACAGATTTTACGGCAAAGAACGATGAGTTTGTCGCTGCAACCCAGGCTGTTTGCGATGCCTTGTTGGCTTCTGGTGATACACCCGCAGATGCCGCAGCATTAGGTGCGTTGGATGCTGGTGGCAAAACCGTTGATAGCATTGTCAATGACATGGTCAGTAAGACCGGTGAGAAAATGACGATTGGTGACTTTGCTAAATATCAGCTCGCTGGTGATGGCTTGATCTTCAGTTATGTTCACTTTAATGATAAAATGGGTACCTTGATTCAGTTGGATAGCGATTCAGCGGATGCTGCTTCTTCTGAAGATTTGAAGACGCTGGCAAGCGACTTGGCAATGCACATTACAGCCAATAATCCTCAAGCGACCACACGTGACGATGTGGATGCAGAATTGGTTGCTAAAGAGCGTGATATCGCAAAAGAACAAGTCAAAGGTAAGCCTGAAAATATTATCGATAAAATCGTTGATGGTAAATTGAATAAATGGTTTGGTGAAATTGTACTTTTGGAACAACCTTTTGTGAAAGATGACAGCAAAACTGTCACTCAACTGATTGATGAAGTTGGCAAAAAAGTGGGTGCAAAAGTTTCTCTGAATCGTTTTGCTCGTATGCAAATTGGTTAAGTCCTTTTTGTTAACTTGATTTGCCTTTAATGTAAATTATTAACCAGTCAATTACCGGTATTCAGTCAAACGATGGAGACCCAACTGAAATATCATCGCGTATTACTAAAAGTGAGTGGTGAAGGTCTTTCTGGTACTGGCGGGTTTGGCATTTCCAGTGAATCCCTTGAGGTGCTTTCCAAGCAGATTTTAGAATTGCATCAAATGGGAGTTCAAGTAGCTGTTGTGACAGGTGCCGGGAATTTACTTCGTGGGTCTGCGATCAGTGAATCGACGGGTATCCAGCGTGCGACGGCTGATCAGATGGGAATGCTGGCAACAGCGATTAATTGTTTAGCGTTGGGTGATTGTTTAGAGTCGCAGGGAGCCTCCGTCAAAGTTTTATCTGCGTCTCAGATCACCTCGCTATGCGAGCCTTTCAAGAATAAATCCGCTATCGAGTATTTGGCCAGTGGGCACATTGTGATACTGGCTGGCGGAACGGGAAATCCATTTCTAACCACAGATACGTGTGCGGCTTTGCGTGCTGCTGAAATTCAAGCGGATCTTATCGTCAAAGCGACGAAAGTGGATGGCGTTTACAATGCTGATCCAATGAAAGATGCCTCTGCTAAGATGTATGAGAAGCTTTCGTTTACGGATGTGATTAATCAGGATCTGAAAGTTATGGATGTGGCTGCCATTGCCATGTGTCGCCAGAGTAATATCGATGTGGTTGTTTGTAATTTGATGAAACAGGGAACGGTTTGTCGTGTTGTACAGGGCGAAGCTGTGGGAACGTTAATTTCTAATCAAAGTTAGAGGTGAAAAGATGTCGGCAGATGATATTGCATTAGACGCTGAAGAAAAAATGGAAAAAGCGATTGAGTTTCTCAAGCATGAATATAGTGGCGTGCGTACCGGAAGGGCGTCCACGGCTTTGGTTGATCATATCAAAGTGGACTACTATGGCTCGCAAACCCCATTGAAGCAGCTGGCGAACTTGAGTACGCCTGAAGCGACTTGCATTACGATCAAGCCATTTGATGCCTCTTCTCTAAAAGAAATTGAAAAAGCATTACTTGCTTCATCATTGGGAATTACCCCTAGCAACGATGGGAAAGTATTGCGTTTGAATATGCCGCCACTTTCTGGTGAGCGTCGTCAGCAATTGGCTCAGACGGTCAAGCAGATGGCTGAGCAGGCTCGCGTGAGTGTTCGAAATGCTCGTCGTGATGCCATTAAGCATTATGAGCAGGCTGAAAAGAGTAAAGAGATTACTGAAGATGATCGAGATGAATATAAAAAAGAAACCGAAGATTTGACCAAAAAATTTGTCGCCAAAGTTGATGAAATGGTCAAAACGAAAACCACTGAAATTCTTGAGATCTAGTTTGTCAGGGCTGTCTGCATGGCTGGTGACCTCAAGAGCTCCTATCTGGATAAGTTAGTGTCTGAGCATGGCTAAGAAGAAGAAAAAAGAGCCGAAGGCTCAGCCGAATAAATTTTCTCCCACGATAAAAAATAAACGTGCTAAATTTGAGTACCAAATTTTAGAAAAACTTGAATGTGGCATGGTCTTAGTGGGTACTGAGGTTAAGAGCTTGCGGGAAGGTAAAGCTAGCCTGGAGGAAGCCTATGCTCGCATACATGGCGGAGAATTAGTCTTGATGGGGTGCAACATTAATGTCTACTCACATGGCAATCTGATGAACCATGAACCTGCTCGTAATCGAAAGCTTTTGGCCCATAAGCGTGAGATCAAAAAGCTCGAGGATAAACTTAAGCAGAAACGCTGTACGTTGATCCCTTTGCGGATTTATTTCAATCGCGGTAAAGCTAAAATTGAGATTGCGCTGGCAACGGGTAAGTCACATGCAGATAAGCGTGATAAACTTAAAAAGGACCAGATGAAACGCGATACCGAGCGTGAAATGAGGCGATTCAATCGGTGATAATTGTGTTTGACAAAGCCTCTTAAAACGGCTATTCTCTGGATCTGCATTTTGTTAAAATGCGGGTGTAGCTCAATGGTAGAGCCCCAGCCTTCCAAGCTGGTCGTGTGGGTTCGATTCCCATCACCCGCTTTTTCTTTTTTAGTCGGCGCATCACTTTGCAATTCAGCGCTATCCTTTGTCTCTCCAGGCAGATACTGTTCTTTATTACCTTTATGTTTTATCGTTTTATTTTTGTTTGGTTGTTGCATGTCAGTGCGGCAAATTGCAGGGTTTTGCGGCATGCGCGCTGTCAAATGCGCTGCGCGCCCTTCGGTGCCTGTTGCCAGCTTTTGTTGCTGCTGTTTTTTAATGTTTACCTCCGGTAGGCTGTTAATGGCTTTAGATGTGTCTGCTAGGCCTAGTATGGTGTAATGTGATAGCGTTGTTCTGTAATCACTATGCCGCATAATTTTTTGAGCGATTTGGGGAGCAATTCCCTCTAAAGCAAGATTTGTTCCCAATGTTGTACGCATGGCGTGAAGGTCGACAACTTTTCCTGTAGAATCTTTTTTGCGAAGGAAATCTGATTTTTCACGTTCTAATTTTTCTGTCGCATTAGCAGATTCATTAATCCAGGATCGGCGAGCCCTAGTAAGGTCTTTGTAAAAAGTCTCTATCGTGGGTATGTTTTGAAAGATTTTTGAATTTGTGTTTAAGCTAACTGGTTTAATCTCTGAAAGTGTATCTAAAACCTGTTTGTGTAAGGGAAGGATGTCCTCTCGTTTAGCTTTACTTATCTGAGCATTGATCGTAATCGAGGATTTATCAAAATCGACATCTTTCCATGTGAGTTGCTTCAATTCTTTTCTTCTAAGTCCCGTCATTGCAGCGAGAAAATAGATTGGATATCGTGGAGGATAGAGGTCCGTATTATTTTTATCTATTTGTGATACTGCTTTGAGAAAATAAGTTAGTTCTTCGTTCGTTAGGGCTCGCCTAATGCGTCTGCGGTCTTCTTGCTCGTTCAGCTTAGGGATTGAAGCGATAGGATTGTTTCTGATTCTTCCCTTTTTGACACACCAATTAACGAAAGCATTGATATCTGATCGATAGTGATTGACTGTACGTGCAGACTTGCCAGATTCTTTGAGGTTTTGTAAATAGTTTCCTACAGAATTAGATTCTACATCTGCAAGCCGATTTGCTTTGGTGTAATTAATCATTTCATTGATATGCTTGATTTTCATGCCAACGGTGCATTCTGACATTCCCACATGATTACAATGTCCAATATACTCATCAACATGATTATTAATTGGGCGGCTTCCTTGGTGATTATATTGGTCATCCGCGGCATTCGTAATACCATGCTTTCGGCGTGAAACTTCAGCTTCTCGCGCGCGAGCTATCTCTTTCGTTACAGCTTTGTCAGTAGAGCCGGTTATTGTTTTGCGAATACCGTTTTCGTCAGTATAAGAAATCATCCAAGGTTTATCTTTTCGATTTCTATTTGATTTGCGTTTAAAAATACTTGCCATTATCTGATGAATCCTATGTTTCAATTTTAATACAAACAATACATTGCGTATGTGAATTATAATACATATAACTATTTGTTGCAAAACAATTTACGTAAAAATGACACTGCTTATGAGTGTCGTAAGTAATCGCTATTCAATAAGTTATGGTTGTTAATAATTCGTACCTAAAACGCCCTAAGCCATCCGTGGTGGTCAGTATTTATTAAAGCCGGTTTGGTAGCATGTATAATGTTATTAGCTGCTCTGACCATTTTACTGCTTTTTGACAGTAATCTAGATTTAGTACATACCGTACGCTTAACCTGGCCTAACCACTACTGTTACTATTTTTTATAAACCTATTATCTTGTATTGTATTTAATGGTTAAAAAGTGTTTGTACGGTACGTACCAAAATGTGGTTTTACTAGAATTCATCATCTTCCTTATGATCATTTCTGAGACCTATGCCATAATAGATTGTAGGGCGTGTTGGTAATGCTGTGTCTCGTTCAACTCTTATTTGTGGCAAATATGCTTGTAGTGATTTACCAAAATGATTGATGCTTCTGTGGTGCGTATATTTATTTTCGTTGCACCAATCTACATATTCATGATAAAGCATTTTGCAATACACGAATTCGTTATTATCAACGACACAACACTCTTCAACAAATACTGCGATCGGATTAAATACTTTAATCAATTCTTCTTGAAGATTTTTTGATGATTGAGGTATAGTAAACTGGTCATTCTTTTTGAGACGACGATAACCTTCAATTGCCCAATTTAAAATATCTGGGAGCTCAGTTCGCAACTTTTCTTCTAAGGAAATATCTTCTTTGTTTAAGAAGGAACGGTTGATTTTAAGCCCAAGAAATCTTGAAGGCAATGCACTACTATCTTCACGAAATGCAGGAAGCTCATTTGTTGCCATCATTATTCTACAAAACAGTTTATATTCCATCGGGTCTTTGTATTTGCGATCAATTGTGATTGGATCTTCACCGCTTATATTAAGCAATCTTTCCTTTATAGCATTTTGTTGGCCTCCGAGTCTGGCGTCTGAAATTATCGCAAGAGTTTTACCTATTAATCCTGACAAGCCGAAAGTTGATCCAAATGCATCTAAGACCGGGCGAGCGACATTTCCGTCACCAACTAAGGCTGATAAAATCCTCGAAATTGTGCCTTTGCCCGACCTCGGTGGCCCGACGATTAACAACATTTTGTGTCTGCGTGTATCTGGTGTTAAGCAATAACCAAACCATTCTTGCAATAGCAAAATTGCATCGGGATCATCTGGCCAAAGCGAATTTAGAAATTCGATCCATTTTTCAGGAGGTGATGATTCTGGCTTATATTCATAATCAAGACTACACATTGTAAAAAAGGCGGGAGTCAAAGGCGTTGACTCAAAAGTGTTAAGATTTAATAGAAGGCTTTTTGTTGGCAAAATGACAGTTGGATCTGGATGATTTCCTTCTGTAAGCCATAATGGAGGCCTCTTGTCTTTAGTGATTAATACTATAGCTCTCAATGCATTGAGAATGTCGTTGATCTTCGATGTGTTTGGCTTAAAAGGTTTAGGGTTGCCATCATCATCCGTATAAGGCGTTATCGCAGTGCTTAAAAAGTTGTACAATATATTATTCATTTGGTCTGTCTCTATCTCGATATACCTATTACTTTCAAACAAATAAAAGCTGCCTGCATAATAATGCAAAGTTCTACAGCCATCTTTCATAAATAAGCTATCAATAAATGTGAGAGCGGTCGGATACGGGTCTTGTGGATCAAGTGTTAATATTTTATCTTTAGAATTTTCCGATTCTAAAGTCGAAGAATCAAAGTTCTCTGCTTCATCAACTAGTTTTAACAAATCACTCTTAATACCTCCGCTATTAAACCAATCCGTCACATCACCTTTTTCAGGAAGATCTGGCAAGGCGAGAATTTTCAATTCTTTTACTTGATCATGAAGCGACGCAGCGATTTTATGAGCATGATTTACACCTGCTTTGTCATTGTCTGGTAAAATTATGATTTTCTTGCCATGAAGAGGGCTCGAGTCTACTAAATGCCATTTGTTTGCACCACCTGAACAGGTTGTTGCGACAAGCCCATTTCGCTTTAATGTTTCAACGTCTTTTTCACCTTCTACAACAAAAATATAATCATCGGTATTTGCCTCAATTAAGTTAGGGAGATTAAATAAAACTCGATTCACTCCCTGAAGATTAAAAATCCATTTTCTTTTAACTCCAGGGCGACGCTGTTTAAAATTTTTCGGTTCATAGCGAACTACTTGGAATATAAGTTTGCCATTTTCATCTACGTAATCATAAGTTGCTATTATTTTAGCTTTTGGTTTTGCTTTTTTACTGTAAGTGTAGAGATCATTGTAAGATATCCCCATTGCTTTTAATATATCTTCATATAGACATCCGGCATGGCAATACATTTTGACCCATCTGCCCTCACTTTCACAGATGCTCAAACTAGGATTAGTGTCATGATGTGCTGGGCAAAGAGCCTTATAGCCATCTCCACAAGGTTCAACACCTTGTAAGTTTTCTAAAATTACATGTATCGGTCTTTTTTTCATTAATAGTATACTCCTTATTTGTGATTACTTTTTATCCATTCGTTAATAGTTTCAGTTTTCCATCGGATTACTTTGCCGATTTGTAAGTCAGGGGAGGGGAGTTTTCCTGCTGCTCGCCAGGTTTGAAATGTACGGCGGCTGATATTAAGCAACCGAGCAAATTCGGCAGGAGTTAGCATGGAGTTGTTATAATTTTTATCAAGCATGGATATAGCATACTTTTTGATAAAATTGACAGTGCGTAGTGATGAGGGAATTAAGCAGAATTTAGTCGGAAGTAACTGTTTTGCGATTAATAAAGTGAATAAAACACCCCTGGAATCGAGCTTCAACTCTTAATTTCAGGGGTGTTTCTTTAAAAGTCTATAAATTAAAGGTGTATATTTTCACGCATTAAGATGACGACCTATATTTTTCAATTAAATTTTTTCCTTTTTGAGTAATTAAGATACCTTTTCGTTTACCATTTGGCCTATGAACCAAGTTATGATTAATCAGTTCCTTGATTTTCTTGCCAACAGTTTTATCACTGATCCCGGTTTGTATAGCAATGTCTACTATCACCAGAGCAACATTTGAGTTATAGATTTCTGACAATACTTTTAAACATTTTTCATCTGTAATTAATTGATTTGAATGCGAAGCTATATGATCTTCATACTCCTGAGCAAAATTTCGAATTTCTCTAAATAATCCTGAAGAGGAATCAATAATTTTAAGATCGCGAAATTTTGAAACAGAATCGATTTCGTGGTTTAAGCAATAATTAAATTCATATATGTGATCATCAACTTCTACCGAAAACATCTTCTTAAGAAGTTTAATCAGATCTTCTAATAAATTTGTATTCTCAGTTGCATATACTGGAATTATATTATTAGATCTTCTCCATATAACGGCGTTTATAATATTCGCATTTTGAATATTCATGATAAAATCCTTTCATGTTGTTGAAATAAATACAAACGATTAGCACAAACCATTTGTGGTAAACAAAAATTAAAATATTGAATCATTGGAACATTGGAGCGTTGAAGCGTTACGAAGCCCCCTAAGAATATGGTCCTTGGCCTCCACGGTATGAACAGCATACGTTGCTATTTCGTTGTGTTCAACTCGAAGACTCAAGCCACTTTTCTGTCGGCTTAAATTTATATTAGAAATACTATAAGTGGGATTCAAGTAAAAAATGTTGAATTAGTGTACTCACATGTTACCACCCTAAATGTAAATCAAAGTGAAGTGAGTCTAAAAATAAAATCCTTAAATTATTTTAAAAAGAAAATGTTATTATATAAATAGGTTGAGGAGTAATGGTTGTATTTTTTACTTAAGAATGACAAATATCAGGTTAAACTCTCATTTAAACTGGATCAGATTTTGGGGTGCAGGCCAGTCGTATTTTCTTTAATAATCAAGGTGAAATTTAGAATTATATAGAACCATATGGATTTACTCTAAATTACAGGTCAATCTGGTGCTAATATTACTTTCAGATTACGTTGTTTAAGGGAATTTGTAAATATCCTGTAAAGTGTTGATGTGTAATGGAATATGTGAGGAAAGTGTAGGTGTTTCTCAAGATAAATTATTGATGAAGTAAAATTATCTAATATCTATTTATTATTATTATATTAGATAATTTCTTATATAATGTATTGCTTAGTGGAATATTTTTAATTTGTGTCAATTTAAGGGGTAAATAGTGCAAGAAGCCAATTCTTCTATTCCAAATCATATACAAGTTCCTGCGCTACTAATGTGTCAAAAGAAATACAGTATTGGTGATGTTTATCAATTATTACGTGCCTCTGAAAATTTAGAAGTTATTGAGCATGGAGAGGTTAATATATCACCTAGAGTAAAAGAATGCTTTGTGTTATTTAATAATGATGAACGTATTATATTAACCAAGAGAAAAAAGATAATAAGGCCTGAAGATATTGATGGGGTTTTATATGAATCTTCTCCTGGATCTTATGAATGGCTGTCTCATCGCTTTCTGGACGACGTGAATGAGAAAATTACTACTCTAGGGATGGCTACATATCTTTCTAATATAACAAATAGCTGGAAAAATAAGCTGAATTACAGAGCTGAAAAATCACCTGTGCGTTCTCCTGAAGATTTGGGATTGCGACCACCACAGTTAGGAGCTCTCTTTTCAGTAGGGGCTCATTGGAGCTTATCTAAATCTCCTGCAACTATTATTATGCCGACAGGGACTGGAAAAACTGAAACTATGTTAGCTATAACAGCAGCCCATCAAATTAAAAGATTGCTTGTGGCTGTTCCAAGTATAGCCCTTAGAACTCAAATATCTGAAAAATTTGAGACGTTTGGAATGCTGAAACATTTAGGTGTATTACCTCACAATATAATATATCCAGTTGTTGGTGTTGTTAAAAGGCGTCCTAAATCAGAAGAAGATCTTAAAATATTTCGTGATTGTAATGTTGTTGTTGGGGTGGTTTCATCTCTTTCAGGTGGGACTGCCAGCGACTATCATAGTAAAATTGCAAAAATAATTGATGTTTTAATTGTTGATGAAGCTCATCATGTTGCAGCTAAAACTTGGAGCGATCTTAAATCTGCGTTTCTCAAAAAACCTGTTATTCAATTTACTGCGACACCATTTCGTAATGATGGTAAGCTTGTAGATGGAACTGTTATATATAACTATCCTCTAAAATCTGCACAAAAAGATAATTATTTCAAGAAAATCAATTTTGTTCCTGTTCATGAGCTTAATTATGACATTGCTGATCAAACAATTGCTGATGCTGCAATACAGCAGTTACAATCTGATATTGCGAGTGGCCATCCCCATCAATTGATGGCAAGATGTAGTTCAAAGGAGCGAGCTGAAGAGATAATTGAACTATATAACAACAAAGCACCCGATCTAAATCCTATTCTTATACATTCTAATATTAAAGATAATGATGAGCGTGTTAAAAAAGTAAGATCGGGTGAAGCAAAGATAGTTGTTTGTGTTAATATGTTAGGCGAAGGTGTTGATATTCCTGCACTGAAAATAGCTGCAATTCATGATATGCATCAAAGCCTTGCCGTTTTACTCCAATTCATTGGTCGTTTTACTCGTAATGGCGATGAAAAATTAAGTGACGCAAGTGTGGTTGCTAACATAGCTAACCCAAACATTTCCACTGCACTAGAACGGCTTTACAGTGAAGATGCTGATTGGAATATCTTGCTTCGTGAAATGAGTTCAGCAGCAGCCAAGGAACATGCAGAGTTTATACATTTTCTTGAAAATTCGAAACCTTATAAAGTAAAAGATGAAGAAGTTTATGGCATTTCTCAAAATTCCCTTCGCCCAACTTTTAGTACTCTATTTTATCAATGTAATTCATTTCGCCCTAAAAAATTTGTCAACGGACTTTCTGATCGTTATGAAATAATTCGAGTATGGATAAATGAGGAAAATAAAACACTATATTTTATTACAAGGCTAACAGAGCGAGTAAAATGGTCAAATACAAAAGAAGAGAAACATGTTGAGTGGCACCTCTTCGTTTTGCATCATGATGTAGAGCTTGGGCTTTTATACGTTGCATCAACAAGCAAATCATCAAATTTTGAAGGATTAGCGAAATCTGTTGGAGCAACAAGACAAATCGTCGGTGAGGATATGTTCAAGTCTTTGGGTAATATAGGAAGATTAGTTTTTAATAACCTTGGAGTTACTAAACATGGAAGACGAAATTTGAGTTTTGCTATGTATACTGGTGCAGATGTTAAGCAAGCATTAAGTGAAACGGAGAAAAAAGGTTCTAGAAAATCAAATATTAGTGGTTATGGATGGGAAAATGGCAAGCAGATTACAATTGGCTGTTCATATAAAGGTCGTGTTTGGTCTAAAGCTGCTGGAACAATACCGCATTTTTTGAAATGGGCACATAATATTGGTGAAAAATTAATAGATACTACCATAGATACTCGAGCAGTAATTGCAAATGTCTTAATTCCTGAATATGCCATTGAATTGCCTGACTGTGGTGTGCTATGCATAGATTGGCCTAATGAAATTCTAAGTCAATCCGAAGACAAAGTGTCGTTAGTAGTAAATGAATGTGAGTATGAGATATTTATTACAGATATTATTTGTATTGAAATTAACCAAGACGAAAATAAAATTGAATTTGAAATCATAACTAGCGAAGAGCATATTTCTTTGGGGCGTTTCTCAATGAATGTCAAGGGAGAAGAAGGATTTGATATCGAATGTCTAAGCGACCCAATACCTCAGATTAAAATTGGAGCTTCTGAAGGTGATTTATCAGCTTTCTTCAATGATTACCCTCCTCTTATTCGTTTCATTGATCTATCTGAATTAGATGGAAATATTTTATTACGATCTGAAGATGCTGGAACTGTAGAAATTCCTAATACACGTTTTGAATCCTGGAATTGGACATCAACTGATATTACCAAAGAATCAATCTGGAAAAATAGTGAGAAGCGAACAGATTCCATACAATGGAAAACTGCACAGTATTTTATCGATGGTGGATACTCGGTAGTGTATGATGATGATGATACTGGCGAAGCAGCGGACCTAATATGTTTTAAAGAAGAAAATGACTATATACGCCTTGATCTTGTTCATTGCAAGTTTTCAGGTGGTCCTCAAGGAGGTGCAAGGGTTAAGGATGTTGTTGAAGTAGCTTCGCAAGCTATTCGATCTGCACGTTGGCCTGGTAAATTCAAGGAGTTAATTAAACACATACATAATCGGGAAAAACGCCATCATGATAACCCAGATAGAACAGGTTTTCTTGTAGGAACTTCATCTAGTTTAACAACACTTTTGCGATCTTATAGATTCAAAGAAGTCAGACCTGAAATTTTAATAGTTCAACCTGGTATTTTAAAGAATAATATTACCCGTGACCAGTCAGTCGTTTTAGGTGCAGCTGATGCTTATTTAAAGCAAACCCTAGGCATAAATCTTGATATAATATGTAGTGAATAATAAATATTAATTTAGTTGTATGACATTTGATAGTTATGAAATATATATATAATGGTCCTAATTGTTCGGCTAAACTACCAGAACAATTTAATTCATGGGTTTACTTAGTCTGGCCAAAAGCCAATTAGAATACCCGATAATCCTGATGCTTATTTTAAATATATAAATGGGAGGTGCTAAAGTTTGAAAATATGTAAACTTATGATTAATAACTTTAGAGGTGTCAAAAATGCAGAGTTGTTTCTTCCTGACAATGTAGTTTTAATTGGTGATAATAATGTTGGAAAGTCGACGGTTTTTGAAGCGTTAGATTTAGTCTTAGGACCTGAACGTCTTAATAGAAGACCCATTATCGATGAGCATGATTTTTATCTCGGAGAGTATCAATCGAGAGATGAAGAGGATGCCCCTGAAATCTACATTGAAGCAACAATAACAAATCTAAATCAAGAGCAGCAAAGTCACTTCATAGATTATATCGAATGGTGGGATATTGAGAAAAGCGAACTTCATGTGTCACCTCCCCCAGGAACAGTTGACTCTGACAATATTATTCCCGCTATGCGTGTATCTTTCTCCGGTTCTTACGATGAGGAAGAAGATGATTTTGTTGGCCAAACGTATTTTCCAAAAAGTGATGAAGACGGAGAAAGAAAGGATTTCAGGAAAAAAGATAAACAGATTTGTGGGTTTCTATATCTGAGATCATTACGCACAGGGTCACGTGCATTAAGTTTAGAGCGTGGAAGTCTCCTTGATATCATTTTGCGAATTAAAGAGATTCGTCCTCAAATGTGGGAAAAAACAATTAATGTTATAGCTGAACATGAAGTTGCTAGTGACCCGGAGGTAGGGATATCTGGAATTCTCGAAAGTATAGAAAAGTCAATCAAGAAATATGTTCCTAAAGAGTGGGGAGTTTCACCGCATTTAAAAGTATCCAACCTTACTCGAGAACACTTGAGAAAAGTGATAACATCTTTTATTGCGACCGGAGAAGGTGACCATGCAGCTCCTTTTTATAGGCAAGGGACAGGGACTATAAATTTACTTGTTCTTGCCATGCTTTCACAAATAGCCCAGGACAAACAAAACATAGTTTTTGCTATGGAGGAGCCTGAAACAGCGATTCCTCCTTATGCACAAAAAAGAATAGTACATGAAGTAAGAAAACTATCAACACAATCCCTTTTTACTTCACATTCACCATATGTAATAGAAGAATTTGATCTGGAGGAAACAGTTATTCTTACAAGGCAGACTGATGGCAATCTAATTCAATCTTCAGTCACACTCCCAGGAAGTATAAAACAACGACGCTATAAAAGAGAATTTCGGACCCGTTTTTGTGAAGGATTACTTTCAAGAAGAATTTTGCTTGCTGAAGGAGCAACAGAGACATCTGCTTTTCCAACTGTCGCACTTAGGTTATCCGAAATTGATTCAGATAAATATTCTCCATTGGAAGCCCTGGGGATATGTACGATCGATGCTGGTAGTGATTCACAAATTTCTGATTTAGCAAACTTATATCGTCAACTAGGAAAGCAAGTATATGCACTGTGTGATAAGCAAGATGCCCCAAGTGAAGCAAAAATTAAGACCTCAGTTGATGAATTATACATGCATAGCGAAAGTGGACTTGAAAAATTAGTGTTGAATAATACCACTCAAGCGGCGATGGATCGTTATCTCGATGAAATTAACTGGCCTTCAGATTTACAATCTAAATTTCCTAACCCTAAATCTGACGCTAAAAATGCTTTGTTTGAATATTTTAAGCGTTCTAAAGGTGGAGGTGTTGTTGCAGAATTCTTATACATGTGTGAAGAAAATGAAATTCCTGATTGGATCAGGAAAACATGTATTAAATTAAAAAGCATTTGTGAGCCTGATAATGAAGAAGAGAAAGGAGAAGAGGAAGACTCAGAGGAGGATATTTCAGATATTGATTGATCTTTCAAATGAACAGAAAAAAATTATAAGCGCTACAGGAAATTTGCTTATAGTAGGAGGCCCAGGTTCGGGAAAAACGACAATTGCTATATTAAAAGCAGGGGAGATTATAACTAATAACCTTACACTTTCCCAGAAAATTATTTTTCTAAGTTTTGCTCGGCCATCTGTTGCAAGGATTGTTGAAGCACTCGATGAAACAAAGGCACTAAGTAAAGAAGAGAAAAAACATATTATAGTTGACACATATCATGCCTTTTTCTGGAGGCTGATCAGAACACATGGATATCTATTGGGGCTTCCTAAAAAAATATCACTTCTCACACCAGCTGAGGAAGCGATTGCATTGGCATCTATAAGAAATGACTATCCTAATGATTCAACTATTACAGATGAAGAAAAACAAGAAAAGGCAAGGCGAGAATTAGAAGAGCGCGAACGTTTATCCTATGAAGATGGAAAAGTGTGTTTTGAATTATTTGCAGATATAGCTGGGAAAATACTTCAAGGAAGTAGTAAAATTCGTAAATTAATCAGTAATGCATACCCATATATTATTCTTGATGAATTTCAGGATACCAATACAAGTCAATGGGATGTGGTAAAAGCATTAGGTGAAAACAGTGAAATTATTGCACTTGCAGACCCTGAACAGCGTATTTATGAGTTTATGGGTGCTGATCCTGAACGAATCAATCACTACATACAGGGATTTCAACCATGTCAATTTGATTTGAGCGATGATAACTTTCGCAGTATTGGGACACAAATACTTCAGTTTGCAAATGATATGTTGAAAGAGAGCTATAGTCAGAAAGAATATGATGGAATTACTATAACAGCTTTCAATGCAAATCAAAATCAAGCATTTGCAACTCTTAAGGGACATGTTTTTCAAGCTAGAAAACGTTTAATTGATAGCGGAAAAAGTGATTGGTCATTGGCAATATTAGTTCCAACAAAAAAAATGACTAGAGCCGTTTCAGATTATCTGCGAGCAAAACAAGATGCAATGACGAGTATCGAACATTCTGCAAATATTGACATTGAGGCAGTAGTTCTTGCTGCGGAAATTATTTCGTTTTTACTTCAACCAAAGGCGGCAAAAGGTGATTTTGGTCGATTTGTACAGCTTGTTTGTAATTTTTACGAGGGAAAAGGAGGAGATACTCCAACTAAAGGAAATTTAGAAGAGTCTGAAAAAATTAAAGCAGCTTTTGTAAAAGCTAGAAAAAAACGATCTGAAGGAAAGAAAATTGATAAAGGAAGCATAATCCAAAAGATGATTTCAACTTACCGATCAGTCCGTACAATTGAATTGACTGGTGACCCTGACAAAGATTGGCGTGCAATTCGAAATCAGCTTGAAAATGGAGTCTGTAAACAACTAAAAGTAGTGGCTGAAGAAGCGAGAAATTTACGTCTCCTTGATCGTGGCACACAACTTCGAGCTGCCCTGGCAGAAACTTGGCGCGATTCAAAATGTTATGAGAATGCATTGGAAATAGTTCGCCGCTCATTTGTTCAGGAACATTTTGCTAATGCATGGAAACCAGAATCTGGTGTTGTAGTTATGAATATGCATAAAGCAAAAGGAAAACAGTTTGATGAAGTAATAATCTTTGAAGGTTGGCCAAGATATAAATCACGTAGAATTATATCTAATCCTGGACGCATTGTTATTGGTAATTCATCATCACAAAACCTTGAACAGGCTAAGCAAAATTTTCGTGTTAGTATTACACGTGCAAAGAGTCATACAACCATACTAACACCAATAGTTGATCCGTGTATTCTTTTGCCGCAATAGATTGAATATACTGAATGTAATACAACATTTGTATTTATATTAAATATTCGTAAGAAGTAGGGTTATTTAGTATTAATTATGAGTGCTGAGTTAATGTACTAGATTCTTCAGAAAGTTATTGAGAAAGCGGATCAGGATATATCCATGGATAATGAACTGATAAATTAATATAATTACTTCAATAAAATTACTATTATTTTAGGGAAAAAGCTATGTCTACAGAACATAATTCGCAATCAAATAATATTAAACTTAAATCTCATCTTTTCGAAGAGTATGGAGGCTTTGCGGATAAAAGAATAAAGAATCTTAGTAAAAGCAATAGGTTTATAGTTGATGATCGTGACAAGCAATGTGACTATGGGGCGAACAACGAGCTTTATTCTTGGTTCTGCCCTATAATTATTGAAGTCAATGAAGATAGCTCAATTCAGGTGCTTTTATTCAATTTTCCTACCAGTAGAAAAATATTAGGCTGGATAAATGCTGGTAATGCGATTATCCAAGACAGCACTTGTTTGGTTATAACAGTTGGTCTTCAAGAGACTAGCCTATTACGTGAGTATGCTTCATATGTAAGCGATATAGTTAAGCCAGGGAATACTTATTCTGTGCCAAGCTACAAGTATGTGTGTCCTCGTACTGCTCAGTCATTATGTAGATTAGTCGATGTACTTGAAGAATTTAATTGTATGGTCGATGGCTTCTCTTAAATGTTGGGCAATTTTTGAGGGGCTATAGTGATCATAGCGTGTGATAGTACTGGCATTGGCATATAAAACCATTTCTGAACATGTTTAAAGCAGGGCTTATTCTGATGGTACTTAATGTATATCAGTTAATTTAGATGTAAATAGCGATTTTTAGTAAAATTCTGGTCCTGAAATAATTTTCCAATCCTCATCTTTATATTCTAATTTAATCTTAAAATTTGTCCGTATTAATGCCCCAAAGCCATTTTGAGAATCGACCCATCCTCTTACTGTATATACGGAGCCTTTGGCAGAAACATTGATTTTGTAATTTTGCTCATATAAACCGCCAAAATCTGCACTGCCAGGGGATTTTAAATTAAACTTAACATATTGTTTTGCTCTTTCCCATGCTGCTTGCTTACTTCCTTTATAGGTGTTTTTGTTAGCCTGTTTTGCTTTGGGTTTACTGCTAAGATTGGATTGGGCAATATAGAGTATAACAGCAATTCCAACAATAACGGTAATGATACTATATATTAATTGCTCTTTTTGAAGTTTATTCATTTTAATTCTCCTTATAAATTTTTTTCCGTAGTTTCTCATCTATAGGCGCATAAAAAAGGAGCGCCGAACCATAATTGCTTCCGAAACCCCTACCACAGGGTCCACAAGACAATACACAGCCGACGCTCCCATATCGGGAGCGCGGTTCAAGTACTGCTATTGTGGATTTGAGCCGCTAAGACTCATGTGGTAGAATTTCGGAAAGCAGACTTGACGCACACGCGTCAATTTAATTTTAAGTAGGGGGTATTAGCCCATATGAATTTAAAAACTCCTGTTTTAATGATTATTAGTATTAACCACTTCTCTAGCAAAGAGATAGCGGTAAAATCAAATTTTACCCTTTAAAGTATTTTTTGCAATGATTATAATACTCTCCTTGATCGGTGACGGGAGTTTAGGCCAAAGCTGAAGCAATAAGCTTAAATCCGGGTCAAATTGGTTGTTTTTTGTAAGGTGCGCTGTACCAGGCGCTGTCAGTTGAATAGGGTCAGATCCTAAATGATTGGGTTTGCACTCGTTTATGTCAGTGGCCTCCCAGCCTTCCAAGCTGGTTGTGTGGGTTCGATTCCCATCACCCGCTTTTCTCATTTCCATCACAAATTTATACATATTATCAATATTCAATTTTTCTCTATAAGGTGAATCGCTATGCTATAGATTTTGGTCATAATGCGCAACATAATTTGTAGAATCTTGGTCAAAAATTATGAATGGTTGCTTAAATGCAAGGGCTGGAGCTCAGGTCATTATGATTTGGTGGTGTATGGATTATTAACTAAAAAACTTAAGAAGGATGAGTTGGTTTGGATAAGACATAATATATTGATGCGGGTTTTATTTTTTGGATTGTGTTTTGAGGGTGATAACGTTTATTCCATTTAAGTAGATAGCACAGTTGGGCATCAAGCCAGGTTCCTATATGGCTGTTATATGCATAGCGATTCATTTTGCCCCAAAGTCTGGCAATTAGAGGGCACATACAAAAACTTTCTTTGACAATTTCAAAACCAGAGGATTGAATTATTTCTCTGAATATATCGTAGGGGATTCCTCTTTCTCTTTTGGTTAAGTTTCCTCTTTGGTATCTCCAATCTCCCATTGATACAATAGGTTCGCGAATTAAGGCAAAGCCACCATCCGTTAAGCATCGATGAAGTTCTTGTACGACTGTTGTGACATTTGGGATGTGATGGAGAACCCCTAGGCAGGTAATTAGGTCAAAACTATTATCTTCAAAATCTAGCAAACCATTTGTGTTAGGTTGAATATAATCCGTTGGTATGCCATGAATGGTTGTTTTTTTAAATCGATCAGATGGGTCGATAATGGTTAGTTTGTCTATCTGGGAGGCAATTGGTTTGAATTCATCGCCGTAGGCGCTGCCAAAGCCTAATGCACTTTTAAAATGCTGGCCTTTGAGATATTTAAATCCGTAATATTGATTAGATCGATGGTAACTGTAAGTATAGCTGGTTTTTTTTTCAACAAGACTGGAGTATCCTTCCTTTTCGTCAAGATACCATTGTTCAATTTGCTCTATTGTGAAATCGTCGCCATAGAGTTTTTTGCCTGAGAAATATATGTCCATATTTTCCATATATTATTTTTCCATAAAGAGAAATACATTTTAGCCACACCCCTAAAAATTGAATAGGAGTAAAAAGTATTTATTTCACATGTGTTTATAAAGGTCTGTTTGTTTGATTATACAACAGTCGATGGTGTCATGCAAGCCTCGATCATTGTCTAATCATCACCTTGAAATCCTCAATATGACCTTTTGAAATGAGTACAATTTTTGGGTACAGTCCAGTGATTATTCTTTTTCTTATCTTACTGATAGCCATGTGCTCGATCTAGGCGATTTTGCAAGCGTGTGGCCCAGTCGTCCATAATGTTTTTGGCATCTCCCCATTCATTCAATCCATCAAAAGATAAACGATCACCAATTTGTGATTCAATAATGGCTCCGATTTGTTTACCTGTTACTGAATCGATTAGCTCTGCTTCAAGTGAGACGCCACCGAGTCCAGTGCCAATCAGTTTGGTTGGAGGCATGACGTTTTGGAGGATTTCAGATTTTTTCAAGTCCGTAATGGCCGTTCTTAAAATGGCGACATTTGGACCCGGGTTTTGCACGACTTCATAGTGGCTCCAAATGACCTTGCTGATGGCATGCTCCATATACCGTTTCATTTTGCTTACATCATCACGTGAAATTTTCTCTTTTTTTGCTTCTGAGCCTTCGTGGAAATAGACTTTTACAGGTTCGACGATAAATTTGTCATATTTAGATAATACACTATCGTCAGGCAGATATTGATAGCTGGTATCTGATTGTGCTTCCAGCCTGGTGTAATCACTAATAAATCCTGTCTTAGCTATACGATTAGCTTCGCAACCACATAGAGTAATTGCAGATAGTAAACAGACTATTATGTTTGAGGATTTTGTCATTATGACTCTCCTGAATATGATTGAATAAGTTTGCTATTTAATCGACGAGATTTTTCGGGGTATAGCGAAATTTTTGTCCGCCAATAGAGGCGTCGATCATTAACCCTTTGTCCGTTTGCACGATGACCAGCATACCATCTTTATAGTCTGCTTTCGCTGCAGCTCCTGATTCTAGAGCAACGGCTGAGACTTGAGCTGAAAAAGTGTATTCTTCTTCCAGGAATTTTTCAAAATCGACTTTGTCTTTAAAGAAAATAATTTCTCTAAAATATTCACCGCCAAAGGAAAAACCGAGTGTGGCCTGAGACATTGCACAATAGCCTGTCATGCGACCTTTTTTATAGACAAGTCCTTTGCCATGAGCGCCGCCAACCCAAAATCCACCTTTGAAAATTTTTGGCAGAACAGCATATCCATATGAATTTTTAAAATAGTGATTTAGTTCAGGATCGGTTTGTTTAAAGATTTCGATGGCTTCCTGGACTTCCATTTCCAATATTTTTCGTTTGGTTTCTGTTTTAGGAACAGTAGTACATCCTACTGTAAATGTTATGGCTAGAATTAACATCATTGGTATCATGTGTTTCATTTTTGATCTCCAAACTTATTTTGTCATTTAGTTTTTTTCTCTTATGGCAGACACTGTAAACCAGTGCGGTGAAGATGTCAATTTTCTAGATTGTGATAATGGACATAAATATGATGATAATTATTTTTATATGTAAAGTATCATGAATTTGGTCATACCAATGAGAGGACTGAATAGGGGAAGTGTTTTTCTGCGCATAAAAAAAGTGTCGCCAAATTGACGACACTTAATTGATTTATGTTAAACCGGCGAAATCAACATTTTAAAATGTTGCCCGATAGCAGCTGGACGGTCGGGGAATAGGAGGGGAAAACCAGTTACCATCGGGCCGGTCGAGATCAAATCTTTATTCAATTTTCATGTCTATATTTTACCTCTTCCACAGACTTTGTCAACTGCAATTTTCAGCAAAAAAAGTCATAGTCACGTACTAATGTTGGCAGCTCTTTAACTTATTGATAAACAAGGGAATAGAACTGCAATAGCGGCTATTTTATAGGACATAGGTGATTTAAGCCACTAAATAATTTTTGATTTTTCGATTAAATTGTTGCGTTTCAAGTGCTAATTTTTGCTTAGAACTTTAATAGTTTCTTGTTATTGATACGAAATGTTCTATATCGTATTTTGAATAGGAACAGCCTCTGTTAATTTGTGAAGATGTGAAAATGGGTGGGTTATTTAGATTTACTAATGTGAATAATTGCTTTAGCTACGCCATCCTGGTAATTTGCTACGCAATTAAATGCCTGGGATGTGTTTTCAAATGGGAACTGATGGGTTAACATGAAATCGGTTTGCACTTTGTTTTCTGCAATAATATCTATGGCTTGTTGCATGCACTGATTTTGTCGTCTAACATTGATCAGAGTGATTTCTTTCCTACGGCCGAGATCGACGCTGAATGACCATTTGCTTTCACGGGGAATTCCTACGATCGATAATTTGCCGCCAGGTTTTAAAATGTCAATGGCTTGATCCAGTGTTTCCTGTTGGCCAGCACATTCAAAGACGGCATCGACACCTCCTTGTGATCGAGCAATGATTTCATTTGTCACATCTTGCTGTTTTGGATTTCCTGACCAGAGAGCGCCACCTTTGTTAGCAAGCTGAACACGTTCTTTAATAACATCGGTCATGTAAATTTCTTTATGTCCTTGTGCAAGTGCCGCGATGAGTACGCAAAGGCCGATGGGACCTGAGCCTAATATGGCAAGTGAACTGCTTGGTTGCAAGTGAGCTTGCTTGAGTGCATACACACCAATGGATAGCGGTTCGACAAGAGCAGCTTTTTCCAAAGAGATTTTACCATGGGTTGGGAATACACTTCCTTCAGGCATAACGATATATTCACATAAACAACCAGGGGCTTGTCCAGGACAACCTAGGAAAAGCAACTCCCGGCAGGTATTTTCTCTACCGGTCAGGCACTGGTCACATCGATAGCAGGGCATGGCTGGATCAACAGCTACCTGGTCGCCAATTTTTACCCTTGTAACTGATTTACCGGTATCAACAACGGTAGCTGAAAATTCATGACCAATACGGTAAGGAAAATTAACGATCTGAGAGCCTATTCGGCCTGTTTCGTAATAATGGATATCACTGCCGCAGACACCAACGCATTCCACTTTTAAAAGCACATCCGTATCCTCTTTTATCTGGGGAGTAGGTGCCTGGCTGATTTGAAGTGTTTTAATGCTCGTAAGCTCTATTGTTTTCATGGCATCTATAAGTATACCAGAAAAATATTATCAGGCCAATAGAGGGTTCTTAACTTGGTGGATCATACCGTTCGATACGAACAGCGCATTGTTTGTAGTTCGGTTCACCTGATTTCGGATCGAACGCAGGGAACGTTAGTTTATTAATGCATTTTTCAGCAAAGTGAAAGGGCATGAAAACATGGTCAGGATGGATGGTTTCGGTAATACGGACAAGGATGTCGTCGATACGCCCACGTGGAGAGATCAATGACACTTTGTCTTGCTGGCGAATACCATTATGTTTTGCCGTGCGCGGATTGACTTCGACCCAGGCTTCAGGTGATAATTTATTTAAAAGTTCAACATTGCCTGTTTTGGTTCTTGTGTGCCAATGTTCAACCGTGCGGCCTGTATTTAGAATTAAGCGGAAGCTGTTTGAGGTGCTTTCTGGTAGAGGCTCACTTTCTGTAAAAAGGAGTTTCGCTTTTCCTGATTCTGTTTGAAAGATGCCATCTGAATAAAGGCTGTCACAGCCATCAGGGTATTTATCGTTGCATGGCCATTGTACACCACCATTGGCTTTTTTCTCTTTGGTAATTCCACTGTAGTCACAGAGGCGACCTTTGGAGATTTTACGCATTTCTTCAAAGGCATCGTCTGTGGATGTCCAGCCTGGGTAGAGCATTTCCTTTTTACCAAGCCACAAACTCAAGTCCTGAAAAATCTCGAAGTCTGATTTTGCTAAACCGGGTGGATCGATCGCTTTGTTTGCGACACTCACGCGGCGTTCACTGTTTGTGTATGATCCTTGTTTTTCACCCCATGTTGCCGCAGGTAATATCAGATCTGCAATCTCACCTGTTGGAGTTGGGTGGAAGGCATCTTGAACAACTAACAGGTCTAATTTTGAAAAGGCTTCTTTTAATCGATTTTGATCTGGAAAACTTACGATCGGGTTTGTGGCAATGACCCAGAGGGCTTTTAGTTTTCCTTCTAAAATCGCATCAATAATTTGCGGATAGTTATAACCTCGTTTGGTTGGCATGATGTTCGGATCAATGTTCCAGAAATTTGCCAGGTCCAGACGGTCTTGTTCATTTTCAAACTTACGATAAGCTGGCAGTGATGATGAAAAACTGAATTCTCGCGATCCCATTGCATTGCATTGGCCTGTAATAGACATAGGCGCCGCACCCGTTCGACCGATATTGCCAGTAATCAGCGCTAAGGTATTGATCAGGCTAACAGTGTCGGATCCTTGTGTGCTATGGTTGACGCCCATGGTCCAGGCAAAAAAGGTATTTTTGGAATTAACAATGGACTCAAACGTTTCCATGATCAATTCTACGGGAAGGCCTGTTTTTTCTGAAACAAAACTAGGCGTATATTTTTCTGCATGTTGAGCGAGCTGGTCAAAACCTTCGGTGTGATTTTCGACATAGGCTTTATCTACATAATTATGTCGTATCACCAGGTGAATTAGACCATTTAAAAGATCGATATCGCTACGAGGTTTTATGGGCAAATAGGTTTTTGCCAGCATAGCGGTTTTCGTTTTACGTGGATCGCAGACAATTAGATTTAAATTTTTATTTTTATATACATGGTTCCAAAGGATGGGGTGATTGTCGGCGATATTGGCACCAATTAAAAAGATACAATCGGCTTCTTCGAGTCCTTTGTAGGAACCTGGGGGGCCATCAGATCCGAAGCTTTGTTTATAGCCGACAACGGCTGAACTCATGCACAATGTTGTGTTGCCATCATAGTTATTGGTTCCGAATCCAAGCTGAACTAGTTTACCCAGTGTGTAAAATTCTTCGGTGAGAAGTTGTCCTGTTGAAAGAACCGAAAAGCAATCATTGCCATATTTGTATTGCAGTTCGGCGACTTTACGGGTCATGTGCTCATACGCACCATCCCAGGAGATAGGCTTGTGATTACCATTTTCATCTTTAATTAATGGCGTGATGGCTCGGTTAGGGCTTGTAAGTGGTTCATGTTCACTGAGTCCTTTAGGGCATAAATTTCCTTGATTGACGGGATGATCATAATCTCCTCGAACCGAGATGATTTTATTATCTTTTACTCCTGCGATCATACCGCATCCTACAGAGCAATAGCCACAGGTGGTTTTGACCCATTTGTCAGGTATTTTCTTCTCAGAGAGGTATCCGATTTCAGGGTCGATATCATAAGCATATTCCTTTTCTTTGATATCCAGACCGAGCATTGTTTTTAGTTTTGCAATCATGATGACCCTTTGGGTGCTCTTTATTTTTTATGATGATTTAGTGCATCGTGTGCTGACGTTATAAAGTTACCTGGAATGTTTCTGGGAACCACTGTGACAAAGAATAGATAGCGGTTGAGTGTACAGAAGGTTAATGCAAAGAGTAATGTGATACCAGAAGCTATTAATAAATAGCTTTTATCAATATTTTCTCCCATAGGGAATAGGAAGATCAGCGAAACCAACGTTAGGCCAGCCAAAACGTTTTTGAGTGACCTTGCTCTAAAAAAGTATTTCAGATTTAAATCGGCACAAGCTGAGAGCTCGTGAATGTCGCTCTCTTTCCATTTATTAATATAGTAGGTTTTCTCAATGACCATAAATAACAAACTGATGGCAGAAAACCAAGCCGTTACTTGAGCAATCGTCATGAGATGAGCCGGGGAATCTTTGGTAAAGTACATTGCAACAGCTAAAGAAAAGATAAACGAGATCGGTCCAAGGATAAGTCCTGTCACAAAGAAATCCACGGAAGTTCGCACGCTGTCCCATGCTGGTCGAGCTGGCACGCGATATAATTTTGAACTACAATAGATCCCTATGATGCCAGAGATAATCGTAAAGGCTCCTAATGAAATTCGAATCAGATTGCCTTGACTGGCCTCGAGAGTGATCATGTCGAGCCCTTCTGTCAGAAGTAGAAAGGCCGAATAAGCCAGTCCCGCTTTGGCAAAGAGTGTTAAACCAATGATCTCTCGGGATAGCCAGGAGGTTCGCCAGTTTTTAATCGCACGAAAAGCAAATATCGGTCTTCCGAGATGCAAGGTAGAAGCATTTAATGAACCGCCGATGATGACCATCAACGTCGGTGAAAGCCATCCGAGAATATCACCCATATAGAGTGAAGGGTTTATATGCGTTCTAAACAGGTCAACAAGAAATATTGCACAGAAGCCACCGAATCCCAGTTGAGTTAAAATCGTCATGATAATCAGTGGGGTATGGGGTTCTTCTGGTTTGACAAAGCCGCGATCGACTTTTTCAAAATCTTCTGGCTTCATATCTTTGGGAAGCGTAATTTTAGTCGATGGCATCGTGATGTCTGGTGATGGCATATCTGGTCCGACGCCATCCGTTTGATACGTATCGATAATTTCCTGGAGAGGAACATGTTCAATTTGTATGGCACCTGCAGGACAAGCTTGTACACATGCGGGGTCCAGTCCAGCATCCAAGCGATGGGTACACATATCACATTTAGTGACAATTTTGCGATCAGTCTGTAATACAGGTACACTATAAGGACAATTCCAAGTACAATAGCCACACCCAATGCAAGTGTCATCCAAATGTTCGACAATGCCTCTGTGGTTCACCTGGTAAGCATCTACTGGACAGCCTTTCATGCAGGCGGCATCCAGGCAGTGATTGCAACCACTGGAAAGAAAATAGCTTTTGGTATCAGGAAAAGTACCTGTTTGAATTTCACCAACGCGTCGCCATTGCGTATCTACCGGCAAGCCATTTTGTTCTCCGCAAGCAACTTCACAAGCATGGCATCCAACACATAAATCCATGCGGAAGTGAAATCGGGTTTGCATATCTCGATTGTCAGTGCGAAATCCAACAATATCTGGCTTTTCGACAGGTTTATTTTTTTTGTCTGAAGGTTTTGTGATCGAATAGAGCTTTTTGTTCTCGGGAGGTGATCCCAAGGTTGTTAGCTTATTCGTCAGACAGTTCATGGCTGGGTTGTTTGTAGAATCCATAGGTGTTTATTATATAGTTTTCAATGCTGTTTTGTGTTTGCGATGGTAATTTTATTGTTTCTGAACAATTTTGTTTCCATCCTTGTGCGATAGCAATAGCTTTGCCGAGCAATTGGTAATAAGCCTGGTAACGATTAGCATCATTGATAGCTGGGCTTGAATCAAAGACATAATTGACAACAATGGTTGATAATTCTTCAATGTCAATTCTATGGTATTTATCTTTGTCTCCAAAAAGCTCTTTAACCGAAGACTTAATGTCACATTTTAATGTTTGATTTAGAACGGCCATGCCTTACTCATCATTCATTTATGTAGTTAGATTTATAAAAATTTCACCATTTTCACATTTGATTTCATAGCTGCGAACTCCCGGTGTTGTTTCATCGCTGATACACTGACCGGTTTTTAATAAAAACGCATTTTTATGAAGCGGACAAGCGACTTTGGGTTCACCATCGGTGTCACCAACGATGCCACGCGAAAGAACATTTTGTCCTTTATGAGGACAAATATTGTCAATGGCATACCATTCAGTTCGATTGTTAATATTAAAAATCGCAATATGTTTGTTATGATGTTTTATACAACCACCTACATCGGTGGCGAAATCTGCTTCCTGTGCTACTTTAATCCAGTTGTCTGTTGTCATTGTGTTTGACATTCCCTTACCTAGTCACTTTCAAATCTAATTAGACGTTTGCCATTTTAGGTTGTATTTGTTCACGATTGATTTCAAATTGAATTGTTTTATCCGTTTCATCGGTATTAATAAATGAACGGAACCGTTTCATAAATTCTTTATTATCCAGTGCGGCCCGCCAATCACATTCATACGTATTGATATGATATTCCATTTGTTTGTCGAGTTCATCGCATATACCTAAAGAATCATTGATGATTACATCTTTTAGATGTTCAATGCCACCATCAAGATTGTTTAGCCATGTGGATGTTCGTGTAAGTTTATCTGCGGTTCGCACGTAATACATGAGGAAACGATCGGTATATTTAAGCACCGTTTCTTTGTCAATATCAGCTGCAAGGAGCAAACCATGTTGTGGTTGCATACCACCATTACCGCTGACATATAAATTCCATCCTTTATCAGTCGCGATTACACCAAAGTCTTTGCTGCGGGCTTCGGCACATTCACGTGTGCAGCCACTGACTGCAGATTTTAATTTGTGTGGCGATCGCAATCCTTTATAGCGGTTTTCCATTTCCACTGCGAGGCCTGAGCTATCTTGTACACCAAAGCGGCACCAGCTTTGTCCTACACAGGATTTGATCGTTCTCAATGACTTGCCATAGGCTTGGCCAGATTCGAAACCTGCATCAAGCAGTTCTTTCCAAATATCAGGCAATTGATCCACTCGTGCACCGAGCATGGCAATACGCTGACCACCTGTGAGTTTGACATATAAGTTATATTTTTTGGCAACTTGTCCGATGACAATAAGTTTGTCTGCAGTTACTTCACCGCCAGGAAGGCGAGGGATGACAGAATAACTACCATTCTTTTGCATGTTGGCAAGAAAATGGTCGTTGGTATCTTGTAAATTATGGAAACGATGCACAGGTTCGTTCCATAGGCTAGCCAAAATAGAGGCCGCAGCTGGTTTACAAATTTCGCAACCACTGCCTTTGCCATGTTTGATGAGCAAATCTTCGAATGTTTTTATTTTGTCCGCTTTAATACGGTTAAACATTTCTATACGATCAAAGTTAAAATGTTCACAGATTGATTCATTAACATCTTTGCCATCAGCTTTGAGTTTTGCTTTCACTAATTGATTGACAATGGGGACACAGCCGCCACAACCGCTACCGGCTCGTGTACAGTTTTTAATCTCCGTTGCATTGCAGCAATCATGTTCCTCCATGGCTTGAAGAATATCGCCTTTGCTGACATTTTCACATGTACATATTTGCGTTTCATCTGGCATTGCGAGAACAGCACTGGAACCGCCACCCGATTGAATTAAATCCATGGGGTTTTCTGGCAGATCGGTACCGTTTTGATACATCATAAGGCAGTTGGCATACGCGCTGGCATCTCCAACGAGAATACCGCCTAATAGTTTTTTGTTATCCTCTGAAATGACAAGTTTTTTATAGACACCTTTTTTAGGATCATCAATGACGACCGTGTCATGTTCAACGTCAGTCCCTTCAAAGTTGCCAAAGCTGGCTACGTCAGTTCCAATCAGTTTGAGTTTGGTGCTCATATCGGCGCCAGTAAATTTTGCTTCTTTACCTAGAAGTTGATCAACCACGACCTCCGTCATTTGATATCCTGGAGCCACCAGACCATAAATGAAGTTGTTATGTAAAGCCACTTCTCCAATGGCATAAATATCAGGATCACTGGTTAGCAAATTGTCATCAACGATTACGCCACCGCGATCACCGACTTCAAGGCCGCACTCTTTAGCCAGTTCATCCCGTGGGCGAATCCCAGCAGAGACAACCACCATGTCGGTCTGTAAGTCGTCGTTGCCTTTGAAGGTCATTTTTTCAACTTTTCCATCACCTTCAATGGCCGTTGTGATGTGATTGAGGTAGCATTTGATATCTTGATCTTCGATCAATTGTAAAAGGCGATGTGCCGCAACATCATCAAGTTGTCTTGGCATGAGTTTCGGAGCAAATTCGACAACACTGGTTGCCAGGCCCATATCTTTGGTGGCTTTGGCAGCTTCAAGTCCGAGTAAGCCTCCACCAATGACGGTAGCAGACTTGCAGTTTTTGGCATAAGCCATCATCTCGTCGAGATCTTCAATTGTGCGGTAAACGAATACGCCTTCTTTCTCTACGCCTGGAATAGGAGGGACAAAGGCGGCAGAGCCTGTTGCAAGGATTAGCGTATCATACTCGATCTCGCGTCCCTTCTTGGAGAAGACTGTTTTATTAGCACGGTCGATTTTTGAGACCGCATCTTCCAAATGGAGAGTAATGCCATTGGCAAAATACCATTCCATCGGTTTGAGTTCAAGGTCCTTGGCAGATTTGCCTGAAAAGTATTCTGACAAATGGACCCGGTCATACGCTGGACGTGGTTCTTCACAAAATGTAATGATTTCAAATTGATTCTCCTCATCTTGATCAATCAGGTTTGCACAAAACTTGCAACCGACCATTCCATTACCTATAACGACGATGTTTTTCTTGTTGTGTCTTATCATTTTTTTCTCGTATACCCTTACTCTTTTCGTTAACTAAGCTGCTTGTACAGTTGCATTGGCCAATCGTGTTTGTAAATCAATTTTGGCTTGTTCTTCTGCCGCCGTTGAAAAGCGAATGGCAAAGACCAGGCTAGAACTTAAAACTACGACAATACCTAAAATTAATAGAGCATTTGGCCAAGTCACAGCTTCTGCTCTGAGTAAAAATCCTGCTAAAACAGCTCCCACATTTCCACCAGCACCCACAATTCCAGCGACGCTGCCGAGAGCTTTTTCATTGACAAAAGGTACAATTGAGAAAGTTGCCCCTTCTGACATTTGTACAAATAAACTAAATACAATAAGGGTTGGGATGGCTAACCATAATACTTCAATTCGTGAAAAGACGATTAAGGCAATGCCTTCGGCTAATAAAACCGCACCTAAAAATAGGACGCGGCCTTTGAGTCCATGTTTCATGCCGACTTTATCACCGAATACACCGCCTAAGGTTCTTGCAAATAAATTCATGAGTCCAAACAAGCCTGCAACCAAACCAGCGGTTTTGACGCCTAAACCAAAGTAATCTGCAAAGTAGAGTGCTGCCATTCCATTGATCGTTAATTCGATACCAAAGCAAGCTCCATAAATGACAAAGAGAGCCCAAACACGTTTATCTTTGCAGGCTGCCTTGAATCCACCTTTAGTTCGTGCAGCATTATCAATGAGGCCTTTTTCTTTTAGTTCTTTATAGTTACCATTTATGGTATCTTGTGTAAGCTTGTAATAGGCGATTCCTGTAAAAATCATCATGATTCCAGGAACAACCATAGCAAGTCTCCAGCTCCAGAAGGTGCTAGCACCAAGCCCGATGAATGCCATTAATATGAGCGGCATGACCATTTGCGTGACACCGCCGCCTAGGTTTCCCCAGCCGGCTGTGGTTGCGTTTGCTGTACCAACACAGTTGGGTGCAAACATCATTGATGTATGATATTGTGTGATCACAAAGGATGCTCCAATGACACCAATTAATAAGCGAAAGAATAAAAATGATTCATAGCTTTGGGCAAAGCCGATACCCATGACAGGTATAGAGCCAAGAATCAACATCCAGGTATAAGTCAGTCTCGGTCCAACTTTATCGCAAATCCAACCGATCAGTAATCTGGCCAGAATTGTGACTGAAACTGAAGCAATGATAATATTACCAATCTGAGTTTTTGTGAGTTGTAATTCTTCCCTTACAATTGCCATCATCGGTGCAATGCCAAACCATCCGAAAAAGCAGAGAAAGAACGCAAACCACGTCATGTGGAAGGCTCTCATGGATGGGGTTTTGAAATTGAACAATTCAATCTTCGTGGCTTTGGTAAAGTTCATTACTAGGATCTCCATACTCTATTGTTGTCACGGCTTGCTACACTACTACCAATCCGCTGTAAATCACTTTTGTTGTAATTGCAAGCTCTGTGCCAATTAGACATAAACGAGTGGTAAAATATATAAGAGAAGCGTACTGGCTTTTAACTAGAGAAAGTTTTTGAGGTTGGAGTGTTTGTAAGTGACTTTGTTCAAATGAGATGTACTGATTGTTGTCTGGAGGTAATGATCAAGTTGCTGACAGGGAATTTATTTTGGTGTTTGGGAGTTGGTTATTTATGTGACTTGAAGATTGAGCTGGAAACCTACCAAAATGTATGTGTCTTGGCAGTATGGTACCGAATGGTGTGTCAATCCAATTCGATTTTACTGATGCGATTCAGGTGCCGACCGCCTTCAAAGTCAGATGCCAGCCAGGCATCGACGATTTCAAGGGCCAATTCACCGGTGACTTGTCGTTCACCTATGGAGATGACATTCGCGTTGTTATGTTGCTTGCCCAGTTGTGCGGTTTCAATATTCCAGCAGAGGGCACATCTTACGCCTTTGACCTTATTGGCTGCAATGGCTTCACCGTTACCGCTACCGCCTAAGACGATGCCATGAGAGCATTCTCCGTTAGCGACGGCTTGAGCGGTTGGGTGGATAAAATCAGGATAATCGCAGGATTCGGGTGAATCGGTGCCAAAATCCTTTACCTCAATTCCTTTTGAGCGGAGATGCTCGATGATCTTTTCTTTATATTCATAACCGGCATGATCACTGCCGATAGCCACACATGTTATCGTATCTGCCATAAGGTCCTTTACTTCTTGAATCGGAATAATCTATGTACCCATCATCGGTATATTCTGCCAATAAGTTAAATGGGAATAATTATAGGACCTGAAATCTAAAAATCACGTATTTTTAGTGAAAAGAGCAGGTTTTTATCTCGATTGCATCATTTTTATATCCTGATATAATAATGACTTACCCAAAATAATGGTGTTTCTAATCTTTGCGGCCCAATCAATACAAAATGGTAGCAACCTTCTATGGTAAAAAAACGCTCATCTAGACAAACGCATAAAACGTCCAGTTCAAATAAGGCCGTTCAATACCGCTGGACAGGATCTGATTTTATTGCACTAGTGTGCTTTTTTCTCTCTGGGGTAACTGGTCTTATTTATGAAATCTGTTGGATACGCAAATCCTCTTTGTTTTTTGGAGCCACTAGTTTTGCCGTTAGTACCGTGATTGCCACATTCTTTTTAGGCCTGGCGTTTGGTAGTTGGTATTTTGGTAAACAATCGACGCGGGATATCAATCCATTAAAGTGGTGCGGAAAGCTTGAAATTGGAATTGGTATTTTAGGACTGCTCAGCCCAACTTTTTTCAGTTTAGGTGAAAAGATCTATAGTCAATTCTATCCTTCGCTCATGGAAAATTTTGCCGCATTGACCAGTTTAAGAGCATTGGTGATTTTTATCTTAATATTTCCAATTACAACCTGTATGGGTGGGACACTTCCTTTGTTTTGTCGTCAATATGTCACACGCGATGATAAAATTGTCAAGCCCGTCGGTTTTCTTTATGGCATCAACACATTGGGTGCAATGATCGGTTGCTTACTGTGTGGTATTTATCTTATTCCAAATATTGGTGTCAACGTGAGTATTTGGTCTTGCGGTGTGATCAATCTTTGTCTTGGATTAGTCATTTTAAAATTACCCATTGCACAAGACACTTGGCAGCAAACGATGGCGAGAATAAATGATGATGTTCATGAGCCGGCTAAGCAGTCAGCCATTATCTCCCTTCTATTCTTTATGTCTGGGTTTGTCATTTTAGGGTATGAAATTCTTTGGACACGATTTCTATCACTATTAATTCACAATACAGTTTACACTTATACGATTACGTTAGCTGCGATCTTGGCAGGGATCGTTATCGGTAGTGTTATCATTGCTTTGTTTGGCGATCGTTTAAAACGGCTTGCAATCCATTTTGGTTTATTGCAGGTACTTTTAGGGAGCGTTGTACTCACGTTAATATTACAACCCGTTGAATTCTGGCAAGCTAAGATTCATCCCGAATCAGGAATGAAATCGATGGGGATCTTCTTTTTACTTTTTTTGATTCCTTCGGTTCTTTCAGGTATGTCTTTTCCATTGGCTATACGTATGGTGCTTAATCAACCTGCTTTGTCAGGTGTACGGGTAGGGCGGATGACTGCATTTAATACCGCAGGAGGTGTGCTGGGGTCATTAGTGATGGGGTTTTACTTCATCCCCCAATTGGGTCAACAAGTGTCACTACTGGTTATGAGTGGGTTGAGTATCGCGATTGGCATACTTTGTTGGCTTGCACTAGATAGTTTTAAAAAATTATTTATTAAATGTGTATGCGTATCGATAGCAGTGGTCATTTGGTTTGCCTTGCCCAAAGCGTTGCCGATTCAAATTCCCAAAGATTATTTGGCCGTTGATGGCAATGTCGTTGATTATCATGAAGGGATTAATTCCATCATGGCAGTCATGGAAAGCCAATCAGAAAAGCATCTTACTATTGATCGTCTTTGGCAGGGCTCGGAAGGGAAGAATCAACAAATCACGGCGGCGCATATTCCTATGCTATTTACCAAAGCTCCGAAAAGTGTTTGTGTGGTGGGCATGGGCGTCGGACAAACGGCCAGTCGTTTTTTGATGTATGATATTGAGTCACTCGATTGTGTGGATATCGAAAGCAAACTTTATCCTTTTGTGGATAAACATTTTGAGTCTGATTGGATGCGCGACTCGCGAACAAGATTGATGGTCGATGATGGGCGTAATTATTTAGCGAATATTGATAAAGAGTATGACTTGATTTCATTGGAATTAGGACAAGTCTTTCGTCCTGGTGTCGCGGCCTTTTATACCGTTGATTTTTATCAGCAAACCAAAGATCGCTTAAAACCAAATGGTTGGGTGTGTCAGTTTGTGCCTATTTCTATTTTGGATCCTGAGGAATTTCATAATCTGATTGCTTCGTTTATACATGTTTTTCCCAATAGCACGCTTTGGTATAACATGACCGAAATGCTTTTGATTGGATCATTGGATCAATCTGTCAAATTGTCCTCATCGCAGATTAAAACAGTTTTTGGTAATCCAAAAGTGAAAGAGGATTTGAATTATTCCTATTGGGGTGGTCCTGACCAGTGGCTTAGCAAACAAGAAAATCTATTGAGTAGTTTCTTGTGTGGTCCTGAAACTCTAAAGAAATTATCACTTAATGCTGCGCTCTTTGGTGATGATAAACCGACCTTTGAATATTCCACAGCTCGTAAGCAACGCTCCGATGAAAACAAAATCGTTGATATTCTTCAAGCCAATCTTGATTCGATCAATACGATTTTATCTGAACCGTTAGCACCCAAGACTCTCAGTGAGGTTGATCAGCTTCGTCTTGGAAATCTAAATGATACGCGAGCTCGCTCCTATTTATTGTTTGCCAATGTGTCAGCTAGCAGTCCAATAGAACTTAAGCAAGCACAGGTAAATTCATTGCAGCAGGCACATCGTTTGAACCCAAAAAATGTTCTTATTAGCGTTGATCTAGGCAAAGCATACTTGCTGTTGAATCAACCGTTGAATGCTGTCGATTATTTTGAAAATGCCGTTCGGATCGATCCACAACATGCACCGGGACATTATCAATTAGGCGTTTGTTATAGTAAGCTCAATCGTCAGGATGATGCGCTGCGTCATTTTGAATTGGCGGCTAAGACGACAATATATGAAAATCCTGATATACATGCTCGTCTTGGCATTGCTTATCATATGAAAGGCGTGCAGGATAAAGCGCAGCAGCAATTGGAAAAAACGTTAAGTATCGATCCGACGTATTACAAGGTACGTATTGTATTGAGTAATATTTTTGCATTGCGAGGCAATTTTGATGGAGCTCGCAGACAATTGGACGCTGCCATGAGAACCAAACCGAATGATGCCGAACTGCATTTTTACTTGAGCGATCTCTTTAACAAACAGGGCAAACGTTCCGAAGCAATCCAAGAATCAAAAATAGCCCTCAGTCTTGCACAACAAGCCAATGATCAAATGATGATCAATAGAATCCAAGCTCAATTATTCAGCTATTCTGCGAAATGATTTTTCTTTCGCGCTCTGACAAAACTGACAAGACGTAATGATTTTAACTAACATCGAGTGGCAGCCTAAGTTCATCGAAGATGAACCTGTCACAACAAGTCGAGCTGAGGTTGCCAACCAGTTATTTACAAAATGATCATTGATATTTTTTTTGACAAATTTTTTGTGTGGGGTTATTTTAATTCCCATCCTTATTCCTCTCAGCAGAGACAATTATTATGAAACTCGATTCACACAATCACTATTGGAACTACGATCCGGTTGAACTGGATTGGATGGATGCCGATTGGTCGCTGCTTCAGCGAGACTATTTGCCTGATGAGCATAAAAGCTTACTCAATAGTATTGACTTTGATGGCACAATTGTAATTGAAGCACGCCAAATCCTTAAGGAAAATGATTACCTACTTGATTTAGCCCAGCAGAATGATTTTATCAAAGGCATTGTTGGTTGGGTCGATCTTCGCAGTAAAGAATTAATTAGACAATTAGAAACTTATGCATCTCATTCTAAGTTTTCAGGTGTTCGCCATGTGGTATTAGATGAACCGGATATTGACTTTTACATTCGCGATAACTTTATTGATGGCATCAAGCAATTAAAGGATTTCAATTTAACCTATGATCTTTTAAATCGCAGTGAACAACTCCCCGCGGCTATTGGCTTGGTCAAACAATGCCCCAATCAACCATTTGTGCTCGATCATATTGGCTTTCCCAACATTAAAGATAAAGTGTTGTCTCCCTGGCGAGAAGAGCTTATTGAACTCTCCAACTATGATAACGTGATGTGTAAACTGTCAGGTTTGCCTGAACTAGCAAATTGGAACCAATGGCAGCCCGACGATTTTCGTATTTATCTCGATATCGCCTTCGAAGCTTTTGGCGAAGACCGCTTGATGATCGGTTCTAATTGGCCCGTCTGTCAACTTGCTGGTGACTATACCAATATCATGAACATAGTCATCGACTACATAAAGCAATTTCCACAAACCACCCAAGATAAAATTCTCGGCAGCAATTGCGCACGATTTTATGGTGTTAAGTAGATCAGGCCTTGCCTGACAATTTGTATTTCTCTTCATGTTGTGTGTTTTATCTGGCAGGTATGGCCTGGTTACTTTCAAAGCCATGACAATACTGACAAACCTGATATAATTTATAAAACAGGGGATGGTGACTTTTGCCGCTATTCCCAACTCAATATATTGAGTTGAGGCTGCCATCCAATCATTTTTGGAGATGTATCCTCTGGCTATCAGGCAGGAAGCCCCCAACAAAACCACTTTACAAATCCTAAAATCAAGATTACATTATAATAACTTCCATTGGGCTATAGTGTAATGGTAGCACAAATGATTCTGGTTCATTTAGTTAAGGTTCGAATCCTTATAGCCCAGGTGCCAAAGGCACTTTTACCGCCGCGACTGTTCTTTTAGGTGCCCGCTACCGTTAGTCGTTGTTGAGTTGGCGAGATAGTTATGTTGGTTGAGGATTATTTAGTTTCTGGGACATTTCGTTTAAAAGTTATCTGACTAAAATATCAATTTAAGCAAAATCGAAATGATTCTGTATTGGATAGATCTTTTAATAACAATAGATATTACACTTTGATTTTTTCTGGAATGATTATCTTTGTCGGACTTTTTAGGAAAGAATAGTTTGTATCTAGGATCATAGGATGAGCGAGTACATGATTAAGTGGATCTGGGATATTTAATTTGTTTTCGAATAACATCCTAACCGAGATGATATTAGTTATGCTATCTGATTTTCTGATGAAAGGTGTTGTTAAGATATAAAACATTTAAAAATAAACGGTTAAAGTTGTGTGATTCGTTTCTTGACTTTACCCGATCTTTTGTTTAAACTAGCTAGCCTAGTTCGAGATGGTCAAGGGCAGTGTTCTCCAACCGTTATTAAATTTGTAGAATGGGATATTTTTTAATTAATTATAGCATTATTTAGGTTTTTCCTAAAGAAAGAGATAGCCAGATTATGAAAACCGGTAAGTTATGCTTGATATTTGTTTTGTTTTTCAGTCCAGTTGTATTGGGTTATGAAGTCTATCAGCCTGGATATCAAATCGAATCTTTTGCAACTGTGCAAAATGCTTCGGGTGTTACACAGATGACATTTGATGACTCTGGAAATCTTTATACCCTTCACGGCGGAGCTGGTGCCATTTTTAAAGTTGCAGAAGCCAACAAAGCTGTTACGCAACTTGCAAGTGGATTCAATAATGGTGGGTTGAATAGCTTAAAAGATCTTGTCTGGACGGGAGGGACGGATTATGGCGATTATCTCTATGCAAATGTTCGCGTCTCTAATTTTGGTGCAAAAATAATTCGAGTGGATACCAATCAGCCTTCTGTGACGGATTTTGTTCAATTAGGAACGAGTGTGTTGAATTCATCAGCTCCTCGTTATTTGGCAATTGACCGGACAGGTAATTATGGTAATAAATTACATTTTGGCACAACGGTGCATGATCGTTTATTTACAGTGGATAGCTTGGCAAACGTAAGCGTTTTTTCTCAATGGCCATCACCAACGGGCAGTGGAAGTCCGATCGGTGCGAGCTTTGATCTATTTGGCAATTTTAATAATACGATGTTTGTTACATCCTCTTTCAAAGATTATCCAGGGCTTTCAGGTTTATTCGAATTATCGCAGGCAGGAGTTGCAACCAGAGTAACCACTCAAATTGGACGAGCAGGAAATGTCGAAGTGGATCCTTATGGTACGATGTTTGATGGAGACTTATTTGTTTATGGAAATGATTCATTTAGTTCAACCAACTATGGTGTGTGGCGAATAGACAGTCAAGGGGAAATCGTCAAATTTGGACAAAGTTCTTCTAATTTTACATTTGGACCTGATGGTGCTCTATATGTTGCAGAACGTGTCAATAGTACAAATTATATTAGTCGGATTACTCCGATTCCTGAACCTGTTACTGCAAGCTTGCTAGTTCTTGGCAGCGTCATGATTTCACGTAGAAATAATAAGTTTTCTCGATAGAATCAGAATTTATTACCAGATCGTTTTATACCAGCGAATAATATATGCCGGTCAACAAACTAGTTGACGATCCTGTGAATTTTTTATTTGTGATGTAGGTTGGGGCTGTATCACACGGATGGCTAACATCAGTAAATGTCTATACGTGTGGTCCACAAGCCCACTCTATACCTTGTCAGTATTGTCAAAGCAATATAGGGGGATATTTATAACCTTCAGTTTTTTACAAAACCAAATGTTGGTAAATATCTGACCTGCAAAATTGTGTCTCGGTAATAAAGCAGCGACCAGCAGGAGCGGGTTGCTGAAAGCATGGTTGCGGGGATAAAGTGGCGAATGTCACCGAGGCGAACTTAAACAGGCGCACGTCTGAAATGTCTCAGAAATCAGGGGAAGCCTGACAAACGATTTTGCATTTGAAGCGTATATTTTAAGATCTCGCACGTTCTACTTTAGATAAAAGGAGTTGCTCCATGCAATCAAGAATGATCTATGTTTGTTGTAAGTTGTTGTCTTGTATTATGTTGTCGTTTGTTTTGGTTTTGAGCGATTTACAAGCAGTCGATTGGCCCAATTGGCGAGGGCCAAGCTATAACGGTATTTCAGCAGAAACCGGCTGGAATTCCGATTGGAAAACTAAAGCTCCCAAAAAGCTTTGGGAGCAAAATGTCGGTACTGGTTTTTCATCCATTGTCACCTCCAATGGCAAAGTCTTCACAATGGGTAATTCTGATGATAAGGATTCCGTCTACGCGATCGACTTTGAAACGGGAAAATTGCTCTGGCAAAAAAGTTATCCCAATCCGCTCGATCCTGAAGAATATGAAGGCGGTCCTAACGCAACCCCCACCGTTGATGGTGATCGGCTTTACACACAAAGTAAACAAGGTGAACTTACCTGCTGGTCGGTAAACGATGGTAAAATCATTTGGCAAAAACATCTCGCCAACGATCTGAAAATTAAAAAACCCAAATGGGGATTTTCAGGTTCGCCCTTGGTGTTGGATGAAAAGCTTATTATTAATGTTGGTCGTCATGGCATGGCTCTCAATAAGTTCACAGGTGAAACCATCTGGAAAGGTAAAGATGGACCGAGCGGTTATGCAACGCCAGTTAGCTACGAGCAGAATGGAAAAACACACTTAGCTATATTTAGTGCCCATTTCGTTTCAGGCGTTGATAGTCAAACAGGAGATTCTCTTTGGCAACAACGCTGGAAAAATCGCTGGGAAGTCAATTGTGTTGATCCTTTGGTCCATGATGGGAAAGTCTTTGCATCGTCAGGTGGTGGCAAACGCAGTGCACTGATTGATTATAAATTAGACAAACCCAAAAAACTTTGGGAAAGCAGGCAGTTCAGAGTTCACTTTAATCCCAGTATTTTACATGAAGGTCATCTATATGGTTTTACTGGCGGATTCGAAGATGATATGACGTTGATGTGTGTCAATTTTGAAACAGGAAAAACCGTTTGGGAAAAATCAGGCTTCATAGGCGGTGGCATGATGATGGCAGATGACAAACTCTTCATCATGAATGAAGGCGAAATCATTTTAATCAATGCTTCCCATAAAGGTTATAAGGAAATCTCGCGTATGAAAGTCCTGGAGGGCACTTGCTGGACTGTACCAACGCTTTCTCACAATCGCCTACTCGCGAGAAATTCTGAAGGTAAACTCGTTTGCTATGATTTGCGATAACTAAAGGGTATATCAGTCTGTTTATACTGATATACCCCTAATCATCTCATTATATGTAATTTATGGACAGGTTACTCCTAGGTTGTTCAACAATGTTACCAAAATGGCAACATCGCCACCTGTTACAGCATTATCTCCATTTAGATCGGCGTCTGGATTATAATTAGGATCGCCTGGAACCGTATTAAATGCTGCTGCAATTAAATCTACATCATCGCAGTTGATATAGCCATCTTCATTAATATCACAATTTAGTGTATTTAATAAAACACCAGAGTCACCACCCGTAATAAAGCCATCATGATTTAAATCTGCATTAACATTATAGCCAGGATCACCTTCTTGTGAATTAAATGGTGCTGCTATAAATAGATTTAAATCGATATTATCCACTTTCCCGTCGCCGTTAATGTCGCCATGTTGTTGTAAAATGGATAGCCATGATTTTTTGCCATCAACTTCTAAATTATTATCTTCATAACTATGGGCAAGAGGTTGGCCGGTAATCATGATATCATCAATATATGCTTTGTCTGCAGCATCATTACCATTCATGCGAATTCTAAACGTGAAGTTAGGATTGTCGTATGCTTGCCATCCTATGGGTCTTTTGATAATACCTGCACTGTAGGTTGGGTCAGGATGGTTATTTTTAATTTCTTCCATTAAGAAGGGGGTTGTTTGATCGCATGGGCCGTCACAAAACTCAACAATTAAAGAAGCATTTGCGTCATTGACAAATAATTCTCGACTATATTCAAGCACAAGATCTCCCCAGCCTTCTGTCGAGATGGATTTTTCAATGTAACCATCCTGCTCTAGTGTAACATCGTAATAATTTCCATTTAAATCAACCGTTGTTCCTGGACAGGTTTGGATGCAATTGATGGAGGCTCCAGCATGTTTCCAATTACCATGGCTGATACCACCAAAATCAAAACTTCCACCTTCAAAACCATCACCACCAAATGGAAGGCCGCACCAATCTTCGCCATACACTTCCACATGCTCTACAATCGCTTTAGCTCCAGAAGATTCAAGGTCTGCTCTAAATCTTAAGATAAAATCTGGGTTGTTGTCGATCACTTCAGGACATAATATATCTACAGTGGTACTGTTTTCATTCGTTTCGATCGTTTCAATAATCGTCCAGTGTATCGAGTTATTAAAGTCCGAGACCAAATCAGGTGCTTTGTTTAATACTTCAACATAAAATTTATCAGTCCCATTCCCATTAAAATTTTCTGTTCTGCGAGTATATTTGACATGGATTCTACGCCAACCAATCGTTGTTTTTTGACCACCAATTCTTGGGAATTCTCCATTACAAAATGCTGAAGTGCCTCCATCAATTAGTGGGAAACCTTGGTAATCAGGTAGTGGAAAACTACATGCACTCCAGTAATATGTTGAAAGAGTTTCTTCGTTTTCAAGAAGATATTCACCGTTTTCTACGCCAGAGCTACTTGACCAAGAAAGACCATTTAGTGCATCTTCAAAATCTTCAACGATGGGCAATCCATTTGGGCTTCTCCATTGGTATAAATTAGTGATTTCTTTAAGAGGAATATGCGAAGAACTTTCAAATGAGTAATAATCTGAAAAAACTCTTGCTTCTATAAAACTATCTGAATTCATAACACCATATCCAGACAAACCGAATGTTGGACAATAATTATTATATTGTAAGGCTCCGCCTCCATTAGGCTCTACTAATGCTTGTGCCCATGTGTGACTATTAAAGGGTTGTTTGATAGGAAGAATTAATGAATAGAAAGGATTGATTATACCGCCAGCAATAGCTTTGGCCCTGATAGTATAGTTTTCTCTTGGTAATCCTGATGGAACATTACTTGTATCCATTACTTTGGTTAATGTATCAACCCCCAAAGTATTCACAAGATAACGGAATGATTCGGTTTGCCCAGCACAACTGCCTGCTTCGTAAAAATAGTGTTTTGCAATTCCATTATCCATTATTTTTTCACAAGCCTGTCGTTTTGTATTTGATCCATCTGTCCAATGGCAGGCAAGGCTTAAAATTTCAAGACTTGGATTAATTTGTGTGCCCACAGTATTAACATGCAAATCAGGAGGCTCATTAAAAACCGTATACATGTTATGTGTGCCTGTTGTATTCAAATTAACGGTACTGCCACCATTTTCTGGTTTGATATTCCATTGCCATTGGATTTCACGTTTAGTGATAATGCCGGGTATCGTTGGTGTTAAGTCAAAGTTAATAAAAGGGCTTGAGCTGCCTGATATTGATGCCGGCTTATCATTAGGGGTTGCAAAAACATCATTGCTAACGGTTGTTGCACCTATGACTAAATTGACACTGTTGTTCCAGGAACAAGAGAAATTTGCCTTAATATCGACTGATGAATTGATAACATAAGCGGCATGGGAGTTGGGTGTTGAAGTTGACCAATCGAACGTCTCAACAGGTCCCGTTTCAGGAAATTGTCGATCCCTCATATCGATAGCATCTGTATCACTATTATCTAAATTATGATTAAATTTTATTTCGGATACATTGATAGAAAAATATTCGAATGCTCCCATATCTGCGTAGGTTGGTGATCCCGCTCCTGTATCTATTTTTGTGTCATCCAGCCTGGGAAAGCCAAGAAGATCGGTTGGCGTCCCCACCAGGCCATTCGCAGAATCGATACAAGGGGAATTATTGGCTAAAGTAAAATTATTAGCATTCACATCGAATGAAGGGATTGAATTAATATTTCCAATACCACTTGAATCCTCTTGCTTAGAGATACAACTGTAAGTTGCAGAACAATTATACAAATCGTCTGTTGTGTTCCAGAGAATAGAATTGATTATTGCAATCGTACCTGATGTATTGTGAATGCCTATGTTATTATTACTTAAAGTGCAATGGATGACGTTGGCAATGAGTCCACTATTATTGAAATAAATCCCATATTCATTGTTATAGATTACTAAATTCTTTAGCGTTGTATTTGAAACACCACTTGCTTTAACGCCATACCCGCAACTATGAATGTAGCCATTGTTTATAACAGGATTGCTATTGTTCGTATATTCAATACCCGAGTTGGAATGAGACTCAATAGCACAATTCGTTATCGTTGGATCTGAATTGTTATCGCAATAAACACCATTAAGTCCCTCCTTGATCGTAAAACCACTCAGTATTGCAGTGTTGTTTTCACCTGAGTTAAATGTAACTGCCGATACGGATCCTGCAGGATCAATGATTGTATTGGCTATTATACCTTGCCAGTCATAAATATCTGTAGAGGTGACAGTAATATTTTTTCCGTTAAAGTTTAATGATTCTTGATAGGTTCCTGGGTTAACAATAACAGTATCGCCGCTGATTGCTGTATCGATTCCTTTTTGAATTGTCGCAAATGGATCTGTTGAGCCACCTGAATTAGAATCATTTCCTGTGGTTGCAACGTAGTATATGTTATTACCATACGTAAATGCTTGTAATAAAATGAGAAGCAAAAAGTTGTAAAATGACACTCTTTTCCATGATTTCATGAGACAAGACCTCCGTAATAAAAAATAATAAAAATCCCGAAAAATCTCGACTATACACGACGGATGCATATTCGTTTTTGTATCGTAGTTTGAATATAAAAAATTGCAAGAAAGAAAGGGATGATATTATTGGCTGGATGTTTGAGGGGTGTATCTTGTGGATATAAAAGAATCTCATTGTTATGCACAATATTTTTAATAAATATATTTGACACTATATGGTTTGCGCTGTAAAGTATATATACCTTATTCTATAAGGTATACTGGTTTTCGTCAGGTCATTCGATAAAGGATAATCGAGATGCTAAAAAAACAAACACTCGACGGCAATGTGGAAACATTTCTTCTGGTCATTTTAAATCAAGGCCCTAGCTATGGTTATGCCATTGTGCAGGATTTGAATGAAAAGGCCCAGGGGCTGCTAAATATGGGCGAAGGGACTGTTTATCCTGTGCTGCATCGCATGGAAGAAAAAAAACTGATCGCCTCGACTTGGCGTCAATCAGACAGCGGGCGTAAACGAAAATATTATCGAGTGACTCCCAAAGGGCGAAAGATGCTGGAAAGTAAAGAGCAGCAATGGCAAACGCTCTCAAAAACTATGGAATTATTTCTAGGACCGGTTGAGACAAATCACAAGCCGCAAAATGCGTAATTAATAGGAGATGCATGATGAGCTATGTATTAAACAAGTATCTGGATCGTGTCATGGTCTATGCCAATTGCAAAGAGAATAAAGTGTCGGATATTCGCACTGAGCTGGAAGATCATTTGCATAAAAAAATAGAAGATCTTCAGAAAGAAGGCTTCACCAAAGAAGATGCTATTTATAAAGCCATCGATGATCATGGTCATCCGCGTACGGTCGGCTATGGATTACGTCCCAAAAATACTTGGTTGGATGTGCGTTCTCATGGCACGGCACGTGGTTTTATCGCTGTTGGTCCTAAAGCCGTCGGTGTGGTTGCTATGGGAGGTCAAGCTTACGGTATTTTTGCCTTTGGTGGTTTTTCTGTTGGCCTGATCAGTTTCGGTGGTTTTGCTCTCTCGTTACTTTTCGCTTGGGGTGGTTTCGCTGCAACGATGTTAGGTGTCGCTTATGGCGGATTTGCCTTAGCTCCTATTGCTGTAGGGGGCTTTGCTGCTGGAATCATTTCTACAGGTGGGGTTGCCTATGGACTCTATGTGCCAGGCGGCGGACAAGTACATAGTTTGTATACGTTAGAAACGTTGCCATCATTTCTTAAGTGGATATGGAGCTATTCTGAGTCATTCATTATGGATTTTACAGATGTAAATCAATACATCAGCGCAAATAAGATATTGGTGTTTGTCTTTTTGTTCTTGTTATTTCCAATGCTCTATTTGCAGAAAAAAGAAATGAATCGTATCCAGAAGCAAGATCCTTATTTGGCAGAGTAAAATGCAGAATCAAATTCGTACGGCTGGAGAGGCATAATGAGCGACAAATTAAACAAATATCTGGATCGTGTTATGGTTTACGCCAACTGTGCAGAAGAAAAAGCAACAGGCATTCGACATGAGCTTGAGGATCATTTATGCATAAAAATCGAGGAGTTGCAGAAGGCGGGCTTACAATATGAAGAGGCCGTTTCTAAAGCCATTGAGGATCATGGTCATCCGCGAACGGTTGGTTATGCGTTAAGACCTCACAATGCCTGGATAGATATTCGTACTCATGGCACCGCTAGAGGCTTTATAGCGATTGGCCCAAAAGCGGTTGGTATATTTGCTTTTGGTGGTCAGGCCTACGGGGTATTTACATTGGGTGCTATTTCTATTGGTTTGTTTAGTTGGGGTGGTTTGGCTTTAGCATTACTATTCTCATGGGGAGGTGTTGTTGCATCTCTCTTAGGTGTTGCCTATGGTGGATGTGCTTTAGCACCAGTCGCGTCGGGTGGTGTAGCGGCTGGTATCATTTCAACAGGAGGTGCGGCATATGGATTTTTTGTCCCAAGTGGTGGGCAAATACATAGCGTCTATACATTAGAAACATTACCAACGTTTATTGAATGGATGTGGAGTTTTTGTAAATCTTATATCCCAGATTTTTCTCACAACATTAATTACAATACGGGGAATTGGATTTTATTGTTAAGCTTTTTCACATTTATGGTGCCAATGAGCTTCCTGCAGAATAAAGAAACGAAACGTCTCCAAGAACAAGATCCTTATTTTGCTGAATAAGATATATAATACACATGTCAGTCATGTAGGGCGGAAAGTTAATTATGCTTCATGTCTCGATAGGAAGTAGTGAACAACGGGAGCGGGTTTAATTAGGAATGGTCGCGGCGAATTTAAAGCAGGCGAACGCCTGCATGCAAAAGGGCCCGCAATGTTGCTCGGGCCCTTGTTGGTGTCATTTTGGTTTTAGCATGTCATCCATTTATTGACTATGTTTTGTCCCAACCACTTTTAATAAGTGGGTTACGTTTGTTTTACGGCTTATGCGTTTTGCTAATGATGCTAAATTTCCAAAAACCACCATTGCTTGAATGTTTTATGCCTATGATTCGTTCAAACAGTTCTCCTGTTAAAGTTATAAAAATCTATTCACGGCACGTTTCCCTAACCTGTTCTGATTCTTCTTCTCATCAGATTCTCCTATTTACTTGTTCCATTACTCTTATCGTATATTTAGTATACAATACTTTACCTTTATGTCAAGAAAGAGTTCGTTTTTTTTCAAAATCTTACAACCGATGTTATCGGCCCTATTAGAGGCTTTAGAGATCCTTTAAAGATAAATGGTTAGGAGAGTAGTTGGTGGGGTTGTTGTACATTAACAATGACTATTGTGTGGTAGCCTTAACTTAACTAGTTTGAGTTAGTAATGACGTAGGCGAAAGGCATTATCTCCATCTTGATAAATCAAGATGAGGCTGCCATCCGATATAATCAATAACAAAAGCCTTGTCAGTATGTCAGACTTGTAAGAGGGGTTGTTTACACTACATGTCTCGTCTGGAAAATAGTGAACAGCGTGAACGGGTTACTTAAAGAATGATCGCGGCGTTAAAGCAGGCGAATGCCTGTGCTATTTTTCGGTTTCAACAAATTTAAGTGAGGCTGAGTTGATGCAATGTCTCATCCCCGTCGGGGCTGGGCCATCGTTAAAGACATGACCCAAATGGCTATCACAACGTGCACAAAGCAATTCTGTTCGTGTCATGCCATGAGACGTATCTGAAATAGTTTTTATATTATTGTCAGCAACAGGTGCGTAAAAACTAGGCCAGCCTGTTCCTGAATTAAATTTGGTTTCACTTGGATAGAGATCTGTTTTACAGCCAACACATTGATAAACACCTTTTCCTTTGTGATCATAATATTCGCCCGTAAAGGCACGCTCTGTACCACTTTGACGAGCCACATAATATTCCTGTGAACTGAGTAACTCTCGCCATTGATCATCAGTTTTGAGGACCTTAGGTAAAGATTCCGTTTTACCTGTTTCGTAATCAGTAATTGAAATCAGTTCGGTTGGTGTATTGTCAATCTGTTCCTGAGTCATTGAATTTTTCTCCGACTGCTGGTAAGAGCTTCTATTACATGAGACCGCGATGAATATAACGCTGGTACATATCAGTAACGAAAATAATAAGGTTTTACGGTGTGTGTCTTTCATACCTTATTTTACGTTAATTTAAGTGAATTGTTCAATAAAATAAATGCTGTGATAAAACCTGTTATAGCAAAGGTTAAAATCGACAATTTAAAGTTCAATGCAAGATGGATGGCCAGGAGTTGCTAAGCAATTGGTAAGCCAATTGGAAATGAGTAACTTAAGATCCTCAACATTCACAATGCAATCATTATTCAGGTCTTCCGGCCAATCTGCTGGTGGGCATGGAGCATTTATGTCTAGCCACAAATCAGAGAGGCTGACAAAATCATTCAGATCCACTTTACAATTTTGATCAATGTCGCCCAATAATGAATAGGGACAATTGGCCAAAGCTGTAACACTTGCCATGGGACCTTGCGAGGTACCATCGCTGGGTGTTACTTCACAAGTAATCGTATCCCCGGGACTGGCTGTCTGGCAAGCGAGCATATCAGAATGTGCGGCACTTTCAATTTGACGTACAATAACGCCATTGACTTTCCAAACATAGATGTAGCTAAGAAGATCATAATCAGGATCGTCATAAATCAAAGAGGTATTCACATTGCAAGTAAGAACATCATTGGACGTTGGCATTGCCGGATCAAATGCAACGGTAATGGGATTAGGGGGCCGATTAAAATTTGGATTGAAATTATTCGTCATAATAAATGGGGCGTCAATGATTTTTTGACCATTGACATAAAACACAAAATCCCATTCACCTAACATACTTAAATTTGCATTGTGATTCACACTAAACCACCACCAGGACCAATGGTATTCATTAGGATTGCCAAATGAATTACCAAATGTTGTTGCTATCGTATTGTTCGGGCGGCGCAACTGTATTTGCCAATTACTAAAGGCAGGAAGTTGTGGCAATATCATCCAAAAATAAGCCGGGTTTTCGTTGTACATAATTTGTACTTCGCGTGGAAATTCAAATGGTGGTGTAAAGCCATTCAGTGTACTATTATTGACACCAAAATCATAAACATATAGCGAAGAATTAAAAGTCGGTTGTAATGCAAAACCACTCGAGCCAGAGCGGCACGGGCCTGCAAAGGGTTCAAAAACATTTCCATTGTCATAGGTTGCGAAGTGCAGGTGAGGTCCTGTACTATTGCCGCTTGATCCAACCAGGCCAATTTGTTCACCTGCCTTGACTTGTTGCCCCACAGAAACAGCAACGCTATTTTTTCGCATATGCCAATAATAACAAACGCGTCCATTGCCATGATCGATAATGACATAATTGGAGGGCTGGCCCAGTGCTTGCGTGTTCATGTCGTCATAACCATCTTGTGTGCCAATGACCGTGCCATCAAGTGCGGCAAAAATAGGTACTCCTACTAACTGTTCTCCAAAACTTCGTAAGGCAACATCTTGAGCATCATGCCCATCGTAAGTGATGTTATTGCAAGTATAATCTAAAATGCCAGGGCCGCTATTGAGGTCAACAAAGTTGGTGACAAAATTATCTTTATTGAACCTGCCTCCCATAGGATAAAATGTAAATAGATCAGGAGCCAGCAATGGAGCAAATAGTTGATTGCTGGAGATCGGGCCAAAGTTTTCTTCATACATCGTTACACATGCTGCGGCATGATCATGATCAGCTTGTGTCAGGCAAGGGGACTGATTCGAATATAATTCGCCACCACCAAATTCTCCCTGTTGTGGTTGTGTCGCCAACGAGATAGATACAATGCAAATGGATAATACAAGAGATCTGCCCCAATGGTTATAGCGACACATACTTTCTCCAATACTTTAGTTGATTTTGAATTCTAACCGACCCTGTGAAGGGAAATTCGACAGGACATCATTTTATAGGAAATCAAAATGTATTTCAATAAAATTAAGGCATCACAAATTTGTGGCCCGGAACACGAATTGTAAGTACTGGACAAGGGGCTTTGCGAACCACTTTTTCAGTGACGCTGCCAAGAAGCATGGTCGCCAGGCCGCTGTGGCCATGGGTTGCAATCACGATCATATTAATTGTATGCTCTTGTGCGTAGCGAATAATTTCCAAAAAAGGTCGGCCAGTAACTTGATGTGAGACTATTTTATCAACATGTCCTTTGATATGTTCTTCAGTAAACTCACCCAGTTTTTTTAAAGAAGGTTCCCAGAAATCTTCGGTAATCTCCACATGAGCTCCCAGATAATCGCCGCTGCTAACCAGATGTTGATAGGCCTCATCTACGACATGCAGGCAGTGAAGCGTCGAATCAAATTCCTGAGCCATTTTGAGTGCATAGGGAAGCGCACTGCGACTATGTTCCGAAAAATCGGTAGGGTATAGGATGTGATTCATCTTAATCATATTCTTGTCTCCTGTGTTTAGATGTGAAGTATTAAGAGACTGATTAAAACTATTATCGCAAATTATTGCGAATGTATCAAGTAGAATGATATTTTAAAAGGGTTCAGATCAACCGGAATTATTTTCCCGTTTGATACCTTCAAATTCAAAATTAAAGCGATCTGGCGTTTCATGTTCACCAGTAAAGAAATCACTGCCTTTCATTCGGGCGACAAATTCAACCGAATGTTCAACGCCAGCATTATCTTTCATTTTGAAATTGAACACGAATGAACTGGATTCGATTTGGATCTTTACTTCTTGCGATTCGCCTGCTTGGGTCGTTAAGGTTGCCGTAAGATCCTTGCGGATCGTTAGTGTCTTTTGATCTATACCACCGGTGGTATTTTCGATATAAATATCCCAAGTGCCAATGGCAGATTTCTGGATGGTCTCTTCTCCTGCTGGCCTTAATTCGCTGAATCGTTCGTTTTTAACTTCCTCTTCGTCACCTTCTCTAAGTACCGCTAGAATCTTCAAAAGATTATCCCAAGCTTGTTCTTTGGTGAGATCTTTCTTTTTGATTGCTTCTGACATCTCAAAAGTGCTATTTACGAGGTTCATTGTTTCTTCGTCTTCTTGGGCTTCAGGAGCCTGTTTAATTTCATCCATGAGCTGGTACCATTGATCCCAGGCTTGCTCACCGGATAGTTCGCCACTCTTAACTTTTCGTATCAACTGAACAACTGGGTCGTTTTCGTCCTCTTCGCCAAACTCCATTTCGTCATCATCTTCCATGCGAGTGCCTTTAGCATTAAACGTACCCCAGGGACCCTCGACGACACCGATGAGTTGTTCATCTTTGTATTCTCCGATTAAAGAAATTTCAAATGATTCCTCGCCATCATTTTCTCGGCGAGTAAATTCGAATTTGCTGCCATCAAATGACATTTTATTGATTTTGCTTTTGCCAAATGCTTCACTGTCCCAGTAGACATCAAACTTACCATCCTCTTCTTCGATGGACATCACAAAGGCAAACGTTTCATTTTCCTCTTCAATATGCATTTCAACCAGCCATTTGCCAGCCAATTCATCCATTTCATTATCTTCAAAGTTTTGGATTTTATGTCCAATAGCATCGAGTGTTCCTCGCCTTGATGATAGTGTGCCTTTGAGTTCCTTATTTTCGATCTTTCCTTCGAATAGGGAACGACGTGTTTCTCCATTTCGTTCACGCACGCGAGCAAATCGTAAAACACCATCTTCAAAAGAAACATCACTCAAGTTCTGGTTACCTCGCTCAGTTTCCCACATGCCCACGAGTTCATTTTCATTATTTAATCGAATAATGATGAGTGCTTCAAAATCACGATCACCAAAGGTCATTGTCATTTCCCATTCGCCCAGAATCGCCCTCAGGGCATCAGGATCGACCATGCTTCTTTGGCCTGAAATGGATGTGTTACCACGATGGTTTTTGATGGTCCCTTCAATTTGGTCATTCACAATGGTTCCATGAAAACTGTTTTTGGTGGTAAATCCATTACGTTCTCGCAAGTCCTCAAATTGTAATATGCCATTCGCAAAACGGATGTTTTGCAATGGGCGGTTTCCTTTAGCCGATTTTAATGTACCTGTTAATTGTCCCGCTTCATTTTGTTTAATGGAAATTTGAATAGGCATGCTGCGGTCGCCACGGTTCATGTTTAATTTCCAGTTACCAATCACGTTATCATTTGCACTTAGCAGGGGAGTGAAACTTGAAAAAATTATAGCAATGCAAAGTATTAAAAAAACGATGGGTAATTGGCGTCGATTTGAAGTCATTATTGGCTCCGATTTAGGGGTTTACTGAGTACCAATATTTTATCTGAAAAAGGTGACAAAAACAAGAGGCCCCCATGGCGTCAAATCCGAAATTCTGATTGACCTATTGGCCAGATCAGATACAATGCAAATATCACGATAAACGTGTTCGGGTAATTCAATTATAAGTGTTTTTGAATGGCTAGGTTAGAGAGGAAGAGAGCTCTTGCCACTATTTAGGTCGTGTCAAAAAAACAGAGGAGATTAAAGAGATGAGAGAGAGATTGTTATGTGGTCTGGGTGTTATTTTTTGTTGTGCTATTCATGTTCAGGGGGTTGATTTATCACCTGCAAGTTTTCGAAATTTACCGGGGTCGACTTACTCACAGTGGTCCTATGATACAAATGTGGTAGATACCAGTCATGCTGATAGCCGTTACGATGTACCTGATACCTCGTGGTTCGTGTCTGGTCCCGCTGGATTTACTGATCCTTTGTTAGAATATGCTGAAGGGTTTGATCCTGCACCTGCCCAAGCGACCCATTTTTCATCGCAATTATTTTCAGTTCTCTCCTGGCCAACGCCCTCAAATTATGCGGATGTTTGGATTGGACGATTTGGTGTATTAACAGATGTAAGTGCCGGATCATGGGATTTAAATAATATTATTACGCAGCATCTTAATTCGCAAACATTCGTTCATATGCAAGTTACCTGGCGTCCCATGGTCTCCAATGATTTGCCTGACACTTTTTGGATCGAGTTGGATTATGAAACGTCGGACCCTTCATATAATGGACCGACGCACGAAGACCTTTATCTTGATCCATTTGGTTCTATCACAACTGAGATAGATTATAATTGGTACCAAACAGTCCTTGATTTTGAATTTAATCCAGGTATGGATTTTCAGGCTATCACTTTGGCTTCACTAAAAAACTCATCGTTAACCCAGATGGCTGTTGATAATGTGATCATTGAAACCTATACGATTCCTGAACCTGTAACATTATCATTATTATCTTTAGGTGGGATAGCCGTGCTTCGTCGCAAGTGTTGCTCGTAATTTCTCGTGATATTTTGTGCACCTCATCAAAGATGTGGTATACTTTAGTATAGGCTCAGGTCTAATGGCTAAACATCTTATCTTGCCTTACGAGGCAAAGGAGGTGCATGATGTCACATCGTAACACATGGCCACGAGATCAATATAGTGGTCCAGGCGGCGGATTATTCACAGGTGAAGGCGGTGGAATGTATACGGGGCCGCATGGAGGTGCCAGCAATGGCCTCAATGGTGGACTCAGCAAAGATCCCGGAGGTGGTCTTTATGTTGGTCCAGGCGGCGGGCTGTCGCCAGATCCAGGTGGTGGTCTTTATCATGGTCATGGCGGTGGATTGTCACATGATCCAGAGGGAGGACTTTATCTTGGTCCCGGTGGCGGTCTTAGCAGAGATCCAGGTGGCGGCATGTTCAATGGTCACTGCGATCATCCTTATCGAAGTAATATTCCACCCTGGCCGGTATTTATTGACTACCTGGAAAACCATGATATGGAAGAAGTCGCACAACTCATTCGCTATCATATGCCCAAAGTTGTGATGCATCATTAATTCTTTTGATTGTTACTTAAACTGAAAGTTTATTTTAATCTTTAGAATTAGTTGTTCTGTAACAATGCGTTTAAATAACATCATGAGATAATTTTATCTTGTTGCTTGCAGATGTTGATGGTTTGGTCTATAATGTTCCTTAAGTCATTTCTGATAGAAACGGAACAGATAGGAAATATGCCATGTCACAACATCCAAAAATTATCGAGTATTTCAAAGCGGTCGAACAACATGGTGCATCAGATATTCATTTTAAAACGGGTAGCCATACCTATATTCGTATGCCGGAAGGATTGCGAACACTGGAAGATCCCATTTTAAATAATGATCAAATGATGAAGCTGTTGTCCCCTTGTTTTGCTGATAAAAAAGAACGTGTAATGACTCGCTATGAAGAAGATGGTAGTGCTGATTTTTCATACGAAACCAATGATGTGCGTAAAGATAAGCTCACCTCCCGTTATCGAGTGCAGTTGTTTCGCTCTGCGGGAAAATTATCCTGTTGTATGCGTCGAATCAATCCGGTTGTGCCATCCTATAAAGATATTAACTTGCCAGATATCTATGGTGAAATTGTTCATCTGCGTCCCAAAGGGATTATCATCATTGGAGGGGAAACAGGCAGTGGTAAATCCACGACGCTGGCTTGTATGATTGATCGAATCAATTCGACCGAGATGAAACATATTGTGACGATCGAAGATCCCGTGGAATATGTGTTTACGCCTAAGCGTTCTTTGATCAACCAAAGGGAGCTGGGGGAAGATTATTCGACCTTTAAGATGGCCCTCAAGGCGGTGGTGCGTGAAGATCCTGATATTATTCTGGTTGGTGAAATGCGAGATATTGATACCGTACGTAGTGCCATTGCTTCGGCTGAAACAGGTCACTTAGTCCTTACAACACTTCATACAGCAACAGCGACTGCAACATTGGATCGAATTTTAAACTTTTTTCCTGAAGATGAAAAACAAGGCGTTCGTTCCAACCTGAGTAACAATTTGGTTGCGATCATGAACCAAATGCTCCTTCCGAATCGTGACGGTTCAGGTCGCGTTCCAGCCACAGAGGTATTGATTAACAATCCTGCGATAAGTAAATATATCCTCGATCCTGAAGATCAACCGAAAATCGCTGAGGTGATTGCACAAGGTCATGATCATATGCATTGCTTTAATCAATCACTGTGTCGTCTATATAAAGAAGAAGTGATCAAGAAAACTGTAGCGATGGAGCATTCACCCAACAGCGACGCACTTGAGACGATGATGCGGGATATTGCCAACTAGTAGCGTTTGCCATTTTTCGTTGCGATTATTTAGCAAGGAGCTCGGCACTTCACTTTTGGTAAAACAGTAAACGATGCTTGCAAAAAGTATATAAACTAGTTTTTTGGTTGAGAGATACCGATGTTTTGCTGTTTTGCAATTTTTCGGATATAAGTTGCTCCTGCTTTGTATTCTTCCAGACTTTCTAAATGTTCCAAGATTAAAGGAACGTTTTTGAGTTTGCTTAGTTCTTTGAGAAATACTTTATAGTCCAGTTTGCCTTTTCCGGGCTGGCATTCTTGTAGATAGATTGGGAAACCATCTTTTTGCACAATATCTTTCGCATGGCAACTTTTAATATAGGGGCCAAGCTTTTCAAAACCATATTTGATCATCTTGCCATTCGTAAAATATCGTTCGGGTGAATTGACCAGGTTGACGGGGTCAAAATGAGCCGCAAATTGTTTTCGGTCAATGGCTTTGATAAGTTTGACATAGGAATCGATAGAGTCTGGAAAAACCCAGGGCATGGTTTCGAGTGCATAGAAGGTGCGTTTCGGTTTGACGCCATCGATAATTTTTCGAATGACTTCAACGATTAAATCAAATGTGTCGCTTGTCAGATTATCAGGGTGTGCATCGCCCATAGTGTCAGCCTTGCGAGAGCCCGCGATATTAACGCAGCAATTTGCGTCAATTCGATCTGCCAGGGTGAGTTGTTTCTGACAATAAGCAATGGCTTCTTTTTGTTGTTTGGTGTCCGGACTGATTGGATTGCTCCAGGCGCCAACTTCACCGATAATAATGCGTTCTTTCTGTGCAGATTCTTTGTAGGCCATGATGAGATCATCGGATTCATCTTCTTCCACTGGCCAATAAGCTGCTCGGTAGCCAAGTTTGCTAAGTGCTTTTGCCCAACGTTCAGGATCTATTTCGTCTTCTTCATCAACCGGCCCGCCTAAAGGGATATGATATTGTCCCGCAGCGGCCTTAAGTGATGTTAAGTAGGGCGATGCTGCTAAAGTTAATGCTGAACCTGCTGTGTATGTCATAAACTGACGTCGTGTACTATGATTCATTTTAGCTTCCTCATTAATTTTATAAGAATTATCAATATCTCAGTACTACGCACACACTAGTATGGGGTTGTTTATTTAACGAGTCGTTTTTCTACTCGATATCTAATCTTTGTGTAAATTCATCAAGCAGTTCATTATAGAAAACTTGCAGGTAGTTTTTTCTATAGCAAGTCTGGTCATATCATCGCGAGATGGTGCTATCATACTTAATTTAGCTAGGGATAGAGACGTTGAGGGGTTAGAGTGAATAAACTTCCTGCGGGATAGATCCATCGGTCTTCTCCTGTTAGCTAGAATTTGGGTTTAAATAACAGAAAAATAAATCTTACGTACACATACTATATCTCGCGGCGGCGTCGATTACAAATAAATTATTGTATTTGCTATAAAAAAGAATCATTCATACATAATGCACGCCGTATAGCTGGTGTATTTTGTGCGCAAATCTTCGCAATAGGACTGTGATTCACTTAATTTTACATCAATCACTTTTTTGCCTTCTTCAGAAATGACTTTCAAAGCATCATTTATATGTTGTTCCAAACCTGAGGGAAATGTGTCATTCACAATTTTAACATTCATATCGTTATCCTTTCTTCTAGGGGTGTAGTATAATTGTTTGAACGAGGAATATTTTAATAAACTTACAAATGATACGCAAGTTACCAGAATTGATTCGTGAATACGAAGAAATAAAATGTCTAGTTAATGCGTTGGATAGCTATGCTTAGTCAATATGAATAGGAAGAAGTTTATTCGATTTATAAATTGGTCGGTTATACTAGTTAGCATCGAGGGTGTTGGATATTGTGTTGTTTCTAAAATAACGAGAATGGATCGGGTGTCGTTAAGTTTCTGATCGATGATTCTTGTTGTGCTGCTAATGCTCAGTCAAAAATTTAAATCATAGTCTTGATACTATTTGAATAGTATGTTAGCCGATAAACTAATTGATTAACCAATTTTCCAAAAATAGAAAGTAATCTACAGAATCTACAATACCTGAATGGTTAATATCTGTACCCATACAAAAATTGTTACTTTCATTGCAATTAGTTAACAGCCATTTACTTTCAAGTATACTAAAGTCGATGATGTTGACACCATCAGGGCAATTAAAATCACCTTCGAGAAATTCCCAGGCGAAACGTGGAGTACTAGTCCCATCAGTGCACAGCCTCCAGATATCATCAGTGCCATTATTGCTTTCATTAGTAAAATCCCAACCCGCATCAATAAAATTATGTGATATGAGCATAGCTTGTGTTGATATTCCGATTACTTCATTTGGATCTGAAATATTTCCAAATCCTGTTAGTGCTGAATTAATTTGATTATCCCAAAATATTGCATTATATGTACCAGAAAGGTCTTTACCACAAATAGCGCCGGTTTCTGTATTGCCAGATACAGTGGTAGAGCTATAGCAATTAGTTATAGCTCCTGCAACTGCTCCAAATAATCCGCCTACCGAAGTATTTCCAGTAACGGTTCCTTTGTGATAGCAATTTGAGCTTGATTCGTTCTGAAATCCTATAATACCTCCAACGTATTGGTTTCCAGAAATGTTACTAATGCTATATGAGTTAGATATTGTTCCGACTTGATTTTGACCGACTAAGCCTCCTATAGAGTTCATGCCATTTATATTTGAGGTGCTATAGCAACTATCAATATTACCATGTTCAAGTAGTCCTATCAGACCGCCTATGTTATTTGTTCCGCTTATATTTCCTGTGCTGTAGCTATTGATAATCTTATTAAAATTATTGTCGTAGTATCCGACTAATCCACCTACAGAATGGGTGTGTCCAGTGATGTTTCCCGTGCTGTAACAATTAGTAATGTTGCTATTAGAAAATCCAGTTAATCCACCTATGGTATGATTACCGATTACGTCTCCAGTGCTAGAGCAGTTTTCAAATAAATGTTCACCAGATTGATCGCACATACCAATTAGGCCTCCTACAGCACCTTCTCCCGTAACAAGTGCGCTGCTGCTGCAATTTGAAATCTTACCATTATAGCTTAAGCCTATCATTCCTCCAACCCAATCAACTCCAGAAACTTTTCCTCCAATTATATTACAATTATCAACAGTACCGTCTCTAAGCAGGCCAATTAATGATCCACTAAATTCAGTAGATATCGCTAAGATGTTTGGATCTACGAGTTGAATGTTTTTGATTTCAGCATTAATTCCTTTAACATATCCAAATAATCCAATATTCGTAGAGCTAGTTACTACATAGTTAAAGTTTGTGATAGAATGGCCATTTCCATCAAATACACCTGAGAATGGTAAGCTGGATGATGTGCCAATTTTGTTGAATTGGGTTCCAGAATACTGTGCAAGATCGATGTTTGTCATAAGTTTAAAGGATTTGTTCCAGTCATTTGGATCGGCTCCAATGGCATTCATTTGTGTGGGGTTATAAATTAAATATGGAGAATTTGGGTCGCCATTACCTCCACCATATTGTGCGAAAACGGAAGTATATTGAATTACCAAAAGTACAATTATCACAAGGTGTGTGCTTTTATTAATTTGGTTAAATAGATTTATTTTTGTCATTTTTCGCTCTTGTCTTAATATAGATTTTGCATATCAAAGGGAGTGGTTCTTTGTGGGTTCCCAACTTCAAATTTATTATAATCAAATATCTACTTGGTTCTACAATATTTATAATTTGCTTGACCATATTAGTAGGGCGCGGTAGGATTGGGCGCTTAATTAAATAAGCGGCAACTCCCGTAACTAACCTATTGCCAGTGAGATATATCCATGAGCTCAAAAATTATCGGAGAAGGTATTACTTTTGACGACGTACTTTTGGTCCCTCGACGCAGTGACTTTTTACCCAAGGATGCAGACACGCGTGGTCGCTTGACCCGCAATATCAGTATCAATCTGCCCTTTATTTCCTCGCCCATGGACACGGTTACGACCTCATCTCTGGCTATTGCGCTCGCGCAAGAGGGCGGGATTGGTGTGATCCACAAAAATCTCAGCATAGAAAATCAGTGCCGCGAAGTCGAAAAAGTCAAACGTAGCGAAAATGGTGTGATTCAGGATCCGGTTACCTTAGGCCCTGGTGATCCTGTGAGTAAGGCTCGCGATTTGATGCGTGAGCAGAACATTTCGGGCGTACCAATTGTTGGTGATAATAAGAAACTAGTAGGGATTTTGACCCGTCGCGATCTGAAATTTCTCGAAGATTTTGATCAAAAAATCGAAGATTGCATGTCGAAAAATTTGCTGACAGCTCCTCCAGAAACGACTCTGGCCGAGGCTGAAGCGATTCTAAATAAACACAAAGTCGAAAAATTACTCCTGACCAATGGCAACGGCGAATTGGCTGGTTTGATTACGATGCGTGACATTGAACGTCAGCACCAATATCCCAATGCCAGTAAAGATGCTCGAGGCCGCCTGCGAGTAGGGGCTTCAGTAGGAATTTTCGACTTTGAACGAGTAGAAAACCTGATAAAGCAGGATGTTGACCTGATTATGATCGATTCTGCTCATGGTCACTCTGAAAATGTCCTGGAAACCGTGCGTGAAGTACGCAAAAACTTCAAAATCGATATTATCGCAGGAAACGTCGCTACCGCCGATGGAGCCCGTGATTTGATCGAGGCTGGGGTCGATGGTATCCGTGTTGGCATCGGTCCAGGTGCCATTTGTACCACCCGTGTTGTCAGCGGCGTGGGCGTTCCTCAAATAACTGCGATCATGGACTGTAGTTCCGAGGCCGATAAGTACGATATACCTATAATAGCCGACGGTGGTATTCGCCATAGTGGTGATATTACCAAGGCAATTGCCGCCGGGGCATCCACCGTGATGCTCGGATCACTCTTTGCTGGGCTCGATGAAGCTCCTGGCAAAATGGTGATTTATAAAGGCAGACGTTTTAAGGAATATCGTGGCATGGGATCATTAGGAGCAATGGTCACAGGATCGGCAGAACGCTACGGACAATCGTCCAAAGTCGATACAGGTAAGCTCGTTCCCGAAGGTGTGGAAGGGCGCGTGCCGTATCGCGGTCCATTGTCTGAATATGTCTATCAGTTGGTAGGCGGACTTCGGGCAGGTATGGGTTACTGCGGTACAAAGAACATCGAAGGCCTGCGAAAAGAGAGCGGATTTTTACGTGTCTCTTCATCTTCCATTGTGGAAGGCCATCCTCATGATATTTCCATTACACAGGAAGCTCCGAACTATCAGACGACAACTGAACCAATGGAGATTTAATCATGAAGCGTTATCGAATGTATGGGTCGGTTTCACCACTGACCACGCTGCTATTTGTGATGACGAGTGCTTTTGGCCTTGTGATTGGATGTAGTACGAATTCATCTGACAAAAGCTGGTTATCATTTTTAACCCCCAGTAAAAAAGAAACCCCCAAAACGAGTAAGAAGAATGCTGATGAGCTTTTTATTCCTGGCATTGCCTCTCGTGGTTGGGATGAAAGTATTGTTTATTTTGATAACGTGGGCGTTGAGCATGAAACGTTATATCTCGTTGGGCCCTATGAGTCCAAAGGAGGCGATAACGTCTATGATCAAATGACCATGGAAGACATGGCGGCAGCCTTTGTCGCTCCGGCAGCTTATCTGGGTAATGTCGCGGCTTTACCTTTATCGATAGCCAAGGATTCACCGTTTGCCAATGGCGTTAGCCGAGGCGGACTTGAATTTGCTGAACCTGGCTTTGAGATGCCCTCCGTTTATCAATATCAGGATTATGAAAAATAGCGATCGATCGAACGAACTCACAATTACTTCAGCTTGCTCGACCGCTTGTGAAAACAAACGAAAGGTGAGTCTGTGAGCTCGGAAGAAACGATTGCAATTTTGGATTTTGGTAGTCAATATGGTCAACTCATCGCACGGCGTGTGCGTGAACATCATGTTTATAGTGTGATTGTCTCACATAGCATTTCACTCGATGAGCTTCGCAAAATGAATCTCAAGGGGATTATCCTCAGTGGCGGCCCACGCAGTGTTTATGAGGATGGGGCACCCAAATGCGATCCCAATATTTTTGATTTAGGTGTGCCGGTTTTGGGGATTTGTTATGGTATGCAAATCGGTTGCAATATCCTCGGAGCTAAGGTTGCTACCGCCGATTCCAGGGAATATGGTTCAACCAAATTGAGCCTTAATGGTGATGACAAAACGCTTTTGGCGAACTTGTCTGGCGAAAAAATCGTCTGGATGAGTCATGGCGATCAGGTCAATGAATTACCAGACGAGTTTATTTCGTTAGGAAAAACGGGTACTTGCCCATTCGCGGCAGTTAAGCATAGATCCAAAGCCTTTTTTGGTGTACAATTTCATCCGGAAGTGACGCATACGCCATGCGGCAAGCAGATCTTCCAGAACTTTTTGTATGACATTTGCCAGTGTAAAGGTGACTGGCAGATGGGGCATTTTGTAGATGAACAATGCCAGGTGATCCGTGAGCAGGTGGGGGATGCTAAAGTCATTTGCGGGTTGAGCGGTGGCGTCGATTCTTCGGTCGTCGCGGCACTGCTGCACAAGGCCATCGGCGATCAGCTGGTTTGTATTTTTGTAGATAATGGTCTCTTGCGTAAAGGAGAACGAGACAATGTCGAATCAACCTTCCGTGATCACTTTCACATTGATCTGCGCGTGGTGGATTGGTCCGAACAATTCCTCACGAGGTTGGCCGGGGTTACAGATCCTCAGCAAAAGAGAATCATTATTGGTAGTGAATTCATCGAAGCTTTTAAGTCACAGCTTGATGACATCCCAGATGCAAAATTTCTCGCTCAAGGCACCCTCTATCCCGACGTCATCGAGTCAGGACAAAAAGACGGTAACCCTGCCGCCAACATCAAGCTCCATCATAATGTCGGAGGACTACCTGAAGAATTGGGCTTTGAATTAGTCGAACCGCTGCGTGACTTATTCAAAGATGAAGTTCGCGTTCTCGGTGAACACTTAGGTATCCCCGAACATCTCGTCTGGCGACATCCATTCCCAGGTCCTGGTCTTGCTGTTCGCATCTGTGGCGAAATTACAAAGGATCGTTTGGAAATTCTTCGTAACGCCGACGAAATCGTCATCGAAGAAATCGAAGCGGCTGGACTTTACCGACAAATCGGACAAGCACTCGCCGTCCTTCTTCCCATCGGCTCTGTAGGTGTGATGGGCGATGACCGAAGCTACGAACATTGCATCGCCGTACGTGCCGTAGAAACAACAGACTTCATGACCGCCGACTGGGTACATATTCCATATGACGTACTAGGAAGAATCTCCACTCGAATCATCAACGAAGTCAAAGGCGTCAACCGAGTCGTCTACGACATCTCAAGCAAACCCCCAGCAACCATCGAATGGGAGTGACGTTCGTCACTTTAAGCTCTTTGGTTTTGTAAAGTAATCCGCTCCCGTTGTTCGCTGCTCTATTAGCGAGACATGATTGGTAGGTCAGGCCATGCCTGACAATGTGTTTCTTATCACGATGCATACAATCTCTTGAGAAAGTTTCTGCTTTGTCATTCCCGCGAAGGCGGGAATCCATGTCTTTATGTTGAACCACGAAGTACACGAAACTCGCGAAGATAAAGGCACTAAACCCTATTTGTTCAGCTTAGAAGCTGGTTACATAAATATTCTTTTAAATTTATGTTGTTAAAATAGTTTCAAAAGCGACAATTGGTTGTTGTACATTTAGTAATAAGGTCAGAAGATGAGTCAGGAATATCATTATTATCCGTTTATGCAAAAGGGCAAGTATTGGGTGCCATGCTTGATGGGTATTATGGTCTTATTGATGTTGTCTGTCATTGTCCTAGATTATAATCAATTATCACCTTATGAATTCTGGAGTTCTGTTGGGGTTGTATTAACATTAACTCTTTTTGGAATCTTTATAAGTTATACATATAATAGGATTTCTTATGTATCTATTAAACTTGAAGAAGGAAGTTTTTGTTATGTGAACAAACATCAGGAGATTCGTATTCCATATGAGAAGATTGAGCGTTTGGTGTTTTATCATATACCTTATTTAGGTGGGGCTATGACTCTTATTGCAAATGGCCAGAAAATATTACTTCCGATGGCAATTATGAAATTCCCTCAACTTCTATTAGAGCTCAAAAAGGAATTGGATTCACGGGGTATGGACCATGTCTATTCAGAAAAGAAGTTCAATAGCTATTTTAAAACATCAATCGTATGTTGGCATGGTCTTCAGCGAATTTTGCAATATAAGATTAAAATTGCCTTGTTGTTATTATCGAGTTTATTTGTTGGTATATGCTATATATATTTATCTATGGCAGGGCAGGATATTAATCATATTCAAGAAACAAAAGTCTTACGGTTATCATTGGCTTTGTTGTTAAGTACTTTTCCTATTTTTCTCTATGTTATTAGTGAAGTATATATCGTAAGAAAGGATCTCAAAGAATTAAAACTTCCACCAGATGATATTCCAGCACGAAATGAAATCTATGAGAGAAAGGTGTATTTAATTGCATTGGTTTTAGGGCTCTATGTATATGATATTATTTATGAATTGTTGATTTCTGCTTATATTAGATAAGGATCCTAATCCCCAATCTTTAATTCCTTTAACAGGCTGATATGATTATGTATTTGATGTACTTATCTTATGTTTTTACTTATTTGATTATATTAACAGTAAAAACCATCTATGATTTTTCTGTTAATGGTTTCGAAATGTACACTATCTTACAAAATTTAGTGGTAGCCCCGGTTTTGGTTATCGGTTTAAGTGTTGAGTATCTGGTCTATATTAGTAAAGATGATAAGGAAATGTATTTAAAAGCATTAAGTAATAAAGTGTTCACTAGAAAAACTATTATTATTATAGGTGTATTGTGTGCTTTATTGGCTATTCTGATTAGCATAATCGTGTGGTGGTTATTATCATTTGTCCAGTCAGATATATGGTTTTATTGTGGTCTGGGTTTAATTTTTGTTAATATTGTATTTTGTCCATTAATCGGTCATGCATACATATTAGATAAATGTGAAAAAAGTGAGTTGTTATAAAAATAATATCACTAAAACAAGCTTGATCAAAATGATTCAATCAAGCTTGTTTCTTGGGTGTCATGTCTCGCTGGAAACGCAGCGAACAACGGGAGCGGGTTACTATCCGAACGGTCGCGGCGTGTTTAAGCTGACGAACGTCAGATATTGGCGACTCTTGTGGCGGGGTCGGACCAGGGGCCTTGTTGTCCGGCTCTTGTGGCTCGTATTCTGAACCAGTATTGTTGGCCGAGAGTTAATCCCGTGGCGGTCAGTTCGCTGGCGGTGACGGTCATATCGCCGACCTGCTGGGTGAGCCCTGCGTCGCTGAACCATTGCACCTGGTAGGCACTGTCATTCATCTTCGTCAAATATAGTTTTTTGTTTTAGTAGCATATTTAAATAGGCAAAAAAGATAAATGACATAAAAGTGAAAAAGAGTAATTGTGACCAAAATAAAGCCATGTACAAAAACGTATTTATTTCGTCACCGTTAGATACGATGCCTTGTTTACTATTGGTTATACGCAATCCTTCTTGCCAGCCTTGAAAACCATAAGTGATGATTATTATATAATAATTCGTAATACTATGTACGATAAAACTACCAATAAAGTATGTTATGGCCGTAGCATAAGGCACAAAGTCATTCGAATAATATGAGATTAGTGTATATAAATTAATTTGTCGTTTCATCGTTTTAGCCAAAGGTTATTAATCTATTTATTTTGTATGAAAGCTATTTTAGTATCTTTACCTATTAAGTGGATACATAAATTCTTTTGAAAATTTACGGAATCATTGCGTTGTGGAGATCCGTAAATATTGTCTTGTAATTATGTGGGGTAGTTTGGTAGGGTGGGTAGAAATCTACCCACCGATTGATTAAACGTTCATGTCTCGCTATCAAGTAGGCGACAGCGGGTGCCGAGTTACTAGCTAGTCCAAAGAGCTTAAGCAGACGAACGTCTGTCCTCCCTGTTATCTCGATGTTACGCTTACGATTAAGCGCATTGCGGACAACCACAAAGTGGTTTCTATTTGGATCCAAGAATAAAGGTGGCAGTGCCACCGACCGTCTATTTTATTTTAGGCCTGCGCTAACCCAAAAGTCAAATCTGCTTAGCAGATTATTCTGTTTACTAGGCAAATTGAGGGATTTGCTCAACAGATCGAGCGATTTACTTAGTAAAACGTGCTCGGCGCTTACCAAATCGACCATTTTGGTAAGCAGATTGGTAATTTTACTAAGCTACGAGTGCTTTTTGGTAAGTAAATTGAGTGTATTATTTAATTGGATATGGCTGG
>JANQJS010000026.1 GCA_028281535.1 Sedimentisphaerales bacterium | reverse complement strand
GCCTCGAGCCCAAAAGCAACATGGCCAGCATCATTTATCTCATTGACCAGCTCCTGACAGCGATCCATGGAATAATGCAAAATCCCAACAATGGCCCCGCGTTGCGCCAGTTCGCGTGCGATATGGGCACACAAAACACCCAAACCACCTGTGATTACAACCACTTTATCTTTGACATCAAATAGATTATTCATGGGGTATCCTATAAAAGTTACTATCGGGTAGAGATTCTAGTATAATTGATTTCCATAAAAGATCAATAGAGCGAATTTTAGTCAGAATTTTGTCGAATCTTGGCCCACTTTTAGTTTTAGGAGAATGCATGGATTCTCAAGAGTCCTCAGAGTTAGAACGGAACTTAGGCCCCCAGCCGATAGCAGATATTCTTGAGGCCAAGCAGCTAACACCGGGCGATTTAGTGGACGCTTCGCCCGTGCAAATGACCCGAAAAATGGTCACCAGAGCATGCAAAGGTCGGCGACTCACACCACATTCCAAAAGAACCGTACTCCAAGCACTCAACGTTGCGACTAATGAGCAATATACAATTTCAGACATTTTTAATTACTAACAACGTCTATTGATATTACCATGTCTCGCTAGCCATGCAGGCGACAACGGAGCCGGTTGGCTGTAAAACGGTCGCGGCGTATTTAAACAGGCGAATGCCTGTAACTATTTTTCTCAATTGTACTTACTGGACTATTTACGAAAGCTTAACAATCTGCTATACTGCTGAAAATTAGAACAAAAATTTAATTAATCATAGATGATGGAGATATTTTCGAATGGAAGAGCTTATTCCCATGCCAATTTCTCAAACAGGGCGTGAAAAACTGGAAGAAGAACTTGAAAAATTGGAAGTCGAAGCGGTTGACCTGAGAAAACGCGTTGCCGAAGCACGCGAATTAGGTGACTTGAAAGAAAACGGCGAATATCAATATGGCCGTCAAAATCTTGGTTTTGTCGAAGGTCGCATGGGAGAAATTCGTGGAAAGCTCAATCGTTCTGAAATCAAAGATTGCACACTCGCAACAGAAGAAAAAATTTCCTTCGGTAGTGTTGTGACCGTCAAAGATCTAAAAACTAAAAAGAGAATTACCTTCCAACTACTCGGCGCTTATGATTTTGACCTGACAGACAACAGTATTTCCATTGTATCACCTGTCGGCAAAGCACTGCTAGATCATATAGTAGGCGATACCGTCAAAGTCAACGCCCCCCGGGGCGAAATTCAATTCGAAGTCTTGTCCATCGGCAAGTCTGAATTCAAATAATTTTTTGAAAATTCGGATTTATATAATATAATTAGTATCAGCCTTAGTTTGCCAAAGTGAACTAGGGCTGTTTTCTTTTTATCCACAGATCACCTTTAGCTAAAGCTATAGCGGGATATTCCTTCATGGTGGAAACCGTATTAATTGCACAGAAATCTGATGGAAAATCGCAAAACAGTCCATGGTATATTATTGTCGAGATAGTAACATTTATTGTTTGCTGATCCTTTAAATTCATCTAAAATAAAGTGCATCACTGGATAAATGCATTTTTACGAGATATTAAAGGATAGCTGATGACAGAACATCCCACACGAAAAGTTGTTGTTACGTCGATTGAAACGCCTATCCGGGTTCGGTATCCGGAAGTGGATCGGCAGGGCGCTGTGCACCATAGTCGCTATGCGGTCTATTACGAAATCGGTCGAGTTGAATTATTACGTGCCAATGGTATGGATTATAAAACTATCGAGGATGAAGGCGTCATGCTCGTCATTGCCAAATTGGAAACGCGATTTAAATCGCCGGCATTTTATGACGATGAGTTGATGCTGACCACACGATTGACTGTAGCGGATCATGTCCGCCATGAGCATCAATATGAATTGGTTCGACCGGCGGATAATAAACTCCTGGCAGTTGGTTCTTCAACCCTGGTTCATGTTGACAAAGAAGGTAAGCTTTCCCGGTTTCCAGAATTTTTAACGCCGCCAGAAGGTTGGCAAGACCAACAATAAGAAGGAACAACATATGATAATTGGCATCCCTAAAGAGATCAAGGATTCAGAAAATCGCGTAGCCATCACACCTGCAGGTGTACATGCACTGATCGAGCGTGGCCATCAGATTTATCTGGAAGATGACGCCGGTGAAAATAGTAGTTTTCACAATAAAGATTATCAAGCGGTGGGTGCCGAGATTCTTTCAACGCCTCAAGAGGTTTTTGAAAAAGCCAATTTAATTCTCAAAGTCAAAGAACCGCAAAAATCAGAATATGACATGATGCGAAGCGAGCAATTGCTCTTCACCTATTTACATCTCGCGGCGGTCAAAGAACTGGCCATTGCTCTCATGGAAAGAAACGTTACCGCCATTGCCTATGAAACGGTTCAATCTGATAGCGGTGATTTGCCCTTACTAAAACCAATGAGTGAAGTAGCCGGTCGTGCGTCTGTTCAGATTGGTGCTCACCTGTTGGAAAAACCCCAGGGTGGCAAAGGCATGCTGCTTGGTGGTGTGCCAGGCGTGAATGCCGGCCATGTTGTCATTATTGGTGGTGGCGTTGTTGGGATGAATGCAGCGGAAATGGCCATCGGCCTAGGTGCCCAGGTGACCATTTTAGATAATAATGCAGATCGTTTGCGTTTTCTCGATAGTATTTATAGCGGGCGCATCGAAAAACTGATGAGCAATAGTTTCAATATTGCCCATGCTGTGAAGCAAGCCGATCTATTAATCGGTGCCGTTTTAATCCCCGGAGCCAAAGCGCCCAATCTGGTTACAGAAGCTATGGTTAAAACGATGAGATCTGGCAGCGTTATCGTCGATGTCGCCGTAGACCAGGGCGGTACCATTGAGACCATCGATCACGTCACAACGCACAGCAATCCAACCTATATCAAACATGATGTTATTCACTACGCGGTTGCCAACATGCCTGGTATTGTTCCGCGAACATCAACAATTGCTCTAACCAATGTAACGCTTCCATACATTATAGAACTCGCCGACAAAGGCTTCGAACAAGCCATCCATGACGATCAGGCTCTCGCCAAAGGTGTCAATATCTATCAAGGCAAATGCGTCCACCAAGCTGTCGCTGACGCATTGAACATTCCTTATTCAAGTTTGATCTAAATTATCCAATTAACCTTGATAATCATCATAAAGTACGTACTTTAAAACATCATTTTAAAGCTTGTCATTGCAAAGGCGATTTTGGTAAAATGGTGTTTTAGCTTTCAGGGAATAAGCTGAAATACTGTGCTCGTCAGGCACCAAGGTGGTATCCAAATTTGTAGTTAAAATAGATCTTTGAAAGGATCTGTTTTTGTGATGCTTGTAATGTATTAAATAACAAACTCTTGCAGAGTAAATTATAGGACGAATTCATTGCGTTGGGTTAGACCCCAACATCTGACCAAAACACTAAAGGGAAACACATATGAAATCTCGCAGAAACCTTACCCGCAAACTCATGAAAAAGGCCAAGGCCATCTCAAGAAAAAATCTGGAATTAAAATCCAATTCAGTGGCCTCGCTTCAATTGGAAGGACTGGAAAGTCGTGTACTATTGAATGCTTCATTAGAGTTAATACCTTCAGCAGATGGCGCTAATGTTTTTCAGGAAGGTGACAAAACCGTTATTCAGGTTTTGGCTGGCAGTGAAATCAACCTCGATGTCAATATCGATCCAACTAGTCCGTTTGACTCATGGCAATTAAACTTTGCTTCGTCCGATTTGGGTAATAACTTACTGCAGATTAGTAATTGGGCGACCAATAATGCTTGGACCGCTTCTGATGGCAGCATCAATTCATCTATCGCTGATATTTTTGTTAGCGGTAGTGGCAGCGCCGTCAATAGCAATACTTCTATTGGAAGTTTGAAAGTTACAGTCCCTGATTCGGCCGGTGATTTTACCATCTCTGCTGATTCCAATACCGTTTTTAGCGGAACGGAATTCTATTCACTTTTTATTAATCGTTTGGAAGAGCTGATTGAAACGGATCAGGAGTTCCTGGACGATGTTGAAGCCCAAGCTTTAGTTGTTGCTCAAAATTTTCTTGGTAATTTGGTCAATAATTTTACGCTATCAAATCTAGATATTGAAAAATTTGATGGTGTTGACACTGATGTTCTAGAAGGTGTCAATATCAAGAAATTTCCATATGTTTGGGATCCAACTTCAACAGCCACTCATCCTAATGGGCGTTTTTTAATTGGTCAGGTAGAAGATGTGGTTGAGACAGAAGGGGCCAATGGTATTTTAATTGACCCCAGTGACAGCAACATCATGTATGTAGGTGGTCAGACAAACGAAGTCTATAAAGTTGACCTGACAACCCTGGCAATTGAAACAGCCAGTTTACCAAACGATGTCGAATCATTTCATATCGCCTTTAGTCCAGATGGTCAATCAATTATAACATCCAATCAGCCGGATAGTATTTTAGGAATTGTGCCTTTGGCGAATTTTGGTACGGGTGTAACGACATTAAATATTACCAATTCGCTTGATGGTCAGCCTGACACGATGACGCAAATTGCCTCAGCACCTGCCTTGACGGCGGTTGATTCCAATTTACTCTATTATACAAGCAGTAATCGTATTGGGATTGATCCAGATAATCCTGGTCAGGATGGTCATTTTGGGATTTTTGATTTAAGCACTGGTGAAGTTACCGAACTTTTTGACAGTAAGGCACATCACTCTGTCAAGTATGATGAATTTACGGGTGATATTTTTACCTTTGGTAATCGTTTTGTTCGACAATATGCTATTTCAACTGACCCACTGAATCCCACACTGAAATCGGAATTAGATTTACAGAGCTTTTTGGCCGATTTGCCTGGTGGCACTAAAAACCTATTTGTCGATGCCCGCGTTGCTGGAACAGTGACCGGCCTACCAGGTGGTCCTCAATCTTTTGATACGTTGATCCCGAATATAGATACTGGACAAGAATTGAATGTCATTGATCAGGGGGTACCTGATGGATTTGGTAACTTCTTTTTAGCAACCAATTCTGGGCATCCTGTTGTGTTAAGTGTTATCGATGCTACAGATAACAAAGTTGAGAACGCTTTGATCTATCAGCAGGACAATGGTAAACCACCATTATTGGAACGATATTTAGATGACTTTGCTCCCATTGTAGATGCCTCTGTGATTCCTAATACAGGTTTATCTTCTGGTGGTGGTAATGTAGCAATTAATGAATTTGATGAAGTCGTAGTGCGTGTCGTATTACCTGGTTCGATTGCAGGTACAGTCTACAATGATCCCAACAGCAACTTTTTTCAGGATTTCAACGAAGGTGGTTTTGCTAATGTGACATTGGATTTATATAGGGATACCAATAATAGCTTTTCGATAGATGCAGGCGATGAACTAATCGCTAGTCAAACGACAGATGCCAATGGCAATTATCTGTTCGATAATCTATTTCCTGGTAGTCGTTATATTGCTGAAGTTACCGACACTAATAATATTCTGGATGGATTGCCTGCAACTGAAGAGCTTTTTGGAGGAATATTTGTCAATCCTGGGAGTGATTTTACCGGAATAGACTTTGGTTTTGAAGGCGAAGATCTTCCACCTGAATTAGAAGTCACATCGTCGAACTCAGAATTTGGTTTATTTGAAAATGGTGGTTCAGGTTTTATTAACGTGGGAGCTTCACCATTTTTCGATCAGGAATTACCCATCTCTTTTACAATTGGCGGTACCGCTGAATGGGGAGTCGATTTTAATCTTCAAGTAAATAATACCCTTCTACCTGTTGGTACTAATACAGTTACCATTCCAGAAGATTTTGGTAGTGCTTCTTTTCAATTTATAGGTATTAGCGATGATCTAGAAGAAGGGGATGAAACCATTACCTTGCAATTGCTTGATGGCCCAGGATATAGCTTGTCGTCCAATAGCTCAGGTGTGGCACTTATCGAAGATGATGATGATAATGATGTGGCGGTTTTTACTAACATCTTTAATGCAAACGAAGATGGTTCATCAAATGGCCAATTTATTTTTGACCGAATCGGTCCGACTGATGATCCGCTAGAAGTCTTTTTTGATGTAGGTGGAGCTGCCACCAATGGTGTTGATTATAATAATATCGGCAATTCAATTATTATTCCTGCGGGCCAGAGTTCAGTGAGCTTAGATATCATTCCAATTCAGGATGATTTAGTGGAAGGTAGTTTCTTTAGCTCAGGTGAAGAGGTCGAAATTACTATACAGCCAAATTCCTCGTATAGTCTTCAGGCCTTTTCGGGGTCTCCGACAGTCTTTATTTCAGATGACGATTTTGCAACAGAACGTGTTTTTCTTGAACATATTTCACCGTTCAATGATCCTGAATTTAATGCCATTATTGCTGAACCATCCAACTCGTTTGGTGAATCGCAGTCTAAATTTACCTTTTTCCGCTCCAATGACCTCGTTCAACCGCTTGATATTTTCTTTTCGATAACAGGTACAGCAACCTGGGGCGAAGATTTTCAATTATTACAAAAGAACAAAGTCGTTCCTGTTGGTACTGAATTTATTACGGTACCATTTTTTGAAAATGTTAACAATAATGGATTCACCTTTTTCTCCAAAGATAATTTTAAAATCAAAGCATTGGATGATGATATTGCTGAAGGATTAGAAACCGTTATGATCAATATTGAAGCGACGAGTTATTATGGCAATACCAGAGGATCGCTTCGTTATGCCATTTTTGATGCTGATGGCGGTGCCGGCGATTTACCTCAAGTTGATATCGTTGCAACAGACGGAAATGCTGCTGAAAAGGACCTGGACCCTGGTCAGTTCAAATTAACCCGAACTGGTCCTACTGATGAAGATTTATTTGTTTCGATTATACCTAAAGGGACGGCCGCACAAGATTTTGGAATTGGTACCGGTGATTATACATCAAAGGTCAATGGATTCATTACCTCCTTCTTTGTGATTCCTCAAGGGCAATCGGAGATCCTCATTGATATTGACCCCGTTGATGACATCGGTGAAGAGGGTGGAGAAACCATCATTTTCGAAATCGATCAGACATTTGATTATCTTGTTGGAAGTGGTTCTGCGACCATTGACTTGGCGGATGATGATGTACCACCTAAAGGTTCTATTGGCGATACTATCTTTTTAGACTCCAATGACAATGGCGTGCAGGATAAAAATGAACCTGGCATCGATGGTATCTCTGTTTCACTTTTCCTCGATGTCAATGGCGATGGCTTGAAAGACAATGGCGATCAATTTTTGTCTTTAGATGTGACCAGGGACGGTGGAAAATATGATTTCACCTCTTTGGAAGCAGGAACCTATCTTGTTGAAGTAACCGATACCGCAGGTCCACTGGATGGATTTGTTAATTCAACCAATAATAATCCATTCGCGATTACATTAAGTTCGGATGTTGATTTCAATGATGCAGATTTTGGCTACTATGATCCTGATAATCTGGTATTTGGTATTGTCGATGGTCAGGTGATTTCCAAATTTAATTTCCGTGGAACAAACTATTCCATGAAAGGCCCTGGTCATGCTGAGTTGAGTGTGGCACCGGATGGCACTGTCGATTTAGATTTCTTCAATACAACGATTGGCACAAAAGTCAAATTAGCACCACCGAAAGGACAAGTCGGTCAGATTGGTGATGTCGTGGTCAATGGTGCGTTAGGCAGTTTTGATGCAAGGGTTCATGATCTCTTGGGTGATTATACTTCAACAGGAAGTACACTTAAAATGGCCTTCAACAATATTGATGCGGACCATACCATAAAAATTGGACCAGGCGATGAAAAAGCCGCCTTGTCTTTAACAGCGAAGAATATTTTTGATACCAGTTTGATATCAGAGATTCCGCTGAAAAAAGTAGCCTTTGAAACTTGGGAAGAAGTTGATGGTCAACAAAACCTGATCCAGGCACCTTGGGCAAAATCGATTGCCAGTCGAAATAATTTAGAAGTGGACATGATATTTACTGATGGAAGTGTCAAAGCCTCACTGGGCAAACTTTCTGTACCTAATACCATTCTGAATTCTGTCATTCGCTCAGCAGGTAACATCGGTGGTATTGCCGCGGGTGCCATGGTTAATTCTAATGTCTATGGCGGTGTCGATGACACTCTTAATGGCATGTTAACTTCTAGCACTCAAATCAATAATACCGACATTGGCCTTAAATCAATCAAGCTCAAAGGCATTCCAGGTGGTGGCAACGCCTTCGATAATTCCATCATCGGAATCAGTAATATTGGTAAAGCCTCATTAGGCAGCATCGGTACTGATAATCAAGGTGTAACCTTTGGTTTAACTGGGACCAATATTAAATCGGTGGATTATGTTTTAGCTGGCCTTAAAGTCAAAGCATCAAAATTGATTGATGCTAGTCAGTCATTTAATGAAACTGATTTTAATGTGATTGTGTTATCATAACATAACGTTGAATATTAATAATGATCATTATGAAAGCCGGGTATTATCTACCCGGCTTTTTTTATTTTTATTAACGCGTTTAATATGTTAATGAGTTCCAGAAAGCCAATTAGCTGCCAGGATAGAAAAATCATTGATATCGACTTTATTGTCGCAATTCAAATCACCTTCTAATGTGCATGCATTAAAGCAATCTCCATTGCCACACCATTGATCAGCTCCTACATCGTTGCTATTTCCACAAATGTCCTGGCGTACAATTGGAAAATCAAAATCAATCAGTTCCGTATTGTTCGGCCAGAGTTTTGGGGTTTTTCCAGAGGCGACAGTCACTCGGTTCGGGCTTGGAATGGAACCATTTGATGAATACATCATAAAATCAACCATACTTGATGAGCTTCCAAATGCACTATTGATATACAGTCCAACATCACTACTAATGTCATTAAGCGAAAATGAGTAAGTGCCTATTGTGCCGGCAGCTAATGTGCTAGGTCCTGTACTCGAGACCAATACATAGCTACGCCGCCTGCACCAAAACCAACCGGTCATGTCTACAGAACTATCTGTGATATTTTTCAACACAACTTCATCGCCAATAGGATCAACAGCAATAATGCGAACATCCTGAATGGCACATGCGATACTGTCTGCGTGGATGGGAAGGCACATTGAAAAAATCATGACGGTCATGATTAAAGTTAAAAGTTTTTTACGAACGTTTAGCCTGGACATTATATTCTCCTTACACTCTTTTTAAATTAAATATATTGCCTACAAGAGAGATAGTTGTATTCGCGAATTTATCTCATGAACTCACTATCAGCCCCTACGGTTGACGTGAGTAAAGTGTTCGTTAAGTTTTTTATATTAAGAGAATTTATTAAATGGGATAGCAATAGATGATTTACTGGAATGTCTTAAAAGCATTCAATGATTTTACAACTATTTTACATTCACCTGACAATATGATGTTACGATGAGACTATAATAACCATGTAGGATCAATATTGGATTGGTCGTCGAGAATTCTAGTTGAATAGGAGATTGATTATGAAAAAGTTCATTTGCTTAACAGTAGGATGCTTGCTGATGGTCGTTTGTGTCGTTGAGGCCAAAAAGTGGAAACCTGTAGAAAGAAGAAGGTCGCCGATAGTACAATCCAACTCTTATCAGCATATGTATAAACCTACCGCTGCGATTGATGCAGAAGGTTTTGAAAAACTAACGGATGAAGCAATGCCGCTGCGTCAAAATCGTCTGATTCCTTTGGACCTTTTTGCCTGGCTGGCCGCTCGAGATGATGTGATTGTACTAGATACACGCAGCAAGTCTAGATTTGACTATAAACATGTCAGAGGTGCAATTCATTTAAATTTTTCAGATTTTTCCCAAGAGAAATTGGAAAAGCTCATCCCGAATAAAGAGACATTAATTCTCATCTACTGTAATAATAATATTGATGGAGACGAGGTAGCCTTTGCGAGAAAGGCTCTTTCATTAGCATTAAATATTCCTACTTTTATTAATTTGTATGGTTACGGTTATAGCAACGTTTACGAATTAGGCGAGTTAGTCAAAGCGGACAACCCCAAACTCAAATTTGAAGGCACCTATAAAGAAATGCAGCCAGCAATGTAAATGTGTAGGTAGGCCGGGCAGTCTTTGCCCGGCATTTTTATTGACTCAACAAACTTAAAACTCGTTCCCAGGCATCATCCGCAGCTTTCTTCTCAATCTCACTCGCATCTTCAGACATACCAACTCGCAAAAAACCATGTCGACCACCCTGATAAATAATCGGTTCATAAAACTTCCCTGCCTCAGCCATGTGCTCTTTGGTGTCATCAATTTTAGAATTAATCCGATTATCAAACTCCCCATAAAAACCATAGACTGGACATGCAATCTGTTGCATGGCATCAGACTCAGCGGATCGTCCATAGAAGACCATAGCTTGCTTTATAGATGGATCATTTGTCGCATATCGAAAGGTCTGTGCGCCACCCCAACAAAATCCCATCACGCTAACGTTGTCAGTGGTTGATGGCAATGATCGCATATAATTTGTACAAGCTTTTAAGGCAGATGTAATTTTCTCTGGATCCAATTCATAAATCGCTTCTCGCGCATCATCACTATCTGAAAAACTATCTGTCTTACCGCCGTTGGGCCCTTTCCCTGTCAGCATATCTGGACAAATTGCCGTATAGCCATGTTGTCCCAGTTTATCAGCAACGGTTCGTACCCAATCGGTAAGTCCGCGATTTTCATGAATCACAATCACGCTATCAGACTTACCTTTGCTCTCAGGATACACCACATAAGCTATCACGTGACCACTCTCTTGGATTGGAATATCAACCCATTCATGATGCAAATTGGATTCAATCAGCGGCTGTTTATGGGGTGAATTTTCACAACCAGCCAGGAAAAGACATATTAAGACGACCGAGAAAATGCTTAGATCATGGTTCATAAGAAAATCCTTTCGGCAAGAGGGGCTTTTTGCTTTTCGTAAATCATGAATCAGTATATCCTGTTACTTTAATTAAGCAAGATAACTTCTTTTTGGATAGGAACAAATAAATGGCTCTAATTTACCATGTTGCCAACCCTCTTGATTGGGCTCAAACGCTTCAACAGTCCAAAGACTATGACGCAGCGATTGTACCAGAAGGATTTATTCATTGTTGTACTTGTCCGCAATTAAAAGGCGTATTGGCTAGGCATTTTCCAGATGCACTAAATTTAATTCTGCTTTGCTTGGATGAGAAGCGTATAAAAGCTGAAATTCGTTATGAAAATTTAAGTGGGGGCCGTGCTCAATTTCCACATATCTATGGTAGCATAAATTTAGATGCTGTTATACGTACGGTGAGGATTAGTTCCGATCCAGTCGATCGAAAGTTTAATGTACCCAAAACTCAAATTGACTGGCCAGTATTTGATGGTCATAATGATACATTGCTCCATTTACATTTGCCAGAACGCGGGCGTGGTCGCTCATTCTTTCAAGATAGTGGTATTGGTCATATCGATAGGCCACGTGCAATACAAGGTGGTTTTTGTGGGGGATTCTTTGCTATGTTTACCCCAACCCCGTCTGAATGGAATAAAGATCAAATAGAACATAATGGGGAAACGGTCGATATATCTAAAGCCATTGATCACGTTGTGGCAAGAAGAAATGTTGATGCAATGTTTTTGCTAGCAGAGGATCTTGAGAAGAAATCACCTGATGATTTTAGACGAGTCTATTCTGTCGATGATATTTTAGACGCATTTCAAAAAAACAGCATAGCGGCGATTATGCATATCGAAGGCGCAGAAGCTATTAAAGAAGATTTAAGCAATCTTGAATTGTATTATGAAAAGGGGCTGCGCAGTCTCGGTCCTGTTTGGAGCCGGTCAAACGTGTTTGCTCATGGCGTGCCATTTGTATTCAAGCAAACACCTGATATTGGCCCAGGATTAACCGATGCTGGAAAAAATCTTGTCCAAGCCTGTAACGAATTAGGTATTATGATCGACCTATCGCATTTAAACGAAAAAGGTTTCTGGGATGTCGCCAAGTTTTCCAATAAACCATTGGTCGCTACGCATTCCGCAGTTCACGCAATAACCCCCAAAGCTAGAAATCTCACTGATGATCAACTTCTAGCTATTCGCGATAGTGGAGGGGTGGTGGGTGTTAATTTTTACGTTGGTGATTTACGAGCTGATGGTGAATACAAATCAGATATGCCATTATCACAATTGATCAAGCATATCGAATACATCATCGATAAAATTGGAATACATCATGTTGCTTTTGGAAGTGATTTCGATGGTGCCTTAATGAGCGATGAGCTCAAAGATATAACTGGATACCCTAAAATTCTCGAATTATTACGCAAATCCAAAATAGACGAAGACAATCTCGCCAAGCTCTGCTACCAAAATTGGCTGCGTGTCCTGAATGAAACCTGGAAAGAGAAATCCAATAAAATTCAAAATCCACTTAAGCGTCGTGTGCTCATCGTAGAATTAGATAAGTGATCTCAGAAATCTCTGTTGATCTTGTCTTGAAATAAATGAGCTGCCATTCAAATCTTGACCAATTCAGTCGGCATTTAATCGCTCTAAATTCTTTGTTTTAAAGGTCTTGCTTGACTTTTTAACAGCCTTGAGCTATTATGAAACATTCGTAATTTATAGAAAAAGTGGCCTATCTATAACTATAGATGCCACCAAACATTACGGGTGGGGCTTTAACTGGAATATCCGTTATGGCACAAGAATTAGTAGACAAATTATTGGCAGACACCGAAGGTATGGACGAAAACCAGCTTATGGCATTCGCTCTGGAAACCTTCGGCGATGAGATCGCACTGGCTTCCAGCTTCGGAGCAGAAGACCAGGTTTTGACCGATATGCTTTGTAAGATTTCTAAAGAGGCAAAAATCTTTACGCTTGATACTGGCCGTTTGCATCAGGCAACTTACAGCGTCATGGAGAAGACCCGAATGAAATATGGCATTCAGCTACATGTCATGTTCCCTCAGACCCAAGACGTCCAGGAAATGGTGAATGAGCATGGTTTGAACCTGTTTTATGAAAGTATCGAGAACCGCAAGCGTTGTTGTGGCGTAAGAAAAATTGAACCCCTACGACGTTTTATCTCAGAGAATAATCTACAAGCCTGGTTTGTTGGTTTGCGCAAAGAGCAATCACCCACACGCGAAGATATGAAATGGATTCAATGGGATGAAGGTAATCAGATTATAAAAATATGCCCACTGCTCGATTGGTCAACCGATCAAGTGTGGGATTATATTAAAAACAATGGCGTGCCATATAATGCACTGCACGATCAAGGGTTTCCCAGCATCGGCTGTGAACCTTGCACCAGGGCCATACAAGAAGGTCAGGATATTCGAGCAGGACGATGGTGGTGGGAAAACCCAGACCAGAAAGAATGTGGCTTACACAAGTAGAGTGGGGCTTTACCCCACGCGTTTGAATTTAAACTCAAGAGCGAAAAAATGGATCAATTACGACAATTAGAAGCCCAAAGCGTTTATATCATGCGAGAAGCCTATCGTGAGTTTAAGGATCTCGTGATGCTTTGGTCAATCGGTAAAGACAGTACCGTGTTGCTTTGGCTCGCACGCAAGGCCTTCTTTGGCCATGTGCCATTTCCTTTAGCACACGTAGATACCTCATATAAAATTCCAGCCATGATCGAGTATCGTGATAAACTCGCACTCGAATGGAATCTTAATATGCTCTATGGCCAAAACACAAAAGCACTCAAAGAGAAAAAGACGTTTCCTGATGGCGCTATTTCCCGTATTGAATGCTGTACCGCATTAAAAAGTGAAGCTCTAAAGCATACATTGTCTGGCGAATGGCCTCGACAGGTGTTAAATCATACAACGGGTCAATATGAAGAGCACCACAATGGTAAACCATTTACAGGAGTCATCGTAGGGGCGCGTGCAGACGAAGAAGGAAGTCGTTCCAAAGAGCGATATTTTTCTCCCAGAGATAAACAGAATGATTGGGACGTGAGTGATCAGCCGCCAGAATTGTGGAATCAGTTTAAAACAGATTTTGCACCTGGCACACACGTGCGTATTCACCCACTGCTCGATTGGACAGAATTAAATATTTGGGAATATATCGAACGTGAAAATATCCCCATTATTGATCTTTATTTTGATCAAGGCGATGGCAAGCGTTATCGTTCACTCGGTTGCTACCCATGTACAACGCCTGTTGAGTCAACCGCAAAGAATGTTAGCGAAATTGTTGAAGAATTGCGTAGTGGTAAGTTTTCCAATATTGCTGAACGATCTGGGCGTGAGCAGGATAAAGAAGATGGTTATGGGCTTGAAACCCTTAGAAAAGATGGGTACATGTAATTGGCAAATAAATATAAAGAACAAATGAATGTTGTGGTCATCGGCCACGTAGATCATGGTAAAAGTACCGTCATTGGCCGACTCTTGGCAGATACCGATTCCTTACCCGAAGGCAAATTGGAGATGGTTAAGGAAAATTGTCGACGTAATGCCAGGCCTTTCGAGTATGCATTCCTGCTGGATGCATTAAAAGACGAACAGGCTCAGGGGATTACCATTGATTCTGCTAGATGCTTTTTTAAATCTGACCAGCGTGAATATATTATTATTGATGCGCCAGGCCACATCGAATTTTTAAAGAACATGATTTCCGGTGCTGCCCGTGCCGAATCTGCTTTGTTGGTGATTGATGCCAATGAAGGCGTACAAGAAAACTCGCGTCGTCATGGCTATTTGCTCAGTATGTTAGGTATTAATCAAATTGCTGTAGGCGTGAATAAAATGGATTTGGTCGATTATGATCAAAAGACATTTGAAAACATCAAAGAAGAATATTCAGAATTCCTCAAGCAAGTGGGCATTACACCTAAGGGATTCATTCCGATCAGTGCGCGAGAAGGCGATGTGATCATGAAGGCCTCTGAGAATATGCCCTGGTATGATGGTCCCGCGGTGCTTGAGATGTTTGATAGCTTTGAAAAAGAAGCCTCCGCTGTTGATAAGCCATTACGATTTCCTGTTCAGGATGTCTATAAGTTTACTGCAAATAATGACGATCGCAGGATTTTTGCTGGTCGTATTGAAACCGGTTCACTCAATGTGGGGGACGAAGTGGTTTTTCTACCCTCGCAAAAGACTTCAAAGATTACATCGATTGAAGGATTTAACACAGAACCTGCCACCGTGACCAAAGCGGGTGAATCAACCGGCGTAACCATCGAAACACAAATTTACGTCCAGCGGGGCGAATTGATGTGTAAAGCCGATGATACCCAAGCCAAAATTGGTTCACAATTTAAAGTGAATATCTTTTGGATGGGCCGTCAGCCAATGATCAAAAACAAACGATATAAATTGAAATTGGCTGGAGCTCGCACACCTGTTTGGTTGCGTGAAATCGTTAATGTGTTGGATGCATCTAATCTAACCACCGATTCAAACAAGCAGCAAATCGAGCGACACGATGTGGCTGAATGTATCTTGGAAACGCTCAAGCCCATTGGTTTTGATTTAACCACGGAAATTTCCCAAACCGGACGATTTGTCATCATTGATAATTATGAAATCTCTGGTGGGGGTGTGATCCTTGATACCGTTCAAGAAAAACAAAGCCGCCTGGAAGAATATGTCGCACAACGTGAAATTAACTGGGAGCGTTCGCTGATTACCACAGAAGATCGCTCTGCTCGTCATGGCCAAAAATCTTCCTTAATCCTGATCTCTGGTCCCGCTGGGATTGGTAAAATGCCGCTGGCCAAAAAACTAGAGCAGGAATTATTCAACTCTGGTCGATTTGTTTATTATCTAGGTGTGTCCAATAGTCTCATGAGTTTGGATTCAGATCAAGGTGAACGTGATGAATATCTGCGACGGCTTGGTGAAGTGGCCCACCTATTTAATGATGCAGGTGTCATTATCATTGCTACCATTAGTGATCTAGATGACTATGAACTTGAGATGATTGAGACATTGAATCAGCCCAACGATTGTCTGGTCATTAATATGGGTGAAAACCGCTTCAATCAAAGAACCGTTGACTTGCAACTCAAAGAAGATAGCGATCAGGCCGAAGCGATTCTCACAATCCATCAATTACTCATGGCAAAACTCTACCCAGACGACTACATGATCTAGATTGCTTAATAGGGTGCGGTTCTGGCTTCAAATGTGTAATGATTGAAATCATGAAGTAATTCAGGGGCACTTAGGTCACCAGAATCATTTATGTCGATTTGATATAAACAGCCTTGCTTCGCAAAGTAGAGTTTATCATCAGCCCACTCTGCCCATTCCCAAGTATCTCCTTCGGTGACGGAATTTGTTTCGTTGTTTGTTAAGCAATGTTCATCCCAATAAAATCCACCTTTACCTTCCGACGGAGACATCTGTGTATGACATATTTTTTGAATAATCCAATTAGAATTTAATTGTTTTTCAAAAATTGCAGTGCTAATATCTTGAGCCAATCGGTCGCGATTTATAATTTTCCATCCATCACGAATTAATCGATTAAAATAAATGGTTCGATCGCTGTCACCATAGCTTTTGAAGTTTATTGCATGTTCTGTGGGTCTGATATCTTGAGAAAGTTGTGTTGCATCTTCGCATGCTATGTTATGGTGCCAATAGGTGAAGTTATCTAGAAACAATCCGCCACCACCCCACGTAGAGCCATTCTTGTATAAACTTATTGCTTTTAACCAGGGAACTTTTGCAATTGCTGTCCAGGAATCTCCTATATTTGCTTTGAAAGCAAAGTAGATCCAGTGTTTGCCATCTGGTGAAATATCACATCGCCGGGTAAAAATTTTTCCGCGAAACCATTGAGTCACCTGAAATTCATTCGTTGCTCGGTCCCAGCCAAGAATACAATTTTGATAGGAAGGACCAAGTCGAATGACAATAGCCTTCTTTGATTGTGTTGCCATAAGTATGTGTAGTCTAGCTGGAAATTTATTTGAGTCCATTATGCGAATACCAACTGGTTAAATGATTTTCGACCTGTTGGCATTGTACCCCAATAACTAGAGTTCGCTAAGGATTTCTCGATATTTTTTACGATATAACCCTTTAACATCTGGTGATAATCCTTTAAACATGGCTTTAAATCGTTCCAGAGTTTCCTGGTCATCTAGATCATCCTGCATATCTTCCATATCTGAAATGGTCGCGATATCTGCATACGTTTTAAAACCTTCAGCAGCTGTCTCGATAAAATCTTTTAGTCCTTCGGATTGATTAGTCAGTGCCAGCAATTCGGCTGCATTCTGGAAATATTCAAAGTTCTCATAGGATGAATGGTTTTCTGAGTTCACCTGTAAAACAAAGTAGGGGGTTTCTGTATAAGGTTTGTCATTAGCGTTCACCAGGCGATTTTTCTTGTTGAGCTTATAGCCGCCATTCAGTATCTCTTCTTCAGTTTTACCTTGGATGCAGACGATTCGACCACTCTGCAATCGTTGGGCATTGGGGCGCTGGTAAAATAAATCAAGTCGCAAGCCAGGAACAATCGGATCGTCGCGATCCAGGATTTTGAAAATTTTTCCTAGCAGGTCGATGCTGGTTTTGGCTAGTGCCATGTAAGGCATAAACTCAGCGAAGAAGGGGATCTCGCCAATTTTATCAATCCCCTGAGTAATTTCTTTGGTGACTTTTTCTGGATTATCCAGTTCCATAATTTTAGCCGTGAGCTTAAAAGGTTCACCGATATAGCTCTTGGCATAATAAGCCAATTCATGGCCGTAGGTGTCCGCACCAAAATTTTCAATTTCGGTGATTCCCTTTTTGAATTTCATTTTAGGATCATAAAAGTTAATCGCTTCAGCCGCGGCTTTTTTCTCTTCTTCGGTTTTGACAAAACTGGAGATCATAATTTCCTGATCTTTCACGCCAGCATTATCTAATTTAAGGAAAAAGTAAAGGTACCGTACGACAATTGGCTTGCCGATTTCGATAGGGGTATAGCCGATCGAGCGTTCTTCTTCGGTGCCTGGCTCATAGTAAGCCGAACGCAAATTACCATTAACACTTAATACGCTACAGCTTTTTGAAAAAAGGGAAGCTTTATCCTGATCTTTGGTGGTTCGCCGGCGCAGTCCATATTTTCTTCTCATTGCAATATGTCTCCTAAAATAATCTATGAGCGTAAAAATCCCCCATGCCCGACCAAAACATGGACAAATTTAATGAACGTTTCTAGGTCAAGAAAACCTTAGTTTTCACTCTGAACCCATGACCTGAGCACAATCATAGACTTGGTAAAATAGTAAGTCAAATGAGAATTAATATTTTTAACCGCTAGGGGAGATTTCCGGTATTCGTATCTTGGAATACAACAAAATTACCTTGTTCGGCACCAATTAAATTTAACGGAACATTCTGGGCATAATAGAAACCAAAAGGATCTCCTTGATTATTCGTGGCAATGTCACCCAGAGATATTTTGCTTAGGGAGCCTTGTCCGCTGGATGTGGTTTGGTTAGAACCCAGAGGGAACAATGGCGAGAAAATAGGAATTGTACCAATAGCGACATGCGTATTGGCAAAGGTGCCACCGAATTGGAAATTCAATATATCACCCGCGGTTAATTCATCGTTTGGTGCTGCAATGCCATCAAATCCGATATCCAGACCCGCAAGAACATGGCTATCAAAGATGTTCGTTGCAATTGAGATGGTATTAATTGTATCCGCAGCACTGATGACAGCACCATCCATCGCATTGGCCCGGATTGAATTAATATTATCACCACGGACTGTTGCTGAAAAGACACCATTTTTCGTATCGACTTTGTTGATGTTATCTAAGGCAATGATGGATCCTGAAATGCCAGTTTTTGCCTTAAGTGATTTGATATTTCCGGATGGTGTACGACCTTCTTCAATCGGTTCAACATGGTTGGTGTGTAATGCTGCGAATTGTTGGCCCATTCCGCTCATACCAGCAGTAATATTTCCTGCAATTGAGCCATTTTTACTTGAGACTTTACCAATATCAAATTGAGCGAATATGTTACCTGTTATGTTCTGGGCGACATTGACTTTATCAATGTTACCATTGAAGCTATCAAATGCTATGATATCAGAACCCAGATCGCCTTCAGTGATTTTAACCTGCTTAAATGATTTTGCTGAAATTTCACCATTAGTGCCAATGCTGCCTGCTTGCAGCAACCGAATATCGCTTGCCAGATCTAGATGGACGTCATCTCCAATGCGATCAACTTTAACCTGCATGGATTTGAGAGTAGCATCATGGATATGGATGTCCGCTTGATCACTAATTCGGTTCAGTGTCAATGAAGCTAAAGAGCCATCAATGTCGATGCTATTGTTTATTTGTACATTCTTACCTGTGATGCTTGCTAGGCTGCTGTCAGATTCAATATTGCCAATTTCGGTTAAGCCACCAGACGTTATAATATTGACAGTTGTTTTGTCAGAACCATTAAGAATTTTAAGTGTCGTGATATTGGCGTCGCTGCCTTGACCATTTTCCAGGAACATCTGGCCAGACCCATTTTTAATGCTGACTTTTACAAGATTGCCATCAGCGTCTCTGAAGGCCGCTGTGGTATTCTCATCTATCAGGAAAGGTAAGCCAGGGCTTTCAGCTTCAAGGTTGATGGTAAATTTTGTATCATTATTTTCATCATCTTTTACATTCGTTGTAAACTTAAAGGTGGCATCATCACCTACAAAGCTGTTCACTTGGGTCGGGCGATACACCAATTCAATATGAACTGTACTTTGAGACCCGCTGGGCTGAATGGTAATGGAATCTGATAAAGCAATTGATTTATCCAGTTCATCGCGAATCTTTAGGATACTGAATTGTTGGTTACTAAAGATAAAGTCATCAATCACTAATGGCGAATTTCCAGTATTCTGAATCGAAATGGTTTGCGCTTTGTCCTCGCTGTCCTCTCCAATTTGAATCGAACCGAAGTTTTGGCCTTGGTCGTCGTTATCCGGGAAGGATATTTGTGGCGAAACAACGCTAACTTCCAGCGGGATCTCACGATTAAAAGTGCCTTCAATAAATAGTCGTCCTGATATCGCTTCTGAGGGCAAATCATTTAGACCAAACGAGTCAAACTGAATCGTTAGGTCGTCCAAAATATCGCCAGACTGTAATGTTATTGGATTCTCTGCTGTTACAGGGTTGTTTAATAAACTGAAGCCTAAACCTTCGATTGATATCGATGTGATCGTCACAGGAACGACAATATCATCGTCCGGATTGCTTAGGTCGTCATCATTTACAATCAAAATTTCCTGTGTACTATTTGAGCCATTAAGCACAGGGGACAATATGATGGTGTCATCCAGGCCAACAGGCGTGTTGTCTGAGCGAATGACAGAAAAATCTGGTGTTCCAGAAAAACCTTCCAGGCTGACAAGATGAGATTGATCGGTTTTGTATTGAATATTCAACATGTCAGTAAAAAGGGCGTTTGAGAGTGTTGTTGGCATGAATGCCAGAGGGATATCGACCGATTCATTTGGTGCGATAAAAGCAGGAAACGTTTCAAAAGGTGAATCGACAATACTAAATAAGTTTTCATCGTCTTTATCTATGATTTGGATGCCATTAATTTCTAGAGCAGCAGTCCCTATGTTGGATAGTGTTACAAATTGCAATTCTGAGGTTGTACTAATTGGCACATTGCCGAAGCTAATAAGTTGATCGTTGTCCAGTGGCAGGGAGCTGTCCGTGACTACCAACTTTGACGTGACGGTTTGCCAGGTCATTGGAATATGTCGCAAGCCATCATTAATGCCATCGTTGCTGACGATGGTTAATGTGTCTTCGAACGTATCAGCAATATTGTCGATCGGCAGCACAATATCAAAATCCTGCTGTTGGCCAGCAGCGATACTGAAGCCCTGCTCAAAACCAATGTCTTTACCACTGGCTGTTTTTATGTTTGTGATATTTAAAGGGTCATCGCCTCGATTGGATAGCGTTATGGTATATGTCTGGGTGGCCAGGTCATCTGCGAGCGGGATATCGCCTAACTCAAGAATGTCATCATTTGGCGTGCCAAACTCTTCAAGGACAAACATACTTGGCCCATCAACTTTGCCAGCTAAATCAATGCTGATAGGCGATTCTAGGATATCAAGATTGAATAAAAATGTATCTGTAAGGTTCGAGCCCATTTCTGGATAAGCCAGGGGTGAGAAAACTAGAAAGATTTTATCAGAGCTGTTGCCAGGGATAATAAAATCATCATTGTCATTGCCTGCGATATTCGTCGTTACAGGATGGAATTGGCTGCTGTCGCCTAGGCCCATAGACCAGTCCGTGATCCTGATTTCGTTATCCGTTAGATTGAAAATTTCGATATTTTCAGGGAGGGTATTGTTGCCTAATGTTGTTAATCCAAAATCTATAAATAGATCCGCACTCGCACCTTGAGAATCAAAAATATCTAAGCGTGCATCAGAAACATTGATTCGTTGTGAGACGATGGTGTTGTTTGTTTCATTGCTCTCTGAAATGGTATTCGATTTATCGATAATCCCGATGATATAATTGATACCCGTGGCATCCGCTGGGATCTGTACTGTGTGATTAACATTGATAGATGAATTGCCCCCGATAGGGGCCACGCCAGTTGTGCTACCTTCGACGGGTGACAGTAATATATCATTAAGGTCAAATAGCTGGTCTTTGCTAAGGTAATAATTAATTTGACTCGATTGACTGATGTTTGCGAATTGGTCATTCGATATTGTGCTGGTGAGGTTCAAGGGGGAGTCTGGCGGTGTAATAAAACCAAGGTTAAGATTGCTGAGAATTATTTTTGAAAATCCCAAATCTCCGGGCAGCCCAGTACCTGTTAATTGGATATCAAAAGCATCATTTTGATGCGTTGTTACAGTAACAATATCTTCAAAGTTGCCTGAATTGCTTGGTGAAAACTTTACAAAGATTTCTACTTGATCATTTGGATTTAAAACTGGATCTCCAGGTGGGGGAGGTGGTGGGATATCAGGTACATCAAAGATGCCATTTTCTGATATTGTTAATGAGTAGTTTATGGGTTCTGGTGTTGTAATAAATCCGAGGTCTTCAGCTTCGAGGCTGAGAAAGAAATCTCCCGTGTTGGTCATGTTGACGTCAAGATTATTAACTTCACTGATGGGCGATGTTGCCAAGCGTTCGCCAAGCGTGTTGTATATTGCCAGGTTGACATCAAAAGCACTATCTGTGATATCTTGTGAGTAATCAAAATTAAGGATCGTGCCATAGTCAGCACTAAATTTATACCAGTCATAATCAGTGCTGAATTGGTCTGGTAGCAATGTGCCTTCGAGTTCAATTTCTCCAGAATCAAATTCTTCTGGGACTAAGCTTTGTTCCGTGTTATCGATGGTAACAGGAATGGTACCCGTTGCTGTAGGTGACTGGCTAAATAATCTGAGATAGTAAGTGCCGTAGTAAGGCGTTGCAAACAGAACATGGCTGTCACTTAAGGTGTTTGGAGCGGGGGTGGTCATTGTGTTAATATCTTCATTTGAAGCCAGCACTTCACCTGTCGAACTGTAGATTTCAATAAAAGGGTCAAAGAGTTCTATAGGGTCAATCAATGTTTGGGCTTCTATGGTCGTATTACGCGGGGCCTGAAATTCAAACCAAACACTGTCGCCACCATTGCCTACGACGCCAGGAATGATTTCGCCAAACTCAATGGAAGTGATCGAATCGGTTTCTGGTATAAACTCAGGAGTAATTGGAAGGTTGTCAGCAGGTGTATATAATGTATTAGTGATCGTAAAATTATCTGAGTTTAAAATGATGCTCGTGATTCCGATTGTGTCTTCACCGCTGTTTGTCAAAGTGATTGTTTCAGTATTACTGTTATCTCCAAAGGGGATGTTGCCGAATGGAATGGCCAAATCATCGTTTGGGCCAATCGTATCGCTAATGATAACTGATAATAGTGTGCGTGTTTCCAGTTGCTCGAGTTGTAGCATGATTACGAATTTTCCTCTTAATTCAATAATAGTGATTCATAAAATATTCCCGCTTTTTTATAGGCTGATTGTTATATGCTGCAAGCAGTCAATAATGGCTACTTTCCTGACCGTAGGAAAATGGCAGGCGGAAATCATTGCCCGAGTATTCAAGATGTCCAATTTTTAAAGCAATGTGAATATGTATTTTAAACAAACTCTTTTAAAAAGTCAATAAATTATCAAGTAACTTGCTGACAAAAGTATTTGCAAATTAGCAAGTTATCTCCTGGGGGGATCAGATATTGCCTGAGAGGATTTGTGTGGTTGGTAAGGTTGTAAGGGGGTGGAGTGGCTAGAAGCTGATTTTTTATTGTTGATTATCAGACGTTTTATTCACAGGGGATTGGGTGCCAATTTGGCATAGGGCAGGTTTGTTTCGAGGTGAGGTGTGAAAAATCATAATATTTTTAAGAAAAATGAAGTTTTTTTAAAAATTAAGGTTGGCATAAAGCGAGTGATTTACTACTATGCCTTGTTCATTAATTAGAAGGGCTTTGCGCTTACTGGCCACGGCAAAATGAATTAGCAGCGTTTGAGCTTGTTTTAACCGTATTTTTGGTAAGTGTTTATGATATAGATGTGTTGAGGACCCCAGTGGCCCGAGACCTGAAAAAGTCTTCTGCTGCTGTAGCTCAGTTGGTAGAGCGCGTCCTTGGTAAGGACGAGGTCACGGGTTCAAGTCCCGTCAGCAGCTTTGTATAGTTACTGTTTTATCTAAGTGTTTGATAGAGCAGATTTAAGTGTAAATTAAATATAAAATTATTGATTTTTTAACTCCAGAATTTAAGACAGGAGGCCTGTAACAATGGCGAAGGAGACCTTCGAAAGGACAAAACCTCACGTAAATGTAGGTACCATTGGTCATATTGATCATGGTAAAACAACGTTAACTGCAGCTATTACTATGGTGCAAGCGGCAAAAGGTTTGGCAGCAGGGGTTGCCTATGATGAAGTGGCTAAAGCTTCAGAGAGTCAAGGTCGTCGTGATGCGACAAAGATTATTACGATTGCGACCAGCCACACCGAGTATGAATCTGAAAACAGACACTATGCTCACATTGATTGCCCAGGTCACGCTGATTATATTAAAAACATGATTACTGGTGCTGCCCAGATGGATGGCGCTATCTTGGTGGTTTCAGCTGCTGATGGTCCTATGCCTCAGACACGTGAGCACGTGTTGTTGGCTCGCCAGGTGAATGTGCCTGCATTGGTCGTTTTCTTGAACAAGGTTGACTTGGTAGATGATCCAGAATTGCTGGAACTTGTTGAGTTAGAAGTTCGTGAACTTCTCAGCAAATATGATTTCGATGGCGACAACGCTCCTGTGATTCACGGTGCAGCTGTTAATGCATTGAATAATCCAGAAGATGAAGCTGCCAATAAATGTATCCAAGATCTTTTGGATGCTTGTGATTCATACATCCCTGAGCCAGAACGTGAAACCGACAAGCCATTCTTGATGCCTGTTGAAGACGTTTTCTCAATTAAAGGTCGTGGTACTGTGGGTACTGGCCGTATTGAGCGTGGTGTAATCAACGTTGGTACAGAAGTAGAAATCGTCGGTATCAAAGAAACATCAAAGACAACCGTGACCGGTGTTGAAATGTTCAACAAAACATTGGATTCTGGTCAAGCGGGTGACAACGTTGGTTTGTTGCTTCGTGGTGTTGAAAAAGAAAATCTAGAACGTGGCCAGGTTCTTTGTGAAGCTGGTAGCGTGACGCCTCACACCAAGTTTGAAGGCGAAATTTACGTTTTGACCAAAGAAGAGGGTGGTCGTCATACGCCATTCTTTACTGGGTATCGTCCTCAGTACTATTTCCGTACAACTGACGTGACAGGTAGCTTGAAATTATTAGGCGGTGCAGAAATGTGCATGCCTGGTGACAACATCACCGCAGAGATCGAAATTATCAATCCGATCGCTATGGAAGAAGGTCTTCGTTTCGCCGTGCGTGAAGGTGGCCGTACCGTTGGTGCTGGTGTTGTAACGAAAGTTATTGAATAATTTTTGAAATAAATGGGTTTGGTTATAAAAGCCCATGGATTAAATAACAATAGAGCAAGGGCGCGTGCTATCCATTAGCACTCAGCCCTTTGTTCTGATTATCTGATAAATTTTGGCGAAGGCAATAGCATGGCAAAGAAAGCAAAAAGAGAATATTTCTGGCTTGAATGCACAGAGACTGGCGATCGGAACTATCGCACGCAAGTGAATATCATGGGTGGCGTTCCAAAAATGGAACTTAAAAAATATTGCCCAAGATTGCGTAAGCACACTGTGCACAAGCTACGGAAGAAATAATATCGTGACCCAGACCGCGGTAAGTGAATACGGCAGTAGCTCAATTAGGCAGAGCAGCGGATTCCAAATCCGCCGGTTGGGGGTTCGATTCCTCCCTGCCGTGGTAACTAAAATTAAGGATTAGAGTATGTCATTAGCTTTTTATAAAAAAGGGCAAGGAACTTATACCAGGGTTGGTACCGGCATGGGTACTGGCATTTTACTGGTTTTGGGATGCTATGCACTTTACAACAAGTTGGAAGGTTTGAGCCTGGATCCTAACGTAAAGCCTTGGGTGCAAGCAGGTATTCCAGCTTTGATTTGTCTGGCCCTGGCATTTTACATCTTTAAGGTATTGAATAAACCCAAAGTAGCAGATTTTATGATTGCAACTGAAGGTGAAATGAAAAAAGTCTCTTGGTCTACAAAGAAGGAAATTATTACGTCGACCAAGGTTGTCATCGTTACCGTGATCATCATGGCCATCTTGTTAGCGTTAGTCGATACCGGTTTTGTTCAGTTTTTTAGATGGATCGGTGTCTTGTACGTTTCGCCAACCGATGCAACATTATAGATTTTGGGGTACATTGTGACTGAATCAACAGAAGTGCAAGCTGAATCAACCGGCACACCCGAACCAGGGATGCGTTGGTATGTGCTGCGTGTTGCAGCAAACCGTGAAGAACAAGTTCGCGATGCGATGCTGCAAAAAGTGCAGCTCGATCATCTTGATAGTGAGATTGGTCGTATTGTTGTTCCCTCTGAAAAAGTGAAACGTGTCAGAGGAAATCAACATCGTGTGTATGAGCGAAAATTATATCCTGGTTATGTCTTCATTGAGATGATTCTTGATGAGCAAGGTAATATTCCTGAACGCAGCTGGTTTTTGATTAAAGAAACCAATGGCGTTGGTGATTTTATTGGTACTGAAGGCAAGCCAAGCCCCATGAGCGATATGGAAGTCTCCAAAATGCTCAGCCAAATTCAGGATACCGAAGATACGCCAACGATTCAGATGGAGTTTAATAAAGACGATCAGATTAAGATCAAAGGTGGTGCTTTTGAAGGGTATGAAGGCCACGTTGAAGATATTGATAGTGAAAAAGGAACCGTGCGTGTACTTGTGACTATTTTTGGTCGTGAGACGCCGCTCGATATTGAATATTGGCAACTAGAAAAACTGTAGGTGATCGACACGATCATTTGCCGCAATTTTTGTTTTAGAAAATGAGAGTATAACATGGCAAAAGAAATTACCGCACAAATTAAAATTCAAGCTCCTGGTGGACAAGCGACGCCAGCACCGCCTATTGGTCCTGCTTTAGGTCAACACGGTGTTAACATTGGTCAGTTTGTTTCTCAGTTTAATGAGAAAACCGGTGACATGAATGGTATGATTGTTCCTGTTGTGATCAACGTATATGCTGATCGTACCTTTGATTTCGTTATTAAAAGTCCTCCAGCGGCTGCTCTATTAAAGCAAGCAGCTGGTGTGGCCAAAGGTAGTGGTGTACCTAATAAAGACAAAGTGGGAACCGTCACTCAAGAGCAGTTGGAAAATATAGCCAAAACAAAACTAGCCGACCTGAATGCGTTTTCTGTTGAGCAGGGCGCCAAGATTATTGCAGGTACGGCTCGTAGTATGGGGATTGAAGTCGCTAATTAGTTTTAATTACGGAGGCATACCACGGCCTGAGACAGTGGGAGCGAAGATTCGCGAGGTGATATATGCGTTCAAGAAGTAAACGCTATAAGAAAAATGTAGAAAATCATGATGCTAAACAGGCTTTACCGCTGGCAGAGGCGGTCGAAAAGCTAAAGCAGTGGGATACCACAAAATTTAAGCAATCTGTTGAATGTGTGATCTGGCTGGGCATTGATGCTCGTCAGGCAGATCAAAATGTGCGAGGATCGATCACATTGCCACATGGTATTGGTAAAACGCTAAAAGTCATTGCTTTTTGCGAAGGCGAGGATGCCGAAAAAGCGAAAGCTGCCGGTGCCATTGAAGCGGGTAATGAAGAACTCGTTAAAAAAGTCGCTGATGGCTGGCTGGATTTTGATGTGGCAGTGGCTCACCCTCGACTTATGGGTCAAGTCGGTAAATTAGGTCGCGTCTTAGGTCCTCAAGGGAAAATGCCTTCGCCAAAAAGTGGCACAGTCACTCCTAATGTTGAAAAAGCCGTTCAGGAATATTCAGCTGGTAAAGTTGAATTCCGTAATGATAGCGGTGGCAATGTTCATGCGATTGTTGGCAAAATCGATTTTGATGGCCAAAAGTTGCTGGATAACATTAATGCGTTCATTGATATGATTACAAAAATGAAACCCTCTTCAACCAAAGGTGCCTACATGAAAAAGGTTTGCTTGTCAGCAACCATGAGCCCTTCGGTCGAAGTTGTTTTAGCATAAGACAAAGAGGCCAAAGATGAGTAAAAGAGTCAAAGGTTTAATCGAAAAAGAATTTAAATCCAGGTTTGATGGATTGACCGAATGGGTCGTTGTTTCCATGCGTGGCATCGATGGCAATAGCAATAATGAATTGCGTGGTCAATTGTTGGAAAAAGATATTCGTGTGACGGTCGTCAAGAATTCATTGGCGCGTCGTGCTTTCACTGAATTGGGTATGGAAGGCATAGATGACATGTTGTCCGGCCCGTGTGCTATTGCTGCTGGTGCGGATAACATCGTTGACCTCACCAAAGAGTTGATCGAATGGGATAAGAAGCTTGATAATTTTGAAATCAAGGGTGCTTACCTGGATGGTCAGGCAATGGATCAGAAGGCCGCCAAAGAAATTGCAAAATGGCCTACACGTGCTGAACTTCAAGCGACAGTGGTTATGATTGCCATGTCACCTGGTTCACGTGTTGTCGGTGCGGCAACCTCACCTGCATCAACCATTGCAGGTTGTATTAAAACCATTATTGATAATAAAGAAGAAGCGGCTTAGTCGTTTCATTGAAATAGATATTCAGTCAAATTCCGACTGTCCTGCTATTAGGGTTAAAACGGCAATCAGGTTTGCTGGCTCTCGGAATATGAATTAAGAGTTTTATAGGAGTTTTGAGTTATGTCAGAAGAAGCTGTCGCAGAAAAAACATACAGTGATGATATTAAATCTTTAGGTGATTCAATCGTAGGATTGACCTTGATCCAAGCTAAAGAGCTTGCAGATTACCTCAAAGACGAACATGGTATTGAACCTGCTGCTGGTGCTGTTGCTGTTGCTGCTGCCCCTGGTGGTGGCGGTGGTGGCGAAGAAGCTGCTGAAGAGAAAACTGCTTTCGATGTGATTTTGAAAGAAGCTGGCGATAAGAAGATCCAAGTGATCAAAGAAGTTCGCGGAGCAACTGGCTTAGGTTTGAAAGAAGCTAAAGAAATCGTTGATGGTGCACCTAAAGCTGTCAAAGAAGGTTTGAGTAAAGAAGATGCTGAAGCCCTACAGAAAGCACTAGAAGCTGCTGGCGCAACCGTTGAGTTGAAGTAGTTTCGTGATTTCTGAATCATTGTAAAAGTGATATAAATTTAATCGTTTTAGCTTAATAGACGAGGAGTTTAATATGGTAGTAAATCAGGTTCGATATTTTGGTAAGGTGGCTGAAGTTTTAGATGTGCCGAATCTTACTGAAATACAAAGGGCAAGCTATGATCGCTTTCTCCAGGACACCACTCAGCCTGATCAAAGAGATAACTATGGACTGGAATCTCTCTTAAAGGAAATTTTCCCTATCATAAGTTACAATGAGGAAATTAAGCTTGAATATTTAGATTACGAGCTTGGTAAGCCAAGGTACACACCTGATGAATGCCGTCAGTTGCGTTTGACCTATGGCAAGCCATTTCGGATTCGTTGCCGCATGACCCGAAAAGGGGTTGATGAGATCATGGAAGACAGTGTCTACCTTGGCGAAATCCCCCTGATGATCGGTGGTGGTGAATTCATTATTAATGGTGCTGAGCGTGTGATTGTTAATCAGTTGCATCGTAGTCCCGGTGTTGACTTTGTTGTTGAATCGCAGGAAGGTGACAGGCCGCTTCACGCATGTCGAATTATTCCAGAGCGTGGTAGCTGGATTGAACTGAATGTGACCAAAAAGGATGTCATGGTTGTGCGAATTGACCAGTCCGCTAAAATCAGTGCGACCACCTTTTTGCGTGCCATGTCAGAAACCTATGGTTCAACCGAAGGCATCATCAGAGAATTCTATGCAACTAAAAACGTGGCTGTCGATAATCTCAAGCCAGAAATGTGGTCGGTGGGTTCTATCATCGATACAGAAACGGGTGAAGAAATTGTCGAAGCCGGTTGTCAGATCAGTGATAAACTTCAACAGATTCAGCAATCGTCGCTGAAAAAAGTAGAAGTGATTGAAAAAGTTCCTGATCCGATTATTTTGAATACATTAGCTGAAGATGCCAGCAATAGCTATGAAGATGCGTTGCTGAAAATTTATGCTCGCTTGCGTCCTGGGAACCCAGCTCAAGTAGATAAAGCAAAGCAGCTATTCAAAGAAAAATTTTACGATGACAATCGTTATCGTTTAGGTCGTGTTGGCCGTTTCCGTGTGAATCGTAAATTCGATCAGGATATCGATGAAGCGGAAATGGTTCTCCGTCCTGAAGATTTTCTCGGTTCAATGAAATACATTTTCGGATTGAGAAATAGCGAAGGTTATGTGGATGATATTGATCATCTGGGTAACCGTCGTTTGCGTACTATTGATGAATTGGCCGCTGACGAAATTCGCAAAGGTTTTCTGAAATTGCGTCGTGCGGTTCAGGAACGCATGAGTATTAAAGATATGAACGAAGTAAGTCGTATTGCTGAACTGGTGAATAGCAAGAGTATCACCAGCAGCATCGACTTTTTCTTTGGTCGTGGTGAATTAAGCCAGGTGGTCGATCAGACCAACCCTCTTAGTCAGTTGACTCACGAACGTCGATTGTCAGCTTTGGGACCTGGTGGTTTGAACCGAAAACGTGCTGGTTTTGAAGTGCGTGACGTGCATATTAGTCACTATGGTCGAATTTGTCCGATTGAAACGCCTGAGGGAACCAACATTGGTTTGATCTCTTCATTGAGTATTTATTCCAGCGTGGATGAATATGGTTTTCTGGTAACGCCTTATCAAAAAATTGTTGATGGTGTTGCTCAAGGAACCGAACCTTTGCGTGCCGATCAGGAAATTGAATCCATTCTTTCTCCTGTTGATGTCTTTGAAGACGATTCTAAAACGGTTCGTCCTGGTATGGCATTGGCACGTGTTGAAGGTGACCTGGCTCAGGTGGATAGTAGTGAAATTCAATATGTTGATGTGTCATCAAAACAAACGGTGGGCGTGTCTGCTTCTTTGATCCCTTTCTTGGAGCATGATGATGCTAACCGTGCTTTGATGGGATCAAACATGCAACGTCAAGCGGTGCCGTTGTTGAAAACCGATCCACCGATTGTCGGTACCGGTATGGAAGCCGTTGTGGCTCAAAACAGTTCAATGGTGGTTCGTGCCCGTCGTTCTGGAACAATCACCTATGTTGATGCCGCTCGCATTGTGATTGATGAAGCCGATGAATATGAATTGAGAAAATTTACTGGTTTAAATGAGCGTACTTGTTTAAATCAGAAACCACGTGTTCAACTGGGTGAGGAAGTTAAAAAAGATCAGATTATTGCTGATGGTGCTGCGACCCAACGAGGTCAGTTAGCCCTAGGTAAAAACGTTCTGGTTGGCTTCATGATGTATGAAGGTTACAACTTTGAGGATGCGATTCTTGTTAGCGAAAAGCTGGTCAAAAATGATGCCTTCACCAGTATTCACATTGAAGAATTTGAAGTGGAAATTCGTGAGACCAAATTAGGTCGCGAAGAATTCACACGTGATATTCCTAATGTTTCAGAAAAAGCCCTGGCCAACCTGGATGAGGGTGGTATCGTTCGCTTAGGTACTTATGTACAAGCGGGTGATATTCTTGTGGGTAAAGTTTCGCCAAAAAGCAAAAGCGAACTTTCTCCAGAAGAAAAATTGCTTTATGCTATTTTTGGCCGAGCGGGTGAAGATGTTAAAAATGATTCGCTGGAAGTTCCCAGTGGTGACGAAGGTATTGTCATCGATGCCAAACGTTTTTCACGTCGTATGTATATGAGCGATGATCAACGTAAAGCTCAGGCCGATGCATTGAAAAAATATCAAGCAAATATGGAAGGGCGTATTGCCGAAGTTTTCCGTCAAATGGCAAGAGCTCTGAATGAAAAATTAGAAAGCACATTAGTTGATCCAACCACAAAGCAGAAGTTGGGTGTCAGTACGAACAATGCTGTTATTTTAGAACAGGTTGATTCGTTCAAAATTGATTGGATTAAACCTGCCGCAAAACGTGAACAGGTCAAAGATCTTATCGATTCCTTCCTGATGCGTATTGGTGAACTGCGTGATGAATTAACCCGTAAAACACAACAAATGAAGCGTGGCGATGAATTGCCTTCCGGTGTCTTGGAAATGGTGAAAGTCTACATTGCGAATAAGCGTCGTTTGTCAGTGGGTGATAAAATGGCAGGGCGTCACGGTAATAAAGGTGTGATTGCACGAATTTTACCTGAGGAAGATATGCCATTTATGGAAGATGGTACTTCTCTCGACATTCTGTTGAATCCATTGGGTGTTCCAGGTCGTATGAACGTGGGACAGATTCTTGAAACGCACTTGGGTTGGGCGGCTAAAATTTTAGGTTTCCAGGCGATCACGCCAGTATTTAATGGTGCGAGTGAACAAACGATTCATGACTGTATTGATGAAGCCAACAAATATTCAACAGACAAATATAATAATCATCTAGCGAATGATGAGGTTCCAGATCCAGAAAGTATTTATGTTGATATGCCTCATGGCGGTAAAATAACCCTGTACGATGGTCGAACGGGTGCTCCGCTTGAACAGAGAGTCACAGTAGGTAATATCTACATGATGAAACTTCACCATCTGGTGGATGATAAAATTCATGCACGTGCAACCGGTCCTTATAGCTTGATTACCCAGCAGCCATTGGGTGGTAAAGCACGAACCGGTGGTCAGCGTTTTGGTGAAATGGAAGTATGGGGTTTGGAAGCGTATGGTTCAGCCTATATTCTTCAAGAATTACTCACGGTAAAAAGTGATGATGTTGAAGGCCGAACCAAAATTTATGAAGCAATGGTTAAAGGTACAAACACACTGGAAGCCGGAACGCCTGTTTCGTTTGACGTTTTATGTAACGAAATTCGTGGTCTTGGTTTAAACATCCAGTTAGAGAAAAAACGCGTTTTTTAATCGCCTAATTTTCCTACGAGAAAAGGAGTGACCGGGTATGATAGAGTCGATTTATGACCGAATCAACGATTATGGTTCAGTAAAAATCGGTCTGGCGAGTCCAAATGACATTCGCAGTTGGTCTTTCGGAGAAGTCCGTAAGCCAGAAACCATTAATTACCGTACATACCGTGCGGAAAAAGATGGTCTATTTTGCGAACGCATTTTTGGCCCTGAGCGTGATTGGGAATGTGCTTGCGGAAAGTACAAAGGAACAAAATTTAAAGGCATTATCTGTGATCGTTGTGGCGTGAAAGTGACACATAGTCGCGTACGTCGTAAACGTATGGGTCATATTAATCTGGCAGCACCGATTGTGCATATATGGTTTTTCAAAGCCATGCCATCGCGTCTGGCAAATCTTATGGATATGAAAACCGCTGATCTAGAGAAAGTGGTTTATTTCCAGGATTATGTCGTGACCGATGCCGGCGATACCCCGTTAAAAGTAAAAGAACTTCTTACTGAAGAAGAATACCGACGTGCATTGGATACTTATGGTTCAACCTTTACGGCTGAAATGGGTGCCGAAGCGGTTCGTACACTTTTGCGAAATCTTGATTTACATCAGGAGACCATCAAGCTTCGTGATGAACTTGAAAAAACAGGTAGCCAGCAGAAGATTAAAGATTTAAGTAAGCGGCTCAAAATTGTTGAGTCACTTCGTCAAAGTGATAATAATCCTGAGTGGATGATTCAGGATGTCATTCCTGTCATTCCACCAGATTTACGTCCGCTGGTTCTTCTGGAAAGTGGAAACTTTGCGACCAGTGACTTGAATGATCTCTATCGTCGTATCATTAACCGAAACAACCGTTTGAAAAAACTGGTTGATTTGAATGCACCAGAAGTCATTATCCGAAACGAAAAACGTATGCTTCAACAAGCGGTTGATGCATTGTTTGATAATGGCCGTTGCCGCCGTCCTGTTCTTGGATCAAGTAACCGTCCTCTGAAAAGTTTGACGGATATGATCAAAGGTAAGCAGGGGCGTTTCCGTGAAAACTTATTAGGTAAACGTGTTGATTATTCTGCTCGTTCCGTGATTGTGGTTGGTCCAACATTGCATCTGCATCAGTGTGGTATGCCAAAGAAAATTGCTTTGGAACTTTACCAGCCATTTATCATACGCCGCCTGAAAGAACGCGGCTTGGCAGATACCATCAAGAGTGCCAAGAAAATGCTCGAACGCCGAGATGAGGAAGTTTGGGATATTCTTGAAGAAGTGATTAAAAATCACCCTGTCTTGTTGAACCGTGCTCCAACGCTTCACAGGATGGGGATTCAGGCTTTTGAACCTCAGTTAATTGAGGGCAATGCAATTACGATTCATCCGTTGGTCTGTAAAGGATTCAACGCTGACTTTGATGGTGATCAGATGGCGGTTCACTTGCCATTGAGTGTGGAAGCTCAAGCTGAAGCACACATGTTGATGATGGCCACCAACAATATCTTCTCGCCACAGAACGGCTCGCCGATTATGTCCCCATCACAGGATATTGTATTAGGTAACTATTACATGACCCTGATGCGTGATGAGGAAAAAGGCGAAGGCATGATTTTCTCTTCACCTTTTGAAGCAATTTTAGCTTACGAAAAAGGTAAAGTTCATACACACGCTCGAGTAAAAGTTCGATTGCCTGAAGGCAAAAGAGCGATTGATAAAAAGCGTAAGTATACTGATTATGGTGTTGTCATCGAGACCTCACCAGGTCGTTGTGTGTTTAATGATTCGTTGCCAGAAAAAATGCCATTCTATAATTACCCAATGGGCAGCAAAGCGCTTAGTCAGGTAATTAATGATTGTCATGAATTTGTCGGTCGTTATGCAACGGTTGATTTATTAGATATCATTAAACAACTTGGATTTAAATATGCCACACTTGCTGGTTTGTCTATGTGTATCACCGATATGCGTATTCCTTCTCGTAAACAGGAAATCATCGACAAAACACAAAAACGTGTGGACAAAGTTGAAAACAATTACACCTTGGGTGCCTTAACTGAAGGTGAACGATACAATCAGATCATTGATGCCTGGACACATGCTCGTGTCGAAGTAACCAATGAAATGATGAAAGAACTTGAAAACGATGTACGTAACGGTAAGCCATATTTGAATCCGATCTTCTTGATGTCGGATTCTGGTGCTCGTGGTAGTATCGATCAGATCCAGCAGCTTGCTGGTATGCGTGCGTTGATGGCGAAACCTTCTGGTGAAATTATCGAAACACCTATTAAGGCGAACTTCCGTGAAGGTCTGAACGTTCTTGAATATTTCAGTTCGACTCACGGTGCCCGAAAAGGTTTGGCAGATACAGCGTTAAAAACGGCTGATAGTGGATATCTAACCCGTAAACTTGCTGACGTTTGCCAGAACGTTATTGTTAATGAATACGACTGCGGAACCTTGCAGGGTGTGAATAAGAGTGCGGTTTACAAAGGTGAGCAGGTTTCTGTTCCTTTGAGTGAAAACGTCTTTGGTCGCGTCGCTCGTGATACCATCCGTAACCCTATTACGGACCAAATCATTTGCGAAGAGAACCAAATTATCACACGTGAAATTGGTAAGAAAATTGAAGACTTAGGTCTTGATACGATTCGTGTCAGAAGTGCTATGACTTGCGAAAGCCCACTGGGTGTTTGCTCATTATGTTATGGCGTTGACTTAAGTACCAACCGTTTGGTTGAAGAAGGATTGGCTGTCGGTATTATCGCGGCACAATCGATTGGTGAACCTGGTACACAGCTGACGATGCGTACTTTCCATACCGGTGGTATTGCTGAACGTCAGGTTATGGATACCAGTACCAAGAGTGGTGTTGCTGGTACGGTTAAATATTCAGAACTCAATGTTGTAAATACCGTCTTGAATGATCAAGAAGTTCAAATTGCATTGAAACGTAATGGTGAAGTTTGCATTCTTGATGAAAAAGGCCGTGAGCTAGATCGTTATCGTGCACCGTATGGTGGTATCATTAATGTTAAAGAAGGTGATACTGTTGAAATCGGTACAGAACTATTCTCATGGGATCCACACCGTGTGCCAATTCTATCTGAAGCAACCGGTATTGTTCGCTTCCAGGATATTGAAGAAGGCGAAACGATCCGTATGGATATGGAAACAGATAAAGCTGTTCCTGTGGTTATCGAGCATAAAGGTGAGAAGCATCCTCGTATTGTGATCGAAGATGCCGAAGGTCGAATTTTGGACTTCCACTACTTACCTGCAAAAGCTCGTATCCAAGTAGCTGAAGGTCAGGAAATTCAACCGGGTCAGATGTTAGCGCAACAGCCTCGTGCGATTACCGGTACACAGGATATTACCGGTGGTCTGCCACGTATTACAGAAATCTTTGAAGCACGGAAACCTAAAGAACCTGCCGCGATGGCTGAAATTAGTGGTCGCGTTGAACTGCGTAGTGATAAACGTCGCGGTAAGATGACCATCATCGTTCGGTCTGAAGCGGGTCTTGAAGTGGATCACCACGTGCCTCACGATAAACACTTGAATGTTCATACGGGTGATAATGTTGAAGCCGGTGAACCATTAACTGATGGTCCTTTAGTGCCTCACGATATCTTACGTATTCGTGGTGAAGAAGCACTTCAGGTATATCTGTTGAATGAAATTCAAAATGTTTACCGTGCTCAGAACGTAAAAATTAATGATAAGCACGTTGAGATTGTGATCAATCAAATGTTGCGTAAAGTAAAAGTTGATAACGCCGGTGATACGGATGTATTACCAGGTGATGTTTTAGATAAATTTGCCTTTAGGGACGCTAACCATCGTGTCGCCCATAGCTTGAAAGTCAATGAACCCGGCGATACAGATTTCGTTGCAGGTCAAGTTGTCACTAAAGAAGAATTAGAGAAAGCCAACGAGCCAGTTGCGGCGATTGGTGGCGATGGAGCTGTAGGCGGCAAGTGCCGACCTGCGACCGGTACCACCATGTTGTTGGGTATTACTAAAGCGGCCTTGCAGTCAGACAGTTTTGTCTCTGCGGCCAGTTTCCAGGAAACCACTCGGGTACTCACCGAGGCAAGTATTTCTGGAAAAGTTGACCAGTTGCTTGGATTGAAAGAAAATGTTATACTGGGACATTTGATCCCAGCGGGTACGGCCTTTAAGCCATACTTGAATCTGAAAATTGACCACTTGGCTGAACCGCCGACTCCAACTGAATTGGATAGTGAAGAATACACCCAATTCTTAAGTGAGGAAGAAGAGGCGGATGCCAAAGTCAAAGAAGCACTGGGTTTGTAATGTAAACAATTATGAATGGCTAACTTATAGGAGTTATTGATGCCTACCATAAACCAATTAGTGAGAAAACCTCGTAAGATTTCTCGTAAGAAGTCCAAATCACCTGACTTGGATAACTGCCCGGCTCGCCGTGGTGTGTGTCTTCAGGTGAAGACTCAGACGCCTAAAAAGCCTAACTCAGCTTTACGTAAAGTTGCCAGGGTGCGTTTGAGCAATGGCAAAGAAGTAACGGCCTATATTGGTGGTGTAGATCACAATCTACAGGAACACAGTATCGTCCTGGTTCGTGGCGGTCGCGTGCGTGACTTGCCCGGTGTCAGATATCACATCGTTCGAGGTGTCCTTGATACCTTGGGTGTGGATGGCAGAAAACAGGGACGTAGTAAATATGGTGCTAAACGAGCAAAATAATCTTTCGCAAAATAGATTGCGAACTATGAAATATTTGGAGGTATTTTAAATGCCGCGACGATTTACGGCTTCGGCTAAACAACTTAAACCTGATCCAAAGTTTGACAGTCGTTTGATGTCAAAGTTTATCAATTGCATTATGTGGGACGGCAAAAAAAGTGTCGCTCAGAAAATAGTATATGATGCCATGGGTATGATCGAAAAACGTGTCAAAGATGTTCCACCATTGGAAGTTTTTGAAAGCGCCATCGAAAATGTCAAACCTTTGATTGAGGTTCGTTCTAAACGTGTAGGTGGTTCTACTTATCAGGTACCAACCCAAGTGAAACCTTCTCGTCAGCAAGCTCTGGCATTCCGTTGGATCATCACAGCAGCCCGTGGTAAAAAGGGCCGTCCGATGAGTCAATGTTTAGGTGATGAATTGGTATCAGCGTTTAATAAAGAGGGAACCGCAATGACAACGCGAGAAAATGTCCATCGTATGGCAGAGGCCAACAAGGCGTTTTCCCACTTTGCCTGGTAATCGACCTTTTAACCACGATTGGGTTTGTTTTGCTAGTCGTGGTTTTTTTATAGTTATGGTTTTGCCCGAACGCAATAATCATGACGTTGAAATGTGTTTTTAATAATTGTGTAATTTGAGTGTTCCGAAAATTTTAGAAAAATAACGGGTAGAAAATGAGTCAAGATATTGCAAAGCTCCGTAACATTGGTGTCATGGCGCACATTGATGCGGGTAAGACAACCGTAACAGAACGTATTTTATTTTTTACAGGTATTACCTACAAGATCGGTGAAGTACACGAAGGTACAGCCGTAATGGATCACCTGGAAGAAGAGCAACAACGTGGTATTACCATTACCTCTGCTGCGACTTCTTGCCCATGGACCCGTAATGATCAGAAATATACCATCAACCTGATTGATACTCCTGGCCACGTGGATTTTACCGTTGAAGTGGAACGTTCACTTCGTGTTTTAGATGGTGCGGTTGCTGTATTTGATTCCAGCGAAGGTGTTCAGGCTCAGTCTGAAACCGTTTGGCGTCAAGCTCAAAAATACAATGTACCTTGTATCTGTTTTATCAATAAGATGGATAAAATTGGTGCTGACTTTGAAATGGCTTGCAACAGTATTGTTGAAAAACTTGCCGCGAACCCTGTTCCTATCCAATACCCATTGGGTGCATCAGATGACTTTGTAGGTTTCATTGATCTGTTTGATATGAAAGCCTATTATTTTGAAGATGATCCTAAAAAAGGTAAGGTCGTTCGTGTAGAGGAGATTCCAGGTGATCTCGTCGATGAAGCAAAACTAGCTCGTCATAATATGATTGAAGCCGCTGCTGAATACAATGATGAACTGATGGAAAAATATCTTAATGATGAAGAACCTACCAATGATGAAATTAAAGCTGGCTTACGTGCAGGTACATTGCTCGGTACCATGCAGCCTACTTTGTGCGGTTCGGCATTACAAAGTATTGGTTCACGTAAATTATTAGATGCGGTCGTTGATTTTCTACCCAGCCCACTTGATCGTCATAGTGTTGAAGGTCATGTACCAGGTAAGCCAGATCAAACCATCGAATGTAAACCTGATCCAGAAGCTCCGCTTGTCGCTTTGGCATTCAAAATTACCTCGGACACCCATGGCGATTTAACTTTTGCTCGAATTTATTCTGGTACGTTAGAATCGGGTACGCGATTGATCAATTCAACGCGTGATCGTAATGAGAACGTTAATAAAATCTGCTTGATGCATGCTAATTCTCGCGAGTTAGTGAAAACCGCTAAAGCTGGTGATATTGTTGCATTGATTGGTCTTAAAAACACCCTGACAGGTGATACATTATGCTATAAAAAAGATCCAATCGTGATGGATGCTATTGACTTCCCAGAGCCTGTCATTAGTTTGTCCATTGAGCCCAAAACGGCTCAGGACCGACCAAAGTTATCGGAAGCTCTTGAAGTTCTCAAACGTGAAGATCCAACCTTTAGAACAGAATTTAATGAAGAAACAGGTGAAACCATCATCAGTGGTATGGGAGAGTTGCACCTGGAGATTCTTAAAAATAAACTGACCCGTGACATGAAAGTGGATGTCAACGTTGGTCAGCCTCGCGTGTCTTATCGCGAAACCATTACTATGCCTGCCAAAGGCGAAGGCAAATTCGTCAAGCAGTCAGGTGGTCGTGGTCAATATGGCCATGCGATTGTTCAGATTGAGCCATTTCACCCAGAAAATCCAGATGAAGATAATATCATTGTCGAAAATAAAGTGGTGGGTGGTACGATTCCTAAGGAATACATCAATCCTACCATTAAAGGTATCAAAGATGCCTCCACGACGGGTGTTTTGGCCGGTTATCCTATGCTGGATATCAAAATTGACCTATTAGAAGGATCTTCCCACAGCGTTGACTCATCTGAAATGGCCTTCCAACAGGCAGGTTCTATGGCATTTCAGGATGCTGTGCGTAAAGCCAAGCCGATTTTGCTGGAACCTATCATGAAGCTGCAGGTGGTGACGCCTGATGAGTTTTATGGGGTTGTTCAGGGTGATTTATCTCGTAAAAGGGCTGAAATCCACTCTACAGAGCAAAAAGGCAAGGTTCGAGTCATTGATTGTTATGTACCGCTATCCGAGATGTTCGGTTATGCGACCGCTCTGCGTAGTATTTCTCAGGGCCGAGCCAGTTACTCAATGGAGCCGCATAAATATTCGCCGATGCCAGAAAATATTTCTCAGAAAGTTTTAGCAGCTAATGCTTGACATTCTTTAGAAGTTTATTAGAATATTATCTTTTCGACCCAAGCGAGCAAAGTACGGACGCTTTGCGATGATAGTGTAAGTTGATTTCTTATCGTAAGTTATCCCACGGATAGGGAAGAGTAAGTCCAGTCATCCTGGACGCTTGCCTTAAAGGATTTCCTCGATGGCGAAATCCTGATCATATTTGGCTACGTTTGTATCGAAAAATCATCTTTTTTAAAGGTGAATTGGTATAAATGTATAAAAATATACTGTTTAGATTGAAAAAAGGTGTTGACCAGAAATTTTAAGTCGTTATCCTTGTCAATCTTTGCAAATATATTGTGGGAGAATACCAGAATTTGCAAATGTGCAGATTTGGATGCACATAAAATTGTGTTGAAGTTTAACTATATATAATGACTTTGGAGTCCCCAGAGTGGAAAACGAAAAAATCAGAATACGAATGGAAGCATACGATCACGGTGCCTTAGATGCATCGGCAAAGGAAATCGTCGACCATGCTAAACGTACAAATGCGAAAGTAAGTGGTCCAATTCCTTTACCCACTCGTATCGAACGCTATACAGTGCTACGCTCACCTCACATTGATAAGAAATCACGTGAGCAATTTGAAATGCGTACGCATAAACGGATTATTGATATTATTGATGCCAACCCAAGAACCATTGAAGCTCTTAATCGTTTGGTGGTTCCGGCAGGTGTATTTATTAAGATTCGCGTCTGATTAATTGTTATTATTCGACGCGTTTTTTTATGGGCATTTTTAACAGACTTGAATATGGAATTTTGAATCATGGCATTGTCACTAATAGGAAAAAAAGTTGGTATGACCCGAATTTATAATGAGGGTAAAAGCATTCCAGTTACTGTGATCCAGGCAGGGCCCTGTACAGTAACACAGGTTAAGTCATCTGAAACGGATGGCTATGATGCTCTGCAAATTGGTTATGGCGATGTTAAGACCTCACAGCAGAAAAAGCCTCAACTAGGTCATGCAAAGAAGTCCAATATTCCTGTAAAGAAAACGATTCGTGAATTTCGTCTCGAAGGTGCAGCAGAACATGCAGCGGGTGATGAATTAACGGTCGCAGATTTTCAAGAAATCCCCTACGTCGATGTGACAGGGAATTCAAAAGGTAAAGGTTTTGCTGGTGGTATGAAACGACACGGCTTTAAAGGCTTGGAGGCGAGTCACGGTGTAGAAAGAAAACACCGTAGTTTAGGTAGTGTCGGCGGTAATGCTGCTAATGCGGGTACCTCTCGTGGTATTCGTAAAGGTAAAAAGATGTGCGGGCAAATGGGTGCTGAAACATCTACCAGCCGAAATCATAAAGTGATTGATATAGATACTGAACAGAACCTTATCATTATTTCTGGCGCCGTTGCAGGACCGAACAATGGTTTGGTGATGGTTAAGACTTCGAAGAAAAAGGGATAAACCATGATTGACTTACCTGTTTACAATCAAGAAGGCAAAGAGGTCGATCAAATTAAAGTCGATGAGCAGTTACTTGGTGAACGTGTTCGACCTGAATTGATCAAGCAAGCCATTGTGATGCATCATGCGAATAGCCGACAAGGATCTGCGGCAACCAAAAGCCGTGGTATGGTAGAAGGCTCTACTCGTAAGCTGTATCGTCAAAAGGGTACAGGTAACGCTCGTGTCGGTTCAGCCCGTACGGTTGTTCGTCGCGGTGGTGGTGTTGCTTTTGCTAAAAAGCCAAGAGACTTTTCTCAGCGTATGCCTAAAAAACAAAAACGCTTAGCGAGAAACTCAGCTATCTTAGCAAAAATTCAAAGCAACAACGCCATTGTCATTGATCAGTTGGCTATGGATGCCCCCAAAACGAAAGCGTTTGTGAACATCCTTGGTAACTTGAAAATTGATCGTAGCTGCTTGGTTGCGACTGAACAATTGAATGATAATGTTTATAAATCACTACGAAATATTCCACGTGTGAAAGCGCTCGTGACTGAGCAGCTCAATGTGGGAGACATTTGTAGTCATCGCACTTTGTTATTTACAAAAGCGTCTTTGGAAAATTTATTAGCTGCCGGCAAATAATTGCCAGGCAATGATACAGTGAGAATTAATTGTGGATAAATATCAAACGATTATTAAGCCGTTGGTCACAGAGCAGGGAACGCATCAGGCAACTTTAGGTGCCTATTCATTCCAGGTTCATCCGAAGGCCAATAAATTTGAAATTAAGCAAGCGATTGAAAGCATTTACAGTGTAAAAGTAACAGATGTCAGAACATCCAATCGTAAAGGTAAACCCAGACGTCGTGGCCGTATTAAAAGCCAAACGGCACACTGGAAAAAAGCGATTGTGAAACTGCACGAAGACGATCACATTGATTTGTTCTAATTGATAGAAAGATAGAACCATGGGTGTAAAAGTATACAAACCAACAACGCCGGGACGACGGAACGCCTCAGTGAATGACTACTTTGAAATTACACGTTCAAAGCCAGAAAAGTCACTGACCAAGCGAATCAAAAAACACTCAGGACGAAACCATAGTGGTAAAATTACTGTGCGTTTTCGTGGCGGTGGAGCTCGTAAGAAATATCGTATTATCGATTTCAAGCGACGAAAAGATAATATCGCGGCAGTTGTAGAAGCGATTGAGTATGATCCAAATCGTACTTGCCATATCGCGCTATTGAAATATGAAGATGGTGAAAAACGCTATATCCTGGCCCCTTTGGGTGTCACGGTTGGCGAAACCATTGAAAGTGGCGAAAAAGTAGAACCAAAGCCTGGTAACTGCTTGCCGCTGAAAAGTATTCCCAATGGTTTGGAGGTTCATAATATAGAATTAAATCCTGGCCAGGGTGGCAAAATGGTTCGTTCTGCAGGAGCGAGTGCACAGATTGCTGCTAAAGATGCTGGCTGGATTCACCTGATTTTACCAAGCGGTGAAATGCGTATGGTTCAGGAAACCTGCCGAGCAACCGTCGGCCAGATCGGAAATGTCGATCATCAGAATGTGAAAATTGGTAAAGCAGGCCGCAAGCGTCACATGGGACGTAAACCTCACGTTCGTGGTAAAGCCATGAACCCTGTCGCTCACCCATTAGGTGGTGGTGAAGGACGTGCCAATGGTGGACGTCATCCCTGTTCTCCAACGGGTGTACTGGCGAAAGGCGGAAAAACACGTGCTAAGAGTAAACCATCAAACAAACGTATTATTCGTCGTCGTAAATCAAGACGCGGCGTTCAATTAAGTTTATAGAAACGATAAAGGATTTAAAGTATGGGACGTTCTTTAAAAAAAGGCCCCTTTGTTGATGAAAAACTTTTCAATAAAGTGATGAAACAACCCGGTGGCGGTGAACCTATCAAAACCTGGGCTCGTCGTTGTACCATTGTTCCTGAATTTGTTGGGCAAACATTTATGGTCCACAATGGTAAAGTATTTAACAAAGTATATGTCACAGAAGATATGGTCGGCCATAAGCTAGGTGAATTTTCACCCACACGTATCTTTAAAGGACATAGCGGTAGCAAAAAGTAACGTCGCATTAAAATAAATGCCGTCAAAACCATCACAGGAAATTAGACAATGTTAAGTGGTGAAAAACTTAAAAAAACAAGACAAAATGCAGGACTTAGTGTTGAAGATCTTTCAGCGATGCTAGCTGCTACTGGAATGGATCAAGACAAAGCCAGATCAGCAGTACGTAATTGGGAAAAGGGTTTAATGAAGCCAACCCCAACTAGTGCCGATGTGGATCGTTTGGCTCAAGGCATGCAAGTTGAAGCAAATGAATTAAAAATCTGGAAAGCCAGTCATCGATATGCCCCAATGGCACCTCGAAAAGTTCGATTGGTCGCAGATTTAATTCGTGGCTGTTATGCTCAAGAGGCTCTGGATATTCTAGAATTTACTAATAAGCGAGCAGCTTATTATGTCCGCAAAGTATTGGAAAGTGCCATTGCCAATGCTGATGAACAAGAAGCGGATACCAAGCGACTTTATGTTTCTGAGTCGCGTGTAGATGAAGGTGGTGTCCGAGTGGGCACACGTCGATGGCGTCCAAAAGATCGTGGCCGTGCTGTACCGTTTACCCGGTTGGCCAGCCACATACACATAAGTGTTGATATGGAATAATTATTAAGTTTATAAAAAGATAAAACCGAAGTTTGAGGTTATTTTATGGGTCAAAAATGTTCACCAATTGGTTTTCGCACTGGTATTACACTGGGCTGGAAAAGTACCTGGTTTGCTCCGAAAGCGGCTTATGGCGAATTTCTGGTCGAAGATCAGAAGATTCGCAAATTTGTAGATGACCGCTTAAATCGGATGCCCCCATACGCGGGTATAGCCAGAGTGGAAATTGAACGAACACGTGATGAAGTTCGTGTGGTATTACACACAGCTCGCCCAGGTTTGGTCATTGGTCCTAAGGGTGCTGAAGTTGATAAACTTCGAGAAAACCTGGAAGACTTAATTGATCGTCGTGTGAATGTGAATATTGTTGAAATTAAAAAACCTGAACTTAACGCTCAGTTGGTTGCAGACAATATTGGAGAACAACTTAAACGCCGTGCTGCTTTTCGTCGTGTGATGAAACAATCATGTGAAGCAGCCATGGGTGCAGGTGCCAAGGGTGTTAAAATCATCTGTGGTGGCCGACTTGGTGGTGCTGAATTAGCTCGAAGTGAAACACAACTTTTGGGTTCAATTCCTCTACAAACGCTTCAAGCAGATGTTGATTATGGACTCAGTGCAACCAGAACGACTTACGGTATCATTGGTATTAAAGTATGGATTTATCGTGGTTATTTTGAAACCGAAAACAAAAACAATACTTTCGGTTCTTAATATAAACTACGTTTATTAGAACACCATTTAAAAAGGATAGTTGATCATGGCAGCATTAATGCCAAAAAGAGTTAAGTATAGAAAGTATCAGCGAGGAAAACTTCGTGGTAATGCTTCTAAGGGTAACTATGTTGCTTTTGGTGATTATGGTCTTCAGGCGACTACCCATGGATTTATTACCGGCAAGCAAATTGAGTCTGGTCGTATTGCCGCGGCTCACTTTTTGCAGCGTGAAGGTAAAGTTTATATCCGAATTTTCCCACACCGTAGTGTTAGTGCAAAGCCACTAGAAACTCGAATGGGTAAAGGGAAAGGTGAACCAGCCTATTGGGTTGCTCGGGTAAAACCTGGTACCGTTTTATATGAAATTGGTGGCGTTTCAGGTGATATTGCTAAGCAGGCAATGCTTAGGATTTGTCACAAGATGCCGGTCAAATGTCGCTTTATTGAACGCAAACATGCAGGTTAATTATAACCAGTGAATGGCAAAGAGACGAAATTATGAATGCAAGCGAAATAAGAGAAATGAATCCTGATGAGCTCGTTGATGAGATGGAAAACCTTCAAAAGAAGTTGTTTGAAATCCGCACGCAATCGGTAACCGAAAAACTGGAAGATCCAACCCAGTTAGGCAAAATCAAAAAAGATATTGCACGTGTAAAAACCATTTTGCGTGAAAGAGAACTCGAAAGCAAATAAAGTTAACTATTAGATAAAATATAAGGCTCATGTTTATGGCAGAGACACAAGAACGTAAAATGTTAAGAACTTATCGCGGTGTAGTCGCATCAAAGTCTGGTGACAAAACCATTCGTGTCAGAATGGATTACCAGACCAAACATCCAAAGTACGGTAAGATTCTTCGTCGTCGTACACACGCACATGTTCATGATGCTGAGAATGTTGCTAAAGTGGGTGACACTGTTGATATTTGCAAATGCCGTCCCATGAGTAAGACTAAAACCTGGCGTTTGATTCAGGTTATTCAGTAATTTAAAGAAAGTAAAGACTAACGCTTCAAAGCAATTGTAGGTGACCTTAAAATGATACAGCAAGAAACTATATTAGATATCGCTGACAACTCTGGTGCTAAAACAGCACTCTGTGTAAGAGTCCTTGGCGGCAGTACTGCTCGCGGCAAATCAACACGCCGAACCGCAGCTGTTGGTGATGTTGTCAAAGTCGCGATTAAGAAATCGCTGCCTAACTTGTCATTGGATGATAAGAAAACACATAAATGTGTTATTATTCGTACCAAGTATCCCACGCGTCGTGAAGATGGCAGCTATGTTCGCTTTGATTCAAATGCTGGCGTTTTGATTGATCCTGATGGTAATCCAATTGGCACACGTATTTTTGGTGCGGTTGCTCGCGAATTACGTGAAAAGAATTTTATGAAAATCATCTCATTGGCATCGGAGGTTGTGTAATGGCGATGCATGTTAAAAAAGATGATAATGTTATGGTGATTGCCGGTAATGACAAGGGCAGCACCGGAAAAGTTCTTAGTGTCGATCCTAAGAAAAATATGGTCCTGATTCAGGGGATTAATGTTGTTAAACGACATGTCAGGCCTACTCGACAAAACCCATCTGGTGGCGTATTGGAAAAAGAGTTACCGGTTCATATTAGCAATGTGTTGCCATTGAATCCAAAAACCAATAAACCAACCCGAGTAAAATTTGTAACTGATGGTGGTAAGAAAAAACGAGTATCTGTCCAAGATGGCAGTGCAATTTAAGTGTTAAGCGAAAGCGTTTAAGGCGAAAAAATGTCAAGACTAAAAGAACAATACGTAGAAAAAATCGTTCCTTCATTGTTGAACGAATTTAAATATGGCAACCAAATGCAGGTTCCAAAACTTAAGACCATTGTTTTATCAATGGGCTTGGGCCGAGCAATTCAAGATAAGAAATTATTGGAATTAGCTCACAGTGAACTAACAAAAATTGCCGGGCAGAAGCCTTTGATCTGCAAAGCACGTAAAAGTGTTTCAAACTTCAAACTTCGTGAAGGTATGGATATTGGATTGAAAGTTACATTGCGTAAGCAACGTATGTATGAATTTTTGGATCGTCTAATTAATCTTGCGATTCCTCGTGTTCGTGACTTTCGTGGCTTAAGTCCTAAAGGGTTTGATGGTCATGGCAATTTCAGTATGGGTCTGAATGAGATTGTGGTTTTTCCTGAAGTCGATCACGACAAAGTGACACAGCCTTTGGGAATGAATATTACCATGGTCACAACAGCCAATACGGATCAAGAAGCAAAACAATTGTTGAAGCTTTTTGGTATGCCTTACAAAACAGATGGTGATACAAGTAACTAAAAACAGATAGAAGATATCTCGTCATGAGAGGAATTTTATGGCAACTACAGCATTAAAAGTTAAAGCAGAAAGAAAACCTAAATTTAAGGTGCGTGGCTATACACGTTGTCAACTGTGTGGTCGTCCTCGTGCTGTATATCGCAAATTTAAGATTTGCCGTATCTGTTTTAGAAATTTAGCTAATGAAGGTAAAATCCCTGGCGTAAAGAAAGCCAGTTGGTAACCCTGAACGAATTCATGGAGAATTAAGAATATTATGAGTCATGCCGATCCTATATCAGATATGTTAACCAGGATACGCAATGCGAACCGTGTTGGGCAAGATGAAGTGATGATCAAAGCTTCAGGTGTCTGCAAAGGGATTGCTAAAGTTCTGAAAGAGCAAGGTTACATTAACGATTATGATTTTATCGAAACGGCCAACAAACAAGGTGAGATTCGTATCGACCTTAAGTATGGCAAGCTTGGTGAAAAAGTGATTCGTTCAATCCGTCGTGAAAGTAAACCTTCATGTCGCGTTTATCGTTCCGTGAAGGATATGCCCAAAGTATTGGGTGGTTTAGGTATTGCCATTGTCAGCACATCAAAAGGTGTTTTGTCTGATCAACAATGTCGTGAACTAAATATTGGTGGCGAGCTTTTGTGCTCAATTAGTTAAACCATAAAAATGAAATTTAAGAAGTTGATTTTGTTATGAGTAGAATTGGAAAAAAAGCAATAAGTATTCCTGCCGGTGTAACTGTAGAGTTGGCTGGGGCGATAGTTAAAGTCTCTTCAGGCCAGAATACACTGACCCAAGACATTGATCCAAAGATTAAAGTCACTGTTGATACAGACGCTAAAGAAGTTCATGTGGCCCGAGAAGGTGATGATCGTCATGCTCGTGCAATGCATGGTACCGTTCGCGCTTTGATTGCGAATATGATCGTGGGTGTTACAAAAGGTTACGAAAAAAGTATCCAGATTTATGGCACAGGTTTTGGTGTTAAGCAACAGGGAGCCGAATTACATATTACCGTTGGTTTCGCAAAACCATGCGTGGTAAAAATTCCTCAAGGCATTACACTTGATATCGATTCACCTAATGCTCGTGGTAACGATTCACCAGCGACCTTTAAAATCAAAGGTTCTGATAAATGTATGGTGGGGCAATTCGCAGCAGATTGCCGCCGCGTAAAACCACCAGAACCTTACCAGGGCAAAGGTGTTCGCTATGCGGATGAAGTCATCAAGCGTAAAGTGGGTAAAGCATTTGCTAGTGGTGGCTGATCTCTAAAAGAAACAAGTTGGCGGTGGCTACAACCGCAAATAATTATAAACAAAATTGGTAAAACAAAATGGACCAGAACAAATTTAAAACAAAACAACGCTTACGTCGTAAGAAGCGTGTTCGTAAAAAAATATCGGGCACCGCTGAATGTCCTCGCTTGACTCTATCTCGCTCATTGCGTCACATGTACGCTCAATTGATTGATGATACGTCAGGTGTCACTTTGGTTGCTTCCAGTTCATTGAAAGATGGCAAAGGTGGCAATATTGAAACTGCGAAAGTGGTAGGCAAGACGTTAGCAGAAAAAGCATTGGAACTGGGTATTACCCAGGTTCATTTTGATCGTAATGGTTATAAATACCATGGTAGAGTGCAAGCCCTGGCTGATTCAGCCCGGGAAGCTGGATTGAAATTTTAATCGTTATTAATGGGAGTCTATTGTGACCCAACTGGCACAAAAAAATCCTGGTGTAAAAGAATACCCTCTTGAAGAACAGTCCGTCAAGATCTATCGTTGTTCGACTGTGGTCAAGGGTGGTCGTCGTTTCAGTTTCGCAGCATTGGTTGTGGTAGGAAATCGACATGGGCAAGTTGGCTTTGGATATGGTAAAGCGAATGAAGTGCCTCCTGCGATTGAAAAAGCTATCAAAGCTGCTCGCCGAAATGTCTCTGAAGTAAACCTTCTTGGAACCTCTATTCCTCATGAAGTCACAGGGCGTTTTGGAGCAACACGTGTAAAATTAATCCCGGCAAGTGAAGGTACTGGTGTTATCGCTGGTTCAGCTTGCCGTGCTGTATTAGAATTAGCAGGCGTACAAAACGTATTGACCAAGGTCTACGGTAGTACGGGAGCTAAAAATGTTGTAAAGGCAACGCTCAATGCGTTGGAATCCCTGAGCTCTCGTGAAACAATCGAAGAGCTTCGCGGTGTAAAACTTCCTCTATAAAAAATAAAGGAATCATTTACCATGATGAGTCACGAAATAACATCACTTGTTGGCAGCCATAAGCGTCGTCGTCGTCGCGGGCGTGGCCAAGGAAGTGGTCTCGGAAAAACCGCTGGACGCGGCCACAAGGGCCAAAAGTCTCGTGCTGGCAAATCCATGCCTCTATTATCTGAGGGTGGTCAAATGCCGCTCTTTCGTCGGTTACCAAAGCGTGGTTTCAATAATGCGAATTTTAAAACCAATTATGCGATCGTCAATGTATCTCAATTAGAGAAATTTGACGAAGGTACTCGAGTGGATTCTCAGGCTTTGTCACAGGCTGGATTAATTTCATCAACCGAAGGTTTGGTGAAAATTCTGGGTAACGGTGAATTGAGCCGTAAATTAACAGTGGTTGCTAATAAATTCAGTCGTTCCGCTATGGAAAAAATTAATAATGCCGGTGGAACAGTTGAAGAACTAACAACGAAAAAGAGTGCTTAATTCTCTTTGAGTTTGTGGATAGATTATTATGTTAACAACAATAAAAAATATTTTTGGAATTCCTGAACTTCGGTTTAAGATTCTTTTTACGTTAGGCATGCTCTGCATTTACCGTATCGGTTTTCAGATTCCGGTGATTGGAATTGATCAGTTGACCATGGCCGAAATTTTAAAGGGATCAGCAGACTCGCCATTTGGTCGAGTTGCGGATTATCTTCAAATTTTTACAGGTGGTAGTTTGAGCCAAAGTAGTTTGTTTGGCCTTGGAATTATGCCTTATATATCAGCGTCGATTATTTTCCAGTTGTTGGGAACCGTGGTGCCGGCGTTAGAAAAATTACAAAAAGAAGGCCAAGTTGGTCGCCAGAAAATCCAGGAGTATACTCGGTATGCAACAGTGGTTCTTTGTCTGATTCAATCCTTTTTTGTCTTAGCCTGGATGCTTCAGTCTGGATTTGTTCAGGCCGAAATAGCACAAGATCATTGGTTGATGTTTTATCTAGCTGGAATGTTTTCGATGACAGCTGGAACTGTCTTCTTAATGTGGCTAGGTGAGCAAATTGATGAGTATGGTATTGGTAATGGTATTAGCTTAATTATTATGGCGGGTATCGTTAGTCAAATGCCATGGGCCGTGATGCAAATGGTAACGAACATGACAGGTGATAATCCAACTGTTACACCTGCGAAAGTGATCTTTTTAATTCTTGCTTTTGTTGGAGTTGTTGCCGGTGCGATTTTAATTACGCAAGGACAACGTCGTATCCCTATCCAGCAGGCGAAACAAACACGTGGCCAGCGAGTTTATGGTGGACAACGACAATATCTACCTTTACGCGTTAATCATGGTGGCGTGATGCCGATCATTTTTGCTTCAACCTTGATGCTTTTTCCATCCATTATTTTCGGTCAAATTGCAAGAATGTGGGAAAACAACTTCACGGCAAGTATTAATGATGCGTTCCAGATGGATTCTTTTGTATATAATTTGTGTTATATCTTGATGATTTACTTTTTTGCTTATTTCTGGACCACCGTCCAGTTTCAGCCGAAAGAAATGGCTAATCAACTTCGTGATTACGGTAGCTTTATTCCTGGGCTTCGACCTGGACGTCGTACCGCTGAATATCTCGAAAAAGTGATGGGGCGTATTACCTATGTCGGTGCCGCGTTCCTGGCGATTATTTCGGTCGTACCTACCGTGGTAATGGTTTCATTAAATATTCCATTTAATGTTGCGATTCTGTTAGGTGGTACTGGTTTATTGATTGTTGTTTCCGTGTCTCTTGATTTGGTACAGCGTATTGAAGCTAACCTGCTTATGAGAAATTATGACGGATTTATGGAAGGCAGCAGCCGCATTAAGAGTGCTCATGCATAATGTCTCTCGAAAAGAGACCATTGAGACTCTGGATGTTTTAAAAGTTAATAGTGAATGATCATTCAATCGAAGATCACTTTGAATAGATGAAATTTTATGGCAATAGCTATACGTTCTACAAAAGAAATTGAACTGATGAAGCAAGCGGGCAATGTTGTTGCTCGTGTTCTTGGAGCCATAAAAGAGCAAGCAAAGCCAGGCATGACGACTGCGGATCTTGCCAAGATTAGTGATGAGTTGATTGAAGAGTCAGGTGGAACGGCATTATTCAAGGGTGTAAAAAACCCACAGGCTAAATTCGATTTTCCATCGAGTATTTGTGCCAGTGTGAATGAAGAAGTGGTCCATGGCATCCCAAGTGATCGCGAATTGGTTTCTGGTGATGTGATTAGCGTCGATTGTGGCGTGAAACTAAATGGCTATTGCGGTGATTCTGCTGTGACGATCATGATCGGTGATGTTGAAGAAGACGTTCAACGCTTACTGACGAATACTCAGGAAGTGTTAGAAATAGCGATTCGCGAAGCCAAGCCAGGTAAATACTGGAGCGAAATTGCAAAGTTAATGCAAGATCATGCAGAAAATGCAGGCTATGGTGTTGTGAAAGAATATGTAGGTCATGGCATTGGTCGTAACCTACATGAAGATCCGAAAGTACCTAATTACGTTAGTGATGAATTACTTCGGGATGATCTGCTCTTAAGAAAGGGTATGGTTTTGGCCGTAGAGCCCATGGTAAATATGGGTACGGAAGATACAAAGGTTCTCAGTGATGGCTGGACCGTGGTTACCAGAGATGGTAAGCCGGCAGCACACTTTGAACATACCATCGCCATTATGGAACATGGTGCTGAAATATTAACAAGGTAAGATCCAGAGCGATCAAAAGCTTGTTATTCAAAAATTAGAACAGGATAATAACGTTATGACCAAAAGAGATGCGATCAAGGTAGATGCCAAAGTCTTAGAGGCATTGCCTAATGCCGTGTTTAAAGTCGCTCTCGAAAATGGTCATGAAATCTTGGCTCACGTGTCAGGTAAAATGAGAATGCATTTTATTAAAATTTTGCCAGGCGATGAAGTGACCGTAGAAATAAGTCCATATGATCTCTCCAGAGGTCGTATTGTCTTACGTAAGTAGAACAGGATAGGTGTCATCATGAAAGTGAGAAGCTCTGTCAAACGTATTTGTGAAAATTGTAAAATCGTAAAACGCAAAGGTGTTGTGAGAGTGATTTGCTCTGCCAACCCGCGTCATAAGCAACGTCAAGGTAGATAAGGAGCTATTATGCCTCGTATTGCTGGTGTCGATATTCCGACAGACAAACAGATGTGGATATCCTTAACCTATATCCATGGCATAGGCAGACATTTGGCTAAAGAAATTTTGAAAGAAGCCCAAATCTCTGAAACCATTAAAGGTAAAGATCTCACGGATGATGAGCTCAGCCGAATTGTTGCGATTTTAGATCGTGATTATACGGTGGAAGGGCAGTTGCGTCGTCAAACCAGTCAGGACATTGCTCGCCTTCGCGACATTGCCTGCTATCGCGGTTTACGTCATCGTCGTGGTTTACCTGTTCGTGGACAAAGCACACAGAGTAACGCTAGAACTCGCAAAGGTCCTAAGAAGACCGTTGCTGGTAAAAAAGGTGTTAAGGCTCTTAAATAATATTGTTAAGTTTATTTTAATGAGGCACTTGCTTTACAAGGTCACGTTAAAAATTGAGGAACATTTATGGCTAAAAGCGGTAAAAGAAAAGTAAGACGTAATGTAGGTAAAGGTATTTGCCATATCAAGGCGACCTTTAACAATACATTAATCACCATCACTGATGTGAACGGCGAAACTCTTTGTTGGGATTCAGCTGGTACCATTGGTTTCAAAGGCTCACGTAAAAGCACACCTTTTGCAGCTCAACAAGCATCGCAAAAATGTGCCACGACGGCTAAAAAGTTTGGGGTCGTTGAACTGGAAGTACGCGTTAAAGGCGCTGGTTCTGGTCGTGAATCTGCCATTACTGCTTTACAAGCTGCAGGTATGAGAATTTCATCAATTGAAGATGTAACACCTATTCCACACAATGGCTGTCGGCCAAGAAAACGAAGAAGGGTATAACAGAGATATGGGTAAATTGTTAGGACCAGTATGTCGTCAATGTAGACGTGAAGGTATCAAGCTGATGCTTAAGGGCAATCGGTGTGAAACCGCTAAATGCCCTATGGAAAAACAAAACCGTAACAAGCCACCTGGTATGCATTCTTGGCGTCGTGGTCGTGGCAGTGACTATGGTGTTCGTTTACGTGAAAAACAAAAAGTTAAACGCTACTACGGCGTATTAGAAAAGCAGTTTAGAATTTATTTCTCAGAGGCTGAGCGACAAAAGGCCAACACTGGTCAGGCTCTTCTGGCTTTGTTGGAACGCCGTCTGGATAATGTGGTTTATAAAATGAATATGACCAATTCGAGAAAAGATGCGCGTCAAATGATTGCTCATGGCCACATCAAAGTGAATGGTCACAAAGTAGATATTGTTAGTTATCTTGTTAAACAAGGTGATAAAATTACTGTTCGTGACTCAGAAAAAACAAAGAAAATGATACAGGCGAATATTGAAGTCGATCCTAATGCTCCTGTACAACCTTGGTTGCAAGTCAATAATGCTGCCATGGAGGGAACTGTGGTGTCAATGCCGACACGGGATGATGTTCAAATTCCAGTTGAAGAACAATTAATTGTCGAATTTTGCTCAAGGTAATCCTTAAGTAACTATTTAGAGGAAAATACACTCGCGACTAAAAGAAAGCAATTGTTATAAGGCCTCGAGCACAAAGGTGTGCTTCGGATAACAAAAGCTGATGGTAGTCGCCCAGTGAATTGGAGGCCAATAGAATATGCGAATGCGATGGCGTGGGCTAGAACTGCCTACAAAAGTAATTAAAGATGAAGGTGTAACGTCAGATACCTATGGCGTCATGATTATCGAACCTTTTGAAAGAGGGTTTGGTACAACGGTAGGTAACAGTTTACGTCGTATATTACTTTCATCTCTGGAAGGATCAGCTGTTACCAGCGTAAAAATTTCTGGTGTATCTCACGAGTTTACAACGCTTCCGGGCGTACTTGAAGATGTCACAGATATTATCCTGAATGTGAAATCTCTGATTGTCGATTTGGATGCAGAAGAGCCTAAAACCATGAAGGTCACTGCAAACAAAGCCGGACAAATCACGGCAGCTGATATTGAAGCTGATACTGCGATTACCATTCAGAATCCAGATCTTTTGTTAGCGACGTTGACCGATGACGTTGAGTTTTCACTCGAAATGGTCGTGGGTCGCGGGCGTGGCTATATTGCGGCAACAGAAGATACCAAAGCCAGTGATCGCGAAGTAGGTGTTATTCCTGTTGACGCGTTATATTCACCGGTGAAACGTGTACGTTATAAAACAGAAGAAACTCGTGTAGGTCAAAGTATCAATTATGATCGCTTGCTCATGGAAATCTGGACCGATGGGACCGTTACTCCAGAAATGGCACTGGTTGAATCTGCTAAGATTTTGCGTAAGCATCTTGGTCCACTGATTCAATATTTTGAATTGGGTGATGACTTGGCTGCCGGGCAACAGGATGTTGAAGAACTTGAAGTTGAATCAGAAATTTCTGATGTCGATGAAGAGTTGCTCTCTCTGTTGAAAAAGCAGATGCATGAATTAGATTTGTCGGTTCGAGCCAGCAATTGTCTTGAAGCCGTTCAAATTAATACATTAGGCCATCTGGTCTCTATGAAAGAAAACGAGCTTCTTGCACTACGAAGTTTTGGTAAAACCAGTTTGCGAGAAATTAAACGAAAGTTGTCAGATATGGGATTAAGCCTTGGAATGGATGTTTCCAAGTATCTTGAAGCCATGGCACAGGAATAATAATCGTCATTAACCGAAAAGGTGACTGAAAATGCGACATCAGGTAAGAGGAAGACATTTAGGTAGAACAAGTGCACACCGCACCGCACTGCGACGTAATTTAGCGTCGTCATTATTTGAGCATGGCAGAATCTCAACAACCATTGAGAAGGCAAAGTTTGTAAAGCCATTTGCTGAAAAAATGATTACGTTGGCGAAGAAGGGAACACTTCACGCCCGTCGACGTGCAATCGCTCAATTGCAGGACCGTGATATTTGCCACCAAGAAAATGGTGAACCTGTCAAGGTGGATACAGTCATTCATAAACTATTTAATGAGATTGGCCCTCGCTTTTCAGATCGTTCGGGTGGATATACTCGAATCGTAAAGTTGCCTTTTCATCGTATTGGTGATAATGGTCGATTAGTTTTATTGCAGTTGGTCGATGGTGATGTTGTCAGTACTCCTAAATCTGCAACGGCAGCTGTCGAAGCTCCTGCTGAATCGGTAGAAGATAACACTGCGGCTGATGTTGAAGAAGAAGCAAGCGTAGTGGCTGAGGCCGAAGAAACTCAGGTGACTGATGAAGCCGATGATTCTGAAGAGAAGAAGGAATAGTTCGATTTTACGATCAGCTATTCTTTGATCATATGAGTATTAAAAAGCCCGGAGAAATCCGGGTTTTTTTTTATCTCGATAGTTGGGTTTGCAGCTGGAAATAATCATTATTTGAACTTTTCTTTTATCGGGGCGTATTATAAAATACTGCAATATCATAATTTGTTTGTAAGGTGGATGTTAACCTCTCTTTTAAATCGTTGGTTTGTTTGGAGGCAAACGGCATGTCAGAAGACTGTATTTTTTGTAAGATTGCCAGCGGCTTATTGCCATGCTCCAAAGTGTATGAGGATGAGCACGTACTGAGTTTTCTTGATATTGCACCAATCAGTTTAGGGCATACCTTGATCATACCAAAAGATCATTACGAGCGTTTTGAAGAGTGTCCACAAGACGTTGCTGCCAATTTAGCCAAATGCATTGGTAAAATAGCTAAGGCTGTTCTGAATATTGTTGATGCACAGGATTATAATCTTCTAAATAATAACGGTAGTTCAGCGGGTCAGGTTGTTGGTCATGTTCATTTTCATATTATCCCCAGGCATCGTGATGATGGCTTGTTAGGTCGGTGGCCAGCTAGTGAAATGCCCAAAGAAAAACTGGAAGAACTTGCCTCCAGAATTTTCCAATCAATAGAGTAAGGTTAATCATGGAAATACCAGTGATATATGATGACACAATAATGTTTGAGCATCTATGTCTTCTTGCTGAAGGACAAAGTCAGTTGCTTGGTCTGGATGGATTGGTTATGGGGGTCTATTGTACGCTATTAGTGATCGTTGCCTCGTTTGGTTTTCACCGTTGGCAAATGCTCTATCTCTATTATAAACACAAAAAAAATGCGTCTAAGTATAAAAGCTGCTTTAGAGAATTGCCAACCGTTACCATTCAGCTTCCTATGTATAATGAGCTGTACGTTGCGCAACGAGTTATTGCCAGTGTCTGTCGATTGAATTATCCAAAAGATAAATTACAGATTCAGGTTCTTGATGATTCGACAGATGAAACCCGTCAAATTGCCGCCAGCACTGTGGCTCGTTTTGCTGCTAAAGGTTTTGATATTGAATACATGCATCGAACCCATCGAGTAGGATATAAAGCCGGTGCCTTGGCCGAAGGATTACAATCAGCTAAGGGAGAATTTATTGCTGTTTATGATGCCGACTTTATTCCTACACCTGATAATCTAATGGCATCGATTCATTATTTTACCGATCCATCCGTAGGAATGGTGCAGTTTCGCTGGGAACATATTAATCGTGAGCAATCATTTCTTACACGTGTGCAGGCTGTTTTTCTAGATGCTCATTTTATGATTGAGCATGCGGCACGAAATTTTTCAGGGCGATTTATGAATTTTAATGGCACAGCAGGATTGTGGCGAAAAACAGCGATTGAAGAGGCCGGGAGCTGGGAACATGATACATTGACGGAAGATCTCGATCTTTCATATCGTTGTCAAATGAAGGGATGGCGATTTGTCTATTTGCCTCATGTAACATCGCCTGCTGAATTACCCCCGGAAATTCAGGGGTTTAAACAGCAGCAATTTCGATGGACAAAGGGGTCTGTTCAGACAGCTAAGAAAATTTTGCCGAAACTACTGAAAGAAAAATTACCATTGAGAATAAAAATTGAAGCTTGTTTTCATTTGCTTAACCCGGTCGGGTATTTATTTATGTCCTTATTGGTATTAATGTTTTTGCCCATTTCTTTTGTTCGTTTCAGTTATTATGGTGATCATGTTCTGGCGCCTATTGTATGGGGAGTTTTCTTTTTTATGATAGCCACTTGTTCTGTCGGAACATTTTATATGGCTAGTCAAAAAGAGATATTTCATCGATGGACTGATAAGGTTAAATATATGCCTTTGTTAATGGCGGTCGGTGTTGGTATTGCGATCAATAATAGTTTAGCTGTTATTGAAGCTTTTATCGGTAAAGAAAGTCCTTTCGAGCGAACACCAAAATTTGGTATGGGATCTACAGGCAATAAGGATGACTGGATGCCCAAGGCTAAAAGTTTTTGTCGCAAGAAAACTATCATGCCTATTGTTGAATTAATGTATGGTTTTTATGTGACCATCTGTATTATAGTTTACTTAAAAAATCCCAGTGCTTGGATTCTCTTATTACCATTTTTGGTCATCTTTGCTACTGGGTATTTCTATGTTGCGTGTTTAACGCTTTATGGCACAAAAGTTTCTGAGGCCAGAGAAGAAGAGTTTCAGGAAGTGTTGAAAAGTTCTGCGGCATAAATACATTTCTTTGATTGGTCTATTTATATTCATTGCCATTATTTCTGGGGTATGCCTTATGATATGAATGATTATTTAGTACTGATGCTTCATCGTGTTGAAAATCAGATTATGGAGGATGCGAGAATGATTATCGTCGATGATAAAGGCAGGGTGGCACGTGAATATTTCAACGCTAATATACTTGTTGATTACCTGAATAAATTAAAAGATACAATTAAACCGTAACAAAATGACGAGCCGCATATTGAATTGCACCATGATCATGGTGCTAATAACACAGAAAACTGAATGAGATGAATTTTGTTACAATTGTTGCTTAAGTTTCCAAAAGGAGAAGTGTTTGCCAGGGCATTTGGTCACTTTTGCGTGGTTATGTCCAACGATTTGACTGGTTGGGATATTGTAGCGATCTTGTAAAAATTTTACGAGTTGTGCCAGTGAATTATATTGTGATTGGCTGGGTTGAGAGAATTCAAAATTTCCAATCAGACAAATGCCAATGGTATGTTCATTCCAGTAATTATTATCATTTGGATGTACGCGGCAGTGGGCTCCTTTTTCTTGATTTTTCCAACGGTACCCAACTTCTACTTTGCCATTATCGGCGCCGTTGCCATTATTGATAACAAAGTGATATCCCAGCCCATCCCATTGTCGATCTTTATGCAATTGGTCAATGGTATGTGCGTTGCCACTGGCGGTTGCGGAATGATGAATCATGATCCCTTTCCATCTACCCGTTTTTTCTTTAACTGCTGGTGCCCAGGCATGATATCCCGGGGTATATTGATTGGTTTTTGATGTTTTTTGGTTAAGCAATTCAGAGTAGGTCTGACCTTGGCGGAAATTTACTTCACTGATCGATGGGTAAGTTGCGTAGCGATATTTAGAAGATGTGGTTGTTTCACAGCCGGAGTAAACCGATGCCAGCAGTAAAAGAGCTGAGATGATAGTACAGTGAAGTATGCGTCCTTGCAGTGTTCTACTGTTCATGTTTGAATCCTCTTCAATTCCTTTTGGGTATTTTTATGTCCTTATTTTAACTCTGTGCCATGAGTACGGCATTGACAGAGCAGCTTATCGAAAATAATTTATCAAGCCGGGTTGTTTTTAAAATACGTTGTACGGCAGGTTGTGGGTTCACTATATGAAATGAACCATTTTTCTGGCCGCAGCGAGTTTGTGTTTTAATCAACGTTCCTAATCCCATACTGCAAATAAAATCAAGCAGTTTGATATCCATGATGAGTTGGTGTTTGCCATCCTCAATAATTTTATCGATGACAGATGACATCTCTGCCGCTTCCGCCATGTCCGCAGAGCCTTTAAGATGTATTGCTGTATAGCGTTCATATTCATCAACAGCTATTTGGAGATTACCCTGGGTTGAAACCGTGTAAGAATGCGTTGGTTGCTGTTTGCTGAATTTGGTAAGGTGAACACTATTACCGCTTTCGTTAAATTCAACCAGGTCCATGTAAGCACGCATGAGAAGGACACCGCGGCCGGATGGAATTTCCAATTTATCGTTACAGGTTGGATCAGGTAAACTATCTGGACAAAAGCCATTGCCCTCGTCGGTGATCCAGATATCTACACGTGAGGCATTGACGGTATAGCATATATGGACTTTCTTGTCGGAATCTTCTTTGTTGCCATGACGTATCGCATTGACCAGAGCCTCTTCAAGACTCAATCGCAAGGCAAAAATAGAATCTTCATCATAACCTTGCTGAGTAGCTAAATCGATAATCGTTTCTTCGATCTTTTTAGCATCAGAAAAATCACTAGCGATGGAAATTTCAATTTTTTTATCCGCTGTTGTCATTGCAATATGATCTTAAAAAAGTTGAATTCGTAAGAAAATCGTTGCGATTGGAAGGTGATCCGCTTAATCGTCGTGATCAGAGACTTTTTATCGCCGCTTTTGTATTATCGTAAATTTTGAATACTTTATTCAGTTTCGTTATGACAAATATTTCATAAAGTGATGGTTTGATATTGCAAAGGCAAAATTCACCTTCTTCTTCTTTGATATGCTTGTTTAGACGAATTAAAACACCCAGAGCACTTGAGCTGAGGTGCTTGACATTTTCAAAATTAAGCACCATCTTTACAGGACTTTTATCCTGGATAACCCCAAAGAGTGATTCCGAAATCTGGTTGATGGTGACTTCGTCCAGTATGTCCTTATCCAGCAAAACGATTTCGATGACATCGCCATCCTGGTGTACTTCAATTTTTGGTTGCTGTTCATCCATAATTAAACCTCTGATTATGTAATTTCATTTTGGTTGATGTCGTTGTTAAAAATGTGATTCTACCGGAATTTATCAGGACTTACAAGTGTTAGATTCTTGAAAATAGTATCATGGCTTTGTTTTGTTTTTATGTAACTGTTTTATTATTGGTTGGTTATGTCGGCAGGTGCTTGATTGTGGGGTAGGGCGTCTGGGTTGTGGAATTTTAAAGCCCAAAATTACCGCGATCATAAATGATAAAAACACGCCTGACTAGTAGGTAATTTTTGTTCTGATACTTGGTCACTTGCCCTGTAATACTAAATTTGATAGGGCCATTGGCTTCGTTGACCGTTTTTTCCATCACATCCAATTGACGACTTGGGAGTAATGCAATAGGAGGTTCGTCAAGGCTGTTGCCATCAGCCTCAAATTTAAATAGCCATTTTTTATCATCGGGATCATACGCTAAACGACCCACCCGATTGATAATCATATAACCTTCTTTTAAATCTGAACGTGTTTTGCCGCCAATCAAATATGACCGCTGGCCTGTATTATTTTGTTGATTGGTGGCCTGCTCTTTATTGTTAAATCCTTTGCTAATGATCGGTTGAGGGCGAGGTAGGGAAAGAAGTGTTTTTCTCAGTTTTTCTGGAAGTTCAAGCTTTTTCTTTACCTTATCCTCATTCGTTTGCGTGTTGTCGGTATTGCTAGATAGACTTGGCAACGTTGTAATAGGGGTGCTAGATTTTGATTCATCCTTTTTCTTGCCGAATAACGACATTGTTTTTACATCGGTTGGTAAGATATAGTTAATATCCTGGTAGGTGGTCACTTCGGCCCGGATGAGAAATGTAACCGATAAATCGACCTGATTATTAGTCACACTAGTCATTTTTGTTAGCCATTGGCATGGGTGAATTTCCATGGGAATGGAGTAAGGGTCATTTTTATCAGGGCTTTGGGATAGTAAGTCCTCTGCTGTTACCTGGTTTGCTTGGAGAGGCTGGGAATTGTTTTTTGTCATATCTGATTCAAACTTCAAAAACCAGTTTTTAGACTTGGGATGCTGGAGAAGCTTGGCTTTACGTCCGCTGATTTGTGTTCCTTCAGGGAGCAATCGTTGAGGTTTTTTCTCAGGTAGGCCGGTCGGAAGTGGCTTTTCGGCTTCTTTGACGTTCGGATCGACTTTTTTTACCTGATTTTGGGCAATAAGGCTTGATGTCAGAAAAAGTACCAAGATCCATGAGAATGTATAATTCATGGCCATTTGCTTCCTGCGATTGGTTTGTCTATCTCCAAGTTTCATTGAGATTAGTTATAATTTCATCAATCGAATCTGTAAACAAAATTTGTTGGCCATCTGTTTCACCTGATTGGACAATCGTTTCGACTACAGGCTTCCAATAATCGCCCAAACAGAAAAAAGGACGCTGCGGAAGGAACTTTTTGTTCATCAATTCCCAAACCATGGCCAGTTCAAGAAGTGTTCCTGTAGAGCCGGGTAGGGTGATATAGGCATCCCCTAATTCGATGAGTTTATCGAGCCGCTGGTTGAGATTTTCTGTGTAAATTTCTTCATCGATCCATTCATTTTTTCCATTTCGGTTGAAGATTTTACAGGTGATACCAATGGTTTTGCCATCCACGGATTTCGCTCCCTGAGCTGAGCCTGCCATCGTGCCACTATAGCCACCATTTGCTAGAACATATCCCGCTTGAGCGATGGCAACTCCTAGTTTTTGGGCGCACTCATAATTGCTACTACCAGGTTTAGGTTGAGAGGAGCCAAATACAACGACCGTTTGTTTGCTTTGTTTATTCATTTAACTCATTATAACGATGATTTTTACTTTTACAAGATCGTGATAAATGTCAATTCTAGGAGGTAAATTATAAAAGTCTCATTAATTCGAAATTAAATTAATACGATAAAGTCAAAATAAAGGTAAATGATATATCACTTATCGGGCCTTTGATTGTTGTGGGGAATAACGGATAAATGAAAGTAAGGTGTCATGGGATCAAAAATATTAGTGATCGACAATGATAAAGAATTAGTTGAGTCGATGAAACGCATTTTAAAACGATCACTCTATGACGTGCAAACGGCCGAAAATGGTAAAGAAGGATTAACGGTTTTAAAATCCTTCTGGCCCGATCTTGTGCTGTTGGAATTAACCGAAACTAACGAGTGTTCCTGCACTGAATTCTTACAAAAGTTCCGTACACTCGAGGCGGATTATGCAGAAGAAAATCAAGACGGAATGATTGAAATACCCTTTATATTCATAACGGATAGCGAAGATGTTATCCATAATTTCAATGGCTTACATACTAAGAACTACGCTTGTTTATTAAAACCCGCCGAACCTGACGAACTTCGAGAATGTGTCTCTGAGAAAATAGAGCGAGCTCAACAGCAATTAGAAGCTATTTGTAATACCGAAGAATAAGTAATATAAGTTAGTTAATTATGTTTTTTGATCAATTGCCAAAAAATTGAAAAATTTCCGCTGTGTAACCATATTTAAAAGGTGTATCAAAAACGAAATCTTTCAATTCGTTCTTTAAGTAATCCTCAATGTCTTCATAGTTTTGGTTGTCTTGCACGGCTTGTTCGATGTTAGATTGAGTGGTTAAATAGCCAATGAGATTATCTTTTGAAAATTCAATATCAAAAGCACCAGTTGATTTGTGTAACAAATTTATATCAGAATCCTTGTAAATGATAGTTGCGTCACTTTGACTTCTAGGTGGGGTTGGAAAGGTTTTAAGATAAACATCGCAAAACCAGCTGTTGCTTTAGACTCTGAGAGTGTTTTATAAGTGTTTATGACTTGTTCTTGATCAAACCAATGAAATGCCATACATGTACTAATCAAGTCCCATCGGCCATTGATGACATCGGTGTGAATATCCAGGCAATCGACATGTAACCCATTTTGCTTTGCATAGTGTAGCATCTCGCTGAGCAGTCTATGCCATAAGTATTATTAGCGTATTTCGATAATGCTTTGGTAGATTCCCCTGTGCCGCAAGCAATATCAATCGCTTTGTTATGCGGTAAGTGTCCTAGGTATGGGGGTAATTGTTCCAGAAGCTTTGCATGTACCTTTGGTCGATAAAGGTCATAACGACGAGCAGCTTCCTTTAGGCTAAAATATCCCATGGATTTATGGTAGATAATATATCATAGCAGGTCAACACCAGTATAAGGGGAATGTGAAAATCAGAAAAGAATGGGCGATGCAGGACTCGAACCTGCGACATCTTCCTTGTAAGGGAAGCGCTCTAGCCAACTGAGCTAATCGCCCTCAGCGATGAAGGGACAAATTTACAGAAAAACCGGCCCGTTGTCAAATACTTACTGACAAACCTTTTAAATCAGGCGAAAATTCTGCTTTGACTTTCAATTTCCTGTAAAAATGGCTAAAATATGATCAAAAGCTTGCAGTCCGCGTCGATTTTGTGTAAATTATCTGATCTCGATTCGGCTGCGGATGCAGCGATATTGATTTAAAGTTCTTTGAAATAAAGAGTTAAAAGAGTGTGGGTCGGTGCCCGAGTGGCTAAAGGGGACGGGCTGTAAACCCGTTAGCGTAAGCTTACGTTGGTTCGAATCCAACCCGGCCCACTTCTTTTTTTATTTCAAACCATGTCTATCCCTTTTCTCAACTAAAATTAAGGTCTTATAAGACACTTTTTCTGCTTTTCATCGCAGATTTTTAAAAATAGCTGCAATCAAGCTGGTTGTAATACGTTGATTTGCAACAAAATAAGAAAAATCTGGTGAAACCTTCCATGATTCGTTAAATATAAGCAAACAAATAGAGTCGATCGATCGATATAATAATGACGCATTGTATATATCATTTATTATAAGGGTTTAAGATCATGACGACCGTTTTAGAAATGGACAAACAAGTGGAAACTGCCAAAAGCTCAAATAACAATGTCAACAAACCAGACCCATTTTCTATGGTCATTTTCGGGGCAACAGGTGATTTGACTCGCCGCAAGCTCATTCCAGCCATGTATAAGCTTTATCTGGAAAAGCTACTACCCGAGAAATTCTCCATTGTTGGTTTTGCCCGTCGTGATTATACCGATGAATCCTTCCGTGATTTTGTCATGGAAAGTATCGAATCCATGCTCAATCGCAAGCTGGATGAATCGACCTGGTCTAAATTTGCCCAAAACCTCTATTATCATCAAGCGAATTTGGATGATCAAGATGGATATGATGCACTGCGTGGTCGTTTGGAATCTTTGTCGGCTGAAAAACAGATGCCAGAAAATTATCTTTTCTATCTGTCAACGCAGCCCCGTTATTTTTCACCGATTTCTGCTCACTTGGGTGAAGCTGGTTTGTCACATAAAGGCAAGCACCAGAAACCTTGGTCACGTATTATCATCGAAAAACCATTTGGCCGTGATCTAGACTCTGCACTTGATTTACAAAGCGATGTTGTCAAGTCATTTGATGAAAGCCAGATCTATCGTATCGACCATTACCTTGGCAAAGAAACGGTACAGAACATTTTGGTACTGCGTTTTGCCAATAGTATCTTTGAGCCGATTTGGAATAACAAATACGTTGATAACGTTCAGATCACGGTAGCTGAAACGCTCGGTGTCGAAGGGCGTGCCGATTATTATGAAAAATCAGGTGCATTGCGTGATATCGTCCAGAACCACCAAATGCAGCTCTTGTCGCTGGTGGGTATGGAAGTGCCAATGTCACTGCATGCTGATGCTGTCCGTGATGAAAAAGTCAAAGTGGTCAAAGCTCTACAGCCCTTTACCGAAGAATCGGTTCAAACCGATGTTGTACGTGCCCAATATGCTGCTGGTGTCTATGGCGAGGATAAAGTGCCCGGTTATTTACATGAACCTGGTGTTGCCAATGATTCTGTGACAGAAACCTTTGTCGCATTTAAAACCTATATCGACAACTGGCGTTGGGCTGGCGTGCCTTTCTATATGCGTGCCGGTAAACGTCTTCCAAGTCGCGTGACCGAAATTGCGATTCACTTTAAACAGATCCCAAATATCCTTTTCAATAATGCGCCATTTGGTCCGATGGATCCAAACGTTTTGGTGCTTCGCATCCAGCCCGATGAATCCATCATGATGCAGTTCCAGGTGAAGTATCCTGGCCCAGCCATGAAAATCAAGCCGTTAAAAATGGATTTCAGCTATTCTGATACCTTCTGCAAAGAACCCCCTGAAGCTTACGAGCGTTTATTGCTTGATGCCGCATTGGGTGATTCCACCTTATTTACCCGTAGCGATGAAGTGATGGCCTCTTGGGACTTTTTCAAGCCGGTACTGGACTCGGCAGAAGAACCAGGAATTATCCTGCCAAGCTATCGCGCAGGGACCTGGGGCCCAAAAGAGTCAGATCAGTTGCTGTCAAGAGATGGCCGCAAATGGGAAATCTTTGAATCCCCTGAAAATCACGATCAGTGCTATATCTAATTAATTAGTCGACAAGCGGAATCGTATCCTATAGACTTGTTGTTTGTTATTTGATGACAACAGCGCATATGGAGATTCACACTTGTTAATTGGTATTTTATCTGATACCCATGACCATCGCATACATACATTAGAGGCTATTAACCGTTTGGCTGAAGCAAAAGTGGATGTTGTGTTGCATGCCGGTGATTTAATCTCTCCTTTTGTCATCAAAGCCTTTGGCGAACGATTTGGTGAAAAATTCAAAGCGGTTTTTGGCAATAACGATGGCGAAAAATTAGGTCTTCGCAGCATGATTGAAAATTACGGTGGCAGCATTGAGGACTACTGCTTTAAAGGTGAATTTGCTGATCGAACATTTTACATGACCCATACCCAACATAATATAGAAGAAATCGCCGCCAGTCAGATGTATGATGTGGTTATTTATGGCCATACGCATCAACAGGATTTGCGACAGGTGAATAAAACATTGGTTATAAATCCTGGCGAAGTCACCGACTGGATTACTGGACAATCGCATTTTATCGTTTTGGATACCAGCGATTTGTCTTATGAAATACTAAAAATAAATTAAGATATCTGATAAAGGAGACTGCCATGACTAGTGTGATTTTGGAAACGTCTAAGGGAAATATCACGATAGAATTGGATGAAGAAAATGCACCAATTACCGTTAAAAATTTTCTAAGCTATGTGGAAGAAGGATTTTTTGATGGACTTATTTTTCATCGTGTGATTCCTAATTTTATGATACAGGGAGGCGGTTTTACACCTGACATGAAACAAAAGAGTGCCAAAAAACCCATCGAAAATGAAGCCTCAAATGGCTTGTCAAATGCTCGAGGTACCATTGCCATGGCAAGAACCGCTGATCCAAATAGTGCCACCTGCCAGTTTTTCATCAATGTTAAAGATAATGCCTTCCTGAATTACAAAAGTGCCGCCGAGCCAGGCTATGCGGTATTTGGATCCGTGACTGAAGGAATGGATGTGGCTGATGCCATCGTAGATGTTGATACGACATTTATAGGTGGAATGGAAGATGTTCCCAAAGAACCTATAACGATTAATAGCGCCAAATTGGTTTAATCTTTTAATAAATGGATCTATTTAAGACCGGGTGAAATTACTCGGTCTTTTTTTTACTTACGCTTAAGTGTAATGATTTGCAGTGTCGATTTAGGCTTATAAGTTTTGACCGACTCATCCCATTTGTAAATGCTACCCTCTTTTAGTATATCGACAATTCCAATGACATTATAATGTTTATTGGCATAGACCGGCATCCATTTTAGAATGTGATTTTCGGAGTTTTTTCCCATCAGCCAACTGTTTGGATGCTTGACTGTAATAAAGTATTTAGGCTTAGCTTCTTCAATTTCACGAATCATTTGTTTTTGCATATCTAAAGCATATGGGTGTTGTTCCATTAAATTATAAACATACAAGAATCCTGAGGCCTTTTTGCGTTGCGCATAGAAGCAGATTTGTGGTTCTGATCCCATGATGGCCATGGTGTCCTCAGGTGTACTATTAGCTTTAATATATTCAGCGACATTAATTGATTCAATAAATGGATTATTGCTATAAACCTGACGTGATAGTTGGTGCGGTTCAATCTTAAACAAGTAGTTATTCATGGTATAGATTGGCATGGCAAAAACGACAACAAAAAATATATAAGAAATCCATTGTAATGAGTGCTTGTTGAATTGTCTTAGCCAGCTATTGATGGTGTCAATGGCAATTGCAGCGAGCAGGCAGACCGCAGGTAATAGTGTAATAAAATAGTGAGGCCTGAAATAAAATCCTGGACAAATAGTTGCAAAGGAGCAAATGGAGAACAAAATGATTAGGCCTTTTTTTCCTCTAAGGTCCCGATGAAGCGGTAGTAGTATGAGGCCAATTCCGGCAAGAATCCAAAAGAGTTGAAAATCTGATGAAACATACTTAAACGAAAAGCTGAAATTACTCCAGATATTCTTCATGCTGACAGAGGATGCATAACTGGACGCATAGTCCATGGTCCAAAACCAGAATGTTTTAAACGTACCCGCAATGCTAAAGAGTATGATCATACTCGTAAATGGGGTGATGCTGCCTAAAATGAAAATGCCAAAGGGTTTGAGTTGATTTTTACGAAGACCTTTTCTTGGTTTTAAGACCTGATAGAAAAAGATCAGTGTGATAAAAATTAACAGAAAAATGGCGTGCTGTTTCATTAATAGGCTCATCCCTCCTAGGCATCCTGCTAAAAATGTCCATAGAAGAGATTGTTTTTGAATGGCATGCAATGTGCATATTAAACTGAGTATAAAGAATACCGTGACAAAGTGTGTTGCATGAGCGGCAAACCCAAACACATTAGAACTCAGAGACATTAAACCGTAGCTGCATGCGGTCATGAGGGCAACGTGAAGATTAAGCCAGCGAAGGCATAGGTAAAAGATCAGTACAATCGTCAAAATATTCCAGCACATAAATCCCAGGTGAATTCCACTTATTGTCTGACCAAATAAAGCCATGTTGATGGCATAAATAAATCCCGTACCAGGAAACTTCATATTGTAAGCACGTTCAAAAGGTACAATACCTTCCAGCATCAGTTGGCCAAAATAGGCGTATTCACCTTCATCGCGTTCTAGTGGGATGTCTAATAATCGAACCCGGACAAAAATAATAAAAACCAGGCAAGCAATGAAAGCCGCATAGATAATATATCGCTGCCATTTGTTATCTGTTTTGTCTATGGACATAAATAATGTGTGCCGTTATTTCAAGAGTATGAAAATCAACCAAAGTATGATTCTACTTCATTATGAATGGTGAGCCAATTATTTTTTATTTTTGAATATAAAGTATAATTGAGGAGTTTGTGGCCGAAAGTTCTATCATGCGATTTTTTACTATTTCATCAGAAGTATCACTCGGGTAACCAGATGTGTGATGTGGTAATTTCTGACCGCTCTCATCGACAGGATGCCCCACTAATGCATCAGTATTTTGCTTGAGAGAGGTTTGGAAAGATATCAAGTTAGTCTATTGGTAATAGTCGATAGAGAAATAACATATGACATGCAATGCTTTCAAAATAAGTAAATATTGAAAATTAATACTATTGACATCTTCTACGAGTTATGCTGAGTATACCCAGGCCTAAAAATGTTATGGTTCCTGGTTCTGGTATGGGTTTTAGTAAAAAACCATGATAATTTCCCGCTGGATTATATCCTGATCCAACAATCCAACCATGGTCGTTAATTGCATTTAAATAATTGATATTCCATCCGATACTGGTTGAGTCTAATAGACTGTTTACATCAACCATGCCATTCGCTGAATCCCAGAGGAAACCATGTCGGCCAGTTGATGTATCGCTTGTGCCAACCACTTGGCCATTGTTGTTAATGTCTAAAGCTGAGCTAGCATCAAGTCCGCCAGGCAGATCTCCTAAATCGATCATGCCGTTAATGGAATCCCAGATAAAACCATGAGTACTTGTTGTATGACCTAAATCAATTTCATACGATCCAATAGCTTGGCCATGGTTGTTTATACTCCAGCTGCCATAATCAGAGCCGCCTGCGGGAACGTCTCCCATGTCTGAGATGATACCGGATAGCCAGGTTGTAGCTCGTGAACCTGTCGCATTATGTCCCAAACCAACAATTTGACCATTTTCATTAATGTCATACGCTTCACTTTTATCTGAGCCTCCTGCTAGATCAGTAAGATTCGTCATTGTCCCAGAGTCCCACAGGAACGCACTTGTACCTACTGCTGAACCACTGGCTCCAACTACCCGACCATTATTATTTATGCCGCGTGCACCACTCCAATTAGCTCCTCCTGGTAATTTGCCAATATTGGTCATTGTACCAGCGTTCCAAATATAGGCCCTTCCTCCATCTGCGCTTTCGCTTCCACCTACAATTTGACCATGATCATTGATACCACTCGCACCGCTTCGATCCGCGCCACCAGGTAAATCTCCAAGGTCTGTCATGATTCCTGCATCCCAAAGGAACCCACGATATCCTGTTGTCGTGTTGCTTGTTCCCACGATTTGTCCATGGTTATTAATATCATAAGCAGAACTATAGTCTGTTCCACCTACTAAATCTCCAATATCAATCAGAGTATATGTGGGTTGAGCTGTTGTGATTTGTATTAATAATAGAATTATAACGGTAGAATAATATTTAATAACTTTCGTCACAGTGAACCCTTTCTTGAATCACATGACTTAATCTTTTTTTGGGGGATAAAAATCTCGATTTTCCCCGAACCAATTGAATTTATAATAGCAGATTATCTATAATTTCGCAATAAGAAATTGGGATATACTTTAAGTTTTTTTGTTTTGGGTATTTGTTGGAATTTGGCAAAGTAAATTTGCGAGGTTGACGAATTGAATTGGCTCAAGCGTTTCGCCTCGGCTGTCAGGGTTGATCTCAACTTTTTCAAGCAGTGGAGTGAAATCAATATCTTCGGTACTGTTAGCTAGGCAAGTGCGGATTTTCTTTCGGCGATGGCCTAGCAGTAATTCGATGACTTTACGGAGCATTTCTATGCTAATGATGTTTTGGCATTTTTCAGGATCATGTTCCCAGGTGATCATCGCAGAATTTACCTGTGGTGCGGGCCAGAAAGCTTGAGGTGGGATGTGTTTAAATTGTCGAATTTTTCCTGTCGATTGCATGAGAATACTTAGCAGCCCAAAGGCTTTACTACCGGGGCCTGCCACCATGCGATCAGCGACTTCTGCTTGGATGGTAACATAAATCCCTTTGGGGATCATTTGTCCCATGAGTAAGTTTAAAATTAATGGGCTGGCTGCTTGATAGGGTAGGTTCGCTACTAGTTTGAAATCACCCTTAAAATGTTCCTTTGCTTTTAAGACAGCCAATTCTACGGCGGGTTCAATGGTTCGTTTGGTGGCAAGGGCATCCGCATGAATCAGTGAAATATTTTGAAATTGACTTAGTTCACCGGAGGCTATTTGAGCCATGTTTTTATCAATGTCAACCGCCACTACACCTCCAGCATTTTCTGCTAATAGAGAGGTTAGTGATCCGGTTCCACAGCCGACTTCTAGAATGGTGTCTGTTTTTGAGAGTTTCGCTTCATCGACCAGGCTGCGCATTAAATTTAAATCAATGAGGAAGTTCTGTCCCCATTTATGTTGTGGTTTGGTTTGTGCCGCTTGCAGCAATGCTTGAAGTTGTGATTTGGTATGTGGCACGAAATTAGTTTTTTCGGGTAACTTTCTTTGGGGTGTTGCTCATGTTGGCTTGTCGTTTGATGTCTGCCATATCGCAGGCAAGTTCAATTGCTGAGATCATACTTTGAGGGTTCGCCTTGTTTTTACCTGCAATATCAAAGGCTGTGCCATGATCGACACTGGTACGAATAATAGGTAAACCAATTGTGACATTCACCGCACGATCAAACGCAAGTAGTTTTACTGGAATCAAACCTTGGTCATGATATTGGGCGACGATGGCGTCATAACGTCCATCGAGAGCTTGGTGGAAAATCGTATCAGGCGGAAAAGGGCCAACCACATCAATGCCAGCTTCTTGTGCCATCAATATAGCAGGACTGATGATGCGTTCCTCTTCATCTCCAAATTGTCCTGATTCACCTGCGTGTGGATTTAAGCCAGCTACAGCGATTTTGGGCTTTTCTATGCCGAACCATTTTTTCAGTGCATCGTTAACTAAATCGATCGGTTCAAAAACGGTTCCAATTTTAAATTGATGTCGAAGTTCAAAAAGAGGCTCGTGAATGGTTGCCAGGACGACTCTAAATGGACCCCCTACAAACATCATTGCTGAGCGTTTCTGTTTACATTTGTCTGTAAATAATTCAGTATGTCCAGGATACTTTTTAAATCCAGCCAAGTGCCAGGAGTGTTTATTAATAGGGGCTGTCACAACGGCGTCGATTTTTCCGCTACGTGCATCCTCAATCGCATCACAAGCGAATTGCATGGATGCCTGGCCACCGATATCTGTTGCCACTCTTTGGTGATTACCACTCAGCCAATTGATCTCATCATAGTCGGCTACGACCACACCACGTAAAAAATCACGCTTAATGCGTTCGTGTTGATCTCGCCACCAGAAGACATCGATTTCCGCCATATCTGCGGCATAGGTCAACAGCTCATTCATACCATAGATGATGTACCTGGCCCGTTGTCGCAGTTCTGGCTGCGAGAGAGCCTTGACAATCACCTCCGGTCCAATGCCGGCGGGATCGCCCATGGTAATCCCAATCACGGGAATATTGCTGTCTTTCTTTGGCATGAGTTTTCCTGATAAAAAATAAACGGCCAACCTCAACCTCAGAGACTAGCCGCCTTTGCATCACCACTTTGTATATTATACCACGAAATACTAATTAAGCAAAACCTTGCTCACGTAATTTTTCCATGGTCAAAGAGCTTTCTGTTGAGTTTTCCAGGATGTCATCTAGGCGTTTATTGATCCATTTGCTGATTAAATCCGCTTCTATGTTCACTAAATCGCCTATTTTTCTTTCTTTGATATTGGTTTTTTCCCAAGTCGTTGGAATGAGGCTAACGTAAAAATTTTCTTTTTCAGCTTTTACAATAGTCAGGCTAATCCCGTCTATGGCAACAGAGCCTTTATTGATCATTAGTTTCATCAACGATTCTGGGCATTTTACCCAGAAGAGAATTTCATCAGGGGTTTGATGTATTTTGGTGATTTCGCCAAGACCATCAATGTGGCCTTGTACAAAATGGCCTCCCAAACGACCATCAGCTTTCATGGCCAGTTCCAGATTAACCAGCTGGCCTTGCTGGCAATTTGCAAAAGATGAAACATTCAATGTTTCTTGCATAATATCAAAGCAGGCCAGGTGATCTTGGTATTCACAGATCGTCAAACATACACCATTAATGGCGACACTGTCACCTAATTTAGTTTCATCTTTTAAATGGCCTAGATCTAATGTGATTCGTTTCCCGCACTCGATGGGGGTGGTCGATTCAATTTGACTGATATGTTCAATCAATCCTGTGAACATAATTGCGCTAAGCTTTCTTGTTAGGGCCGCTCACGCCGCCAGAGACAATGAAGGTCATTACGTCAGAGCTATCTGCTTTGATCGGAGTGACATCTTCTTTGTTAACGACAACGAGGTTGCCCGAGAAGTTATAGCTGTCGGGTAAGTAAACGGCGATTTGGTCTTGTAAACCCAAAAAGTCTAATGAATCCTGGGTTATAAATCCAATGGCTTTTAGTTTGCCATCCAGGTCAATCGTAACAGGCCTGTCGAAGGTTTTTTTATCACCGACAAAGGCGCTAATCAAATCTTTAATCGATGAATAGAGAATCTTGATGAGCGGAACCTGGCCGAAAACACGCTCAATTAATCTTAAAAGAGGGCGTGTAATGAAAAATGACATCAATAGTCCCACGATTAAAATCACCGCGAGTGAAAGGGCGATGCCTAAACCAACATTAACCCACCAGTTCACACCAGGAAACATTTTTTCCATGGCATTGGCGATAGCATCAAAAATCCAGTAGATTACATAGATGCTTAAGCCTACCGGTGCCAAAAAAAGCAAGCCGCTGGTAAAGAGTTTTAAGACTTTTTTCATTGTCTTATTCCAGGTTGCTTAAAAGGGCTTAACGCTCTTCCATGGGGGTGTAGGATCTTTCGGTATGGCCAGTATAGATCTGGCGAGGGCGGCTGATGCGTTTGTCGCCAGATAGATACAGTTCACGCCAGTGAGCGATCCAGCCGGGTAAGCGGCCAATCGCAAATAGGACGGTAAACATGTTAGTGGGAATACCAATGGCTCTTAGAATGATGCCGCTGTAGAAATCTACGTTTGGATAAAGATTTCTATCTTTAAAGTAGCTATCTTCTAATGCTGCTTCTTCAAGTTTACGTGCAATATCAAGAAGAGGGTCTTGATCAATTTTTAATTCATCAAAAACCTCGTCGCAAATACCTTTGAGTATCTTGGCGCGAGGATCGTAATTTTTATATACACGGTGACCAAATCCCATAAGACGAAAACCACTATCTTTGTTTTTTGCCATTTCAACGCATTTGGAAATATCAAGGCCACCTTGATGAATTTTTTCTAGCATGTCAATCACGGCCATATTAGCTCCACCATGAAGCGGGCCCCACAGTGAGCAAACACCGGATGAAATTGAACTGAACAGGTTGGCACCAGACGAAGCGACCATACGTACTGTTGAAGTACTGCAGTTTTGTTCGTGGTCCGCGTGGAGCGTTAAAATGGTATCTAACGCACGCGTAATGACTGGGCTGGCATCATAACGTTTATGAGGCAATGAGAACATCATGTGCAGTAAGTTTGATACATATTGTCGTTTTGGATCAGGGTAACGGAATGGTTCGCCACGAAACATTTTGAAAGAAAAAGCAGCAATCGTTCTGATTTTACTAATTAATTTTGCGGAGGCTGTTTCCAGTGTTTCTTCTGAATTTGGACATGTGAAATCATCATGATAACAAGACAACGCATTAATCATGGCTGACAAAATAGCCATGGGATGTGCAGAGCCAGGAAAGCCTTCAAAGTGATGCTTGAGATTTTCATGTAGCAGAGCATGTTCAGTCAGTTGATTTGAGAAACTTTCCCGTTCTGCTTTATTGGGTAGTTCTCCCCAGATAAGCAGGTAAGCAACTTCAATGAAGTTACTTTTTAAGGCAAGTTCTTCAATAGGGATGCCGCGATAACGTAAAATTCCTTTTTCGCCATCGATAAAAGTGATAGCACTTTCGCATGAGCCGGTATTGCCATAACCAGGATCCAAGGTGATGCATTTCGACTGGGCACGAAGTTTTTGTATATCGATACCAATTTCATCTTCACTGCCAACAGTGACGGGTAATGTATATTCATGTCCATTAATTTTAAGTAAGGCTTCTTCTGACACAGTTTACTCCTGATTCTTCAAGCATTTATATTAACAATACGTCTCGTGGTGCAATTAGCAGCGACCCCTCGCCATGACCTTCATTCTGGATAGTGAAGGCCAAATAGTCAATAGATTATCCATTATAGCAAAGTTATAACGGCACGCAAGTCACCGTAAATAAAAGATTATTAGCAAAACTTGATGTTGTATAAATTAAGGGAGTAAATGCTAACTAAGTGTATAGGTGTTTTTTATACAAGTAGTTAAGTAGACCATTGTGTTTGAATGGTCTAATGTTGCCACAAAAACTCTGGGGTATCAGTTTTTTTGCTAATCCAGCGGGCAAAAACAAATAAGTAATCTGAAAGTCGATTAATATAGATGACAAGATTTTTGTCAACCGCTTCAATTTCTTTAAGCCGTACTAATTCCCGTTCAACGCGTCGGCATACGGTACGTGCGATATGAGCATGAGCGGTTATCATATGCCCACCCGGAAGAACAAAGGATTTTAGCGGTTCGAGGATTTTTTGATATTCATCAATTTGGTCTTCCAGATACCCAATTTGCTCATCCTTAATTTCAGGCAAACCTTCATAAGTTTCTCCTTCAGGTGTTGCCAGGATTGCGCCAACATCAAAAAGTTCGTTTTGAATTTTTGGATAGACGGAAAGAATATTATCAACGACATCTTGTGGTAGATCTTTGTTTGCAATGGCTACAGAGCGGATCATTCCCAAATGACTATTGAGTTCATCGACGGAACCGTAGGCTTCGATTTTGACTGCACCTTTGGAAATGCGATTACCACCAACGAGAGCCGTTTTGCCATCGTCACCATTTTTCGTATATATTTTATTTAAGTGTATTGCCATGATTTCATTAATTTTGTCTTATGTTGTACTCTACGATAAGGTCCATTATAAGTTCAATTTACGCAAAAGAAAGATAATAAAATACTGAAATATGATTATTTTTGCTAGGATTTACGACTTAAATTTACTACAATGAGACTTGATATCTTGTTGCATATTACCCGTTTGCCAGACCAAGATATCATTTTTCCCTACCCAGTAAACTATTCCACACATAGGAGTAATCCATGTCCAAGTTAGTGTGTCGTCTGCTCATGTTGTTATTGTCATTCTCTAGTTTTACTTTTGCAGATTCCTATGCTTTGCAGCCTGATTCTTTGGTTCAAAAAGGTGTGTCGCAAGGAACCATTAGTGAACACACATGGAATGATAGCAAGGTCTTTCCGAAATTAACCTTTAAGTATTGGGTGTATGTTCCCGCGCAATATGATAAAACCAAGATTGCTTGTCTGACGGTTTTTCAAAATGGCAGAGCCTATTTGGATCCGGAGGGTGCTGTGCGAGCCACAACGGTATTTGATAATTTAATTCATAAAAATGAAATGCCGGTAACGATTGCTCTGTTTGTTGAGCCAGGAAAAGTAAAGTTAACTTCTGAGAAAAAAATCCCATCTGTGATTGGTAAAACGCTCAAGGCACACATTTATGTGGAGGATTTCACTTTTACATTTAAAGAAAAAGGAGTTGTTGATGTCATCGTTGATATTGAGGGCAATATTGAAAATTTTGTCGGAACTTACACACAAGAAGGCATGGCTGTTCAGGCCAGGTTTGGTCACAATGAAATCATCGATTGTGTCTTTGATGGTGAAACTTTAACAGCTTATGCACCTGAAGTGATTTTAAGGGATCAATTTGATGATACTTCAGATCGATACAGCCAATTCGTCATCAATGAAATACTTCCTCAAATTAGCAAACAATATAATTTGATTGATGATCCTAAAGGACGAGTACTTTGCGGTTACCAATCGGGGGCGACCTGCAGTTTTACCATGGCTTGGCATCGTCCTGACATGTTTCTCAAAGTCATCAGTCATAGTGGCGCATATTTTGATATCAAAGGTGCACATAATTATCCCAGAATGATTCGGCATGCGGATATGGAAGAGAATGGTATGCGAATCTATTTACAAAATGGCAGTGGTGAAGATAATTATTTTGGTGATTGGTATTTGTCGAATCTACAAATGGCTGCTTCTTTAAAATTCGCAAATAGTGATCATAAGTTTGTGGATAGCAAGGCCAAAGGTTTGGCCCATGCGGGAGCGACGTTCCCTGATGCTTTGCGTTGGATCTGGCGTGATTATCCCGGTGTAAAAGGCTGGGAACAATATGAAACCCTAGAAGAAGATGATGATGAGGGCGATGACGAAGAGGAAGATCATGGCGATGAACATGACGAAGATTAAGTCTCTCCAAATAATTAAATACCTCGATTAAACGCTTCTTATATTCTTGTTTTAAAAGGGGCCCTTAATTACATTATTGAATATTAAGGGCTCCTTGTTTTTTCGAAATTAGATAAATGAGCATGCTGGAACCATTATCTAGTTGTTTACATTTATTGACTATGATACATACTAACCAAGTAGATACTTTTAATTCAACACGACTACAATCAACAATCACACTTAGATTTACCTTGCCAATTTATGTTAATAAATCTTTATTTGGGAAAAATCGAAAAGTTTACTGACTTATTTGTTTTCATCTTTAACCAAATGATCAAATCTTTACCTGTCGTTGTTTGTTCATAGCCTATGCGGAAATCTTTACCTTGGCGGATGGTTTTACCATCGACTTTTAATGTAATACCGGGCTCATCCCAATCTTTGACGATGATGGCCGGGTTAATAATCCAACCTGGTGTATCCTGTTCTTCATCGCCTGCCAGGAGCTCGAATTCAATTTTCTCTGGGCCTCGACCTTTACGTGGAACAATATAAGCTTTTTGTGCTATGTCATAAGTATAGACGCCATAATCGGGCTTGAAACCATCCATTTGAAGCCGTGGAGCGACTGTCCAGGACCAGGCTAATGCAGATAATTCTTTAACGGGTTCTTCGGTGTTGGTCATGCCATGTAGATAAACTTGTTCGAGGGTGTTATCTGTTCGTCGATAGTGCCAGAAATTCAACATGTGACCAAGTGAAGAGGAGTAGCCTCGACGTTTTGAGTATCCCCATGTCTGGAATACATGCGGTAGGTCATCCTCAGGTGCATAGGGTTGAACGCGAACGCCATAAGGCATACCAATGGTAAAAGGTTTATAGGGGGATGTTAAATTACAAAGAATAATACTGGCATCTCTAAACTCACCAAAACCATCTGGATAAGGTTTGTAGGAGAATGTTTTGCTTATGCCTTCATCCAATATTTTTTCCGTATGGTCACCTATCAAGCGAATGAGTGTGAATGCCTCGATCTCAATATCGTCGGTTGGTTTGTGTCCGGGTGGGCCAGACACATTAAGCTCCATAAATTCGTGTACGACATTCGGGGGTTGGCGGTCGAATCCGAAAGGACGACTCACAGATGCCAGGCCGGTATAAATTCGCATATGGCGAGTGTGCACGCCATCAGGGTAAATGTAAAACCATTCGTCGACCCAATCGCCTTTGCCATAAGGCGAGCCGCTGGGAATATCGGGAAATGCGATATTATACAAGTTGTTAGCTAGTGCGTAACGAATGCGTACGACAATACGCGCATTGGATTGATGTTCAATCCAGGCCCTGACATATCGACCCTCATCATCCATGCCAGGTTCAAATGATGCTGCACCTCCTGTTCCGTCAAAATTTCTTGGGTCATAGGTTTCTGCTGCCAGGGTCGAAAAACGAATGCCGTTTTGTGTAACCATGCAATAGTACCAGGGCAGATCAAATGACATGGTTGTCGGTATAAGGTCAAACGTTACCTGAACCGCTCCCTTGAATTGGCGCGGGTTTATCTTTACCGGATGGGTTGGGCCTTTGGCTTCGAATGTCGTTTTTACTTTTTCTTTGATCTCTTGTGCAAAAATCACCGACGTATTTGCAAGAGTCGTCCACAACATTAAGCTAGTTAGAAAGGTTGTGAAAACAGATGATTGTTTAAACAATTGATGAAACATCATGCACCCCACAATATTTTATAAGATTAAAATTCATAACACACAATATTCACTATATCATTTACTCATAAATGAAAACCTGTCAAGCCAAAATGTTGTATAATAAAACTCAGTGTTTAGAAGTGAACAATATTGACCGTGTGGCAATTGAGATAATTGGACAGTATTTTGTATAAGCAAAAATCTATAAAATCAATTTTATACTTTTTCATTGTGTTAATCACGCTTTATGGCGGGTTTATTGTGGGGGGATTTCGTGCATCTGAATTTGGAGTACACGGTTGGGAGCATCTTCGTAATTTATTTGTAATGTTTTTATTTATGGCACCATTTCTTCTAGCAATCTGTTTAGCACTACGTATATTGAGGCTGATTAATTTTAAACAAATTTTTATGGTCGTACTGCTCTCGCTATTGATTCCATGGATACTAATAGAAAGCTGGTGCACACTCGAAGAAAAGCATCTCATCGATACGTATGGCCAGATACCTCAATTGGAAATTAACCTGAATCGAAAATTTCCCTACGAAAATTATGGTATCGGATATGATCCAAAGTCCGGTTGGTATGCTCATGATTAAGGGAAATGAAAACGTCGATCCCATGAATTTCCCTCGTTTTATGTTTTGACATTACCAGAGTTTTTGCTATCCTGTAACCATAAGCAGGAACGGGATTTCCTATCATAATGAATCAGTTAGAATGTGCATAACGTTCTTTTTTGAATGGGTTTTATGTATTCTGAAAGGATAGAAAAATGCGGAAACGCTCTAAAGGTATATGTTTGTTCGGTTGGGTTCTATTACAAATTATGGTTGTGGTGCAAGTTCAAGCTCAGAGTTTTACCGGATTGGGCGATCTTCCCGGAGGGACTTTTAATAGTTCCGCGTTGGGTGTTTCTTCTGATGGCTCGGTTGTTGTTGGGGAATCCACTAGTTTTAATGGTGCGGAAGCGTATCGTTGGGAAAATGGTATTATGACCGGACTAGGTGATCTACCAGGAGGAATCTTTGACAGCACAGCAAGAGATGTATCCGCTGACGGTTCTGTGGTTGTTGGGAGTAGTATTGGTAGTTTTGGTGCAGCATTTCGCTGGGAAAATGGCACGATGTCGAGTCTTGGTGGTATACCAGGTGGTGAGATTTCTATTGAAGCTACGAGTGTTTCTTCTGATGGTTCCGTTATTGTTGGACAAGCATTTGCTAGTAATGCATCATCTGGAACCGATGCTTTTCGTTGGGAAAATGGTGCCATGATAGGATTAGGTGATTTACCTGGCGGTGCTATTAAAAGTCGAGCTTTTGGCATATCTTCTGATGGCGTAGTTGTCGTTGGGGATAGTCCAAGCAGTAATGGAAATGAGGCCTTTCGTTGGGAAAATGGTGTCATGACAGGTTTGGGGGATCTACCTGGTGGGAGTTTTAATAGTACAGCCAGAGATGCGTCCGCTGATGGTTCTATTCTTGTTGGGTCAAGTATAAGTGGAAATGGAAATGAGGCCTTTCGCTGGGAAAACGGTGTTATGGCTGGTTTAGGAGATCTTCCTGGTGGTGGTTTTTTTAGCAGTGCTTTTGGTATTTCGGATGATGGCTCAATCATTGTCGGTTCTGGTTCTGGTAATAATGGAAGTGAAGCTTTTATTTGGGATCAAACGAATGGTATGCGAAGTCTTAGAGATGTTTTAGTCAATGATTATTCGCTCGATTTGACCGGCTGGCGACTTTATAATGCGATAAACATATCAGCTGATGGGAGCACCATCGTTGGGCAAGGATCGAATCCTGATGGAAATGTAGAGGCTTGGGTTGCTAGAATCCCAGAGCCAACGAGTTTGAGTTTTCTTGTGTTAGGAGCAATTGCTTCAATGCGCCGTCGAAACCGAAAAATTTAAGGCAGGAAATTTATTAGTGAACGGTGAAATAACATTTCATATAAGTTGGCTAGGTGTTTAAAGTTTTATCATTTTTTATTAACTCAAATAATAAAACTATCAGTAGACTCTCACGGATAAGATACGCGATAGATATACAACATTTTCTTGGCGTTTATAAAGACGTTTATTATTCCAAAAGAGTCATGAGCTCTATAGGATGATGGATAATTGCCTGGCTGCCATGTTGCTCAAGTTCATCTTGGTCACGGAACCCCCAGGTGACACCGATGGCGAACATACCGGCATTAACGGCGGTTTGCATGTCGATCATAGTATCGCCCACAAAGGCGATTTGGTCAGGTGGTAGCCCAAGTTTTTTGGCAATCTGTAGTGCCGCGTCAGGTTCTGGTTTCAATGGAAGGGGATCTTTGTGACCTAGGATAATATCAAAGATAGTTTGGCCAAAAAAATGCTCGCAAACTTGTTGTGTCAAATGATCTGGTTTGTTTGATAGGACGGCACATTTAATATTTTTAACTATGATAGAGGCAAGCATTTCAGGGATTTCAGGATAGGGCTTCGTATAGAAACGATCATGCCTTTTTATGTATTCCTGCTGAATCTCCAGGGCCTGTTCTATGAGATCCTGCTGGTCGCCTGGCAGAGCCCGCTTCATTAAATTGCGGATCCCATCACCCACCATATGACGAAACGCATCCAGTGGATGAGGCGGAATCATTAATTTATCTAATGCATAATTAACACTTTCTGCAATATCTTGCAGGGAGTCGATGAGCGTGCCATCCAGATCGAAAATAATTGCTTTAATCTTGTTGATTTTTGAGTCTCCATTAAGCGATCGGTTCATCAAGAATCCGATCCTAAAGTGATTTGAATAGAAACGCAAATGAGAAATTAATGTAATTATAAATGCGCATAAAAAAACAGCAGCTCGGGTTTCGAAGCTGCTGTTTCAGGAAGTTAGCAATTATTTTGTTTAGAGGGCATGACGACGTCTAAGCCAGCTCACTAACCCCGTTCCCATAACGCCTAATAGCAGGGCGCCAGGAGCAGGAACTGCACGAGCTTCAACCACGAAGTCGTTAAAGTCACGATCAGAGTAATCGGCAGGTTGATCATCCCAGAATAACAACCATACTTTACGATCAGTATCCAGACCGGTAATTTCATAGGTAATCATATGATCTAAATCATCGTTATTGCTGTAAGGTGTACTTTGCCAGTGATGATTGCCAGGATTGCTGCCATTGCCGACATTGCTGCGATCCCAGACAAACTCATCGCCATCGACATCGATACCAACCGCAGGGCTGCCATGAAGGATACCACCCCAGGTTGAATAGTTCATAAATTCATTATATTGATTGCTGCTATCAGTATAACCCAGTGATTGTTTCCAGCCTGCAAATTTGGCTTGAGCTGTAATGTGAATGTTGTGTCCGGTCCACTTTTGGTCAGACGTGACACCATCCATGCTGTCTTTAGTAATGTCGAGTGTTGCATTGGCACCCGTAAAGTCGTGAACACGTTTCGCTGTAATTCCGCCACCTGTATACACCAATCCGCCCCAATCATCGCCTACAAATGTGACGCCATAAACATTGTTTAAAATATTTCGTGTATTCATTTCGCCTGAACTACCAACTGCTGTGAAACCCGCTTGGGCCTGAATTGTCATTGTTAGCAGGGCGACCATTGCAATGCATGTAGAATAAATCCTTTTCATCTCTTGTAAACCTTTCAAACTCGTATCTGGAATAAGTTTTTTTGTGCGGATGGATATGCTACGATCCTATTCTCCGTTTACACATTGTATATAAATGCAAAACAGGTGCGCAGCTATGCCAGTAAATTACAAATTTTAAAAAGTGTACAAGTCGTTTATTTTCAGGGGATTAAATTCTGGTTTAGTTTGTGGGCTTCTTAGGCCGGTTATAACGAATATTCATGATGATGCACTGTGGCAGCGCGTTTTGATTGCTTGTCGGTGAAAGGTTTAATTAATCCTTGTGTGCGTTCAAGTTAGAGTTCTGTGTTGCTATGCAATCAATGTTGATCGAATATCACAATATCAACATTGCTGGTAAGATCGTTCGTCCGATAAACAGTTAGTTAAATTTTAATCGTTTGATAGCTTCATGGCCGAACTGGCCAAAAAACAACTCTCTGTTTTTGTAAGACTCTAAAAGTGTGTAGCTGTTTGCCGTCGCAGTTAATTGGTTTTGCAGATCTGAATAGTTCTGATGACAATGTTTAAATAGTTCAGTATTGATTTGATGAATTTTGTCAAAAATCTCTTTGCGTTGCTTGGCGGGTGCCTGTTGAGCTTTGAGAGCTTTAGTCTGTTCAATATATGTGCTGCGTTGATGCATGATGTCGGAAAGTTTTTTTTGTTGAGAATCACTTAAATAGCGTTGTGGATTATAGCGGAAATCTCTCTGCTGATATTCTAGGTGTTGGAGTTGATCTTTTGTTTCTTGTAAATCTTCAAGGATAGTCGCTGAAGGGTAAAGCGTTGCACTACAGCAGGCAAACGTTGGTGGCGTTGTTTCATAGAGTTGGCTGGCAAATGGGTCGGTGATCTGATCATATAAACCGCCACCAATGCCATGGATGAAAAGATCACTTAGAAAATAGCGAGCAAAAAAGGATAAGGCAATTGCGCGAGGGCGAAGTTGAATGCCTGCATTTGCCAGAGTCTTTCGAAAGCTATCAATAAGAGTTGTGGAAGAAATCGATTTATCTATATCAAAAGTTAACTCTGTTGTTGATGCATTTGAAAGGACTAATTTTTCCGGTGTCGTTTTAGCGAATAATGCTGATCTTGCCTGATCTTTTTTAAATATCCAAAAGGGCAATTCAAAGGTGCTATTGTTCTCGATAGCTAAATCAGGCAGAGGTTGTAAACGATTGTGGATGTTATGGGTGTTTCGATAGTTTTTTAATGCAAGATTATAATATTCAGTAACCTCTTTTGCTCGAAGTATCATATCTAAAGCCATGGCATAGAATGCTTGAGTCTCAGATAGGGCCGATATGGGTAAATCGATCCAGTTTATTCCAAAAGAATTAGCAAATTCATGGTTAACCTTCATGATAAGTTCTGGCAGTGAGAATGTCTGGTGAGATGCTTTTTGAATAGACTCAATGATGTTTTCAGGGCATCCAATCTTTTTAAGCGATTCAATCCATTGCTGAAATTCTGAAGCGGTAGGGACCGATTGGCATTCCATAGGAATCGTTGTATTACTGATCGGAATAGAACTGGCAAGAGGCGGTGTTGATGGCTTAGGAGTAAAACGTAACGTAAGGTCTTTAGGCAGGTCGCTATCCACCACTAAATTGATAGGTGTTGTCGAGGTCGCTTTGGCAAGTTGATTTGCTAAAAGGTACTTAATAATGATTCCGCAATGAAAAAACTGTGCTTGATGTCCAGTAATTATCCAGGTGGAATTATGATCTAGTAAGTTTAGTTCCTTTCGACAACTTCGACGCCAGAATGCAATCGAGTGATCCATAACTTTCATGGAGCTACTTTCAAGCAAGGCCTGATTCTGCTTCATGTTGGACAAGAGCGTGTGATACTCAGGTGCAATGGCAACTTGTCCATGTTGTCGAGGTGTTTTGAGTGTAAGCGTATTTTCAGAGGATTTCATGTGAGCGGTTAGCCATGATCGCGTAAAGTCAGATGCGATAAGCCTGCACGTTGAAGCGTTTTATCAAACACTTCTTTATAATGGGCAAGTCGAGTTTTGGGATCATCCAACTCGCCACCAAAATGACGGTTAGGATCATTATAGATCAGCTTGATGGGGATTTCTGTGACACGTAGACGATTGACAGCAACTTCCACCCAGAATTCCAAAGGCACAGCGTAACCAGCCTCGCCCAATTTCATTTGTTCTACCGACTCGACGCGATGTGCTTTAAAACCGCAGAAAGCGTCGGTGATATTCAATTGGAATTTTTCATTAATCCAAGCCGTGATTTGATGGTTAATCTCCCGGCGATCTTCTGGAGGGCTATCCGTTTTAAGGGATTCAGGCATATAGCGTGATCCGCTAATAATGTCAGCGTCGTCTTTTTTGATGGCCTCGATAAAATCTGGAATTTGAGCAGGTTCATGTTGTAAATCGCAGTCCATCGTAATGATCCAATCGTAACCACTGCCCATCGCGAAGTGAAACCCATCTATAATGGTTTGTCCATAGCCACGATTTTCCGGGTGGCTGATCACGCAAATATTCTTGCGTTTGGCCAGAATGACTTTGCTGTCATCAGAGCTGCCATCATCAATGACCAGGACATCGTCTATATATTGGCTAACTTCGTCCAGGACATCGTTGAGATACTGCTGTTCATTATAAACCGGAATTGCCAGGAGTATGCGTGGAGTATTTAGTTTTTGTGTCATCATCTTATCATATTCCTTACTGTCGAATGTGTCAATTAATGGGTTGTCATATTGAAATGGGGATTTGGAGGTCATGGGGTAATATATGATTGACTCAGATAAGTGGATACAATAGTCGTTAAGTTGTGACTGATTGATTAATTAAAAATATATCCAAGTTAATTAGATATATAAGGCATTAGCTTGGATTCATAACTGGGTATATAATCTTGTTTTATAGCGGCAATTTTGATTAGTTGATTTTTAACTTTGACATTATCAATTCTTAGGGTAAAAGGGAACTATCTATAGTTGTAAATTCAACAATCTGAATAGCAACTTTAGGAATGTGGATTCAAAAAATTTAGTACATAGATGGTTTTAAGCCGATTTAGAACTAAATAGGAGAACGCAGGAGAAAAATTAGGCCGGTTTCCTTTAATTAATTCTTAAGTGTTATAAAGTGTAATGTACTTACGAGGAGCGTAAATATCATTTCTTAACGTGTATGGAGGTATAGTCAAATGAAAAAAATCAAGAGGTCTTTATTTTTATTGTTTATGCTAGCTGGTGTGATGTTCATGGCACCTATGGCTAATGCTGGTATTGTTGGATTAGGGGGAGGCTGTTGTTTGCCAAGTGGTGGATGTCAGGATGTACCTGGTGAATTTGAATGTGTTGAATTGTTGAACGGAACCTTTTATGAAGGCGTTCCTTGCGATCAGCAACCTTGTACGAATTTTGAATTTTGCTGTGACGATACAACGGGATCATGCTTTCCGGCTCCAATCGGTCAGTGTCCGTCTCCTTCAACCCCTGTGAATGATTGCTTTGAGTGCCAGGGGCCGCAAGAGCTTTGCTGTTTCGATGGTATTTGTGCGAATGTTCCACTGAATGAATGTCAAGAAATCTATGGCGGTTTTCTCGTTACTGATTGTCAAGAATGTCAAACCGATCCAGATGTCTTATGCTGCGATTTAGGCACATGTTTTTCGACAACACTGAGTCAATGTCAACCTCCACTTCAGGTTGTTAACGATTGTACTGAATGCCAAGAGCCAGATGTGCTTTGTTGTGATCAAGCCAATGGTATCTGCTTCAATGCACCTATCAGCCAATGTGTGACACCATTTATTCCTGTAACGGATTGCAATGAGTGTGTCCCTCCACAGCCTGAACTCTGCTGCGATACAGCAACGGGCTCATGTGGTCCTGTTCCTGCTGGAACTTGTACTGGTGTGGTTGTACCGAACTGCTTGGATTGTGAACCTCCGACAGTACTTTGCTGTGACCAAGCAAATAATTTCTGTGGCCCTGTTCCTGTTGGTCAGTGTCCTCAAGCCAATATTGTCACTGATTGCAACGATTGCTTCCCGCCACCAACAGAATTGTGCTGTGATCCAACCAATGGTTTCTGTGGTCCTGTTCCAGTCGGTCAGTGTTTAGCTCCAAATATTCTTGTTGCCGATTGTATTGATTGTGAACAAGAACCCGAACCTGAAAAAGAAGTCAAATTTATCCAACTGCCATTGGATGGTCGGCCAATTGATAATCAACAATACCCTTATTATGGCCATGACGAAATCAGTACCGCTTATACCTGGTTTGATGGTCAGACGGGTATTCCACCGCTTGGCTATCAAGGTTGTTTCATGGCAGATGACTTTGCAGATCCATACGATACGCCTGTCATTTGTTTGAAATGGTGGGGATCCTATTTGAATAACCAAATCAACCAGCCTGTTACCAAGTTCCTGATTTCATTTGAAGCAGATGTACCTGCCGATGATCCAAACAATGCACTTGGGTATTCGCATCCCGGCGAAGTGCTTTCAAGTGAAATTGTGACACTCAGTTCAGCGAGTTGTTCTGCTTTGACGCCAGGTGAATATAATGAAGTACCAATCAGTCCAGGTGGTTTCCCATGTAACGAAACGCTGTATGAATATTGTGCGGTCTTGAAAAAACCATTCCCGCAAGAACCTCATACCGTATACTGGCTCAAAATTGTCGCGATTATTGATTTGGATTCGTCCGAATCTGTTCCATTTTTTACTTGCATGACAAACTTTGCAGAAACGCAACAAATTTCTTTCTGTGAAGCAATGGAATTACCAGATTTACCTTGCCAACCAGAAGTCACACGATGGGGATGGCATAATCGTGACTATCGTATCATGAACCCTGTCGCATCAACCGCTGCTGATGGTGTTGTTCCAGGTGAATCCATTATTGGTTCTGTTGTTGATCCCGCAGGTGTCACCTGGCCAGTATGGCACTTCCAGGATGATGCAGTCTCAGGCGATGTCTTTATTGATGATCGTAGTGTCACTGATCCACTGTGTCCGCTTGTATTCCAAGGTAATTATATAGATGAGTATTATGTCCATCTATTTACGAATGGACGTTGCTTTGGTGTTGGCGGTGTCGATGGTCCCGTTGGCATTGAAGAGTTTTCCAAAGATCTAGCGTTTGAGCTCTTAACAGAATTACCGCAAGGGTGTGATTGTCTTGGAGATTTGACGGGTGATGGAATTGTCAATGTATTTGACTTAAGTGCATTATCGTTATATTTACAAACAAATGGTGTTGCTCCATTTTATGCAGTTCCTGCTGGACCAGGAGATTGCTGCGATCTAAATGGTGATGGTGTTTGCAATGTATTTGATTTAAGTATTTTGGCACTATACTTACAAAACAATGGTGCTCCGCCATTCTACACTGCACCGTGTATTCCTTAGTATTGTTTATGAAATGATAGTATAGACAATAAATATGATCTATAGACCCAACCAGTCTTTTATAACTGGTTGGGTTTTTTAATTTTTATTACTATTTTATAACTTTCCGTTGGTATGAGACCCTTTTTGTCAAATGAACCTCATGAGACCTCAAAAATGATAAAAGGTTGCTTGTTTTTTTAAGAGGTGATGTGTTGTGCTTTGATTTTATCAATTATATTTGTAAGTGTCACCGAGGCCCAGACGCAATGGTAAGTGGGGCCCATTCAGTCTAGTTATCTTCCAGATGAAACGATTAGGGTGTATCGTCATATTATGACGATTGATTTTGGAGCTGAAGGTGTTGCAAGCAATCCCGTGATGGCTCCTTTGGGTTCTTTTGAGTATACTGGTCTGCTTGTACCTACTCTAGATTTATTTCATTTCATTTGAGTATCGAATTCCTGATTTACCTCCATCGATAGTAGTCGAATTGTGTTCGCATACAGGTTTAATGGGAACCAATGACCATAGGTTTATTAGTCTTTGGAGGATTATTGATAAGCTGTAGGATACATATTAGATTAGATGATTTCCACGGTCGCTGGAATTTGAGATGCTGTTAGGTGGTGTGATTCCGGATAACTGCTGGTATATTTCAGGTGCATATAGACCCTGAACACTTCAGCGACACTGAGTGAATAAGCAAAGCAGCCGCGGGGGGTATGGGGAAAATTGCCATCCAGCATTTCAGATAATGTACCAATGCCGCCACGACGCAATTGATTCCAGATCGGTTCAAAGAATGCCAAACCTTGTTTGCAAACACTGTCAGAATAGTTTAGCAGGTTGGCACCCGCTTCAATGTAGCTGGCATAAGCCCAGACCCAGGCCGTGCCATTATGATAGGCCAGTCGCCTGTCCGTTTCATTACCAACGCATTTAGCTTGATAGGGCATAGATGGATCAATTAAAAGCCGGCCATTAAGCATAACTTCCAATGGAATTTCGAGGATGTCCTCAGATAGGCTGCGCAGACCGCAAGGAACTAAAAGTTTGCGCTGTATTTGTTTGAGTATTTGCATTGTTTTGTCGCTATCGACCAGTCCTGCATGAACCGCGGTCAATTGATTGAAACGCAGCGCACTATCAAATAAGCTGTCTTTGGGAAGGCGGTAGCCTTCAGGGCAAAGCAGGATATCTGCAAGATGATTTCGCTCTTGATGCCAGAAATGCGAAGTGAAATTCTTTTTCAACCGCTGCTTTTGTTCCTGGATCTCATGTTGATATTCAGGTAGCACATGTTGAACGATTTCCAAAACCTGGTACCACAAACCTTGCAGCTCAACAGGATAGCCGCTGCGAGGCGTTGTTTGTGGTTGTTGTGTATTCATCCATGATTGGCCATTAGGATTAAAAATTAATCCGCTGGCATCATGTAAACGTGTGCCTTGTGTTTTTTGAAAAGAAATTTTTTCATAGATATTTCGTGCGACATCCCTAAATGTTTTTTTGTTGTTAACTTTGACATCCCAGAAAGATTGATCTTGCTTTATTGCAATATAGCGTGATACAGCCATGATAAATCTCAGGCTGGTTTCTGTCAGTTCATAACTTTCAGGTCCACCTAGTATCCAATCCGCCAGACGACCCTTTTTTTCCGATTGTGCCGATTTGATTAAAATACTGCGAGCAACATCATCTCTTCCGGCCAGCAATAATGCTTCAACACACCGGAGTGAATCATTCGTGTTTTGCCCCAGCCATGGATAGCCGGAGAGCATCACCCAGCCATCATCCGATTTGACAATGAATTGATCCAAAGCATACAATAGCATGCGAGCGACTGGATCGTTGAGGCATTGCGATTGTGGCATGTGAGTCATAAGTTCTTTCATGCGTTTATTTTCATCCTGCTCTGTTTTTTGCAGGGAAAATTGATCGACATGATGTGCTTCGGTTGTCAAGGTAATGATTTGTGAATCGCCTTTAGTGAGTTCGAAACTAAATACTCCTGGTGCGTACAAGTCGCTTTGTTCCTCAAGTCCACGTTGGCGATCTTCCGTTAACTTCAGACCATAAACCCACTGAGGTTGTGAAATAAATTCTCCGCGTTTTGCCGAGATGGTCAGTTCAATGTCTGGGTCAGGCTGAAAATGAATTTCAGATGGTTGATGGTTGATTTTTAATGCTTTGTTGTAGGCTTCATTGAGTTTTTCATCTGCTTTAAGACCAAAATGTAAATTGCGATGTTCAAGATAAAACTTACTGGTCAATGTTAGCGGGGCATTCGATTCGAGTATTTTATATCGAATATCCATGGTGTGTTGGCCATGGACCATAATTAATGAGCGTTGAATCCGGATATGATATTGATCATCATCGTACACAAATTCCCACATCGGATGTGGATAGCGAGTAAATTTCGTAAAGAAACTTTCATCCAGATCAAAGTATTTTTGGTCGACCTGAATCGTTTCTTTGACCATCTTAACCAGAGAAATTCGATCAGCTGGTTGTTTCAAATCTGGAGTAATCGAAAATAAGGTATCGTATTTACTGTCTATTTCAGCTGGCGTTGCCGGAACCTGCGAGAGACCTCCCAGGCCATTAGTGAGGAATACTTTTGAGTGTGTATCATGTAATTGATTTTTTTCTATCGATAACGGATAAACACTTCGATGACGTTTAGCAATTTGGCCCGTTGGAATGGATAGGATAGGATAATCTTCCTGTTGCCATTGTCGTTGAATCATATTCTCTCGTTGTAATTTCCAGTTAAAAGTCAGCATGGCACGGACATTATCTAGTCGCGGCTTGAAGAATGTTAAATGGCCCATGCCATCTTCAGATGGAATGGATTCCATGGAGATTTTTTTGTTCCCCATTTTTAAATAAGCGGTGCATGGGACAAATGTGTGGATCACCAGCCATTTATTACCTGGGATAATAAATTCACGGCTACTATCACGGAATGTCCAGAGTGACGAATATTTATCGACCAGGTTTTGATCAACATTTGATTGTTCTTTCGTCCAATCCATTTTAATCAGATCGGCGAGTCGATGTGTATTGACCAACGCGATAAATTTTCGAAAATCTTTTACGGAACGAAGCAGGCATTCCTGATCGATTTTTCCGATTTCTTCAGGCCGAAAACGACTGAGCAAAATATGATAGATCAAACCAATTTTATCATAGTCGACATCGAAAATTGCTGGGGTTGTTTTTTTGTTCTCCTTCGCTTGATTCATGAGGTAGAGCTTACAACCACCAGGAGCACAAGAGCCATTTAGATAGGGGTTTTCTAATGGCGAAATTAATTTGTCGCTGAGAAGATCGACCATCGGTTGATGGCAATCTATTAAGTCGCTTAATTGTAGTTTCTTATAATCGATCCCAAATGATTGCGATTTTTCTGTGTTGAGGTTAATGATACAGAGAACCGTATCGCATGGGTTTTCAGTACTTCGTGTGAAGGCAAAGAGTTCATCGTTATCAAGATCGAGAACGTTTAAGTTACCTGTTTGCCAGAAGGCCGGATTTTCTGCCAGTATTTTATTTAGATTGGCAATTTCATTGACCAGATTGTTTTTACTTCCCCAGTTCAAGCCGGTATTGCGATGGACGTTGATTTTTTCGTTCGCCAGCCATTCTACGCCATTGGTAAAACCCCATGCACCTGAAAACGATGTAAGTGCACTGATGTACAAACGCATGACTGTGTAAGTTTTACCCTTTTTGGCCAAACGGTCATTGTCGTGCGTTTCGGCATAGTGGACGAGTACGCCTTTGCCAGCCGAGACATGTTGCGCATAGCCAAGATAATTAATAATTTCCTCGCGGCTGTAGTTTTGAAATAACTCAGAATAGGCCCAATTCATTTGTCCATGCGTCAGTAATGTTTCGGTGGTTTCCCATGGGCCACCTAAACCTTCAAGCAAAAACAAAGTATTGGGAAATTCTTGTCGTACACGGCTGATGATATACTTCCATACTTGTATAGGAACCATGTAACCAGCATCTAGCCGAAAGCCATCTATGCCTCGGCGGCACCAAGTCAAAAAGACCTCTGCCATGTATTGCCAAAGATCACGATGCTGGTAATCAAGTTCAACCAAATCGCCCCAGACCACACCCCAAGCGCCTGGCGATACGATTTTACGATTTTCATCCACAACCCGCCAGTGACGATGTGTGAAATGAATGCTGCTTGCCCAGCCCGTGTGGTTCACAACCATGTCAAGAAAGACCCGTGCGCCTAATCCGTGAATGGTTGAGGTTAAATCAATGAATTGATCTTCGATGGTTTTGTAACGACTAAAGTCGGCGTAGGTGTGGTCAATACCGAAGAAGTCAGTGGTGGCATATGGACTGCCATACATGCCCATGCGACCATAAGAAGTTGGGACCGGATTGATCGGAAGCAGGTGAATAATTTTCATGCCAAGCTTTTGGATAATGAAGGGCAATTCTTCGATGAAATTTTTAAAATTACCGCCAGGGGGCAGCACATGAGCACCTTGGTTTTCCAATTCTTCGATGGTTTTTTCGAGCTCTGGATTAACCAGAGATGCCTGGTCTTTATTGAGGCCAAACTGTCGTATGAATGCGCAGTAAATCGAATTGTCTCTGCCATAGGGTAGTGGTGTGACAGATACACCAATATTTGAGCCTTCAGCCCAATGAACCCAGGGATTGCTTTTGTCTGTCGATTCGATACGTGCCTTGAATTCGTAATAGCCAACCTTATTGAGTAAAATGTCGACGCTGTAGTCCGTTTCGCCTGTTTTTTCTGCAACGATGTCGTAGTAGTCCGTTGAGTAGCTTTGGCCTCGTTCTGCCAGGTCAATGATCTGCTGGCGAATATTATCGGCCTGGTTCAGATTGGTGCGGATGACAATGCGCGAGTTCTTGTTAAAGCTGGGGCTTAGATGTTTGGCTTTAACGCGGATTTTAAGAATCGAGTATTGGAGTTGGTTAACGCTAGAGGCTGGTGAGCATTCGAGCCGTATGTTGTGGGCTGGGGTGTTCATGTTTCCTTTAATCTGCAATCGGTAAATAGCATAATCGCTACAAGTTTCAAATACCTCATATTCTATCGGTTTTCAATGAATTATCAGATGAAATTAGCCCGAATTGATGCTTTTGGGCAACTGCCCACTATTGGAGTGTTTAATTTTGTAACATCTTATTTATAATGGGGTTAGGGGGATATGTTTGTTGGGTGGGTTGATTTGTGTCAACATGGGCAATATTATATGGACGTACTGCGAGTAATTATCAGAAAAAAATGAGACCTAAGTGTTTTAATAGAAATAAGATAGGGGAAAATATAAATTATGAGCAACCTTTAACTTTTTTTTGGCCTACCTATTGCAATATAATATCAACAGTCAATGTGAGTCTGTATCCACAACTCTGTAAAAAAAGTTGTATATCGGACGTTATCGGAGAGAAAAATCTTGACCAAGCTTGAGAAATTTGGTCTAATAATAATCGGAAAACCAATCGGTATTCCAACTATCTGTTCACGAAAAATATACAATTTAATGATACACACACACTTATCGTTGCTTAAATCGCAAAAAGCGATGTAAGCTTAGGCAGTTCGTAACAACGTTTTTTTTGAGGTGAGAAAGGAGGACCTGAAGAAAAGATATTTGTTTTTTATGTTGATTTGGTGCCCGTCGGCTTTTTCGAGGTGAAAGAGTTTTGAGGCGAAATAGACAGGACCAAATCCAAGCTTACTAGAGTTTTTAACGATCTGTTCTATTTATGTTGAGTGGAGAACTTAATGATGAAGAATTTACTAGTTTTATTATTGGCGGTTGTCGCCTTGACCGCTCCTGTTTTTGCAGAAAGCTGCGGAGAAGCTGATCCTAACATTGTTATTACTGTTACTGCAAATGGTAACAATTTGGATGTAACTTTTTCTGACGCAGAAGCTGTACCAGTTGGTGTCAGTTTTCAATTAGATATCACCGGTGCTGCTTTGGCTGATCCTAACTTGTCAACCATTGATGGTGCTTTCAATACGCCAATCGATTGGGCATTTGATAACCAAGGTGATCCAAACAATTTCACCAATGGCACACAAACTCCAGTTGCTCTGCAAGGTGCTCCTGGTGTTGCTCCTATTGGGTCAACCAGTTTTTCAGTTAGTGCTGGTGCTTTAGGTACCGATCCTAATATTGCTGGTGCTATTGCTACTATCGCATTGGATGGTGCAGTAGGTGGTGTTACTTTAAGCCCAGACTGCACAAGAGGTGGTGTTGTTGCTGCTGATGGTGTAGAAATGGATGTTACTTTTGTGTTCGATCCAGGCACCCCTGTATGTCCTACATGTCCAGGTGATGCTACTGGTGATGGCGTTGTTAACGTGTTTGACTTGAGTAACCTATCGTTATTCTTGCAGACCAATGGTTTACCACCATTCTACAACGTTCCTGTTACTACCAATGCTGAAGCATGTCGTGACAGAACTGGTGATGGCGTTGTTAACGTGTTTGACTTGAGTAACCTATCGTTATTCTTGCAGACCAATGGTCTACCACCATTCTACAACGTACCTTGCCCATAATTGTAATTGTTAGATTGAATTTAATTTAAAAAAGATTTATTTTATATTAGCTACCATTATTTAGGAAAATGTTCAATTGGATGAACAAATCCAAGGATAGGTGGCTGGAGAAAATCAAAAAGGAGATTTTAGAATGAAGAAGTCTTTAGTTTTAGCTTTAGTAGTCGCTGTTGCAGGGTTTGCATCAGTATCGCAAGCTGCTATTTCAATTGGTGTAGCTGCTGCGGACCAAAAACCTAGTTACTCACCATCTGACGTTATTCTTTTAGAAGTAACTTCAGATGTTCCATTGGCTGCTTTGAGCTTCGATCTTAACAGTAGCCACGGTGGTACTGCTAACAACCCTGCTATCATCAACCCTAACTTTGACAACGCTTTTGGTGCTCCTGGTACCGTTGTTAACGCTGGTGGTCTTTTGATTCAGTCAGTTGTTGGTATCTTGGCTGGTGTAACAGATGTTCCTGTTGCTGGTTTGCATTGGGTTGTTGAATACCATGTTCCTCAAGTACCTCCTTCAACTGAAATTCAGTTGTTTGCAACCAACAATCAGTCAGCTGATGGTACTTTCAGCCCTGTTGCTATCGAAGGTACTGTTATTCACGTTATCCCAGAACCAATGACCATGAGTCTTCTTGGTTTGGGCGGTTTGGCGTTAGCTCGTCGTCGTCGTGCATAATTAACTACATTTTATTATGTAGTCGATGTATCTATAACGAGATGGGTCTTGTGCCCATCTCGTTTTTTTTATGTTTATATTACATGTGGCTGCGTGATGCTGATGGCTTAGGGAAATGTTTTTAAGAAGGTGATAGCGAGGCGAGAATGATCCGGGTAAGTGCGTTTGTTCTAAGCTGTGTGATGTTATGGGGCTCTACAGTCTGTGCGAGTGATCTAACATTGCAAGTAACCGATAATGAAAATGGAATATTGTCGCTTGGATATAGTTCTTTTACAGGCAATCCACCAATAGGCTTGGCTTTAAATATTTCTGTGAATGATCCCAATGTTGAACTGACCGTTCAGTTACAAACACCTTATTATGATTTGCTCCGAACATTTGATCCTAATGATAATGAGGTGAACCAAATCACCATTTCACTTTTAAGTACATTGGATGCTCAGACACCTTTTCCAGGTTCTCTTGAATCTATTGTTGATATTCGCGTAGGAAAAACGGCTCAAGTGACGATTGATGAATCGGCTGATCAAGGGGGCGTTATTGATTCGGCAGGCCAGCCAATTCAGGTGACAAACAATTTTCCGCTCGTCGTCGATGTCACGAAAAATCAGTGCGAAACATGTGTTGGGGATATTACTGGTGATAATAAAATTGATAATTTTGATTTGAGTGCATTGATTACCTATATCCAGGCAAATGGTGTAGATCCTTTTTACGATATTCCACTAACAGAAAGTACCATTTGCTATGATTTAACGGGGGATGGTGTTTTAGTGAATATCTTTGATGTCAGTTCGATGGTTAGCATTCTGCAGACCTATGGTACGCCACCTTTTTTTGAAATACCTTGCCAGCCAGAGTAGGAAAATAAAAAGATATTGCTATTTCACCTGCTCGCCAGTATACTAGTACTTGGAATAGCCAGATAAATGTCGAGTTTTAAACAAATTTTGGCCACGGCTCAATTATCAATCAAGTTAATTAGTAGTAGTATAGCTAGCGTGTCTTATCAGGAGGTTGTTATGAAGCATTTCTTTTTTGTCATTTTAAGCCTGTCTATCTTTTCTGTCTCTCAATTTACCTTTGCTGAGAGCTGTGGAGAAGCTGATCCGAATATAATCATTATAATTACGCAAAATGGTAATAATCTTGAGGTGACTTTTTCTGATGCGGAAGAGTCTCCCGTTGGTGTGAGCTTTGAAATGGTAGTTGGTGGGGCAACTCTTGCTGACCCAAATTTGTCAACCATCGATGGCGATTTTAATACGCCAATTGATTGGGCTTTTGATAATCAAGATGATCCGAATAATTTTGCCAATGGTAGTCAAACGCCTGTTGCTCAAATTGGTGCTCCTGGCGTTGCAGCTTTAGGTTCAAATAATTTTTCCGTTAGCGCTGGTGCTTTAGGTGCTGATACCGGTATTTCAGGTGCGATTGCTACTATTGTCTTGAATGGGCCAGCGTCAAGTGTGGCTTTAAGCCCAGATTGTACCCGAGGCGGCGTTGTTACAGAAAATGGCGTTGAAATGGATGTGGAGTTTGTATTTGCTCCATGTTTGGGGATTTGTCCAACTTGTCCAGGTGATTGCAACGGCGATGGCATTACTAATGTTTTTGACTTAAGTTGCTTCGCTGTGTTGTTGCAAACGTATGGCCTGCCACCATTTTACAACATTAATTATAATCCCTGTGACGATCCTGGAGACATTTGTATTGATTTAAATCAAGACAATGTGATTAATGTTTTTGATTTGAGTCAATTTTCTTTGTTGTTGCAAACGAATGGTCTTCCGCCATTTTATAATGTTGTTTGCCCATAATTGATTGTAAGGTTGGTATGAAGAAACTATTTTTCTTTGTGTTTGGTATTGTAGCTTTTTGTCAATTGGTTCAAGCTGAAAGTTGTGGTGAAGCTGATCCTAACATTATCATTACTGCAACAGCTTCTGGTAACGCCATCGTTCTGACCTATTCAGGTGCCGAAGCCATCCCTGTTGGTATGAGCTTTGAAATGAACATTGTTGGTGCAACGTTGGCAGACCCTAACCTGTCTACACTGGATGGTGAGTTCAATACGCCAATCGACTGGGGATTTGATAATCAAGGAGATCCTAACAATTTTACCAATGGTACAAAAACCCCAGTTGCTCTACAAGGTGCTCCTGGTGTTGCACCTCTTGGTTCAACTAGCTTTGCAGTTAGTGCTGGTGCTTTAGGTACAGATCCAAATACAGCTGGTGCAATTGCTACCATTGTATTGGATGGTCCTGCAACGGCTGCTGGTTTGGGTACCGACTGCACAAGAGGTGGCGTCGTTGCTGCTGAAGGTGTAGAATTCAATGTTACATTCGTTGAAGATTTCGGTCCATCTTGCCAAACTTGCTTGGGTGATGCTACTGGTGATGGCGTTATCAATGTCTTTGACTTGAGTAACCTGTCATTGTTTTTGCAGATCAACGGTGTTCCACCTTTCTACAATGTTCCTGTTGTAACCAATGCTGATGCATGTCGTGATGTGACGGGAGATGGTGTCATTAATGTGTTTGATTTAAGCAATCTTACAGTGCTATTACAAACGAATGGGCAGCCACCATTTTATAATAGTGATTGTTTTCCCTGGTTTTAGTGCGTCGTTGAAAGGCGATTTTGTAATCACTATTAATGATTTAATATAAAAATAAAAGGGATCTTAAATGTATATTAAGATCCCTTATTGTATATCATTAGGATGTTGTGATACGATCTATTCTATTGATGGGGAAGTTGATTGCTCTGAAGCTAATAGGGATTGTATTCGCTTTTTCAAAGCATTATTATGAACATTTAGTTGATTTATTTTGCTTTGGGCATCTTGAAGTTGAGTTGATAGTTTCTCTTTATCTTTTAGTAGGGTTTTGTGCTCCGCTTGCATTTGAGTGGCTGCCTGGGATGATTTTAAGAGGAAATCTGTGAGTCTTGCTACGTTTTCAATGTATTCGTTGATTTGAGATTTACAGTCACTGGTCAGGGTTTCCAGTTTGATATTCAGTTCCTCAATTTCTTCAGTTAGCAATAAGGCTTTCTGATTGATTTCTTCCTTTTCTAGAATACAGACTTCAAGTTCTTTGTTCGGTTGACATCCAATTAGTATTGCAAAACTTAAACAAAAAAGGCTGCAAATTACACGTTGCATGGTATATATCTCCAAGGGTTAAAAGATTATTTCGAAAACAAATATCCTATCGAGAATTGAGAACATTGTCAATATAATCGATTGTAGTGCGAATACTGCTAATTGAACCATTCTGAGCTTATAATGGCTATTTCAAACAGATTGATAATATCGTCCTCATTTAAATCTAATGGCATGTTTTCCCCTGTATCTAGCCAGTTAGATACAATGAGCATAAGGTCAGAGATATCAACCGTTCCAGATGCACTCAGGTCGTGGATATCGATTTCTATCGCACCCATATCTATGTCATCAAATTGAGGACGGCTGGTTAGATTGATATCTTCATCAATATTGACCTGATTTGAACCAGTATCGCGGCAGGGGGATAGATACCCTATACGGTAATCCCCTGCAACCCAAATATCATCATCGGTCTGTGGCGAGCCGTTGGGATCCCAATAGCCATTATCTACAAATTGAGGGTCGGCAGAAATATTACTATTTAAACCATTCGGATCTATTATATCTCCATCATAGTTCAGGCCTGAGTTGTTCCAGACATTATTCGCTATAAGATTAGGATCAGATGGAAATAATGGAAAAGGTTTCGTATAGATTCCTGAAGGATCATTATAGGCAACAATATTATTGATAGTAGGGGTTTCTACACCAAAAGCAAAATTGATCCCACCGCCAACGATGGTTGCTCGGTTATTTACAATGGTATTATTAAATAGATCTGCAGTCGAAAAGGATTGAATCGAAACGGCACCGCCTTCTTCAGCGATGTTACCTGCAAAGATATTATTTGCGATATAAGAATAGCCATCTTGAATCCCTAGGCCGCCACCTCGCCCCATGCCGATTCCTGTTGTTAATGGTATTGTTATGTTATTCATGATGATGTTGCGTTCAACAATACTGTATGTAGGGTCCCAAAGCCAGATTCCACCACCGCCATTACAATCTGGGGCAAGGTTTCCGACAATGATATTGTCAATAATGGTAATGGAGGTTTTACTGTAGGTATAGATGCCTCCGCCTCCTTCACCAGGTGTGGTGTTATTATATATTTCATTATTATAAACGTCAGCATATGAGCCAGGACCTAAATGAATACCACCGCCTGCATCGGACGCATAGTTATTAATAATGGTATTGTATTGAATCAATCCTGAGGCATTACTGCGATAGTCAATACCTCCACCATACCTATCTGCTTTACAGTTGATAATATAATTATACAGCGTAGCAGGGCCTTGTGCGCTATTGACGTGTACACCACCGCCGAAAATACCATGGCCATTTTTCATATAAAATCCGGCAATCGCTGTTGTGTCATCCTGACCATCTAAGATTTCGACACAACTTCCGGTTTGGTTGCCATCGATAATGGTAGTTGCAACACAATTTGGGTTAAGAGGATCGAGGCTACGAACTTTTAGGTTTTTATTTAAGAAGTTAACATTTTCCTGATAAATACCAGGTGAAACGATAATGGTATCTCCGGTTGTCGATGCATTGATGGCGGCCTGTATCGTGGAATGATCTTGAGGTACCCCGATGGCGTTGTATTCTTGAGGGCCAATATCTATTGTGTTAACAATTCGATTCGATTTGTCGTAATCAATCGTCGTTCCAATTGGTAAATCGTTTGGATCACCAGCATCTATGCATGGAGAATTAGGTTCCAGTTCATATTTTGTGAATGGGGGAATGATATTGACAAGTAATTTTGGATCTGAATTTTTGTTGTCATTATTACCAATTTGGTCAGGGGTTGTACCGCCGAAGTCACCATTGAGATTTTCCCAAAAATGATTGTTCTTTATGTTTGAGCCAATGTTTGAAAAAGTGTAAATTCCGGATTTGTTACTCTTCATAATAATGTTATTTGAAATTATAACATTGACCCCTAAGCCAGTGACAATCGAGCCACCAAAGCTTTCAATGGAGGCGTTGTTGTAAAATAAATTGTTAATAATTATTCCATCTGAGCTTTCTAATAGAATTCCCGGGCCAAATTGCTTACACGTATTATCTTTAAATACATTATTGATAATACTTGGGGATGAATTAATAAAATAATAAATTGCACCACCCGATAAATTCGTTGCTTCATTCTTTAAGAATTCGTTTCGTGCGATGAAAGCATTGGAATTCGTGGCAAGGTAAATTGCGCCACCTAGTGTGCCACACACATTGCTGAAAAATTTATTGTCAACAATTTTAGGTGAACAATTGATTCTAGTAAAAATGGCACCGCCATAAGTCTTGGTCGAATTGTTTTGAAATGTATTATTCTCAATAGTGGGAGAAGAAGAGTCGTGGCAATAAATTGCACCACCTCCATAGAGTGAATAGTTATTCTTAAAAACATTTTTAGATATCGTTGGTGATGAATTGATGCAAAGAATGGCACCACCATCACCGTTAGCACCGGTGAAAATAATACGCCAAGCATTACTGGTTGGATCGCTCTGGCCACTACCATTTTGAATTGTAAAGCCTGTTAAAACACTATTTGGATCTTCACCTGAGGTAAAAAGAGCTACTCCTGCAAAATTTGGATCTTGAGGTTGTGAGCCATCTAAGATGGTTTGTTCTACAATATCCGGATCATTTGGATCAATCGAAGTAACAGTAATTGCTTTACCAAGAAAATTGATATTTTCATAATATATGCCTGCCGCAACAATGATTTTATCTCCATTTTGCGCAGTATTGATTGCTGTTTGAATGTCGCTATACTGTGCAGGCACATTTAATATCGAGGCTTGTGCTATTGTCGTGGACCATAATATGGCTAACGCAATAAATACATAAGAGGCTGCTTTAAATTTTTGCATGAATAATTGTTATACTCCAACTTTAATAATCAACATATAGTATCCCTGTGTCATCTGTTTCGGTGGCTGAAATATTCGGAATAATTTTGCCAGTAATACTGCTATAAACCCATCCGTGATTAACTCCCGGAAGAGGTAATAATTTATTTGCGGAGGGTAAAACGAGAATTTCGGCCGCGATTGAACCTAATCCTGCGTTAGGGCCTATGGTTTGAGCTGGAAATCCTGATCTGAGGTAAGGGCCGTAGGGGTGTGAACTGCTTTTGGAGGCAGAGCAATTGCCATGGATATCTGTATATAATGTTAATTGATTTATGAGTGACGCTGATGAGTTTAACGCGTTGCCCAGGCCATCAGCTTTTGCTCCAGGATATGTGCTGCCATGTTGAGAAAAATATAGATCAATTGCTGTTCGAATTGTATTAAGATTTGCTTTTAAAGCTGTTTCGCCAGAATTTTTTGATGCAGATGATATTCTTGGTACTGCGATGGCTGCAACAATACCTAAGATGACGATAACAATGACGAGTTCGACTAAACTGAATGCTCTATTGCCTGTGATTTTTCTCATGATGTCCGATAAAATCCTGATTTTTTAGTTATGTGTGTTCTTGACCGTTTAACTCCATATGTGGTTATTTCGCCATTATTATGATGTCAATGTATTAGATAATTCATAAATATCCTATTTCGGTTCATGTTGTACAATGGTAGCCTGTATCGTCATTGCAATACAGGAGGAGTATTTTTTTAAGTTTCTAAAAATAAACATCTTATGTCATTTTTTAGTGGTGGAGTCATCCACGAAATAGCTTGAATAGCTGTACATTTGAATGGAGGGACATTTCCTCCTGCTCCTATAATTATTATAGCATTTAGGGATTGAATTGACGGGGTTTTTTTCTAAAAAATCTAAAAAAACTAAGAATAATATATTATTATGGTCTCTATAATTCTATTAAATACAAGTGGATAGCCTATTTATCGATAAATATGTGTTTGAAGGGATATAGGTCCCTGGCGTTGGCATACACACCTTTGACATTGTCTCTAAAACCAGTGATATTGACATAGAAGTAAATGGGCAGGATGGGAAGATCTTCCATCATAAGTAAGGATTCTGCCTGTGAGAGCGTCTTATAGCGTTCTTGAGGGTCGATGGTAGCTGCGGCTTTGGCCAATAAGGCATCATATTTGGGATTTGAGTATTTACCATCATTGTTTCCGTTGTCTGTATGTAGCAAGTCCAGAAAGGTGGTTGGATCGGTATAGTCGCCATACCAGCCTGCTCGGATGATCATGAAGTTCTGGGTGTTTTTGTCCTCATTGAAGCTTTTGACTTCTTTGCCGGTGAGGGAGGTTTTAACGCCAAGATTCTGACGCCACATTTCATTAATGGCCTGGGCGATTTTACCGTGACTGGCGCCGGTGTTGTATTTAATTTCAATGGTGGGTAAATTCTTGCCATCTGGATAGCCTGCTTCTGCGAGAAGCTGCCTGGCTCGTTGTATATTATAGTCTGGTCCAGGTGGAGATGAATAGCCAGGTATGGAATTGATAGGGACAAAATTTCTCGCAGGTTTATTTCCTAATTTAACGACATTGTTGGCAATGGCCTCTTTGTCTAGAGCGAGGTTGAATGCCAGTCGCACTCGAGGGTCTTTAAATGGGTTATCGCGGCCATCATTGAGGGTCTCTTGGCAATTAAAAATATAATAGTAAGTTGCAAATGCGGTCGTAACATTAATATCTTTTCGCTGCCCATTATTACTAAGCTCTGCTAGGGTGGGGGCAAATTCAAGGCGTGTGATATCAGTACAGACATCCAGGGCACCTGATTCATAGGTAAGAAACATGGTGCTGGCATCGCGAATGATTCGGATGGTGCAACTGTCAGATTTGACATTATTTTTGTCCCAATAGTAGGGATTTTTCTCAAAATGCATAAAACGCTTAAATTGCCAATCTGTTAGTTTAAATGGGCCATTGGTAACGATTCCGTTGTAGGCATCTTTTTGGTAATTGGGCTTGACCCAATGGTTATCAAAATCCCAAACAGTGGTTGGCTGAATCGTCTTTAATGATTCAATGCCTTGATGTACTGGCATGAACGTTTGATTGGAGAGGAGCTGAAGTAGATAAGGAATAGGGCGAGTAAGTTTTATTTGTAATGTATGATCATTTAGGGCGAGTAAACCTACATTGGAAAAACGTTGCTCCATTTCATTGAGGTGATTGGCTCTGAATGTGCTTTGTATCGATCTGATTTTTTTCTTTCTATCTTCTTTATCGATAGCTTGTGAATTGAATTCTTTGTCACAATTGATATTTAGTTGGCGATCAATGAATCGTTTGTCTTCATTGCTTAGCTCTTTTTCGTTGATAAGATCGTCAAGGCACTGGATGGTTTTTACGGCTTGGTTGCGCCAATCGCTATATTCTTTAGCACCTGCGATATGGTCGGTGATAAAACCGATATAGACACCCGAGCTACCTGGTTCGATAGCACGTCGCCAGCCATAGATAAAGTCATGCGCGGTGACTGGATCTCCGTTGGACCATTTGGCCTCGGGTCTGAGTTTAAAGACATAGGTCGTTTGGTCTCTATTGATATCTGGAGGTAAATAGGCAACACCTGGAATAATCGATTGATCTTCAGGATGAAGCGTTGTAAGCCCTTCCCATAGTGCCATCGCAACAATATTTTCATCCAACCAATGCATTTTGGCTGGATCAAGTGATGTAATGGAATCCATAAAGGACCAGGTGAAACCGGTTTTTGGCATAGGACTGCTTTTAAGTGAATAATAGCCAACCAGTCCGAAAAAAGTGCAGATGAGTGTGATGAAAATATGGCGTTTATTCATATCTCAATCGATCCGTCGATAGAGGGTGCCAAAGAGTTGATGGTTTAACTATTTGGCTTAACTGTTTTGTTAAGGATTTTGTTATCTATGATGGCCCGTTTGATGAGTGTGTCTGGAGGGTCAGGTAATGGGGCGAATAAATTCTGTGCAGTTAATTGAAAAGACTCCATGATCACTCCGGTGGGGCCAGATAACAGTTTAAATGCATTGGTCAGGTTATTACATCTGTTGGTTTCCATGGCTTTAAGGAATCTAGGGTTGATGGTTACCTGACTGCGTTTTTGTTTGGAGGCAAAGCGTAATATTTTTTCACCTTCAATGATCACTGTTTTTAGTTGTGACTGACTCGTTGGGCTGATCAAAAAGACTTTATCATCGGTATATTCCTGGAGGCATTGTTTGGCCTGTACATAGCGGTGATAAGCATGTGAATGTAATTCTGAAGCCAAGCTAACCATGGCTTTTTCATTTTCAGCATTTTGTTGCGAGATGATCAATAGAGCTTTCATGATATTTAGGTCTACCAGTTCATTATCGACGTTCCATGCTTTATATAGCTCCATGCGTTTGTTGGCACAACTCATCACTACATTGATTACGGAATTATGATTTGGAATGGTTGCTGCAATGGCAATTTGTTCAATGACCAGAGGATCAGTTTCATCTGTTAACGTGCTTTCGAGTGCTTTGACGACGCTGGTCAGGACAGATGAGTCTGCTGATTCATTATTTAAAAATTGTTTGATATTGGGATACCCTAAAGATTTTGCGGCCCAATATCTCATTTTGGTTTTTTCACTACCTAGCAATGTGGTAAATTCTGTGATCAAATCAGGAGAGTCTAATTCGCCCATAATGTTCAATACAGATATACGGATATTGGGGGCGAGTTGTTTGTTGGGAGAATTTTCAGAGCCGCTTAAAATTTGTTTATAGTTTTCTTTGAGGCTTTTTGCAAATTGCCCAATGTAATCTTTTTTGGATGCCCCGACGTTATTGGTTTTATTTAGAAGCAATTCAGATGTGATCGCATTTAGATCTTTAATGTTTTCTACACCTAGCATGCTGTCTAGACGTTCTTTGACATATTGATCGATCGTGGCCAGGTCCGTGTCTGAGAGAACGCCTTTGCCTTTGAGTTGGTTCATTTGGCCTTGCGTTACGGCAAAGAGGGATGAATTCAGGGCGGCGATTGTCAATAATACGAGGGTTGCGACATACTGTGGATTTCGCACAAAAACAGATCGAATCGTCATACAAGGGCTCCCGGGGCTAGGGTGGCAGGATTCAAATGCCTTAAATTAGCTAATTTACGTAAATTTATTGTGATAAATATTGCAAAATAGATTAATCATACTAAGATGTTCTGTCAAGGAGAAATTCGGGCCAATTTTAGGCCCTGTTTTCGTGTAATTGTTTTTTGGATAAAGAGATAGAGCCGCCCGATTGACAGGCCGGCTGGCAGGAGCCCTGAGATGACCGCATTTGAAGATGTCAGCAACGTTTTAGCTCAGCTGAATGATCGACTCGTCAAGATTCGAGACTCTCTTTGACTTGCCCAATAAACGCAAAGAATTACAAGCTTTAGAAGATAAAATGGGGGCCGCCGGATTCTGGGATGATGCTGAGTCGGCACAAAAAACCGTTTCTGAATTGAAGATTGTTAAAGCTTCGATTGAGCCGATTGACCAGGCGGTCGAGAAATGCGAAGAGCTGGAACTACTTTGGGAGATGGCTCAGGACGAGAATGATGATCAGACGCGCACGGAAGTTTCTGAAGGCCTGACACATCTTGCTGAACAAGTCGATAAAATTGAATTAGCCTCGCTGCTCAGTGATAAGAATGATCCGCTCGATTGCTTTTTCAGTATCAATGCTGGCGCAGGCGGCACGGAAAGTTGTGATTGGGCGAGTATGCTTCTGCGGATGTATATGCGTTACTTTGATCTGGCTGGCTACAAGTATGAGCAGGTGACACAAACGCCGGGCGAAGAGGCGGGGATTCGTTCAGTGATGCTGCGGGTCAAGGGGGCCTATGCGTTTGGATATTTATCCTGCGAAGTAGGCGTGCATCGATTAGTCCGTATCAGTCCCTTTGATTCAGCTAAACGGCGACATACCAGTTTTGCAGCGGTCGATGTGTTGCCTGATTATGGCGAGCAGGCCGAAGTGGAAATTAATGAAGAAGAGATCGAGATGGATTTCTATTGCAAGGCCAGCGGGGCGGGTGGTCAGAATGTGAACAAGGTTGCAACTGCAGTACGCATTTTACACAAGCCCACAGGCATTGTGGTTGATTGCGTTTCAGAACGAAGCCAGCACCAAAACCGTGTTTTGGCATTGGGCCTGCTCAAATCAAAAATCGAACGCATGGAACAACAAAAACGCGATGCCGAACTCGCCAAGCTCTATGGCGACAAAGGTGAGATCGCCTTCGGTAGCCAGATCCGTAGTTACGTTATGCAACCGTACCAAATGGTCAAAGACCATCGCACCGAACACCAAGTCGGCAACCCCACTAAAGTCCTCGACGGCGAAATCGACGACTTCATCGCCAGCTACCTAAGACACCGAGCCAGCAAAAAACAACAAGGGTAAATTACTTCCACCAGACGCTTCTGACACTGACACTTCTATGATGTATTTTTGTAGGTCAGGCTGTGCCTGACAATTGATTTCAAAACCCTGTCAGGCAAGGCCTGACCTACCTGATATTTCCTAAGGTAAATGAGAAGTGTCAGTGTCAGATGTGTCTGGACATAAAAAAGGGGGGGATCGTAATCCACCCCAGCGGCATGTGAGTAGTTGGACTTTTTATTTGGGTTTATTGTGAGATGACCGTACCGACGGAGCTAAAGTCGGTTTGGGTTTTCTCTGATGGATGCTTTTTTTTGCTATTATCTTGTTTGGCATTTTCTTTCGCATCGCATTGTTTGTTTTCTTCTTCTTCACATTCATCGGGCAGAAGCGGATTAATCACCGTGGAATCAAATTGCTTTTTCTCGACTTCGGTTAATTCCTGATTGTGAATAATCCGTGGCGTAATGAAAACCACCAATTCACTGGTAATGGTCTCTTCACCTTCGAACTTAAAAATTTCGCCAAAGAGAGGAAGGTCGCCAAAGAAAGGAACTTTGTTTTTCTGCATATTTTTTTCCTGTTTACGCAAACCGCCCAAAATGATGGTTTGACGATCTTTCACGAGCGTAATGGTATCGGTTTGTCGCGTATCGACAATGGGCTGCGGACTGGTAATTCCAGTGCCGCCCAGTCCGATCGATACTTCACCCGTTTTAATACTAAAGGTCGGGCGAATGTGCATACGAATCATGCCTTTACGAGTTACATGCGGTGTTACTTGTAATTCGACACCGACGTTTTTGAATTCGGTCGTTCCGATATTACCGCCACCAGCAGTTTGCGTTAGTTCCTGATAGGGAATTTCTGAGATAATGCGAATGTTGGCTTGTTCATTATCCAGCACCATCACACGTGGGTTGGCAAGCAGTTCGGCTTTGATATCTTCCTGCTCTGATTTCAACATCACATCAATATTGACGGCAGAGTTTAAAATACCAAATCGGAACATACCATCGGCTGCTTCGGTAAATGAGGTTGCACCTGAAAATCCACCAACGGTAAATGGGTCACGGTTTCCATTGATCGGATTACCAGATGAATCATATGTTGTGTTGGTACCTGCACTCCAAAGGACCCCTTGGTCAAGTCGGTTTTTGGATGAAATGTCATAAATTCTGGCTTCCACCATAATTTGTGGCGTAATTCGATCAACTTCTAAAATGAAATTATCGATGGCTTTGATTTTTGCTTCAGTATCTGAAATCATGATATTGCTTGTGCCCGCATTTACTGCGATTGTTCCATCTTTTGAAAGAAAATCTTCCAAAGACTTGGCTACAGATTTCGCATCGGCGTAGGTGATACGGTAAACTTTTGATACACGTTTTGCCTCGATGGCTTTGATTTCAGAGGCAGGGATGATTCGTATCATGTTTTCGCTGACGACATAGGCATACCCATGTGCTGAAAGAATATTTTTTAATGCTTCTCCCAGAGGAATATCCGTCACTGTCGCGGTAATATTACCAACGACTTTGGGACTTTTGACAACATCAACATCCGCTTGTTTGGTGAGCATAAGAATGACATCATCGATGGCTGTTTCACGGAAATCAACCGTCACTTTTTTCTGCAATCTTTTTTCAATGTCGGTCAGCTTTCGTTTGCCAGTATTCAGCTGCGCAGAGACAGAGGATAGCTGGAAACTGCATGTCAGGATGAATCCAATGACGATGATTGTTCTTGTGATACTGTTTTTCATGAGTCTCGCTCCGTAAATATCAATCCCATAGTTTGGGAATCTAGTATTCCTGTGTCCATGTTTTACCATTGGCTTTAAAGGTAATCTGGGTACGTGTTATTTTATCGACGGTGATGCCTTTGTAGGTGTCACCTTCATAGAGAATTTCCTGATCGACCAGGATCGAGGATTTATCATTACTGTAGACTGCTCCTTTAATATCCACTTTGAAATTACTGGAAACATTGTTGTTTGGCAAAGACGCAGTATTGACTGTTGACTTAACATGTCGCTGCATGGGATCACGCAGTGATTTTGGGTAAGGCCGTGGTGTTTGCCAAACATCGCTGATGGTTTTTCGAGCGACCAATGGTTCGAGCTCTTCATTTTGAACGACTTTTTTAGCTGGAGCACCCGTAAATAAAGTTGGCATAAATGCCCATGCCATGGCTAATGCAAATCCGATCGAGAGAAAGACGACAAAAACTGCCATGATTGCTTGTCGGCGATCCGTTGGCTGCTTAGTCACTTTAACCTTTTTCGGCTTTTTGGTTTTTTCTTTTTCGGATTCAGTAGATGAAGCAGGTGTCTGTTCAATATCATTACTTTGCCCTTGGTCAAGTGAAATCAGTTCATTGTCATCATTTTCGCGATCATCAGATGAAGACATGTTTGAATTTTGATTGGCATCAGGCTTGATTGAAAAATCCATATCTATTGCTGTAATGCCAGCAGATGTTTCTGATGTTTGTTCCTGAGAATCAATTTTTTGAATTGGTTTTGATGAATAGACCTCTGCAACGGGAGTCGTTGTATCTAAATCATCCAGTGGCATCTGGCTGTCAGAGGGAATATCGAGACTGACATCGTCATTAGAAATCGTGTGGTCTGTTGATGTCTCTTTCGATGATTTTACATCATTAACCGGATCTAGATCTTCAAAGAGCTGGGTTTCAGACTCCGTTGATTCTGGAGTGTCCAGATCATATGATTGCAATGCAAAAGGATCATCTTTGTCCAGACTGAAATCTATATTATTTTCAAGTTCTGGTGATTGAGTTGTTTCATTTTCATCCACAGGTTCTGACTCTGTCACGCTTAGATCTTGTTCTGGTTCGGACTCAATATCAGACGCCGTAGCATTTAGTTCTGTTTCATGATGTTCTGGAGAATCTTCTATATATGGAAGATCCACATCAGTCACCTTATTCGTTGGTTCGGAAATATCTAATGACTCTTTAAGCTCTGATACTGGTTCAGTCTCCAATTCAATTTCAATGTCTGAATTATCAATTGAATCATTCAGGTTGGTCGCTTCTTGACTATCAGAAACTTGTGGTGATTCAAATGTATTTATGTCCGTTTTATTTTGTAATTGATTACGCAAGCCAAAAATGGAGTCAATTTCCTGATTATCATCAACTGAATATTTTACCCTCTGGCTAACATCTGTTTTACCTGACACAAAGCTAATATTGGCTTCTTGTTTAATATCTTCTACAGGTTCTTCAATGATGGAAATATTATTTTCTTCCAGAATATCAGACAGAGATTTTGTGGGTTCTTCTTCTAGTTCATTGAAGTCTGAAAGATCTGGCAAGTCATTAAGTGATGGTAAATCAAATGCTTTTTCATCCGGTTTGATTTCTGGTTGTGGCTCACTGAAATCGACAGGGGTTTCAGTACTACTTTGGACTTCCAGGTCCAGGGACGTGTCAGAAGCATCTACCGTTTCAAGTGATGGTTCATCTTGCATTATTGCTTGAGATGATGAATCTTGAATATCTTCCAAGATTTGATCAGACTCATCCATCATTGATTTTATTTCAGACTTAGCCGTTACGGATGCGTCAGGTTCATTTTGATTGGGTGCAATTGCTTCAGAGGTTAATGAGTAATCAGGCGGATCGACAATTGGCGTATTGATATCTATACATGCCTCCAACTCTATATTATTATTTGTAGAGGATGTTGGCGCGGACTCTCCTGAGACCTCACTATTTGGTGAGGGGGAATTTGCGTTGGGGGCAGGTGATGTTAAGTTATCACCTAAATCATCCAGCGCGATACCGTCAAATATGGACGATATTTTCTTCTGTAGTCCTGACTTGCGTTTCATGTCCTGAAATCTCCTGGGCTAACGCCAGATAATCTTTTGCACCATTGCTATTTTTGTCATAGGTAAATATGTTTTGGCCAGCACTGGGTGCTTCGGCTAAACGTATATTTCTTCGAATTTTAGTTTTAAATACTAAGCGACCAAAATGGCCTCTCAATTGACTTTCGATATCTTTGGCCAGTCGCGTTGCGGTTTCTGCCATGGTTAAGAGTACGCCGAGAATTTGAATCTCTGGGTTGAAGTGTTTTTTGACCAGAACAAAGGTTTCCAATAGCTGCTTCATTCCTTCAGTTGCATAGTAATGCGTTTGGACTGGCACAATCACTTCGTCACTGGCAACCAGACCATTCAATGTTAAAACACTTAGTGAAGGTGAGCAGTCGATAATGCAATAATCATATTCTTCCTGAAGCGGCTCGAGTGCTTTGCGTAAACGAAATTCTCGCTGAGGCGTGTTTGCAAGATCTACGTCAATTCCTGACAACAAAATGTCACTTGGAATTAATTGTAATGTTTCAAATTCTGAGCCAATGATTACATCACGAATAGATGTTTCAGCGGTTAGAACCTCGTAAATAGTTTCTTGAGAGTCTTGCAATTCAGCACCCACGCCCATGCCAGCATGTCCCTGTGGATCCAGGTCAATCAGCAGGACACGGTAATCCCATCGCGCCAACGCTGCTGCCAGATTAACCGCTGTGGTAGATTTACCCACACCACCTTTTTGATTTGATACTGCAATCGTTCTCATTTTTGTAAAAGCCCTTTAATGGCAGATAAATTTGTCATAATCATATTTCCAACACCTGGACCCGTTTGTTTTGGGGGGGGCTTGTAACTCAATTTGTTAACAAAGTCATTTAGCTCTGTTTTTGAGTCTGTTTGTGTAAGAATATTAATTGCTAATTTAGCTGAATTTTTCAGGTCATTTTTGGGTTCACGTGAAATACTAAAAGTGTCTATCAGCATCACAGGCTTATGTCGTTCCAGTGTTGTTAAAAAACTGGCAAATTGATTAAAACTGCTGGTGAAAGTGACACCAATTTCATTGACGCCTAAAATTTTGCTGTTAGCGATTTCTTCAAAGCTATCTTCGCTTTTACCTTTGGTTGAAAAGAGATCCAGTTTTAGTTGGCTGGCAATTCGATTCATACTTAATGTCATGTCGCTGATCAGTTCTGGGCGAGTGACAAAGTTTCTGAAGCGATCTTGTGCATCTTTCACTTTACTGATGTTTGCTTGTTTTGCCTGCTGGGTGGTTGAATCCAAAATTATATTATACAATCGTTCTTTTTCGTTGATTTTCCTTGTGGTCGCGGCTAGTGCGTCCTGCTCAGGTTTGAGTAGGAATTGGTATGCACCACCACAAGCGACCATACAGACAATCCAAATGATTGTAATCGTTGTAAATTGTTGTTTTGATTTCTGTGCCATAATATTATTCTTTTGCAGCTATTAAAATACAATCAATGTCATAACGTGGGACTTGATTTCGTTTCATCGTTTCCATGGTATGACCGACGAGGCGAACTTCCTCGACTTGTTGTTTAAATGAACTGTTTCGTTTCAAGTTGTGTATAAAATTTTCAATACTCGCATCACCGTCCGATTCACTAAAATTGTATAAACTAATGTGCAGCGTACGTTTGAATACATTGATTTTAATTTTTTGTTTTGGATTGCCGACCTGTGTGGTGTCAATTTGGATCGGTTGTTTGGTGACACTGAGGTCTTTGAGAACGAATCCTTCAGGGATTTTTCGAGCAATGGCCTGGATGATAGGGGACCACTGTGTATAGCGGGGCATAATTCTTGCGGTTTCTCTTAACGTATCATCCGTTACACTGACGTAGCTATTCACATTTTCCTGGAAGACACGTGCTTTGGCTAATGAAGCCGCTTTGTCATCCAGTTGTTGCAATTGTTTTGCTTTTATGACACTTTCGTGTTTAGCTTGCATATAACTTGTTGATACAATTAATCCCAATCCGATCGGGATCATAAATAGCAATGTCACAGCCGCGATATTAAGCGGATTGCTTTTTATGGGTTTTCCCTGGCCATGTAGTAGATCAATTTCGATCATATCTATATACTCCTCATGGCCAGGCCAGCTGCGACGACCATTTTAGGTCCAGCCGTTTTTAGCAAATCACTATATTCGGCTGATTCATCGTAGCTGATATCGTTAAATGGATTCCAAAGCTCTACTGTTGTGGGAAGTTGCATATCCAGCATTTCAATAAAATTGTGTGCCAGGGCAAAATCGCCACAGACCAGCATACGATCCACTGTATTAACTTTCTGGTTAATATAATAATAACGAATCGTATCCATGATCTGTGTAATCAGTGGCTGGCAGACACTCATGAGACTGCGTCCCAGAGTTATATTCGGATCGCCCAGATGTTCCGGGTGAAAAAGTAATTCTCGAATGGTTTCCTGTTTATCTTCATGCTCAATGGCCAGAGATTCTATTATTTCATCAGAGCCATGGGGCAAATCACGTAGGAAGGGGATTGTATCTTTTTTGACGATGATTAAATTACAAATTGATGGGCCAATATTTAAAATGGCCACGACTTGGTCTTTTTCTATTGTCTGTGTTTGCTCAAGACAATTAATCAGTGCCATGCGATCAATATCGATCAGTGCACAGTTGACTGAGGCTTTTTGGATGGTGCTGCGACGCTGCTCAACAGATTCTTTTAGAGCTGCGACCATGATTCCTTGGATCTGATGTCCTGTTTGTCTTTCAAAGAGATGATAATCAACCACACCTTGTTGAAGTGGGAATGGACAGGTTTGTTCGGCATCTAATAGAACCGCCTGCTTAAGTTCCTGTTCAGGTAGGTTGGGAAATTCAAAGTTGTGAATAACGGCATCATCTGATTTAATGCAACCAATAGCCTGCTTCGCTTTGATCCCTGAATTTTTAAGACAGCTGCGAATCGCAGTGATCTGCTGTTGGGTTGGATTATCTGAAAACGACTGGAACTCCACCTGATCTGCGGCAACAACGGCAAATCCTTTGCCTTGCTGACGCAATTGAACCACTTTGATGCAATGCTCATCAATATCGATTCCGAACGTATGATTTTTTAAAAATTTAAATCCCAATGTTTTCGTTGCCTCCGAAAAAACATCTCCATTATTTTATTTTTTCTTGCTTAACCTGTAGTCATGCCATCCAGCAGGGACAGGTACATATTTGCTTTGCAGCCAGACATCGCCTGGAAGGATGCCCTGAAGCAAGCGTTCATCAAAATAATATCGTTTGGTAAAACCATTGTAATGGCCGCGTCGCCATAATGGTGGGGCACTGCCCACAATTCCACGTACCACTTCCACAATAGAACCACGAACCACTAAAGTATCGTAATAAAGCGAATCGGTATATCGATCACCGACATTTTCTGCACCCCAGCCACCACCACCGACGGTAATTGCAGCTTCGACTGTAACAACACCGGGTAAAATACGCATAAATAGTGGTTCACTCTCATGACCTTCTCCATCTCCGTCGTCATCAACACCGTCGTCATCATCGTCGCCACCGCCACCGCCGCCGCCACCTGGGACAGATTCAGCATAGTAACCATCGTTGATCGAAAAACCGGCTATTGCATATCCTGCTTTTTGTAACATATTCCAACCGGTATCGCTTTCATGTATTGCAACCGGGCGGTAGGTTAATCCGGAGATTTCTTCTGGTCCTACTTGATCAGTCCTGGTGACAGGATTGTATGAGGCCAAAACAGGATCGATGACTTTAATGACGCCTTGAGAAATCAATCCTAAGATATTTGGGTTATCTTTGGTTGGCATGCCATCTGCGTCCCGAGGTCCATCGACTTTAATAGGATTACCTATCCAGATGTTTCCTGTTGCCATGATGGATATTTTGCCTTTAACGAACATATCTACTGATTTGTCTGATCCTAAGATGACATTTCCATTAACGAAAATTTGACCACCTGGCGTTGATTTAATACCATCAATTTCCTGAGTCACATAGGTCGATGAAATATCATAAACGGTTCCGGTATTTCCGTTAGCTGCATAGTGGTAGCAATATACGGGATATTTTACATAAGTGGAGCCGTCACCTGTTGGATCTACTTTGTAATCATAGGTTGGAATTGTTTCATCAGGCGATGTTAGTGACACTTGCACGGTGCAATTATTGGTGATGCGCATTTTACCCACGCCACCTTCGACATAAAATTCGATTTGTACTGCAGGTTCTGTCAGACCTTTGGCTGCTGTACTTTTTACAGGCGTAATGATAAAGTCTACTGGATTACCAAATTGTTCGATATTCATTATAAAACGATTCACTCGACTTTCCAGGGCTGCTTTATCATTGATTTTATTATCAGGTTGATTGAAGCTGACGCCGCCTTTAAAAAGGGCTAAATCAGAAGCAGTATACTTGTTACCTTTTGATTCACCAAATTCGACCCGTTTGGCAAATGTTGGTCGTCCATAGATTCGAATATCTTTTACATCAGGTGAGTCATTTATTTTGTTAATATGCAGAGGTGTGTTAATCACTTCACCACCAGAAAACGGCCATGCAACGGTGGTGTTCGCGCTACTAGGAACCTGATGGGTACCATCCCATCCGCTGACTGCTTGCACAACATAAGCCTCTAGCATTTTGTCCACAGGACCAGCATGGCCAACTGCTTCAATTTTGAAGACGGGACGCGCATAAAAGAAATCATGAAAACTGATAGTGTAATCACTCGAACTGCCTGAAAACGCTGAGATAGGTATGGGGTTTTTTATGCCATTCGGATAGCTTTTTAATGTGGTTAATAAATCAGCCTGCCGGGTCATCCAAAATACCGCTTGTTCATAGGCTGCTTCTGCGGCAAAAAGCGATGCTGTTTCGTTTTTTATCTTAGCAGATTGCGCTCGCACGCTATATGAAAGCGATAATAAACTCATTCCCATAATGGTTGAGATAATAATCGCAAACATCGTATAAACGATCGCTGATCCTTTGGCCTTATGACATTGTTTTTGAGACATTTGATTCATCATTTTACCTCGGCCACCCAATGCGTAATAGTGTTGTTGTCATTACCGTGGTTTCTTTTTTTGTCTCTGGATCTTGCATGGTTAATACAATCCGTACCGCGCCTTGGGGAGATCCCCCAGCGATGGTATGGCTGAATTCAACTTTTTTTACATTGTCAGCAATCACTTCTGTTGTCACATTTGGACCACTTCGCCGTTTTCCCCTTTGAACCGCTTGCGGCGGATAGGGGCCTCGGTCAATCTTGAGTTTTTTATTTTCAAGATAGAAAAGTGCGTAATGGGTTGCTTCAATATTCACATTCAACATGATCTCTGAAGGTTTGACGGCATCCCAGTAATGGAATTCGACCGCTTCGCCTGAAACAACTTCTACTGGGTCGGTTGTTCGTGGTAAGGCTTCTGTATAGTTGCCTCGTGTTACATCATAGATCACATAATTATCGCGATTGGATCGCCGGCCCCATTGTCCAAACGACAAAAGGGCGGTCATGGATTCCGCCTGAAGCTGGGTAAAAGTAGAACTGTAGACATTATTCCATGTACGTTGTCCATTCGACAACATCGCCGCAACAGCCATAATAGGAATAACTGTAATCGTGATGGAAATCATCATCTCCAGTAGGGTGAACCCTTGTTTCTTTTGTCCATGCATCATAGTACGATTATCCTGTTGTTTGATCAACGCGAACAAAGGTTGAGATACCATAACTGGACGGATTGGTGTCCAGTTTTCCTGGTGCGTAATCTTTTCGCCATTCTACCAGCACATCTAATTTTCGCAGCAGGGTCTGTGACGCACCGTCGGTGGCCACATCGGTAGATGCTAAATTTATATGCATAGGTAGTGAATCGACCGTCATTTTGTAGACACTGCCAGATTTCCTGATCCCTAGATTTAGAATCGTAGGATCGTAGTCTGTTGCTCCCCCAGTGCTTTTCCAGTCTTCAATCAGAAGCTGTGCGGTTCGCACGGCGGTCAGTTCAGCACCCGCGATTCGTGAGTACTTCACGGTTAAGTATTGATAGCAGAGCATCCCCAGTGAGGCGATGGAAAGAATCAACACTACAAACATCGCTTCGATCACGGTAAAACCAGACCGAGTCCTTGTTGTCATTTTTTTTGACAGCATCATGTTTCCCTTGCACAGCAATGGGGGAGCAGTAAATATCTACAAATTCACCGTTAGGTGATCAAACGTTTTGAATGGATGATTTAGTTAAAATCACCATTTGCACGCAATGTCTTACTGCCTGTCAAGCCTGCGGAAGTACCATCTACCACAACTTCGCAAATACCAGTAGTTGCATTGATATTTTGAATGGTAAAATCAGATGCGCTGAAGTATGTACCTGTCAGATCACCTGACAAAAAGCCTAACTGTGAAAGAACGGTATCAGCAGTATTACCACCTAAGTCGGTCGTTGCTGTTGAGATACCTTTTTCAGCTGCATAAGTACGTACAGCAACGCGGATTGCACCAGCGGTAGCACTTGCTTCTGACCATTTGGCAGCTTCCACACGACCACGCATCATGGGAACGGATACGGCGGCCAAGATACCGACGATCAGAATTACTACCATCAATTCAATCAAGGTAAATCCTTTTTTACGTTTTTGCATTTTCATTTCTCTGTCTCCTTAAAATAAAATATATGGGTTTTAATGAAAATTCTTAGTTTAGTTGTTACAAAATACGATTCATTATCTGATTCGACAAAATGCCAAATCGAAAATATATAAAAAACCTCAAAATTGAGGTTTTCCTATTTTCCTGGGTTTATACAAACGTTATATATCTGATATTGTGAATATTGGTAAATAAAGCGCAACCACTACAACCGATACAATCAGACCGACCGATATAATCATAATCGGTTCCAATGCCGCGGTCATAGCTGAGATGCTGTTATCAACTTTCCTTTCAAAGTAATTACTGGTGCGATCCAATACGCGAGGCATGGCACCACTTTCTTCGCCAACTTGTGCCATCTTGACAACAATGTTGGGAAAGAATTGTGAGGCTGCCATACTAATGGAGATGTTTGCTCCTTCGACGATGTTGCCATGTGTTTTTTCAATGGCTGTTTTTATCACGGTATTTTTTGTCATGCCCGTCAAGATTTTAAGGGCATCTAAAACAGAGACACCATTGCTGAGTAGTGTTGCCATGGTGCGACAAAAGACTACGACGAATCCATAGCGAATGATTTTTCCAACTAATGGAAATTTTAGAGATAATTTACAGAATTGTTCAAACCCTCTTTTGGACTTAACCCATATTGTAAATAATCCGACCATCAGCGCGGTACCTGCTATGATATATAACAGATTGTCAACCAATACATCATAAAGCCCCAGAAACATTTCTGTGAAAGCGGGCAATTCATTTCCCATTTGAGAAAACAAGGTTCTAAAGCGTGGGATAATAAATGTCATGATTGCAATAATAATCAAAGTAATAAAACTAACGACAAAGATCGGATAGGATAATGCCTTCTTGATCTTTCCTGCCATTTGATCTTTACGCTCGAAGTGTTCTGCTAGGCGATGAAGTGTCTGTGTCAGAGCACCCCCCGATTCACCGGCATGGATCATTGATACAAAAAGGTGGTCAAAGATCTTTGGGTGATCCTGGATACTTTCACTGAACGATTGACCCTTTTGAATTTTTTCTCCAATATCATCCAGAGCTTCTTTAAGTGTATGATTGTCAATGTCGTCTGCAATTGTTTTTACGGCTTCGGTTAAAGGAACGCCACCTTCGACCATGGTGGAGAGCTGCCAACATAGTTCGGATAGATTTGCGGACTTTACTTTTTTGTTTCGTCTTGAACTACGTTTTGGTTTGTCAACGGCATGGACTTCATCAATGCAAACGGCCGTCAAACCTTTGCCGCGAAGCCAGACGAGGATATCTTGCCTGGAATCGGCAGGCTTAAGCCCTTCGATGCTATTGCCTTTTAAATCTCTTGCTTTATAACTAAAATTTGCCATAGATTATGCCTGTTATTTTATCTCTATTTTTAATGAGCTGATGACGTTGCCAGTTCTTTGCCGCAGCTATGAAGGTCAACAACGCCATTGTATTGTAATTCTTCCAATGCTTGATCCATCGTACACATGCCATATTTTTTGCCGGTTTGGATCAAGCTGATGATTTCATGGGTATTCCCATTTAATATGAGTGCTTTAATTGCGGGTGTTGCGATCATGATTTCGCAGGCCAAGACCAAGCGTTTATTATCACGGGTTGGGACAAGCTGTTGCCAGACAACGCCAGCTAACGATGCCGATAATTGGCTTCGAAGTTGTTGCGTTTGATTCGCAGGGAACATATCTACCATACGATTGACCGCTGAAATAGCACCACGTGTGTGTAAAGTTGCAAACGTTAGGTGGCCTGTTTCAGCCAGTGTAATGGCTGCCTGTGCTGATTCCCGGTCACGAATCTCACCGATCATAATAACATCAGGTGATTGACGTAGCACGCGTTTTAGGGCTTCATTATATGAGCCGGTATCGGTACCAACTTCACGTTGATTCACTGTTGCCATGACCGGTGAATGAATCACCTCAATAGGATCTTCAATTGTTACAATATGGCAGGATCGTGTATGATTGATATCATCCAATATCGCTGAAAGGGTCGTTGATTTACCACTACCGGTCGGGCCTGTAACAAGTACCAAGCCAGAAGTCAATTTTGAAAATGATTTTATGGCTTCGGGTACACGCAGTTCTTTGAAGCTCAAGATTTTTTCACTGACGATACGAACAACCATCGCCACGGTATGTTTTTGTCGAAAGACATTGACACGAAAACGACCAATGTTTTCCAGAGAAATCGCTACGTCTAGTTCCATTTCTTTTTCAAATTCTTCAATCTGCGTTTTATCCAATATGGAATAGCAAAGCTTTTTAGAATCTTCACCCGTTAATTCAGGAAGGTTCAATGGATTCATTGTTCGATAGACACGAAGTGTTGGAGCAGAACCTGCCGTAACAATTAAATCACTGGCTCCTTCTGTCGTAGCTAATTTTTTAAATAATTCTTTTGCGTGATACATAATTTTGCCTGTTTAGTAGATTGATTTATTCAGATCCTTCTTCGAAAGTGACATTCATCACTTCTTCCGGAGTTGTTAGTCCTTTATAAATATTGCTGACGCCACTTTCTTGTAAGTCGCCATTGCCAAGTTTACGAGAAATCTCACGAATTTGAGCTTCTGTACATCCGTCCAATATGCCATGACGAATTTCACGATTCATCGCAAGAAATTCAAAGATCGGTAAACGTCCTGCGTACCCGGTTCCACCACATTGGGGGCAACCTTTGCCACGATAAAAGGTGGTTTGAGCCGCTTTGGTTTTATCAATTTTTAATCGATTTAATGTGTCTTCATCATCAATGGTCATTTCCACTTTACAATTACTGCAAATACGTTTGACCAAACGCTGTGCGATAATTAAATTTAATGTGGATGCCAAAAGATAAGGTTCCACACCCATATGAATAAAACGCGTCACGGCACTGGGAGCATCATTCGTATGCAATGTGCTTAACACCATATGGCCAGTTAAAGATGCTTTCATAGCGATATCGACGGTTTCTTTGTCGCGAATTTCACCAACGAGTATGATGTCTGGGTCTTGTCGCAAAATGGCTCGCAGACAAGAGGCAAAATCAAAATTAATTTCCTGGCGAACCTGGACTTGATTAATACCCGCTAGACGGTATTCAACCGGATTTTCGACAGTAATGATATTTTTTCGTGGATCTTTCAGATAACCCAAAGCGGTGTAAAGTGTCGTACTTTTACCACTTCCTGTTGGACCTGTGACAATCAGAATGCCATGGGGTTGATCGAGAGCCGTTTTAAATTGTTCCATACGACGATCATCAAAACCAAGCGCTGAGATGTCATGATTGACAGCGGATTTATCCAGAATACGCATAACCACTTTTTCCCCATAAATGGTGGGTAGGGTATTTACACGCAGGTCGATATCACGTTTGTTGGCTTTGATTTTGAATCGTCCATCCTGCGGTAGACGCTTTTCCGCAATATCCATACGAGCAAGAATTTTCATACGAGCAATGACAGCGGATTCCATTTTTTTAGGAGGGGTAATCATTTCTCGTAGCGAACCATCGACACGCATACGTATCATCATGGCATCTTCTTGAGGTTCCACATGAATATCACTTGCACGACTTTTAACTGCCTGACTGAGAAGCAGATCAACAAACCTGACAACTGGTGCTTGGTTGGCATCGCTGTCGCCGCCACCCAGTGATGAGGCATCATCTTCAACAACGAGATTAATATCTTCTTCTTCGTCAATAACTTCATTTTGAACCAGATCACGCAATCGTTGTTCTTCAACGTCGCTGCCATGATAAATGGCATCAATGGCATGCAAGATATTTTTTTCACAACTGACCATAACTTTTATCATGCGTTTTAGCTTAATGGTCACAGTATCAATGGCCACGATATTTAGAGGGTCTGCCATGGCAACGACCACTTTATTATCCATTTGGCCAATCGGGACCAATGTCAGTTTTCTTGCAATATTTTCAGGGAGGGTTCGCGCGATATCCAGATCAATTTTCGTTAAATCATCTAATGGGAAATAATCGAACGTTAAGTAATTCGCCAATGCCTGGGCGACTTCTTCATCCGTGAGAAATCCGAGCTTGGTAATCGCTTCACCTAAACGACACCCATTGGATTGCTGATAGCTCAACGCCTCACTCAATTGTTGTTGGGTAATGGTTTTATTGTGAATCAGCCATTCTCCGAAGAGAACACTGGTTTCAGTTTTAGTTTTCAATTCATTAGCCATTATTTACTATTGATCCAATATCAGGTTTTACTGGTTATTCTTGATGCTCAGTCATATTTTTAGTCAATGCTAAATTCTTTAATACAGTATTAAGCGTATCGTTGGTATGATCTGATGCGGTATATTGTCGAATGGGAATACTTAATTCAATGGCGCCACTATCTAAAAAATCTAACTGCCAATCTAACGCATAGGTCAATTGTTCAATCACGAGAAGATCCCAATCAACATCTTCATTTGACAATGTATCAGGGTCAGAAGAATTTGTTGCTTCTAAATCAAAAAGTATATTTAAGTTCGTGTGGTTTACCATGGTAAGGTAAAGCGTGAATTGACCATTCTTTTTTCCCACTAATGCATTTTTTGCAAGTTCTACAGAAATTTCTCGCATCCAGCTGCTATCTATGACAATTGTTTTTGGAACGTTCGAGTCAATTGCAACACGAAAGGACAATGTCTGTTTTTCTGCAAGAGGTTTAAGAATGGCCTTAATTTCATTCAGAAGAATGTGAATGTTTTTTGATTCCGTTTGAATGTTGATGTTATTCATACGAATAGTCTCTAACACTTGATGTTGCTTAAAATCACGTTGTAGAGACATGATACAAGATTGAATGGTTGGATCTAATTGATCTGGAAAATCTGATTGAATATCACTTAGGCCAACCAAAGCATTGATCTGTGTTTGGAGGGCTGCCGCATAGTGTTTCTGTAATTCAGAAACACTATTTAACTGAACATTTTCCGGGCGACCAGAAGGTGATTTTCCAATCAGGTCCAACGATAATCGCGATGCAATATCCAACGTTTCTTCAATTGTTTTCATTTTTTTCGACCAACCTTTTGCAGTAATCATCTCGTTTTTACTGCCATATTATGTTCTGTGAACATAGAAAATCCGCATTAACTTATCGACATGAAAGAAGTTGTAAATTACCGGAAAATACGTTGGTTGCTCGAAAAGGGGGGATATGAGCCGTTTATAGGGGGTTAGGTAGATTGCTTGGCATAGAATAATTATTAATAGGATTTTGTGTCCTATAACCCTATGACACCTACTGTTTCACCCGGTTTAATCATGAGATCTTCTGGGACCGATAAGATAACAGGAATGCCCCAGCTTGGCAGAGAAGGGTTCGGCCATAGACGCTTAGGTAGCTGAACAATTTCTGGACCAACAATTTGAATGGTTGTTGGTGTCATCGTTTGAGGGGCTGAGCGTTTAAAGAGACTCAGAGTTAAGCCTTCTTCTATTTTTTCAGAATGAATTTCTTTGGCGTAAGCAACAATTTGTGATGTTTGAGTCGCACTCACCGATAGAATCGGCTCTCCTCGTAAGACCGTTTCACCAGAACCGCGCACTAGTTGGCTGACACGACCATCAATGGGAGATTGAATGATCATCATCGCGTCTTCGATTTTTAGCTCATATATCTTTCGTTGTTGGATTAAAATTTTTGAACGCAGCGGTTCAATAGCCAGTTGTATGGATTGCGGGATAGGATGCATCTTCGCATATTGATCCCTGCGAGTGATGGAATTTTCTAAATCAAGTTTTGTTTGAATCAGGGCATTTTGATTTTCTTCTAATTTACGTGCCAGAGCTTGATATTCATTCTGTGCAAGTTGATATTCATAACTGGTTGCAATATTGTCTTTGTGTAATTCTGTAAGCAGATCCAGCTTATATTTATATCCATTAAGTATTATTTGGTCTGATTCGATCAATGTGGTTAAATCGAGAATTCTTAATCGATTTCGTTCCACATCGACATTAAAACGACGTGAATCGGTGAATTCTTGCATCGCTTTATTTTGGTTGGAGCTTCGCAGTCGATCTTCCATTGCAAGAAGTTCGGCATTGAGACGCGTGTTTTCTGCCGTTGCGGTTGCCAGTTGTGCTTGAATATTATCGTTTTCTAATATGGCTAAGATGTCACCAGCTTTGACATCTTCAAATAATTTGACATGTATTAATTTCAATCGTCCATTGACCTGCGAGGAAATCAGACGATTTTCACTACTGGCAATTCCGGTCATTTCAATACGAGGCATTTGTTGGTTGAATAATAAACAGACAACACAAACAGCACAGACCCATACGGTAATGGGTAATGCGTTATTTTGCCAAAAAGCCCCATGTAAATTAAATCTTTTGAATAGTGTTTTCACGTTGTTACCATCCCCGTTGTTTTAAGCTTCTAATAATTCTTCTTGCATGATCAGGCTGATATTTTCTATATCCTGACATTGTTCCAGCTCATAGAGCATTTTCTCGTTTTGTGTATAATCTTTGACAAGTAACTGGTAAGCATATTCTGACTGGTGTCCTGAACCATTATCCTGAACTGAAACAAGGGTGAAGTTTTTACAGAACTGTTTAAGCGTATTAAATAAAGGGTGCTCTGGGCTTACGCTGCTTCCACATCGAAAACGAAGAAAACTATTAAAAGGTTTATGTGAGCCGAAAGAACAGGCATGTAAGTAAATCGTGATCAACGACAGTATAATGGATCCGACAATAGCCAATCCAAATCGCTGAGCACCACAAGACATGCCAATGACCAGAGCGCAGAAAATAAAAACTAAATCTCGCGTATCTTTTAATATGTTACGAAATCTTACAATCGCCAGGGCGCCCATTAAGCCAAACGCTGTAATGATACTATTACCAATGACTGCAAAAACCAGGGCAATCACAACCGTGATCAGGACAATCGATTGTACGTATGATTTTGAATAAGATAATCCACTGTGGGTAAAATAGTAGACCCAAGCCAACATTTGACCTAAAACAAATGCCAGTGTCAGTGTTAGTAGGATACTTTGAATGGACAATGAGCCCTGTCCTTCCATACTATAAAATAGTTGTTGTAAATCCATCGTAGATGATCCTTTTATTCTTGAGAATACTTATAGTGAGGCCCATGATAGGGCAGTAAGGATGCCTGTTTCATGCAGACTGCATATTTGGATACTGATTGAGCTTTCAGATTAAAATGTCGAACCATCCGTGAAATCCATGCCGGAAAATAACCGGTGTATTTAATTTCTAATATGACTGAATTATTTAATTCGACAAGCTGCCAATCTTCAGGAGACTTTGAAAAATCATTTCCCCCAAGAGGGCAGTAGGACAAATGTCGATCAAATGTTATACGAACTCGCTCATTGATAGGACTTTCAAAGGCTTGCCGATGATACTGGACACCAATAACAGGACGTGCATTCAGGTTGGCCTTATATAATAGAAATTGTTCAATCGTATTGGCATCCTGGCTATGATCCTCAGGCGGACGCAGTGAGCCATTTAAAATATCTGCCGTTTGATGAGATGCAACTCGGGCGCGGCTTTTTACAATTGTTGTGTTGATTCGTCGTTTGATTTCAAAAAAATCTCCACTTTCTTGCGAATCCGAATAATTGCGAAGTCGTAATTTGAATCGGTTTTTCTGTCCATCCAGCGATTCGCGATACAACCTCAAGTCGGGAGAGTCTAAATAATAACTGTTAATCAAATAATGATGATTCGTGGTATGACGATTGTTTTCGTCCAGTTCCATAAACGAAGAAAAGTAGTTGCGGATCGATATCGCCTGCAATTCTGAGATCAGATATTTCTGCTCAAACCGATTCCAATTGTTTGAGGTCTTGTTGTTGCAGATATCCCCAAGTGATTGTGGTCGCGAATAATATGTAGAGGTTCTCTTCATTTTATTATTTGTCGTCTTAGATTAGGCCTAAATTTAGTAATAACAATGGGTTGGCTAAAAATCAGAATGAATAGTCTGTTGTGTAAGTTGTTGTAAGAAAAAGAATAAGAGTGGTTTTGACTGAGAGTGAGGTGGTGGGGCAATCCAGAAAATTTTCATACTGGATGAGATTTTGGATTCAAGTTAACCGGCATCAACGTCCGATATTATTTTTGTAAGCAGAATAATAGATGAAAACTAAGCAAATGGATTAAACAGTTAAGGGTTATAAGATCATGCAGACATTGAAAACAGCCAAGGATCGAGCTAAACAGCTCTTGCAAAATCTTCGGGGAGATCAGATTGATCAGGAAAAGCAACTTCGCAAAAAACTCAAAACATTCAAAACGCTGACAGATGCCAAAAAATATGTCATTTCTGCAAATCATAACCTCAAAATCATTCTGGACCAAATGTCTGATGAAAACCCGCAAAAAGCAGGTATTTTGAACGCTGAGAAGGAAAAAGTCATCGCCGATACGCTTGCTTTTTTGCGTAGTGCTCATAACTCCATCATGTTAATGGGCCAGGAATGTGATTATGATTTTACCTATAAAGGTCCATCCCAAAAAGAAGTCGATAAACTGCGTCGACAAAATCAACTCGAAAAAATGATCGAATCACGTAAAAAAATGATACGTTGACTAGGGTGACTTGAGATCCATTACGCCACCTAACCACTCGTCCAATAAAAATTTGTAGGGGATTGGTCGTCTATTTTTTACTAAAATTCCATTCTGTCGATTAATATCTCTAATATCTATGACGATAAATGCAAAATAGAATGTGAGAGGCTACTGCGTTCGCATTTTATTAATATATATGGATTTACTATTTTTTAGTGAGTGAATTCAAATCAGCCTGTTATCGGGCATAGATATAAAGGACGATTTTATCGCAAAGGCACCTCGCAAAATTTTAGCGATTGATGATCAGCAGATGAACCTGACAATGCTTGAAAAGATTGTTAGGCGTATGGGCCATGATTACCTGCATGCTTCTGAGGGCCACGCAGGTATCGAGTTGGCGATAAAACATAAACCAGAAATCATTCTTCTTGATATATTAATGCCAGATATGGATGGTTTTGCGGTTTGTCAACGACTCAAATCAAATCCTGTGACACGAGATATTCCCATTGTATTTGTCAGTGCTCAATCCGATGCCGATGTGCGCGTCAAAGCTTTGGAGTTGGGTGGGGTGGATTACATTACCAAGCCCTACGATAAAGAAGAGATGCGAATACGTATCGATATTATCTTCCAAATGATCAAGCATCAGGAAGATCTCCAGGCTCAAGCTTATTATGATGAACTAACCGGATTGATTAACCGTCGACGATTTAATGAAGTATTAGAAAGTGAAATTCGTCATGCTAACAATCGATCTGTTCCCTTATCAATTATTATTCTGGATATTGATCACTTTAAAAATATCAATGATACCTATGGCCATTTAGGTGGCGATATTATCTTAAAACAGGTTGCTGGCATCTTACAGGATAATGCCTATTCAAAAGATTTGGTCGCTCGTTATGGTGGTGAAGAATTTGTCGTACTAATGCCAGATACCAACTGTGAAAAAGCTGAAATTGCTGGTGAGCGTTTACGTAAAATTATTAAATCCACTGATTGGAGAATTTCTGCTGAAGACTTTACCCTGACAGTAAGCATGGGAGTTGATACGCTGGATCTGAATGGGACCTCCGAAGGCAGTAAGTTAATTCAACGAGCGGATGCGGCACTTTATACTGCAAAGAATCAAGGGCGGGATCGATTGGTTCGCTGGGATCATATTGATATTTCGGAAGATGATTTTATTACAAATTATGAGGAGTATACACAAACTCAAAATTTATTAGTCGAAATGTCAGATAACCTCAAGGATGATGTCGCAAAATCTCTTTGTGTTCATATTCAAAATACTTTGGGTAAACAATCGGCCGATTTAGATGATTGTGTAGATCAAGTGATTACCTATACTAAAGCGGTTTGTGAAGAATTGCATGTCAGTGAAGATTTTATTAATCAGCTTATTTTGGCAACACGTCTTTATAATCTTGGTAAAATTAGTATTCCAGAAGATATCCTTACTAAAAAAACGGCATTAACGCCTAAAGAGCGGCAGGTTGTCGAGCAATTACCTTTAATTAGTATAAAGCTTTTAGAGCCACTGGGAATTTATAGCCGGGAAATGCCGATTATTCGTCACCGAAGCGAAAAATTTGATGGTACAGGATTCCCTGATGGCATTAAAGGCCAAAAAATTCCGTTTGGTTCACGTATATTAGCCGTCGTGGATAGCTTTAATGCCATGACATCGCCAAGACCTTATCGAGATCCTTTTACATTAGAGCAGGCTTTAAGCGAGCTGGAAAATTGCAGTCAAACCAAATATGACCCTCAGGTGGTCGAAGCATTCACGAAGGTTGCACGCCAAAATACGGCTCAATGGCCATTGACTCAAATGGCTGTCAGTTCTTCTTAGATTCATTCCTAACCAACTCTTCATTTGATTCTCTTAAGCTTGTCGATTAGACTGAGCGTGATGTTTCTATTACGTGAATTTTGTTAAAGGATCTTTTATGATATCATCAACCATATTAAAAATCGATACCAAGGGAAATGGGCAAATCCTTGATCTAACCCCACAAGTAAGTCAGGTTATTGCTCAAAAGAAATCTGATGAGGCAACTGTCTTTCTCTCTGTCATCGGGTCTACAGCGGGTTTGACCACCATTGAATATGAGCCAGGATTGGTTAATCATGACATGAAAGCGGCATTCGAAAAAATTGCCCCGGAACATGATCGTTACGTTCATGAAGAAACCTGGCATGATGATAATGGTCACTCTCATGTTCGAGCGTCACTCTTAGGCCCATCATTACATGTTCCCGTAATGGATGGCCGTTTGGTTTTAGGTACTTGGCAACAAATTATTCTTATCGATTTTGATACTCGGCCACGCTCCCGTGAAATCGTTTGTCAGATTCTATCTTAAATGTTCATTGAGTGAACTTGAATGACAGCAAGATCATTTCTACATCTTTTTAATCGTGTCCATCATGCTTTTCGTGACATTAATGAGATAGTTTTATTGTTGTTTCGTCATTGCCCCAGAGAGAATCATGTTGTAAGATTAAAATAGATTATCATGGCATCAAGATTCTATTTTGAAAGGAAGTGACATGAATTCGATAACAACTCAAGAAATTGTCGACCAAATGGAAAATGGGATAGCCTTTCAATTAATCGATGTAAGATCACCTACAGAATACCAGAAGATTCATGCTCAACCTGCAAGTTTACAACCACTAGATTCACTCAATCCAAAGGCAATAATAGAAAAACATGGAGAACATTCGACAATTCCGATTTACTTAATTTGTAAAACCGGTGCCAGGGCGGGGATGGCTTGGAAAAAATTTCAACAAGAAGGCTACGAGAATGTCTTTGTTGTTGAAGGAGGGACGGAAGGCTGGCAAAAAAATGGTCTGTCAGTC
>JANQJS010000021.1 GCA_028281535.1 Sedimentisphaerales bacterium | reverse complement strand
TCCGGATAGCAAGAGTGTCTTTTTCTGGTCCTGGGGTGCGATAAACAAGGTAAATCTTGAGAACAAAAGCGTGGCCCAAATTCCCTTCGAAGCGGCAGTCGCCAGAAAAATTGTAAAACACTCTACATTTCCCAAGCAGTTTCCAACAAACAGCGGAACAACTAAAATAGTACGGTGGGCGCAACGGGTAAAAGACGACATTGTTTTTGAAACCTTGGGAGATATTTTTATTAAATCCAAGGACAAGTCGATACGACTAACACAAACCAGTGAGTATGAATCCAGTCCAATAATCAACTCAACTGCTACCGAGCTATATTATGTTTCTTGGTCCGATCATAATCTCGGGAAAGTAAACAAACTTTCAATTAAAGATGGTTTAGTAAATGAATTAACTGATATACCAGCAGCTTATGGTTCACTAGCAATCTCTTCGGATGATGGAAAATTGGCCTTTTTGCGATCACGAAGCGGTTTGCGTGATGGGGTTGTTTTGGAATCGGAAGTGAATTACGAATTAGTCGTGATAAATGAGAACGGAGAATCAAAAACAATAACGGAAGTGCTATGGAAAACCCCGGACTACGGGGTAACAGAGACTCAACGACCCCCGTTTGTCGCATTTTCTCCAGACACCAACTGGCTGTACTTCTCTTCATACGAAGAAACGGGGTTATCTCTGGACAAGGTAAAATTAGATGGTTCGGATAGACGCAGATTGTACGAGTTTCCTAATGCGACTCGAGTAGTTATGTCGCCAAATATGAATTGGTTCTTGGTGCGCGAATACCATAAAACTTATGTTTTACCCAACGACTATGCGGGAAAAACGATTAATTTTATTGCAAGTAATCCAGAAAGTGGGGCGATAAGAGTAAGCGAAAATGAAGATGGAATATTTATGGGATGGAGTCTAGACAGTCAGAAAGTATTCTGGACTCGTGGTGCCGAGTTTCATGAAAATAGTCTGAATAATATCTTGACGGGTTCCTTAAGATCTCAAAAAGAAAACATCTCAGTACCCTATAAAATACCTATACCTGATGGTCATTTAGCCTTGCGAAATGTACGTGTAGTGACAATGAATAGTAGTCAAAGTGTATTTGAAAACACGACTCTCCTGATCAAAGGAGATAAAATTGTACAGATTGGCAATAATATTGAATTACCTGAAGACGCTCATGTGCTTGATATGACAGGAATGACTGTCTTACCTGGTTTGATAGACAGTCATGCTCATTATGGCATTAATATGTCACCACTTGGCATTGTTGAACGAAATGTTGGTGGATTGATCGGGCCGCTATTAAACGGAGTGACTACAATCTATGAGCTATATGGTAGGCCTGAGAAAGATATTTGGCTGCAGGATATGATAAACAGTGGCAAGGTAGTTGGTCCGCGTCTGTTTTCTGTGGGAACCCCCATTTATGGGATCACGGAATTTCGACCTACAATGTATAGGAAGATTGATACTTATAAGGATGCGGCAGAGGCTGTTGCGTACAATAAAGCTTTTGGCGCCACTGCAATAAAAGATTATGCAAATTTTGGACGTAGACAACGATACCAAATAATGGTGGCAGCGCGGAAAGCAAAGTTAAATGTTCATTCAGAATCTGCCGGTCAATTACAAGTGAGTCTTACTCAAATAATGGACGGAGCCAATACGCTCGAACATTCTAA